>NZ_CP009632.1:624183-1248367 GCF_000959445.1 Burkholderia vietnamiensis LMG 10929 | reverse complement strand
GACTCGCGTGCGCCGCTCAGCGCCTGATGCAGCGCGCCGTGGTCGCGCAACAGGTTCGCGACCGTCTTCAGCGACAGCGCGGTTGGCAGCGCCGCGCGCAGCGACGGCTCGTCGGTCGGCCAGCCGAGCTGCGCGGCAGCGGCCGCTGCCGCGGACAGATGCCGCTCGACGTCGGCGCCGAGCAGCAGCAGATCCTGTGCATGGTTCATGCAAGCGCCGCGCAAGCGGTCGAGCGCTTCGATGTCGCCGGCGAGCGCGAGCGCGTCGGCATCGGGAACGATCGCGTCGCGCGCCTGCCGTTTCGCGAGCAGGTCCGCGCGACGCTCTTCGAGCACCTTCTGCTCGGCAGCCAGATCGCCTTGCGCCTTCAGCAAGTCCGCGTACGCGCTGGGCGGCAGCTCGACGACGGCGCCCAGTTCCGCGAGCGCCGCTTCCTTGAAGGTCAATTCCTTCAGGTACGGCGCCAGCCGCCGCACGCGTTCGAGCTTCGAGCGCAGCGTTTCGAGACGACGCTGCTCGGCACGCGCCTGGTCGATCTCGTGTTCGATCGCGTCGCGCGCCTCCTTGCGCTCGACCCAGTCGCGCGTGCGCACCTGGACCGCCTTCAGTTCGCCGACCGCATCGTTGTATGAAGCCTCGGCCAGTGCGAACGCACTGCCGCTGCGTCGGGGCGCCCACAGCTCGGCCGCTCGCGCGTCGAGCTCCTCGCGCACGGGCCCGAGCGTGCCGACGCCGGCCGCCGACTCGAACAGCACCTGGCCGAGCTTGTCGGACGCATCGAGAATGCTCCGGCCGCCGTCGACGAGGCGCCCGTGGTCCAGCCCGAACATCTGCTCGAAGAATTCGCGCGTCGCGCCGTCGAGAATCGACGCGAGGTAATCGTCGGGCAGTTTGTCGTCGGCAGGCGTGCGCAACGAGCTGCGCCCGCGTGCGCGGTGAAACGCGAGCGTGCCTGCGTTGCCCTCCAGCACGCCGCCGATCCGCAGGTCGGGCGTCGCGTGCAGGAAGTCGAGCGGCGTCTGCAATTTCATTCCGAACAGCAATTCCGACACGGCGGTCCGGATCGTCGACTTGCCGGCTTCGTTCGGCCCGACGATCACGTGGAAATCCTGGCCGGCTGCCGGAAAGCGCAATGTTTCGTCGGTGAACTTGCCGTACCGGATCAGATCGAGTTGGCTGATGCGCATCGCTTATTCCCCCGTCGCGAGCCGCGCGAGCAACGCGGGACCGACCTGCTCGACGAGCGCCGTGAGTTCGCCGGCGCGCGCCATCGTCAGCAGCGGCACCTCTTCCTTCACGTCGCTGCGCACCTTGCCGACGAACGGCTTGAGGTCGCGTTCGAGCAGCGCCAGGAAATCCGGATCGTGCGCGGCGTCGGCGAGGATCTGCTTCAGATCCTCGAGCGCTTCGAGCTGCTCCCGGTCGCCCTTCTGCTGCTCCGGCGCGGACGTCGCGAGCCGGACCTTCTCCAGCCACAGCCGATCGTTGCCGACGATGCCGATCTGGTTCAGCACCTCGGCGCGCAACTGCGGCGCCCGGCCGAAAAACAGACCGTGCGCCGGTGTGCGGCCGGTGACCGTGACGCGCACCGCACGCGGCACGTGTGCGTCGACGCTCAGCAGCGCGTCCAGCGACTGGCCGATTCTTTTAGACAGATCGGCGACGGTGAGGCACTCGGACGCGTCGACCGATACGGCTTCCCAGCGCAGCACGTCGAGATACAGACGCTCGACCTGCGTACGGCCCTGTTCGACCGTCACCAGCACCGCGCCGCGGCGGCCCGTCTCGCGGATGTGGCGGCCCTGCAGGTTGCCGGGAAACACGATGGTCGACGGCCCAGACCATTGCTGAAATTCATGCACATGACCGAGCGCCCAGTAGTCGTAGCCCTTCGCATGCAGCTCGGCAAGCGTGCACGGCGCATAGTTCGCGTGCGCGGCATAGCCTTCGAGCGCCGTGTGCAGCACGCCGATGTTGTACTGGCCGGGCACCGGGTCCGGATAGCCGATCGCGAGATTGTCGACGACAGCCTTGTCCTTGAAGCTCTGCCCGTGCAGCGCCACGTCGAATTCCGGCAGCCGGAAGGTTTCCGGCTTGCGGTGGCCGAACACCGTCACGTTGTCGGGCAACGTCAGTTTCTTCGTCATCTCGCTTTCGGCATCGTGATTGCCGCCGAGCACGAATGCGCGAATGCCTTCCTTGCGCAAGCGCCCCATCTGCTGACCGAAGAAGATGCCGGTGTTGTGGTCCTTCCAGTCGCCGTCGTAGAGGTCGCCCGCGATCACGAGGAAGGCGACTTCCTCTTCGATCGCTCGATCGACGAGTTGCCGCAACGCCTCGCGCGAGGCATTGCGCAATTGTGCGGCCGGCGCGTCGGGATAGGCGCTCAGGCCGTGCAACGGGCTGTCGAGGTGAATGTCTGCCGCGTGGATGAACTTCACGAAGAATCCTCTGGTTCATGACGATGGGCGATGCCGCGGCGATTGCGCGCTGAACGAAGCCCGCACCGTCGATGGGGCGATGCGCGTCGCAACCGCTGCGAGGGCGTCGCCCTGCGGGCGGGATGGTACCCGAAAGCCGGCGCGCGGCATGTGCGGGGCCCGGAACGCCGGCAAGCGCGTGGTGGCTCCGGCTCGACAAACGTGCTGGTCGAAGCATGGTAGACGCGATGCATCATGGCGTCGTGCGATGTTTCGCTGTCGACTGGCGAAGCTGCCCGCACATTTGCGACGCACGCGGGGTTCGACGTGCGTCGCGATGCAGCAAGGTGAGATCGGTGTGGAAGCCTGGCGGAGTCACGCGTCACGATGATGATCGTTGTACCCGCTTTGCCCGCAGCGGCGAGCTTGCCTCGCTATTTAAGCATGGCGCGCCGGCGATCGGCATCCCGACGCGGACCGCCCGCGGCGAACCGATCGGCCTATGGTCAGCCGGATCTTTTGCGGAGCGACTCGAACGACTAGATTCGCGTGCGAGCGCTGACGGCAGCGCCTATCTCCACAAAATGACGCAGCCCGGTCACATAGGTGATCGGGCTGCTTCCATCGACTTCGCGGTTCTGCTCAATCGCGGCCCGAATCGAAGCGGGCCGCGTGTTCGCTCAAAGCGTTCTGCTTACAGCGCACCGCGTTGCGCCGACGCCGAGCCCTTCAATCCGACCGATGCGCCGCCCTGTACCGGGTTCGCCGCACCTTCGAGCGCTTCGCCGGCCTTTGCCTTCGCTTCGCCGGCGACGTCGCCGGCCGTCGAGACCGCACCTTGCGCGTGGCTCTTCGCGGAACTTGCGACGCGCTTCACGTGCGACTTGGTCGCATGCGCAGCCGATGTCGCCGCGTCCTTGGCCGAGCCGGCAGCCGAACCGAGTGCGTGCGTCGCGCCGTCGACTGCGTTGCCCGCGGCCGAGCCCACGCCGCTGACTGTGTTGTCGACGCCGTGCAGCGCCCCGCCGACGAGATTGCCCGCGCCCGCACCCGAGCCCGCCGCGTTCGCGCCGGCACCCGCCTGCACGCCCACGCCGCCGCCGAGCAACGGCGTCTGAACTTGTGCGCCAACGCCAGCGGAGCCCGCGGCGCCCGTCTGAGCCGTTTGTGCGAAGGCAGCCGATGCGATTGCCGTCAGCGCGGCGCCAAGCAGGATCGTACGAATCTTGTTCATGGTCATTCTCCCTAAAGACGTTGTTGCTGCGGGCCGCCTGTCGCGGCTTGTCGCATGCCTCGCCGCGACGTGCGGCAGGTGGAGCTAATGTAGCGATGCCAACGCCGAAAACCGGCGAATTGCAGCGACTGTTACTTCGGTTGCAAATGCTGACGATTGACTCACAGTGTTTGACAATCATGTCGGCGGGCCGCTGATCGAGCGGCCCGCAATCGGGGACATGGGCGATTACGACGTGATGCCGTTGGCTGATAGCGAACCTCTCCGTTCACGTAGTGATCCGAAACATATGTGTAGCGCCACGGGTATGAAGTGGCGCGGCAAGCAGCTGCCGCACGTGCCGACGGCAACATTGCGGGCAGCACCGCATTACGGCTATAAATCAGGCATGGACACGAATCGCTGGACTCACGACCCCGTCGGTGCGTTTCTCGCGTGGCAGCAAACGGCTGCCAGGGGAGCCGACCGTCGTCCGTTTGCGCCGCGATCGATCGTGCAGCACACAGCGATGTTCGAGCGGTTCTTGCGCCATCTCGTCGCGCATCGCGTGTCGCTCGCCACGTTCGGCGCCGATCACGTGGCGGCGTTTTTGAGCGAACTGGAGCGCAGTTGCGCGCCCGGCACGTCGACGCGCGTGCGCTACGCGAAGCTGATCGACAGACTGTGCCGACATCTCGTCGAAACCGGTGTACGCACCATCCATCCGGCCGGCCGGACGACGCACAACGCAGGATGGCCGGACAGCGAACCCGAACCGTGCTATCTGCCGACCGAAGCCGACACGGCGCTGCAGCGCTACGTGCAGCCGCGTCCTGGAGATACGCCCACCGCATGCCGGAACCGCGCGATCGTTGCAGTGCTGCTCGGGACCGGCATCACGTCGGCCGAAATTCGTGCGGCGACGCGCAATGCGCTCGATCTCGACGCACGGCCACCGTCGATCAGCGTACCGCGCACGCATGCGAGGCCCGCGCGTACGATCCCGGTCGCGCCGTTTGCGGTTGCGCCGCTCGGCGCGTGGTGCGCGATGTCCGTCGATGCGCCGGTCTCCACGTTGCTCTTTCCTGCTCCGCGAAGCGGCGCTGCGATGAACGACATGTTCCTGCTGATGGTCGTGCGCGACGCGCTGAAAGCGATCGGCTTTCACGCAACCGATCTCGGGCCGCGCGTACTGCGCAATACGTATGCGCGTCGCCAGTTGCTCGACGGCCGATCGCATGCCGATGTCAGCGCGCTGCTCGGCCTGAGCAGCGCAAGAACGGTCACGCGAATCGGCAGAACCCTCGCGCCCGACGCTGCGGCGGATCGTGCCGCGCACGAGCGGTGATCGAAGCGACACGCACGACGGTGCGCAGCGGACGCTAGTCGCGTCGAGTGGTCTGGACCAGATGCAGAATGCGACTGTCGTACGGCGACTGCATGACTCCCGCGATCCGCACGTCGGATGCGGCCGGATGCAGCGGATTCAGCAGAAAGTTGTGCGCATGCGGGACGACGACGCTCGGCACGCGCAGCAACGCGCTTGGTTGCGTTTGCAACCACTCGGTGCCGGCGCTGCGTGTCCAGTCGACGTTCTCACGCCAATCTGCAGGCGCGTCGCCTTCGGAAATCTCGGCAACGTCGACCGATTCAGACGCTTCGATGCGGAGAAGCTGGTATCCGCTCGGCAACTGCGCAACGGTGGCGATTTCGAAGTGAACGAGGGTCTCGAGCAGCGCGAGCGCCGGATGCTCGGCGAGGTAGACGACGGGCTGTCCGGCGAAGTGCCAGCGCCCGCCGGCCCGCAATCCGCCGACGCCTTTGAGGTCGGCGTAATTGCTGATCCGCCAGAGCGTCGTCAAGCGAAGTACCCTTCGTCGATCTGCGTGAGGAGTTCTTCGACGAGCCGCGCACCGTGCTCGGTGCTCGACATGTCGAGCGACGTACGGCCGCCGAAGCGTTGAAGCCCGTTGCGCAGCCATGCCATCGCCTTGTCCGCATCGCCGAACGTGGCCGTCGCCTGCGCGACGATCCGCGCGAGCCGGATCGCCTTGTCCGATTCCTCGTGCGACAGGCGCTCGTGCGCCTGGCGACGATGACTCAATGTGCGACGCGGGATGATGAACGCGAGTTCGTCGGATTTCAATCCACGCTCCGAGAGTCGATCAATCACCGCGACATCGACACGTGCGTTCGCCAGATCGGCGAGATCGGCTCCGGAGCGAACGCGAATCGCGAGCAACTGCTCCAGGATCGTAAATTCGGCCTGGCGCGGGTGGGCAATGCCCGATGGATGGAACGCGATTGTGCTCATGGGTGTGCTCCGGCAATTTGCCCAAATATTATAGGCGTTTTGCCGGAGGCTGGGGGCGGATGTAGCCGGGAGGGAAGGTTGTGCCGTTCGTTGACTACCGGCGCTGTCGCTGTATTTGTGGCCGGAACCGGCCGGGGAGTGGCGGTCGAATTGTTCAGTATATAAAGTGACGCGGAACGTCATACGGTTGTCACGTGACAAATTTTCCGATGGGTACGTCGGTGCGTGCGGGGCTGGCACGTCCGCAGGTCGGGGCGCAGCGAAGGTTCGCCGGTCATTCGCTGTCGAAATCCGGCCGTCGGTTGGGTCTTTACTGCGACCATGTCGTCGGATTCGTTCACGCAACCAAGTTGAAGGGCCGGCGATTTTCACTTTGAGCAGACAGATGCTCATCGGGCCGATGACGGATTTCCCATAAGCGTCCAGAAAACGTCCCCGCTCGAAGACAGCGTGTTCGCATGCTCGCGGCGCATTGATATATACGGGATCGCCGCGACTACACGCCTGAAGCGGACTTGATCGAGCCTTCACGTGAATGATCTGCTGGGCGCAATGGCGCATCCGAACGATCTGGCAGATCCATGAAGGTGCAACGGTGGACGTGAGCCGCAAGGCGCAAGGCGCAAGGCGCAAGGTAACGACCACCAAGTTTCGCTCTACAGTTAGCTTTCCTACAAAAAATTTCCGGCGTCCGTCCGATGCCGCATCGCCATCAATTTAGTACAAACGACTTCGCCCCTAACAAGCGGCATCTCCCGCCGACCGTTTACTCAGTTGCAACAATTATTCGCCGGAACGCGTATTTCCGTCCGGTATCTCGCTCGCTACGATGCAATCACACCGCTCGACACAACCAGCGAAGCGCGAAATCTACGAAAAACGGAGGTCACCATGAAGTCCTTTATCTACGCAGTTGCCGCTGCTACCGCGCTGTCCGCATCCGCTGCCGCGCTCGCGCAGTCGAATTCGTCCGGCCAGCTGACGCGCGAGCAAGTCCGCGCTGAACTGATCCAGCTCGAACAGGCCGGATACAAGCCCGAACTCTCAGACGCCCACTACCCGAACGCGCTGCAAGCTGCCCAGGCCCGTATGACGAACAACGACACAACGGGTTACGGTGCTCAGGCCGGTGCCGGTGTGCGTGCCGGCCGGGTCGTTGCCATCAAGCAGGACGCTCGCGAGTCGATCTACTTCGGTCAATAAGCGCGACGCGTCGAGCCTGCGCGCCACCCCGCCGCCGTTCATCGGGGCGGGTATTGCATTCCCGCGGCTCCTATTTGCATGCAACGCGACGCACGGACCGGCCGTCTTCGTGTCACGCAGCGTGCCTCCTTTTGCGCATAGAATGGCCGCGTGGTCGGTGCCGGCCGAAGCGAATGCAACCGAACCGCGAGTCTCCGGACACTCTGCACTCGCTGGCCGCCCGATGCCGCATTCATCGCATTTCTCGCAAAGGAGCGGTTTCATGTCTCAAACATCCGGTTCCATGATCACGTTTCGCCGTCCGGACGGCCAGGAACTGCAAGGCTACTTGGCCATACCGGAAAAGACCGAAGGCGCGCCCGCGGTCGTCGTCATTCAGGAGTGGTGGGGCTTGAATGACCAGATCCGCGGTGTAGCCGATCGCCTCGCCCGCTGCGGCTACGTCGCGCTGGTGCCCGATCTGTACCGCGGCAAGTCGACCGTCGAGGAGGAAGAAGCGCACCACTTGATGACGGGGCTCGACTTCGGCGATGCAGCTTCGCAGGACATTCCGGGTGCGGTGCAATACCTGAAGACGCGCGCGTCGCGCGTGGCGGTCACCGGTTTCTGCATGGGCGGTGCGCTGACGTTGCTGTCGCTGCAGTTTGCCGATGCTGATGCCGGCGTCACGTGGTACGGCTTCCCGCCGCTCGACTACCTCGATGCGTCGAAGATCAAGGTGCCGTTGATGGGCCATTGGGGGACGCAGGACGACTTCTTCAAGATCGACCAGGTCGACGCGCTGGAGAAAAAGCTGACGGACGCGAACGTCGGCAT
Source organism: Burkholderia vietnamiensis LMG 10929 (assembly GCF_000959445.1). Taxonomy (NCBI): domain Bacteria; kingdom Pseudomonadati; phylum Pseudomonadota; class Betaproteobacteria; order Burkholderiales; family Burkholderiaceae; genus Burkholderia; species Burkholderia vietnamiensis. The sequence goes on along the minus strand of NZ_CP009632.1, from coordinate 1,240,401 downwards.
CGAATTCCACCGCTATCTCGCGCACCATGCGTTTGCAAACGAGACGGCGGTCGGTCCGGGCCGCATCGGCGGTACGCAATTCGATCCGGTGTGGTCGCAGATCGCATGGGATCGGACGCTGACGTTCTTCGGACGCACGCTCTGGAGCAAGTGATCCGCTGACCGGCGTTGCTGCTGCTGCGCTTGAAAACGAAACGCCACGGATCGACTCCGTGGCGTTGTCCGTTTACAGGAGTGCATGCGGGACCGCGGGCGCGCCGTTTCGCATTACCCACCACCACCTCATCGGTACGCTGGCCGAAATCGCAACGCTCGACGCTACGCGTCGATGCCGGCAGAGCGTCTTATACGATGGCTGCTCTAATGGCGGGCATCAGCTTCGCAGAACACATCGCGAACGACGCCACTTCCTGACCGTTGCAACTGTCGCGCACCAAGCACGCCACGTCAGCGCCGAATATCGCTCACGACACGCAGGTCCCGCGCAGCGCCGCTTCATCGGCTGCCAGCATTTCGGGAACGCACTCCCGCAGGAACTCGACGAACGTCCGGATCTTCGCATCGAGATACTGGCGCGATGCGTAGAGCGTGTAGACGGTCAGCTTCTGCAGCCGATACTCGGGCAGCACGCGCACCAGCGCACCGCTCGCCAGTGCGGGCACTGCGGTCGACATCGGCAACGAGCCGATCCCGAGGCCCGCACGCAGCGCGGCGCCCAGTGCCTCGGCGATATTGACCTGGAAATCGGACGTCGGCAGCTCGAATGTTTCGCGGCCGTCGGGGCCGTCGAGATGCCAGCGATCGCGCGGAAATATCGGCGTGACGATCTGCAGGCAGGCATGCGATTCGAGATCGCGCACCGTGCGCGGCGTACCGTGCTCCTTCAGGTACGCCGGCGCCGCGCACAGCACGCTGTGCACATCGCCGAGCCGCTGCGAGATCAGCCCTGAATCGGGCAGTTCCGTCGTGCTCAATTGCAGCGACACGTCGTAGCCTTCGTCGATGATATCGGGTACATGCTGCGACAGCGTGAGTTCCACCGCCACCGACGGATAGCGCTGCCGGTAGCGCACCACCGCCGGCACCAGGTACGCCTGACCGAAACTCGTCGTCGCGTGCACATGCAGGCGGCCGGAGGGTTTCACCTGGGCGTCTGCCGCCTCGGCTTCCGCTTCGTCGATATAGCCGAGAATGCGCTGGCAGCGATCGAGGTAACGTTGCCCCGCATCGGTCAACGCGATGCGGCGCGTGCTGCGGTTGAGCAAGCGCGTGCGCAGATGCGTTTCGAGTTGTGCGACCGAGCGCGACGCGTATGCAGTCGTGATGTCCAGCCGCTGGGCCGCGCTCGTAAAGCTGCCCTCCTCCGCCACCCGGACGAAAATGCGCATCATCTGTAACGTATCCATCGGCCTGTCTCCGGGATTGAAATCGCGTCGCAGCAGCGCCCTCTCCGGCACGGCACGGGCTGGCGCGAATCGTGCGGAACAGTACCGCAGCGGTGCAGACGTGTCCAGCTTGCAGCAGGCGCGCTCGGGGAACGCGGTTCGCGCGCGGCAGCCAACGCCGACGACCAACCGTGCCGGCTGCGCAAGCAGGCGGGCGCGCGGCGCGGCGCGGCCCTCACTTTACGTACGCCGTGCAGCGTCGCACTCAGGCGCGTTCGAAGTCGAACGGATTGCTCAGCACGATCGTGTCGTCGCGCTCGGCGCCGGTCGTGATCATCGACACCGGCGCGCCCGCGACCGCCTCGACCCGCTCGATGAAAGCCTGCGCGGCACGCGGTAATGCCGCACGCTCACGTACGCCTTTCACCGTGCCGTCCCAGCCGGCGAATTCCTCGTAGATGGGCCGCACGCGCAACTGCGCATCGAGGCTCGTGGGCAAGTGAGCGATGCGGGCGCCGTCGAGTTCGTAGCCGACGCACAGCGCGATCGACTCGAAGCCGTCGAGCACATCGAGCTTCGTGAGCGCGAGCGAATCGATGCCGGACACGCAAACGGCCTGACGCAACTGCGCTGCGTCGAGCCATCCGCAACGACGCGGCCGGCCGGTGTTGACGCCGAATTCCCGCCCGCGGGTGCGCAATCGCTCGCCGGTCGCGTTGTCGAGTTCGGTGAGGAACGGGCCGCCCCCGACCCGTGTCGCATAGGCCTTCGTCACGCCGAGCACGTGGCCGAGCTTCGATGCACCGAGGCCGGTGCCGGCCGCAGCCGCCGACGCGATCGTGCCGGACGAGGTCACGAACGGATAGGTTCCCCAGTCGATGTCGAGCATCACGGCCTGCGAGCCTTCGAACAGGATGCGCTCGCCGCGCGCGTGAGCGTCGTTCAGCTCGGCCCATACGGGTCGCACGAACGGCAGGATCTTCGGCGCGAGCTCGACCAGCGTCGCCAGCATCGCGTCGCGCGAGCTTGGCGCGAGCCCAAGACCGCGAAACCGCGCGTTGTGGTGGTCGACCAGTACGTCGAGTTTGTCGGCGAGCCGGTCCGGTTCCGCGAGATCGGCGACGCGCAGTGCGCGGCGGCCGACCTTGTCCTCGTAGGCCGGCCCGATTCCTCGCAGCGTCGTGCCGATCGGCTCGCGTCGCAGGCGCTCCTGCGCCTCGTCGATTGCGCGGTGAATCGGCAGGACGAGTGTCGCGTTCTCCGCGATCGACAGATTGTCGGGCGTCACCGACACGCCGAGCTCGACCATCCGCGCGATCTCGGCCAGCAGCGCCTCCGGATCGAGCGCCACGCCGTTGCCGATCACGCCGCGCTTGCCGCGTACGATGCCGCTCGGCAGCAGTGCAAGCTTGTACGTTTTCCCGCCGACGACCAACGTGTGCCCCGCGTTGTGGCCGCCGTTATAGCGGGCGACGAGATCCGCCTGCGCCGCGAGCCAGTCCACGACGCGACCCTTGCCTTCGTCGCCCCATTGCGCGCCCACCACCACCACGTTCGGCATGGCCGATCCTCCATGTGATAAATCCAGACATATACGCCGGCCATCGGCCGCTTGAACGCAATAGTGGCGTAGTCCCGCTTGCGCGATCAAACGATTAAAACTAATAATTCGCGTGAGGAAATCTCACAGATCTGGATAAATGGCCCGGCGACTCCCACCGTTGAATTCATTGCGCGCATTCGAAGCCGCCGCGCGGCTCGGCAGTTTCACGTCGGCCGCCGACGAACTGTGCGTGACGCACGGCGCAATCAGCCGCCATGTGCAGCAACTGGAGGCATGGCTCGACCGGCCTCTATTCGTCCGGCACAATCGGCGCGTCGAGCTCACGGATGCGGGGCGCGCGTATCTCGCTGAAGTGGGCGCCGCGTTGGACCGGATCGCGCTCGCGACTGCGCAGCAATTCGGCGCGGGGCAGCAGCGCGTACTACGCGTCAGCGCGCCGGCGACGTTCTCGCTGCGTTGGCTCGTGCCGAAGCTGTCGTCGTTCCAGGTTGCTCATCCAACCGTCGAGGTGCGCCTGTCGACATCGAACGAGCCGATCGAGAAGTTGCGGGACAAGGTCGATCTGATCGTCCGAGGCGGCCCGCAGGCCATCGACGGTTACGTCGCCGAGGAATTCCTCTCCGAAGTCCGGCTGCCGGTGTGCGCGCCGAAACTGCTCGACGGCCGCCAACTGCGCACACCGGCGGACCTTGCCGGCTTCACGCTGCTGCATGCGGCAACCTATCCCGGCATGTGGCCCGAGTGGCTCGCGGCGGCGGGCCATGCAGATCTGGTTCCGCGGCACTCGCTCACGCTCGAGCACTTCTATCTGACGCTGCAAGGTGCGCTCGACGGCCTCGGCGTCGCGATGGGGCCGATCGCGCTCGTCGCCGACGACATCGCCGAAGGGCGTTTGGTGCAGCCATTCAGCGAGCCGGCGCTGCCGGCGTGGCGCTACTTCACTTACGTGTCGACCGCGCGTGCGAAGGATGAATCCGTGCGCGCATTCACGGGTTGGCTGAAGTCGGTGGGAAACGTGGTGCGCGCGGAAACGCGCAGCTGATCATGTCAGATGCACTGACTAAGTGAACCGTCTGGGAATAGGCGAATGGCGGTGTTGGCCGAAACGTACCCTGACGATCATTGCACCTCAATCACCAAGGACAACGAATCAATTCAGCTGTAGACGAACGCATATGATGACTGGATGACGCGCATTCATTTGTGCATGCGCGAGCGACAAACCCCGGTTCGAGCAGGGTTTGTCGCCAGATCACGCTTATTGGCTTGCGCCAGCCGCCTCGGCTGCTTTCTTCTGCGCGTTCTGCAGGTTCTGCGGATAGTTCGGATCGTTGGCTGCCGGCTTGTAACCAGCGGCTTCGAGCTTCTTCAGCTCAGCTGTGTTTTTCGCGCGTGCCGCCTTGCGTTCGGCCTTGCGTTTTGCCCGGGCAGCCTTGCGCGCCTCGTGCTTCGCGGCCTTGGCATCCGACGCGGTGGATGCGGCCGGTGCGCTGGCATCGGTCTGCGCGAATACCGGCGCGGTCGAGCCGAGGAGGAAAGCAGCCGCCGAAGCAGCCAGTGCGAGCTTTTTGATCTGGATTCGCATCACTGAACTCTCTTTTGTGATTGGTCACGGAGTGAAGTACATCGAGATACCGCCCCTGCCCCTGGTCGTCTTCATATTTCGAACAGGGCCCGAACATCATAACCGGGTTGCGGAAAAGGTGGCGCTATCGTCGCGACATTCGTCGGGATGTCGAGGAGACGCCACAATCGTGGTTGCCGTCAGCGTGTGTCGGCGATCTTAGGCTTCAACGTCGGGACGAGCGTGTAGCCGGCCCGATGCGTTTCCGCCATACGATGCGCTTCAAGTTCCGATGCTCCGTTTTGGTGCTTCGCTAATGGCCACCTTGGGAATAGCGTCACACGCACAGCAAGATGTGGGGGGCCGCTCGAGTGTCGCTTTGTCACTGACGTTGATGGCTGTGGGGGCGGGCTCTCCGCCGCGCCGTCAGTCTGTGTCGTTCCGTTTTATATCCATTCATTTGCCCCATAAACGACCACGGTGCGTCCGGGATGGGTACGCGGCGCGGCGTCTGACGCTCCCATACGCGGTGGACGATTGGTCACCCAACGCCAGGGTATCCGGTGACCTGTCTGTGCGCTTCGTCGGGATGCGTCACGTCTCGGGGCCGCTGCGGCGTCGAGGTCGACGGCACAGTTTGAAGGTTCGATCGGCATCTCGCCCGCATGTCCTGGCGGTGGTCGCGCTTTTAATAGCCGCGGCCCAGTGCTGGGTCAGCGCAACCTGGCGCGTTGTTCACAGCCATTATGGTCTGGGGGATCCCACAGATGCCGCCTTCCACGATTCCACCGCCGTTCAGCTGCGGTACCGAAAAAGGTGCACGGTCGACGCGCCCGGTCGAGCTCTGCAGCAACGCGCGGGCGCTCTCGATGGTGCCGTTGATCGCCGCCATGCGGTCCGGCGAACGTCACTGTGCCGGCCAGTCCAAAGGTAGAAAGTTGTGAGGCTGCGTGAAGCCAAGCATCACAGGAGGCGCTTCCATAGTGGGCAGGTAGGTGCGCCGAAAACGCGGGACAGTGCGGCTATGACTCCAGGCGACTTTTTCAGGAAAGGCGCACGTCTGACGCACAACCCACTACGCATGTCTCGATTCTGGCGATTTTCCTCCACCGCCGCGTCAAAAGTGATGCGCGCCGTGGGAAGGCTCAGCTGCTCGGCACGCCCAATACTCGGCAAAGCGCTCGGCATCGTCAGCCCTTATACGATCCCATAGGGGGGAACCTTTGGCCGTGAAGCCGCTATTCCGTCCCATAAGTTGCTACGTTTCCATCGCTGTGAGTGTGTACTCACCCCTTTGGAAACCCGCGTCAGGCGTGGCCTCGCAGTAGAACGAGGCGGCAACCGGTCATTGTCGCGAGCAACGCGAGAACATTTCATGCGGTTCCTTGCCGGAGAGCGCCTATTGGTAGCGGTTTATGGGGGTTGGTTTTTCTCACAGGCACGCGTGTGTTTACATCTTTGGTAAACGACGTTTACTTCTTTAACTACCTTTAGCCGGCTCACAGCCTTATTCCGTAAGGGTTTGGTGGGTGTTCGGTACCCATTTATGGGAGCACAGGCGGAAGTGTATGGGGTGTCAGGTCTGTGGATTTGGGGAATCGGGTACCGTGCTGTGGGAAGTTAGGGTTGTGGATATGGGGCATGCGTAGCCTGTTATGGGATTTCTACGCAGAAGTCCCTCAGGTAGCAGTCTATGGGGACGCTCTTTGGTTGCCGGTTATGGGAGCTAGTTGCTGGGACCGCTGAGACGGGAGAGCAAGGTCGTTTTCTCTAAGGTAGCCATTTATAGGGCGACGTTAAGGTAGCCGGTTATGAGGCGTGCTACTGGTGTCACCGACGATTTCCCTGGAATCTTAAAGAAGGCTGTGCCCGCCCACCGGCTCGATAGCCACCATGGGTAACCTCCTATGGGGACATTCGAAGGTAGCCATTTATGGGTCGATCTTCGCACAGAATTTACGCTGCCTTCGAAAAACACGGCGGTGGCCGGTCTTGATAGGTAGCCTTCCATGGTGTTCGGCAAAGGTAGCGTTTTATGGGACGTAACGGACCAGTGCTGCAAGGCACCACGATTTGGGTCCGCGGGTAGCTTTCTGCAGGCCTGTTTCCCATGAACGGGTACCTTTGAACTGGGCAAGACCCGTGCCGGATTCGCTTGATCTGGCGCATAGGTAGCTGGTTTTGGGATGCGTTGCGGCGAAAGGTATATGGATATGGGGCGGATTTAGCGTGGCAAAACAGGATGATTATCTTTATAAAACAATGCATTGTGAGAAATACTGAAAGCGTTACTAGAGGATCGCCAGTTGCTCGATTACGCGAAAAGGTATAAAGTCCGCCATCAATAAGGTCACCTTCTCCGGACATCACGATGCCGCGCAAGCCCGCAATCAAAGGCTCCGACAAGCAGGTCTCTCTGTTCCAGACGCCCGAGCCGCCCGATCTGCTGCGCAAGGCGGTTCAGGCTATTCACATCGCGCCGAAGTCCGGAAAGATCGGTCTGCAGCAGCGCAAGATGTTCAGTTCGCTGATCAAGAATGCGCTGCGTCAGGAAGCGTTCGAACCGGGGCGCACGAGCTTTTCCATCTCGATCGCAGCGCTTTCGCACGAGAGCGGGCTGAACAGCAACAACACCAAGTACGTGAAGGACACGGTCAACTCGTTGATCAGTACCGTCGTCAACTGGGACTACCTTGCCGCAGATCGCTCGACCGTGTGGAAGGCCTCGGGCCTGCTCGCCGGCGCCGAACTCGAGCAGTCGGTGCTCAAGTACAGCTTCTCCGACCAGATTCGCAGCGAATTGCTCAATCCTGAAATTTACGCGCTCATCGATATGCGGATTGCGCGCGAGTTTCGGCGCTCGCACTCGCTCGCGCTGTGGGAGAACACCGTGCGCTACGAGGGCATCGGCATCACGGCGAAGATTCCGTTGCCCAAGTTCCGCGATCTGATCCTCGGCCAGGACAAGGCATCGCAGTCGTACAAGGAATACAAGCTCTTCAAGAGCAAGGTCCTCGTGCCCTGCATTCAGGAGGTGAACGAAGTTTCCGACCATACGCTCGAGCTGATCGAACACAAGTCGGGCCGCAGCGTGGAGGCCGTTCAGTTCAAGGTGACGCGCAAGCAGAGCGCGGATACGGTCGAAGAAGGTGACGTGAAGAACGAAGCGCTCGTCGACGAAGTGGCCAAGTTCGGCATCCCGCGTTCCGAGGCGCGTCGTCTGATCACGCAATATGGAGTGCAGCGCATCAAGGCGGCGATTGCGTACACGCTCAATCGGACAACGAAAAAGAACGCGGCACCGGTCGACAACGTCGGCGCGTATTTCCGCAAAGCGCTCACGCACGGCTATACGTTGTCCGACGGACAAGGCACGGAAGCCGCCGCGCCGGCCAAGGAGTCCGCGCAGAGCAAGCAGGAGCAGATCCGCGACAAATACCTGGCCGCGAAGGTCGACGAAGCGGGCGCGTATTTCCGCGAACTGGAGATCGACGATCAGACCAAGTTGATCGAGCGTTACAACGAGACGGTGGCAGGCTCGAAGGATCTCACGCTGTCGCCGAAGAAGAAGGCAAGCAAGCTCGCACAAACGAGCTTCTTCCGATGGCTGGCGCTCGACACCTGGGGCGAACCGACGTCGGACGATCTGCTCGAGTTTCTGCTGAAGAGCAGCCTCGCGACGAATTGAGCGCAGCCTCGCTGCTTGCCAGACGACGCGTGCCGGACTTCAGCCGGCGACGCGTCGCGATGCAGATGCGTGGTCGTGGTTCTTAGTGCTTACTTCTGAGCCGCGACGGCCAATTCGGCCACGTATGCGTCGATCACGGCTTTGAGCTGATCGGCCAGGGCTTCCTGGTGCGACGTATCGACTCCTTTCAGCTGTAGGTCGAGTCGCCCGTCGGGGTAGGTCTTCAACTGGCCTACCGCGCGCGACTCGAGTGCGAAATCGTGACGAACGCTGTAGCGCGTGCGTCCCGTCTTCTTGTTGCCGTCGCCTTGCGTACGCAGGAAGTTTTCCAGATCGCGCACCGACTTTTTGCGATCCATGACGGCGGTGAGCAGACGGTCGGCAGCCGCTTCGCCAACCCGTTCGAAAATCAGTTTCAGGAAATATGCCGCTTGCAGGCCGACCACGTCGTTGGCGCTGGCCATCCGCTCGAGGAGGGTGTTGGGCAGTGCGTTCAGCGATAGTGTCTTGCTGATCGACGCTTTGTCCTTGCCGATCTTTTCCGCGAGCGTGTTCTGGTCGGGAAAGACCTTTTCGTCGAGCAGGCGCTTCCACGCGACCGCATCGTCAAAGATCGTCTGGCGTTCGTGGTCGTGGTTCGCCCTGTACGCGATCGTATAGAGCTGCTCGGGCGTGTGATCGGTACGGAACGTCGCGTTGATCGTCTCGTCGCCGTTGATGCTCGTCGCACGCAGGCGGCGTTGACCATCGATCACGACGAGCTTGCCCGGGAATTCCGGAAGGCGCGTCACCTTGATCGGCTCGATCTGCCCTTCCCGCTTCAGCGTCAACGCCAGTTCGTGCAGGCTCGATTCAGAGTAGAACACGCGTGGGTTGAACGGATTCGGGATGCAGTCCTTGACCGCGACTTTTTGTGGCGCGCCGAGGTCGGGCGTATCGGTTGGCGTCGTTACGGTCGGCGCGATTGCGAGCGCGGCATCGACGGCGGTATTCGACGCCGCCGAGGGCTCGGGCAAGCGCGTTTCCAGTGCGGCGTTTTCTTGCGCGAGGCCGCGCAGCAGACCAGCCGCGAGATGCAGATTGCCCGTCGGCTTCTTTTCCTTCGAAGTGTCCTTAGCCATGAGCGGCTCCGGTGGCGCGCGTCGACGCGATGTATTGGGCCATTTCTGTAACGAGTCTTTCGATCTCCGCGCGGGCCTCCTTCAGCCCTTTCAGATATCGGTTGTGATGGTGGATCGTCGTGCCGAGAGCAAACGTCTGCCGGTAGACCTCGCGCTGCGCGATCTGACTATCGAGCAGATGCTCCCCTATTTCTTCCGCCTTTAGAATTTTTAAAATCTCTTCTCGCATTTTAGTTTTTCCATTGACGCTATTTAACATCAATGCAGAAGAAAGATTTGGGTTTCTAACGGCTCGCATCGACTCGATCATGCGAATCATGGCGACGGTACTGTAAAGGTCGGCGGGCGACGGCGACAGCGGCACCAGGCAGAAGTCGGCGACTTCAAGCACTGATGCGATTCGTGGATCTTCGAGGTTACCCGGACAATCGACGACGATTACGTCGAAATTTGCATCCTGCTTTTTGATCTCGCCACCGATTCCTCGGCCGGCCGGGGCGAGGGACAGGACGGTCATCGGAAGCGTATTTTCCCCGCTCGTGACCCATCGCACTGAAGTGCCTTGGGGATCGGCGTCGATCAAGGCGACTTTGTTGCCGCCTGCTTCGAAGGCGGCCGCGATGTTGACCGAGATGGTCGTCTTTCCGGTCCCACCTTTTTGGTTGCTGACGGCGATCTTGAAAGCCATTAAATCTCTCCAAGGAGTTTTGCGTAATATATGCAAATACTTTTGGAAAGTCCAGAGAAACGGCTTATTTCGCGGCGCGAGCCATCCTTAGTTGTCACGTGACAAGTCGGCTGGATAGCTACCGTAGCTGATCTTCGAGCGGCACGGACGGAATGATTTTAAATCGGGCTGTGATTGCCGAAGTGACAAATCGCTTTTCTATGCACTCATTGATTCTCGGGCGCCGGTATTTCGTGTTGGATGGCGCGAACGCTCAACTGCCGAGGACGCCCAAGCACCGGTCCCTTAATGAAGGTTGTCACGTGACAACGGTGTGGGCGACCAACCATCGCGGATGTCTTTGGCACAGCGCGTTGGCGCCGTGCCTTTGCTGTGGTTCTAAAGCTTGCTGAGAGCCACGGGCGACGCTCAAATGCGGCCGGATGCGGAACGCGGTTGTCACGTGACAACGACTTGCGCCCAAGCGGTGGCTGGCGTTGATACCAAAGGAGCCGAAATACAGCGCGTTACGGCGCGCGCCGGATTTTGATTGCTTCGGGGATAAGACCGAGGGGCGACTGGGTTGTTACGTGACAACCGCGCGTCGGTTCTTCATATGCGAGCGGGGCACGAGAAACATCGGCCGCGCGTGACGCTCGGCGACGGGCCCAACCACCTACAGCCCCGCATACCATGACAGCTGGGCGATGATCTGCCCCTAATATTGCGCCGTACGTCCTCAGCCGAAGCTGTCGGATGTTGGGTTCAGGGCGGTCTCGCGTGCCGCGCGCCAGCCAGGTGTGGAGTGGGGCAGATAGCGCCTCTCGCCGCGTCACATTAATGGGAGATTCTCGGCGACGATGTGGCAACTAGACGCGCCGGCTCACTGACCGTGAAACAATTCTCCAAAAAATGGGCGCAAGCGGAAACCCTTATCGCGCAACGGTTTGCTAGGCATTCTTCATGTTGTTTCACGGAAAGATCCGCCATTGCCGGCTTGAATTAGGGGCGCGTGCGCGACCGGGTCTGAAATTCTGCAGGGTGCCTTCAATATGACCACAATCGTTTCATTTGAAACGTAATACGTAGTTTGCAATACATTCCGATCGGGCGGTGGAGCGGTTTCCGCAGGGGCGCAATGTGCAGTTGTCACGTGACAACACAGTGTGGGCGCGCAACTGTTAGTCCGACCGATGACGGCGGGGACCTAGAGTTCGTGGTTGAAAAGGCGCCAACCTCCGATCGGCGAGAGGCGGGTGCTGCCGAATCCGAATCAGTGTTCCCGACACTAAAGCCCGCGACGACACGATTCCCAGCAGGGTGATCGACAATCGCGTCGCTGAGCAACCGCAGACTCCCCGAAGCCAATTGGTTGTTTTCTCGCATGGGGCTTCAGGAGCGAGATGCGCTAGCGCCTCGGGGCCCACACAAATCGACGCATCGCAGCCCCGACCCCGTGCGTCTACTTCACCGATCGCGCTGCGCACAATGGCCATCGCCACGCCTTCTTGGAGGGCGCTGCCAATGCCTGCTTAACTGTTCGCCACCACCGTTCGCCGCGATGCGGCTCATTGAGATCCACCCGTTCGCCCATCCTTGGAGTCGACAATTGAATGCCGTGGGCGACCGACAACGCGGTGACACGTTCGAACGGTTCGTGCCAGCAATGCATCGCGAGATCGAATGTGCCGTTATGAATCGGAATCAGCGTATGTCCTCGCAGATCGATATGGGCCTGGACTGTCTCCTCCGGCTGCATATGCACGTACGGCCATTGCGGGTCGTACGCTCCGGTCTCGACGAATGTCACATCGAACGGTCCGAGGCGCTCGCCGATCATTCGGAAGTCGTCGAAGTACCCGGTGTCGCCACTAAAGAACATGCGCAGTTCGTCGTCAACGATGACCCACGACGCCCACAGCGTGCTATTGCCGTCAAACAGGCTGCGCCCCGAAAAATGCTGGGCGGGCGTCGCGGTGAGCGTCAGGCCGGCGACGTCAACGCTTTGCCACCAGTCGAGCTGGCGCACCTTCCCGGCGTCGATGCCCCATTCGATCAGGCGGTCGCCGACACCGAGCGTCGTAACGAAGACACTCGTGGTGTCCGCCAGCGCGCTCACCGCATCGCGATCGAGGTGATCATAGTGATCGTGGGAAAGTATCACGCCGCGCAACGGCGGTAGATCGCCGAGTTCAATCGGCGGCGCATGGAAGCGTTTTGGGCCCACGCGCCGAAACGGCGATGCTCGCTCGGCGAATACCGGATCCGTCAACCAGAATTCGCCGCGCAACTTGAATAGCAACGTCGAATGCCCGAGCCGATACAGGCTCCGATCCGGAGCTGCGTCGAGTTGCTCGCGAGTAAGCGGATCGATTGGTAAAACGCCCGTCGGCACCGTGTTGCGCGGTTTGTTGAACAGCATGTTCCAGGCGATGCGAAGCGTCTTGCCAAAACTCTCCGCGGGCCTTGCCGTCGTGTTGCGGAAGCGCTCGCCATCGTGTTGTGGCGAGCCGCCGGACAAATCGCGGCCACGCCTCGCGGCTGCGATACCGAGGACCCGATGAAGAAAAACGAGCGGGGACGCCATATTTGATTTCCCGTCAATAAAAGTATACCGAGCAGTGTAGATCTGTTGGGCGAAAAGTAAACTCAACGGTATAGAATTTCTTTCATGAATACGAACACACCCTCTGAGCGCCTGACCGAAAGAAAGCGAGCGGCCATCCTTGATGCCGCGATCAAGGAATTTCTCGCGGCAGGCTACGACGCGACCAGCATGGATCGCATCGCCGCGCGCGCAAATGTGTCGAAGCGCACGGTGTACAACCATTTCCCCGGCAAGGAGGCGTTGTTCGCCGCGATCCTGCATCGCTTATGGGATGCGACGTGCACCGTCGGCGTGTCCGCTTATCGCGCAGACGTGCCGCTGCGGGAGCAGTTGCTCGTATTGCTTGACCGCAAACTGCGGCTGCTGAGCGACGAAGCGTTTCTCGCACTGGCACGCGTTGCGATCGGCGCCGTCATTCACTCGCCGGAACGTTCACGCGACATGGTGGAGCGCATTGGCGAACGCGAGGAGGATTTGACCGTCTGGATTCGCGCGGCCGCGGCGGCCGGTCGCCTGTCCGCTCCCGATCCGGAATTCGCTGCCCACCAACTGCATGGCATCGTGAAGGCGTTCGCGTTCTGGCCGCAAGTGACGCTTGGCCAGCCGCCGCTCGAAGTTCCGCAGCAGCAAAAGGTCGCGCAAGCGGCCGCGGACATGTTTCTCACGTACTACGGCCATCCGGCCGACGCGGATTCGTCGGCGCCGGCGCGGGGCTAATCCGGTATCCAATGCAGCAGTCACGCGCCGCAACTGGACAACGCGCAGATGCGGGCCCACGCGCACTCCGCTACCCGCCATCGGCGCGGTTGAATCTGACGCGACCGAATAGAGAGAGCGAATACAGATGAAGACGCTGTTAATCGTCTATCACACGATGACCGGTGGCACACGGCAAATGGTCGAAGCGGCCGCCGTCGCGGCGCGCGAGCAGCCGGGCGTCGACGTTCGGCTGCAGCGTGCCGACGTGACGCACGCAGACGACGTGCTCGCCGCCGACGCGTATCTGTTCGCGACGCCGGAAAATCTCGCGGCGATGTCCGGGATGATGAAAGACTTCTTCGATCGCTGTTACTACGCGGCGGTCGATCGCGTGAACGGTCGTCCGTATGCGGCGATGATTTGTGCGGGCAGCGACGGACAGAACGCGCTGCGCCAGATCGATCGAATCGCGACCGGATGGCGGCTCAGGTGTGTGGTGCCGGGCTTGATCGTCTGCACTCACGCGCAGACGCCCGAGCGTATCCTCGCGCCGAAAATGATCGACCGCGAGGATCTCGAGCGCTGCGCGGACATCGGTGCAGCGTTTGCTGCCGGGTTAGCGCTTGGCGTGTTTTGATCGACGGCGTCCATGCGAACCCCTTGATACGAAGCAGTCGCAACCTGCGGCCCATACGCGACGCTTCCCAGTACGCGGCGCCGTTGCTACCAATTGGAAGATTCGCAGCTTCGATGTAATGAGGACGAGGCGCACTGCGCCAATTTCCGTTGTAGTGCCGGATCCGATGTAGATGTTGCCCATCGTCGTTGGCACCTGCCGTTGACCGGAGATGCCCGATGCCACCTCCCGTCGCCGCCATCGTCCGCGCAACCACATGGCATGCGATGCATATCGATGCGCACGCAACCAAGCCCACCACGACCGCGTGTGACGTGAATCGCTGAATGCACCGACCGCGCTTCATGCGGCATGCAAAGGCTGGCACCGCCATATGTTGAATGACCCGTAATGCGACATGCGAACGCCAGCGCCGCCAATGACAGCGTCCAGATTTCCCGCGGCGGACCAACGCACGCGTTACATGCATTGCGCACCGCACCCAAACGCGGGTAAAGCGGCGCTACGTAACGTACGGTCGTTATTCGACGAAAACGCAGCGATAATGCGCAGCACGCCGATTCGGACGCCCCGCGGCCGCGGTTCCGGCCAAATATGAACCCGTCGGCGAACCGACCGTCGCGCGTACCGGTATACTTCCACTCCTGCCTTCTCCGGCATCGTGGCCGGGTGCCTGAAACAGCGGCGATGGCGATGCGGCCCCGCAATCGCGTGCAGCGGCAGCAACAAGCCGCATGCGATGCGGCATGTCGATGTGCGAAGCGGCTGCACGAACCACGCCTTATATTCCTGGTGGATTGAATTTATGGGTTTTGAACAACTTGCCGAATTGCGGGCGCAGCTCGCAGCTAAGGCCAAGCAGGAGCGCAACGCGAAGCAACCGGCAACGCAACCGGATGCGGGTGCAAAGCCCAAGTCGGGCAACCGGCCGGCTCGCGGGGCCAAATCGGGTGCCCCGGCCAAAGCGCCGTCCGGCGCCAAGCCCGCTTCGGCGAAACCGTCGACGCCGGTCGATCCGGTCATCGTCGCGATCGGCAAACTGCAGCGTCGGTTCCCGCGCGCATTCCCGAAGAATCCGGCTCCGAAGGTGCCCCTGAAGGTCGGCATCTGGGACGACCTCGCGCGCGAGGCGCAGTCCGTCGGGCTGAGCGAAGCGGAGTTGCGCGAAGCGATGTCCACGTGGTGCCGCGGCAATCGTTATTGGTCGTGTCTCGTCGAAGACGCGGTGCGGGTCGATCTGCAAGGTAACGAAGCCGGTCGCGTGACGCACGACGATGCCGCGCGCGCGCGCCTATTGAAATCGCGCCGGCCGGGCAAGGGTGGGGCGCAGGCGGCAAAGGGTGCACCGCAGCAGCCGAAAGCGCAGGCGCCTGTCGATTCAGCGGCATCGCAGCCGGCACCCGCAGACGCACCGACGGATGCGCCGTCGGACGCAGCACCGCAGGCCGAACAGCAGACGGCCGCGAACGAGTAACGCCCGATGTGTTGCCGCGCGAGCGCGCGGCAACATCCAGCCCGCGCTGCGCATGCAGCGCATCGTGTGACGGACCGGCGAATGCTAGAGGGCGCGTCGGTACGACCTGCGCTGCCCACACCACCATCATCTGATTTCCATCATTGCACCGGCATCGAACCGCCTGGCGGTCGACGGCACTTGACCCGTCGGTCACTGGTGTCTGCTTTGTCGCCGCGCCCTTGGCTGTCGACCCCAATCGACGAACTATCCCGACCGCCCGCCGTTCCGCGCGCTCCCCGCGCACCGCAGAACCGCAGAACCGCAGAACCGCAGAACCGCAGAACCGCAGAACCGCAGAACCGCAGAACCGCAGAACCGCAGAACCGCAGAACCGCAGAACCGCAGAACCGCAGAACCGCAGAACCGCAGAACCGCAGAACCGCAGAACCGCAGAACCGCAGAACCGCAGAACCGCAGAACCGCAGAACCGCAGAACCGCAGACACGCAGAACCGCAGAACCGCAGACACGCAGAACCGCAGACACGCAGACACGCAGACACGCAGACACGCGACGACGCAGGCAACGCAGGCAACGCAGGCAACGCATCAATCGCATCGAGCGGATATAAATCCGATACGAAGCCGTATACGCAATCGCAAGTTGCAGCCTCACGAACAGATTCACCGCAAACAATAATAGTTCGGGCTACTGATATCGCCACACCTGGGCGCGACTCACGCCGACGGATCTCCGACGAAGAGCCGGCCGAGTAGCTCCGCACGAATCCATATCGCAGAATCGGCTTCGCCGCGCCCGATCGGCCAGCACGTCAGCGAGCCCCGATGCGCAATCACCACGCCGCGCCGCGATTGCCTTACGTCGATTGTCGCCGCGCGCCGCAACCGCCATAATGTCTCGCCCGAACCGCCGCGCCGGCACGCATCATGCGCGCGACGCAATACCACCCACAGCCGAAAGCTCAACCGAATCGCGCTGCCCGGCGCTCGATGTAAGCGCACCGCAAAACCGATTTCGCTGAAGCACTGCCCGTCGCCCGTTGGCCCGATCTCCCGGCGCACAATACCGATATCCACTCCCGACACTCAACGCCAATCCGCATCATGAACCCCAGACACTCCGCGATTCTCGTCGCGCTCACAGCCGCCATCTTGTTCGGCGCTGCGACGCCGCTCGCCAAGGCGCTGATCGGTACGATGTCGCCGTTCATGGTCGCAGGTCTTTTCTATCTCGGCAGCGGTGTCGGCCTCGGGGTTGTAATCGGCCTGCGCGCATTGCGCGGGCACCGTCCGTCGACGGATGGCGCCGCACCGCTGCAACGTGCCGAGCTGCCTTGGCTCGCCGGAGCGATCGCGGCCGGCGGCATCGCAGGCCCTGCGCTGCTGATGCTCGGGCTGTCGACGACGCCGGCCGCGACGAGCGCGTTGCTGCTCAATCTGGAAGGCGTGTTGACCGCCGTCATCGCGTGGGTCGTATTCCGCGAGAACGTCGATCTGCAGGTGTTCGGCGGCATGGTGGCGATCGTCGCCGGGGGCATCCTGCTGTCGTGGGCGCCGGCCCAGGCGGGCGTGCCGGCCGGTGCGCTGCTGATTGCCGGCGCCTGTCTGTGCTGGGCGATCGACAACAACCTGACGCGCAAGGTCGCCGCGAACGATGCGATGGTCATCGCATGCGTGAAGGGCCTCGTCGCGGGCCCGGTGAATATCGCCATCGCGCTCGCGACGGGCGCCGCGTTGCCGACCGTTCCGATTACGCTCGCCGCGATGCTCACCGGACTCGGCGGATATGGCATCAGTCTCGTGCTGTTCGTCGTCGCGCTGCGCCACCTCGGCAGCGCACGCACGGGTGCGTACTTCTCCGTGGCGCCGCTGTTCGGCGTCTTGCTGTCACTGTTGATCTGGCCGGCGCTGCCGTCCGTCACGTTCTGGGCCGCCTCCGCACTGATGGCGCTCGGCATCTGGCTGCATGTGCGCGAGCGGCACGAACACGAGCACGCGCACGAACGGCTCGAACACGCGCACCGGCATCGTCACGACGAACACCATCAGCACGCGCACGACTTTCCGTACGACGGCAACGAGCCGCACACCCATCCGCACGTGCATCTGCCGATCACGCACAGTCACGCGCATTTTCCGGACATTCATCACCGTCATCGGCACTGACAAAGACGAGGACGTCGTCTGCCTGGACGGCAAGGTAACCGTTTATGGGGCGTCGTTCCTCGTTCCCCTGCGGTATCAATGCTGATTATTCGGTGCGAGCGCGGCACTTACCGCGCGCTCGCCCATGCCGGCGCTAACGCGTGGCGGCCACGCCGACGACGTCGCGGCGGATGTCTTCAAAGCATCGATCTTGTTGCTATGCCCGCAAGCTGATTTGCGCAGCCAACGCATACGGGTGTCGCCAACTGCTCCGGGTCGTTACGGCGCTCAGCTGCGTGAACGGCCAATCACGCGACGGCGACGATCACGCTCGATGCCTTGAAGACTGCGGATGCGGCCTTGCCGCTCGCGAGACCGAGACGATCGACGCTATCGTTGGTAACGATCGCGACGATCTCGGCGCCGCCGGCCGCGCGAATCACGACTTCGGAATTCACCGCGCCTTTCGCAATCGACGACACGGTGCCGGCGATGCAGTTGCGGGCCGATACCTTGCTGCTGTCGACGTCGACCATCACGATCACCGACGACGCCTTGACGAGCGCGAAGGCATTCGTCCCCGCCGCGAGGCCCAGCGACGCTGCGCTGCCGTGCGTGATCACGGCGACGATCTCGAGGCCATTGTCGGTACGCAGCGTGACTTCGTCGTTGACGGCGCCGGGCTTGACGACGTCGATCCGGCCGGGGAATTGGTTACGGGCGCTGGTTCGCATGAGGACTCTCCGGGAAGTGAGCCGCGCGACGCGCGGCGAGCGAAGGACGAAAACCGCAGACGAGTTTATCGGGAATGCGGGTGCGGCGCGATGTCGGCGCGGTCTTCTCCGCAACGGCGATTGCGCGTGAACGCAACCGCGACCGCGGGGCGGTAGTAGACGCGACACGCTCGTCGCGCTTTGTCGCCACACGGAAACTTACCGACCCATTGCCGATGCCGCCGACTTAGCCGCCGCCGATGCTGGTGCCGAACCCGCCGCCACGCCCGCCACCACCTCCCCATCGCCCTCCCACCCCCCGCCGAGCGCGAGGAACAACCTGACCTGATCCGCCGCAACCTGCCCCTCAGCCGCCGCGACCTGCGCGCGCACGCTCGTCAACGTGCGCGTCGCATCCAGATCCGAAATGAACGACTCGCGCCCGGCCATATAGAGCCGGTGCGTTTCGTCGGCGGAACTTCGCGCCGATTCGTAGGCCGTGCGCAGCGCGTCGGTGCGCTGCACGTCGGCCGCATAGGTCGCGAGGCTCGACTGCGTTTCGCGCAGCGCGTTCAGCACGACGCCGTCGAAGTGCGCGAGCGCGCCGCCGGTCGCCGCTTCGGCTTCGCGCACGCGCGCACGCTGGCCGTTGATCGGGAACGCCCAGCTGATCAGCGGCCCGAACGACCAGCGGTTGGTGGTCGACGAGAACAGATCGGCGGCGACGCCGACCGAACCCGCGGATAACCCGATGCTCACCGACGGATACAGCGCGGCGGTTGCCACGCCGATGCGGGCCGTGGCAGCCGCGAGCTGGCGCTCGGCTTCGCGAACGTCGGGACGGCGGCGCAGCAGCGCGGCGCCGTCGCCGATCGGGATCGGTTGGCGCAGCTGCGGCAGCCGCTCGCATTCGGCGACGGCCTTCGGCAGATCTGCGGGCGCTCGCGCGAGCAAGGCGGCGAGCTGGTATTGCGCGATCTTGCGCCGGCCTTCGAAGCGCGGGATGTCGGCCGACAGCGTGCGTACCTGCGTGACGCCGCGCGTCACGTCGGTCTGATTGCCGCGTCCCGCGTCGCGCAGCCGCTGCGACAGCTTCACACGCTGCTGCTGCAGCGCGAGCGACTGCTTCGCGATCGCGAGTTCGTCGCCGGCGGAGCACGACTCGACGTACGCCCGCACCACATCCGCGACGACGGTGATGCGCGCGAGGTCGGCCGCCGCCTGCACCGCGTCGCTGTCCGCGTGCGCGGCCTCGACGCCACGCCGCAGCTTGCCGAACAGATCGAGCTCGTACGACACGTTGATGCCGACCGCGCCTTCGTTGACGACCGGCAGCTTGTTCTCGAGCAGATACTGTTCGGCCGATTCCTGCGCGCGTTGCACGCCGGCTTCGGCGTGGCCCGAGAAGCCGCCCTGTTCGTTGGCGACCTCCAGCGCCGCGCGCGAGCGCGCGAGGTTCGCTGCAGCGACGCGCAGGTCGGTGTTCGATTTCAGCGCGCTCTGCACCAGCGCATTCAGCACCGGATCGTCGTACAGCTGCCACCAGTTGCCGGGCACCGCATCGCGCGAGACGAGCGCGCCGTCCGCATCGTCGAGCGCATGGTTCGCGAGCGGCGCATTCACGTATGCGTGCTGCGGCAGCGCGTAATCGGGGCCGACCGACTTGCACGCGCCGAGTGCGAGCGCGAGCGGCGCGAGCGCCGCCGCGAGGCGCAGCCCATGCCGCTTCATTGCGATGCTCCAGTCGCGCTGGCCGCGGCGGGCGCCGATGCCGGCCGCGTCTTGTCGTCACGGCGCGCGTCATGCGAGCGCACCGCGACGGTCGCGGTGCGGCCGGCGATCATCCGGAAATCGTCCGGCACCTCGTCGAGCACGACGCGCACCGGCACGCGCTGCGCGAGCCGCACCCAGCTGAATGCCGGGTTCACGTTCGGCAGCAGGTTCGCGCCCTGCGTGCGGTCGCGATCCTCGATCGCGGCGACGATGCTCTGCACGTGGCCGCGCAGCGGATGCGGCTCGCCCATCACGACGATGTCGACCGGCTCGCCGATATGGATGCCGCGCAGCTTGGTTTCCTCGAAATAGCCGTCCACGCGGAACGAGTTGCGATCGACGACCGACAGCACCGCACGGCCGGCCGCCACGTATTCGCCGGTGCGCGGCGCGCGATCGTTCAGATAGCCGTCGACCGGGCTCACGATCGTGGTGCGCTGGAGATTCAGTTTCGCGGTGTCGAGCGACACCTGCGCATCGGCGACGGCGGCTTCGCCCTGCTCGACGCGCGTGCGGCTTTCCTCGACCTGTTCGCTCGCCACCAGATTGCCGAGCTGCAGGTTGCGCGCATATTCGCGCTTCGCCTGGGCGAGCGTCGCGCGGCGCTGCGCGAGGGTCGCTTCGGCGAGGCGTTGCGCGAGCGTGTAGCGCGCCTGATCGATCACGAACAGCACCTGGCCGCGCTTGACCTCCTGGTTGTCGGCGACCTGCACCGACGTGATGAGGCCGGCCACGTCCGGCGCGACCTGGATCACGTCGGCGCGCACGTGCCCGTCGCGGGTCCACGGCGAGAACATGTAGTAATTGATGATGCGCCACAACACGAGGGCGGCCACGACGACGACGATCAGCGTGAGCAGGATCTGTCCTGCCGAGTACCAGGTTTTTTTCACGATTAGCTAGCCACGAGATGGTGAGACACGACCACGACGGCGGCAAGCACGAACACGTAGATGCCGAGATCGAAGATCGAACGGTGCCAGACGAGGCGGTAGAAGCCGACGCGCTCGAGCAGCGCGCGCACGACGATGTTGATCAGATACGCGATCAGCATCAGCACGAGGGGAGCCGGCACGAATACGCCGAAGATGTCGATTTCGCCGATCATGGTCGCGCTCGGAAGGACGGGTGGGAAAGCCGGATCATGCGCGTGCTCCGTCCGCCGTGGCCTGCGGCGGCTGCGCGGCCGCGGCCGGGTACAGCGACAGCCGCAGCCCGACGAGCGCGTGCAGCGTATTGCGCAAGCGCCGGTGCGCGGCGCGCGACGTCGGTGCCGCAGGCGTCGCGCCGGCCTCCGCCGCGCCGGCCGACGCGGCGTGCGGCCGGGTGCGGCCCGCCACGCGCCGCAGCGCATCGTCGATCGACGCGAGCAGCGCGGGCGGCGCCGGCTGCCGTGCGTTGGCGGCCGCGCAGTGCGCGTAGTGATCGGTGACGCCGGCCAGCACGCGGTCGATCGCATCGGGCACGTCGCCCGACAGTCTGCGGCGCGCGCGGCGCAGGTCGAGCGCGTTCAGCGCGATGCGCAGGTCGCGGAAGCTCTCGATCGACGGATGACGATGATCGTCCGACGCGCCGAGCCGCGGCAGCAATTGCGTGACGCGATCGAGCATCCGCGACGCATGGTTGCGCTGGTCGTCGAGCGGCTGCGTCGACGCGGAGCGCGCGACGTCCTCCCAGCCCGAGCGCAGCAGCCGTCGCACGGCGAGTTCGGCGCCGAACGGCCGCGTCGCGCGCGTCCACAGATACGCGAACAGCAACCCGGCGACACCGGCGAGGTTGCTGTTCAGGAACACGAAGAAGTCGGCGTCGTACGCGCTCTGGATGCTGATGAAGGTCGCCGTGTTGACGGCGACGAGCATCGTCACCATGTTGAACTGCGGGCGCGGCAGCAGCGTGCCGATCAGGATGAACGGGCCGGCGAACATCAGCACGAGCATCGCGAAGTCGTGCACGTGCGGCAGCACGGCGAACAGGTACAGGCCCGCGAACACGACGCTCGCGGCGGTCGCGAGGAAGAACTTGAACACGAGCGGTGCGGGCTCGTCGAGCGCGGCGAAGAAGCTGCACGCGACGGCGGCCAGCGTGACCGCGCCGGCGCCGTCGTGCCAGCCCGACGCGATCCACAGCCAGCACGCGAACACGATCGCGCCGGCCACGGTCAGCGTCGAGAACAGCATCATCCCGCGATCGAAGAAACGCTCGGTGCCGCCGAGCCGCCAGTGCCTGAAACGCGGCTGCCAGATGCCCGACTCGTTCGCGATCAGCGCGCGCAGCGAGCGGCAGTCCTGCCAGATGTCGATGACCTGACGCAGACGCCACAGCGCGTTCGACAGCAGCGCGCCGTCCCAGCTCGCGAGTGCGCTGTCGGGCGGCTGCAGCGCCGCGATGCGCGCGCGCAGGTCGTCCGCGGCCGGATCGTGCGCCATCTCGCCGCCGGTGTCGGCCTTCACGGCCGGCAGCGGCGCATCGAACCACTTCGCGGCGTCGGCGAGCAGCGCGTCGAGCCCGGGCGGGCGCACTTTCAGTTCGCGCATCAGCGCGACGAGCGGGTCGGCCAGCGACGACATCAGCGGCAGGAACAGCTGCATCCGGCCCGCGAGCGCCTGCGCGCGCTCGAGCACGCGCGGATGCGCGTGGTCGTAGCTCAGCTGGCTCAGCAGAAACTCGAGGCCGGTGATGGTGGCGGCGAGGCGCTGGCGGCACGCGGACAGCGCCTTGCCCGCGAGATGCCCGGACAACGTCTCGCGCCCGTAGAACGCGGCATCCTTGAACCATGCATCGGTGCGTTCGATCAGCGTCGGCGCGAGCCGGTTCGGGAACACGGTGCTGCCGACCACGCTCGCGCACACGATGCCGAGGACGATCTCCTCGGTGCGGGCGATCGCGACGTCGAAGATCGTCGACGGATCGGCCACCGTCGGCAGCGCGATGAGCGGCATCGTGTAACCGGCCAGCATGAACACGTAGCTGCGCGCGGTGCGGTCCGAGATCGCGAGGTAGAGCAGCGTGCCGCACCACGTCGCGACGATGATGCTGAACAGGATCGGCGTCTCGACGAATGGCGGCACGAACAGGATCGCGGCGGCTGCGCCGAGCGCGGTGCCGAGCGCGCGATACAGCGCCTTGGAACGCGTCGCGCCGACGAACGGGTTCGACACGATGTAGACGCTCGCCATCGCCCAGTACGGACGCGGCAGCTGAAAATACAGGCCGAGGTACAGCGCGAGCATCGACGCGGCGAACGTCTTGCCCGAGAACAGCCAGTCGCGAAGGCTCGGAAAGGTCATGACGCGGAACTGGCGGATTGCGGCGTGCCCGGGGCCGGGTTCGGCACGTCGGCGGCGTTGAACGCATTCAGCACGCGCAGCGTCGCCTCGAGGTCGGCGCGCGACACGCCCTTGAGCACCTGCGCGCGCAGCACGCGCAGGTCTTCTTCCATCTTCGCGGTGACCGAGCGGCCGGCGGCCGTCAGCGAGATCGTTTTCGCGCGACGATCGTACGGGTCCTCGTCGCGGCGCGCGAGACCGGCCGCGCACAGCTGGTCGAGCAGCCGCACGAGCGACGGCCCTTCGATGCCGACGTGTTCGGCCAGCGTGCCCTGGCGCACGCCTTCGCCCAGGCGCCCGGCGATCAGCAGCGGCGTGGCGCAGGCCTCGGACACGTTGTATGCGGTCAGCACCGCGTCGCTGGTGCGGCGCCACTTGCGCGCGCTGAGCACCAGCAGGCTGCTGACGGCGAGGCGGAGATCGGGCAGATTCGTCATGCACGAGATGATAGGGGCAAAGTAATTCGATAGCAAACTACCGTTTTTGTCATGCGGATGTCTTGCAGCTTCTGTGCATCGGCCGCGCAACGGCCGTCCAAAGCCGCGGTGCGCCGACCGACGAAGCTCCGATTCGCGAGCCGGTGACAAGCGGGTGGTGCGGTGCCGCATCGCCCGACCGATCGATTAGTCGTACCGTTGGTGTCGACGTGCGCCATAGCGGTGCAGTACACCGGGCACGCGCCATGCGCGATGTCGCGCGCGGCACGCGACACCCGCGTCACACCGCACGCAATTGCACTAGGTCCTGTTCACATTCTCACCAGCGGCCCAAAGGCGCAGGTAAGCACCGCGAAGGCGAGATAGTTGCCTGCGAGCTTGTCGTAACGAGTGGAGCCGCTTGGTCTTTCGATTCGAGCGCGGTGGAATAACGGCCTTCGCATGTGCAGCGCGGATGGTGTTCACGAAGGCATCCGAGTCATAGCCTTTATATGAACGCGTCCCGTTTGCAACAGTTTTCGTGGGTTCAGACTGACAGGATGGGCTGCAGCTTTATATCCGGCCTTGTTGCAGCCGGTACAACTGCTGCAGGCCCCTATGAAATTCGCTGACTCGCACCTCATTTGTCCGGCGAGCTCGAAGCTCATCAGGCTATACAGGTTTAGCGAGTCCCGGTCCTACCTGGCTTGTCATCGCACTCGATTGCTGCGCAACCTTTCGACGTTCACCCTGTGTTAAACGTTTATCTTCAACCCGGTGTTGGCCTGTTCAAACGGGTCTCACACTCACGTAGCCTTTCTGATACTGCCGATCGTGAGCCAGCACGGCCCAGATCGTTCTTGCCATCTTGTTGGCCAACGCGACGACGATTACGTTCATTGGTCGCCGCTTCTTCATCTGCTCGACCCAGGGGCCAGGATCTTTCGCGTGTGTCAGAACGCTGCGTGCACCGTGAATCAGCAGCGTGCGCAAATACGTGTCGCCGCGCTTGCTGATACCGTGCAGATTCACCTTGCCACCTGAGCCCGTCTGCTCCGGCACCAGTCCCGCCCATGCCGCAAACTCTCGACCTGATCTGAATGCCTTTGCGTCACCCATCATCGCCACCGCTGCCGTCGCCGTCAGAAGGCCGACACCGGGAATCTCGCTGATCGCCTTCACAGCCCGGTTCTCCTTCTGCCACGCACGCATGCGTCGCTCGATCTCGGCAATCTGTCCGTCCAGCCTCGCCAGCTCGTTCCAGTGCTCGCGCAACGTGGCGATCAACGCTACTGGCAATCGCTCTGCAAGCCGCCCCAGCACCGCCGGAATCTCGCCATCCAGTTTCGCGCGGCCCCGGCTCATCACCTCGCCGTATTCCGTCAGCAGCCCTCGCAGTCCGTTGCTCTGCATCGTGCGGAACTTCACCAGTTGCTCGCGCATCCGGTGCAACGTCAACATCGCCTGCTGCATTTCCGTTTTCACCGCCACCGGCTTGCCGGGCTGCCGCACCGCCAGCCAGATCGCCTTGGCATCGGCCGCATCGCTCTTGTTCCGAATGTTGAATGCCTTCACGAACTCCGCCGGCATCAACCTGACTTCGTGGCCCATCTGGATCAACTGCCTCGCCTAGTGGTGCGCTCCACCGCAGGCTTCCATTCCGATCAGGCATCTGGCACGGTTGGCAAAGTGCTCAAGAAACTTGGCCCGCTTGATAGGCTTGTTCACGATTTCGCCCGTTTCCTGATCGATGTAATGAACCTGGAACACGTGCTTGGCGATGTCTACACCGACTGCAATACTGTCCATCGTGGATCCTCCGGTTGCTTTGGAAATGCGTGCATTTTCCACCTAGGCACATCGATGCCGTTGGCCCGTGAGGGTCCACACCCTTCCGTTTCCTCCCACTCGGCCGCAGGGTGGGACGCGTTCATTTCATTTGTCGGCGATCACAGCACCTGTGCGCAAATGCTCAACCAATTCGTGCGCACGGGAAATATCCGAGACCTGTCCTTCGGTGGCGATCATTCGCAGGGGGCGCCCGGCTTCATCGACAGCCAGATGCAGCTTGGTCGTCAGTCCACCGCGCGAACGCCCGAGCCCTTGCGGGCCGCTTTTTTTCGGGCCCCGGCCGAATGCTGGTGCGCACGCACGATGGTCGAGTCGATCAGCACGCGTTTGATCTCCGCTTCGTCGGACACTGCGTGCGCAACGCGCCCCCACACGCCTTTGCGACGCCACCGGGAGAAGCGCATGTACACCGTATGCCATCGTCCGAATTCCTTCGGCAGATCGCGCCACGGGCAACCGGTCCGGCCAATCCACAGAACCCCTTCGATAAACCAGCGATTGTCGGTCGCCGTTCGCCCTGGATCGCCTTCCTTGCCCTGCAACACCGATTCGATTCGTGCCCATACCTCGTTGCTCAGTAACGTTCGAATCATCTTGGCCTGCTCGCGCAAAAGACAAGATGTAAACACATTTCGTTGAATGTAAACAGACCCTAAGGAGCCGCACGCGAAAGCGCCGGCGCCTCGGAGCCTCGCCAAGCAACCGGTGTCGACGGCCGCGCATGCGAGATCGAAACGGACGGCCGCGCGATCATGCGCGCGCGGCGACGACATCGCCAATCCGCCGCACCTGAAACGCAGATCGCCCGCCGTCCGGTGCCGGGCGGCGGGCGATTCGACGGTTACCGTTTATGGGAGGCGCTGCGTGCTCGGTCGCGCGTCAACGTGCTTGCCCCGGTACCGCGTCGCCGCGCAGCGAGCAGCCGCGCGTCTCGATCACCGCCGACAGCGCGACGAGCCCGACCGCGCACGCGGCCATCATGTAGTAGGCGGGGATCATCGTGTTGCCGGTCTTGCCGATCAGCCAGTCGTTGACGATCGGCGCGGTGCCGCCGAACAGCGACGTCGACACGTTGTACGCGATCGCCATGCCCGCATAGCGCACGTGGGTCGGAAACATCGCCGGGAACATCGCGGAAATGGTCGCGAGCTGCGGCACGTACAGCAGGCCGAGCACCGCGAAGCCGACGAATGCGCCGAGCACGCCGTGCGTCATCAGCGCGAACATCGGCACGGCCGCGACGAACAACCCGACGAGCGAGATCCACCACATCGTCTTGCGGCCGACGCGATCCGACAGCCAGCCGGCGAACGGCAGCAGCACCATCATCGCGAGCATGCCGAGCAGCGGAATCAACAGCGACAGGTTTTCGCTGACGCCGAGTTCCTTGTGCATTTAGGTCGGCATGTACGCGAGCAGCACGTAGTTGACGACGTTCAGCGCCACGACGAGCCCGCCGAGCAGCAGCAGCGGCCTCGCATAGCGGACCAGCAGCCGGCCGAGCGGCAGCGCGGCGGCCGCGGCGCTCTGCTCGCGCCGCTGCGCCTGTTCTTCGAGCTCGCGGAACACCGGCGTTTCCTCGAGGCGCGAGCGCAGGTAGAAGCCGATCAGCCCGAGCGGCGCCGCGACGAGGAACGGTAGTCGCCAGCCCCAGGCGTGCATCGCGGTGTCGCCGAGCAGCAGCGCGAAGCCGAGCATCAGCAGCGCGCCGAGCGAAAACCCGGCGAGCGTCGCGAACTCGAGGAAGCTGCCGCACAGGCCGCGTCGCGCGTCGGGCGCGTATTCGGCGATGAAGGTCGCCGCGCCGCCGTATTCGCCGCCGGTCGAGAAGCCCTGCACCATGCGCAGCACGATCAGGGCGGCCGGCGCGAGCCAGCCGGCGCTCGCGTAGGTCGGCAGCACGCCGACCAGCAGCGTGGCGCCCGACATCGTCAGGACGGTCAGCGCGAGCACGCGCTTGCGGCCGAGGCGGTCGCCGAGCGGGCCCCAGAACAGGCCGCCGAGCGGACGGATCAGGAACGAGATCGCGAACGTGCCGAGCGCGAACAGCGTCGCGCTGGCCGTGCTGCCCGGAAACAGCGCGGCCGAAATATAGGCGAGCCCGTACGCGTAAATGCCGTAGTCGAACCATTCGGTCGCATTGCCGAGGGCCGCGGCCGCGATCGCGACGCGCGGCAGACAGTGCGGCTCATCGCCGCGGGAAGCCGCGTCGTCCGCAACGGAAGCGGCCGCGGAAACGGAAGTCATCGATGGCACGTATCGCATGAGGGATCCTCGCTATCAGCATGCGCCCGGACGGGCGCCGACGAGGATCAAAGTAATCCCGCCAATTAGCGACGCCGGATGTCATAGGACGATGTGAGGATCGGGGTTTTCCCCGGGGAGGGGAGCTGGGGTGGGGTGGTGATGCGAGGTGATGCGAGGCCCCCGCGGCGCAGAGCGGGACCGCATGGCAAGGCATGGCCCGAAGCGGCACAACAATGCACAGCACGGCACGACATACCACGCGTCGCGCGCGCTTGCTGCGGCCCCCGTTTGCAGCGTCCGCTTTACCTCCCGCGACGCGGGCGACATGGCGGTCCGCTCCAGCGACGCACCACGCGAGCGCGCCAGCCGACGACAACGACGCCAAACCGGGTGCGCCACGCCGCGCCCAGCCCTACCACGCGCGCGATGGCCGCACACGCCCGCCCGCGCCCCTTCTACCGCACGTGTGGCTGCAACGCGCACAGCCGGTCGCGGGCGACATGGCGGGCGGTTCCATGCCTCCAGCGACGCACCCCGCGAGCGCGCCGGCCGGCGACAACGATGCCGAACCGAGTGCGCCACGCCGCGCCCAGCCCTACCACGCACGCGATGGCCGCAAACGCCTGCCCGCGGCGCCCGCGCCCCGCCTACCGCACGTGCGGCAGCAACGCGCGCAGCCAGTACGTGACGGCCACGGCGCCGCCGTCCGGCGTACCGAGCGCGCGCGTGCCGAGATAGCTCGCCCGTCCCGCGCGCGGCGGCATGTCGGCCGTTTGCCGCGCGCCGTGTTCGGCGGCCTGCACGGCGGCCGCCCATGCGCTCGCGACGTCGTGGTCGTGATCGAGCGCGCGGCCGAACGCGTCGGCGGCCGGCACCAACGCATCGAGCATCGTGCGGTCGCCCGCGCGCGCGCCCCCGAGTTCGCTGATCGCGTCGGCTGCGCCGCGCAGCGCAGCCGCCCAGTCGCGCGCGGACGGCGCGATGGGGTCCGACGCGTCGGCAAGGCGCCGCGATGCGCGCAACAACGCGCTCGCATAGAACGGTCCCGAACTGCCGGCGATCGCGCGCCGCAACGCGGCGCCCAACGCCGCGAGCGTAGCGGCCGGCGCGCCGTAGGCGGTGTCCGGCAGCGCGAGGATCGCCTGCGCGGCGCGATGCATGCTCGCGCCGAGATCGCCGTCGCCGGCCGCGGTATCGAGCTCCGTCAGCGTCGCTTCGTGGTCGAGCAGTGCTTGCGCGACCGCGCGCAGCGCCGGCTGCAAACGCGCAGCCCATGCGCTCGCGGCCGCATCGACCGGCTGGGGCGGCGGCTCGTGCGCGACCGGCGCGTCGATTCGAACATGCGGGTTCACTGCGCCGCCGCCGGGCCATGCGCGCGCCTGCGTCGGCGCGTCGAGCAGCGCGGCCCGTTCGTCGTTCAGCCGCAGCAGCGAGATCGAGCAGCCCGGCATGTTCAGCGCCGACAGGAACGTGCCGGCCCAGGCGCGTGCGACCGTGATGCCGCGCCGGGTCAGGTTGTCGTACGCGGCGCGCAGCACGATCGCGAGCTCCATGTCGGGCGTCGCGCCGAGGCCGTTGACCAGCAGCGCGACGCGTTCGCCGCGATCGAGCACGAGGTCGGCGACGATGCGCGACAGCAGCGTCTCGACCAGCGCGTCGGCCGGCAGCGGCGCGGTGCGTTCGACGCCTTTCTCGCCGTGGATGCCGAGGCCCAGCTCGATCTCGTGATCGGCGAGGCTGAACCCGGACTTGTCCGCGCCGGGGATCGTGCAGCCATCCAGCGCGACGCCCATCGTGCCGAGCTCGGCGGCCGCCTCGCGCGCGACGGCCGCGACGCGCGCGAGCGGCAGCCCGCGTGCGGCGGCGGCGCCGGCCAGCTTGTGAATCAGCACGGTGCCGGCGATGCCGCGCCGCTGGCCGCGCTCGACGACACCGCGCAGCGACACGTCGTCGGCGACGATCACCATCTCGACCGGGATGCCTTCCGTGCGGGCGAGTTCGGCGGCCAGCCCGAAATTGAGGCGGTCGCCGGTGTAGTTCTTCACGACCAGCAGCGCGCCGTTCGGCCCGGCGCTCGCGCGGATCGCGGCGAGCACGGCGTCGGTCGACGGCGACGTGAACACCTCGCCGCACACGGCCGCGCTCAGCATGCCTTCGCCGACGTAACCGCCGTGCGCGGGCTCGTGGCCGCTGCCGCCGCCGGACAGCACGGCGACCGGCCGGCGCGACGGCTCGGGCAGCGGCTGGCGCACGAGCACGTGCTCGTCGCCGAGGATCGCGACATGCGGCGACTGCCGCGCGATGCCTTCGAGCATTTCGCTAACGACATCGGACGGGAGGTTCACGAGCTTCTTCATGGCGAGGGTTCCTGACGGTGGTGCGCAGGGCGGCCGAACCGGGCGGTCTGCGGGCGGTTGATCGTACGCGGTGGGCGGCGGCAATGAAGCGCCGCCCGCCGCGTGACGTAGCATCCGAGCATTCGTAGCACGAATGTAACGAAAATGGCGTCGCTCAGGGGGCCTCGACGCATCGGTCGCATGCGCAGGCCGACGCCCGCATGGCGGCTCGCGCCGAGCGAGCGTGTCGTCGTCGGCACGATTTGTCAGCACGCTTTCAGCAGCCATTCGCGAAACGCGGCCAGCGACGGCAGCGTTTCGTTTTCCGGCGGATACACGAGATAGTAGCTGCGCCGGCTCGTGATCGCGTCGCCGATCGGCACGAGCTCGTGGCGGGTCAGTTCGTCTTCGACGAGCACCTTCGGCACCAGGCCGATGCCGATGCCGGCCCGCACGGCCTGGATCAGGTGCGACGTCAGCTCGAAGCTCGGCCCGACCCGCATGTCGCGATGATCGAGGCCGAAATGCGCGAACCACTCGGCCCACGCGTGCTGATTGCTGGTCACGCCCAGCAGCGTCTGGCCGGCCGCCCAGGCGGGCGCCCGCGCCTTGGCGTTGCGCTGCCCGGCAGCGGCCGGGCTGGCGATCGCGATCAGGAATTCGTTGGACAGCCGGTGCGCGTGCAGGCCCGGCCAGTCGCCGGTGCCGACCGTGATGGCCGCATCGACGTCGTCGGTGTGAAAGTCGATCGCGCCGATCCGCGAATGCAGATGCACCGTCACGCCCGGATGCGCGGCGTAGAAGCCGTGCAGATGCGGCAGCAACCATTTCGAACCGAAGGTCGGCAACGTCGCGAGCCGCAGCGTGCCGGCGCCGGCCTGATGCGACATCGCCTGCAGCGTCGCGCCGCGGATGCGCCCGAGCGCGCCGCTCACTTCGGCGAAGTAGCGCCGCCCGACCTCGGTCAGCTTCACGGAGCGGCCCTCGCGCCGGAACAGCGCGACGCCGAGTTGAGCCTCGAGCGTCTGCACCTGCCGGCTGATCGCGCTCTGGCTCAGCGACAGCTCGTCGGCGGCACGCGTGTAGCTCTCGTGCCGTGCGGCGGCTTCGAACACCAGCAAGAGCGACATCGACGGGGTCAGGCGGCGATAATTCATGAGTTTTATGCAAGCGTTGATGGGGCAGAATTCGTTTGTTCGTCGGACCCTTCCGCAAGATACTGGATTTCCCGCGCGCGTGGAAACTTGCTCAAAACTCATGGTTTTAATCGAGGCCGCGCAACGGCTCCCATCACTTTGCGCTGCCATTCCATGCCGATCGCTTCGTTGTCCCGTCCCGTCAGCCCGCTCGAGGCCCGTTACCGCGACTTCCTCGCCGCGCTGCAGGCTGGCGGTTTCGCCGGCGAAATCCGCGCCGACCACGCGAACCGCACCGTGCAGGCCACCGACAACTCGATCTATCAGCGCCTGCCGCAAGCGGTCATCAGCCCCGCGCATGCGGACGACGTGCGGCTGCTCGCGCGCGTGCTCGCGCAGCCCGAGCATCGCGGCGTCGCGGTGGCGGCGCGCGGCGGCGGCACCGGCACCAACGGGCAGTCGCTGACCGACGGCGTGATCGTCGACCTGTCGCGCAACCTGAACCGGATTCTCGAAATCAACGCCGACGAGCGCTGGGTGCGCGTGCAGGCCGGCGTCGTCAAGGATCAGCTCAATGCCGCGCTGAAGCCGCACGGGCTGTTTTTCGCGCCGGAGCTGTCGACGTCGAATCGCGCGACGATCGGCGGGATGATCAACACCGACGCAAGCGGGCAGGGCAGCTGCACCTACGGCAAGACGCGCGACCACGTGCTCGCGCTCGACTTCGTGCTGCTCGGCGGCGAGCAACTACGCAGCGACGCCGTCGACGAAGCCGAACTCGAACGCCGCTGCGCGCGGCAGGACCGCGTCGGCGACGTGTATCGCACCGCGCGCCGCATCCGCGACGAACAGGCGGCGCTGATCGACGCGAAATTCCCCAAGCTCAATCGCTGCCTGACCGGCTACGACCTCGCGCACCTGCGCGAAGCCGACGGCCGCTTCAATCTCAACAGCGTGCTGTGCGGCGCCGAAGGCTCGCTCGGCTTCGTCGTCGAAGCGAAGCTGAACGTGCTGCCGATCCCGAAGTACTCGGTGCTGGTCAACGTGCGCTATGGCGGCTTCATGGACGCGCTGCGCGATGCGCGCGCGCTGCTCGCCCATCGGCCGCTGTCGATCGAAACGGTCGACTCGAAGGTGCTGATGCTCGCGATGAAGGATTTCGTCTGGAGCAGCGTGGCCGAGTATTTCCCGCAGGACGACGGGCGTCCGACGCTCGGCATCAACCTGATCGAATTCAGCGGCGACGACGCCCATGACGTCGATGCGCGCGTGCATGCGTTCGTCGAGCATTTGCGCACCGATACGAGCGTCGAGCGGCTCGGCCACACGCTCGCGAGCGGCGCTGAAGCGGTCAAGCGCGTGTACGCGATGCGCAAGCGCGCGGTCGGGCTGCTCGGCAACGTGCAGGGCGAGGCGCGCCCCCAGCCGTTCGTCGAGGACACCGCGGTGCCGCCCGAGAACCTCGCCGAATACATCGCCGAATTCCGCGCGCTGCTCGATGCTCACGGGTTGCAATACGGGATGTTCGGCCACGTCGACGCCGGCGTGCTGCACGTGCGCCCCGCGCTCGACATGAAGGACCCGAAGCAGGCGGCGCTGGTGCGGCCGGTGTCGGACGCGGTGGCCGCGCTCACGCAGCGGCATGGTGGCCTTTTATGGGGCGAGCACGGCAAGGGCGTGCGGTCGGAATACGCGCCGGCGTTCTTCGGCGAGCTGTATCCGTCGCTGCAGCAGCTGAAGGCCGCGTTCGATCCGCACAACCAGCTGAATCCCGGCAAGATCGCGACGCCGCCGCTGCGCACGCTGCGGCTGCTGAAGATCGACGAGGTGCCGACGCGCGGCGACCACGACCGGCAGATCGACGAGCGCGTGTGGCGCAGCTACGGCACCGCGATGCACTGCAACGGCAACGGTGCGTGCTACAACTTCGACCCGGACGACGCGATGTGTCCGTCGTGGAAGGCGACGCGCGAGCGCGTGCAGTCGCCGAAGGGGCGCGCCTCGCTGATGCGCGAATGGTTGCGCCTGCAAGGACAGGCGGGCGTCGACGTCGTCGCGGCGGCGCGTGTGCGGCAGCCGTGGGCGACGGGCATCGTCACGCGCTGGCGCAACAGCCGCGCCGCGCGCAACGGCGCAGCGGACTTCTCGCACGAGGTGTACGACGCGATGGCCGGCTGCCTCGCGTGCAAGTCGTGTGCGGGGCAGTGCCCGGTCAAGGTCAACGTGCCCGAGTTCCGCTCGCGCTTTCTGGAGCTGTATCACCAGCGCTATCAGCGGCCGCTGCGCGACTATCTGATCGGCTCGCTCGAATTCACGATGCCGTGGCTCGCACGCGTGCCCGCGCTGTACAACCGGATGATGGCGGCCGGGTGGGTGCGCACGCTGCTCGAGCGTCAGGTCGGCATGGTCGACAGCCCGCTGCTGAGCCGCTTCGATCTCGCGGCCGCGCTGCGGCAATGGCGCGTGCGGCCGGCCGATCCGCACGCGCTCGCCGCGCTGACCGACGCGCAGCGCGCGCGCAGTGTGGTCATCGTGCAGGACACGTTCACGCGTTACTTCGACACCGAGCAGTTGGCGACGCTGATCGAACTGGCCGCGCGCATCGGTTTCCAGGTATGGCTCGCGCCGCTCGCGCAGAACGGCAAGGCGCTGCACGTGCAGGGCTTTCTGCGCGCGTTCGAGCGGGCGGCGATCCGCAACGCGACGCAGCTCGCCGCGCTTGCACGCTCGGGCGTCGCGCTGGTCGGCCTCGATCCGGCGATGACGCTCACGTATCGGCAGGAATACCTGAAGGTGACCGGGCTCGTCGACGTGCCGCAGGTCGCGCTGCCGCAGGAGTGGCTGCTCGATGCGTTGCCGGAAGCCCGCGCGGGCCGCGCGTCGGGCGCCGCGTTTCGGCTGCTGCCGCACTGCACCGAGCGGACCAACGCACCGGACAGCGGCAGGCAATGGGCGCAGCTATTCGCGCGGCGCGGTCTGCGCCTGACGGTCGAGGCGGCCGGCTGCTGCGGGATGTCGGGCACCTATGGGCACGAGGCGCGCAATCTCGCGACGTCGAAGGCGATCTATGCGCAATCGTGGGCGGCGCACGTAGATGGTTCCGCGGAACGAGGCGAGGCGCTGGCGACCGGGTACTCGTGCCGCAGCCAGGTGAAGCGCATGTCGTCGAAGCAACTGCGGCATCCGTTGCAGGCGTTGCTCGATCAGGTGCGAGCGGCAGACTGACGGGCGGACGGCGTCGCAGGCGCCGCCGACTGACGGGTTCGATCGGCCGCTCCATGGGCGCGGACGAGGACGCCGCTACCGGTGAATTCGATGCATCAGGAGCCGACCTTGACGGTCCTCCGCGCGCGCGGTTTGTCGCCGGCGGGAAACACCCCGCCGCCGCGCGGCCGCTTCGGCTCGATCGCCGTCTTGCCGATCACGTGCCGGAAATCGATCTCGTGCGCCGCGAGCGCGCCGATGAGGGTCGCGATGACCGCGAGGTGCGAAGGGACGGTGCCCTTGCTCGAATAGTTCGTGATGGAGCTTTCGTTCATCCGGATCAGCCGCGCGAATTCGCGCGCCGTCAGCTGCGCCTTCTTCAACTCCTGCTGAAATTCCGCATACGCCATTGCACACATGTCACTTCATCTCCGCAAAGCCTGAACCGGCCCGCGCGGCACCGGCGCGACGGGTGGCGTTCCCGTCGCGCCGGCATCGCGGGGAATTACATCTTCACCTGATCGAGGAAGGTCTTCTTGCCGGCCTTGTAGCCGTAGATCGAGATGATCCCGTGCGTCAGGTCGCCCTTCGCGTCGAACGTCGTCGTGCCGATCACGCCTTCATACTTCGTCGACGGCATCGCGGCGACGATCTTGGCCGGATCGGTCGAGTTCGCGCGCTTCATCGCGTCGACGGCGATATACACCGCGTCGTATGCGAACGGCGCATCGAACTTGATGCCCTGGTTGAAGCGCTTCTCGTACTTCGCGACGAACGCCGCGCCGCCCGGCATCTTCTCGAGCGCCGCGCCGGCCTGCGAGCACAGCACGTTGTCGGCCGCCGGGCCGGCCAGCTGCGCCAGCGAGTCGGTGCACACGCCGTCGCCGGACAGGATCTTCGCGCGCAGGCCGAGCTGCTTCGCCTGCTTCGCGAGCGGGCCGCCGGTGGCATCCATGCCGCCGTACATGATCGCGTCCGGGTTCTCGCCCTTCACCTTCGTCAGGATCGCGCGGAAGTCGACGGCCTTGTCGTTGGTCGCGTCGTGCGACAGCACCTTCAGGCCGAGCGCCTTGGCCTTCTTCTCGAATTCGTTCGCGAGGCCCTGGCCGTACGCGGTCGAATCGTCGATCACCGCGACGCTCTTCACGCCCTTCGACTGCGCGTAGCTCGCGAGCGCGGGGCCTTGCTGCGCGTCGGTCGCGACCACGCGATAGGTGGTCTTGAAGCCCTGTTGCGTGTAGGTCGGGTTGGTGGCCGACGGCGAGATCTGCACGATGCCCGCATCGCTGTAGATCTTCGACGCCGGGATCGACGTGCCCGAGTTCAGGTGGCCGATGACGGCGACGACCTTGTCGTCGACCAGCTTCTGCGCAACCTGCGTCGCCTGACGCGGGTCGGCCGCGTCGTCCTGCGCGTCGAGCTGCAGCGTGATCTTCTTGCCGCCGATCGTCAGGCCCTTCGCATTGATCTCTTCGACGGCGAGACGTGCGCCGTTCTCGTTGTCCTTGCCCAGGTGCGAAATGCCGCCCGTTGTCGGTTCGACGCTGCCGATCTTCACGACCTGGTCGGCCATCGCGCTCGAGGCGGCCGCGAATGCGGCGGCTGCCAGTGCGACGGTGACCAGGGGTTTGCAGCGCATGCCGACGGTGCTTCGTTCCATCTGCCATCTCCGTTGATTGATAGTGCTGTTGCCGCCCGTTCGATCGCGCACGCCCTTGTGAGGCGGCCGGCGAGCCGGGCGAGTCTCCGCGACCCGCGATGGGTTCGGCTTGCCTGTCGCCGATCGTCGAGTACGCCGTGGTGCCGCCGCGGCGCATGCGATTTGATCGGACGACACGCAATTCGTCTGAATATATCTGAACGCGCTTGCGCCCGTCTCGGCGAATTGTCCGAGCTTGCGCAAATGTGATGCGGCCGCACGGCCGTCGCGCGATCGGCGCGTGCGCGTGTCGCGCCGTCAATGGCCCTGATTATTCGACGGGCCGGATTCCGAAGCCATGGACAGTGCGATGCAATCAGTCAGCAACTGTTCGGTCGATTCGTCTGCACACTTCGATTCATCGGCGCGGCAACGCCTCCTCCGATTCGATGCAACTAACGGTCGAGCCCGCTGGCGCCGGCGAATCGACGCGCGCTTCGCTTGCTTGCCGAGTCGCTCGTCGGTTTTGCAGCAATCGTAGCCGGCTCCGGAGCGTGCGGTGATCCGCTCACTCGACGCGGCCTCCGCGCGCGACGTCGCCGCGCGGCTACGCGCGTCCGCGCAATGCGACGACGACGACACCCACGATCGCCAGCAGGCCGCCGCCCACGGTGCCGATGCCGGGCCGTTCGCCGGTGAGCATCATCGACATCGCCGTCGCGACCGCCGGCGTCAGATACAGGAAGCTGGACGCGCGCGCCGCGCCGAAATGGCCGAGTGCGAACGACCACGCCGCATAGCCGAGCGCCGCCGGGAAGATGCCGAGCACGAGGACGGCCGACACCGTCTCGTGCGATGCGCCGCCGCCGAGCGCCGCCAGCGCGCCGGGCAACCATGGCGCAAGCAGCACCGCGCCGGCCAGCAGCGTGTACGCGGTGCATGGCAGCGCGCCGTACACGGGGATCAGCCGCCGCTGCAACACGAAATAGCTGGCCGAACACAGCGCCGCGCCGAGGATCAGCGTGCTGCCGGAGCCGAGCACGAGGCCGCCCGGCTGACCATGCGCGATCACCGCGATGCCGGCGAGGCTGACCAGCGAGCCGAGCCATCCCCAGCGATTGAAGCGTTCATGCAGAAACACCGCGGCAAGCAGTGCCGTGAAGATCGGCAGCGTGTTGACGATGAAGCTGGCCGCGCCGGCCGAGACGGTTTGCTCGCCGGTGTTGAGCAGCGCGTTGTAGAGCGCGATGCCGAGCAGGCCGCATGCGAGAAAGCGCAATGCGTCGCCGCGGCTCGGCTTCGGCGGCCGCCGCCACGCGAGCCATGCGAGCGCGAGCACGGCCGCGGTGGCGAAGCGCGCGGCGGCGAGCTGCAGCGGCGTCAGCCCGTGCAGGCCGATGCGGATGAACGGGAACGCGCTGGCCCGCGAGACGATCGTGAACGCCACCGCGCCGGCCGCGACGAGCCGCTGTCGCGCGTCGCGCGTCGAAGAGGAGGAGGGGGAGGAGGAGAGCGTGTTCATGCGGCCATGGTGCAGCGTCGCGAGATGTTAAGCTAGCGCACAGATCGACATCCGGATATGAATATGGCTCACAGCTCGGTGCGCCGCTGCGGCGACCGTCCGGCGCGCTCGCAGCCGGGTGCGCCGCCGCAGCCGGGCTCGCGACCGCCGCTCGCGAGTCTCGAGACCGTCTGCACGGTCGCGCGTCACGGCTCGTTTCTGGCGGCGGCCGAGGTGTCCGGCGTCACGCACGGCGCGATCAGCCGGCGCGTGGCTGCCGTCGAAAACTGGCTCGGCATGACGTTGTTCGAACGTCATGCGCGCGGCGTGCGCATGACGCCGGACGGCCAGCGCTTCGTCGGCCGGATCGAGCAGGCGTTCGCGATCATCGACGGCGCGGCCGATCAGTGGCGCTTGCCGCGCGCGCCGCGGCTCGTCAGGATGAGCGTGGTGCCCGCCTTCGCGCAGCTCTGGCTGTTCGAGCGGCAGCAGGCGCTCGAGAGCGAGGCGCCGGCGTTGCGCATCGAGCTCGGCATCGAGCTGCGCAACGTCGACATCGCAGCGGGCGAAGCGGATCTGTCGATTCGCTACGGGCGCGGCTACTGGCGTCATCTGGAAACGCGCGAGTTCATGCCGGAGAAGCTGCATCCGGTCGCGCACCCGCGGCTCGCCGCGCAGCTCGCCACGCTGCGCCGGCGCGGCGGCGACGCGGCGCTGCTCGAGATGCCGCTGCTGCACGATTCGGACGTCACCGGCTGGCGCACGTGGTTCGCCGCGCTCGGCATCGCGTTCAAGCCGCGCGCGCAGGACCGCCGCTTCGAGGATTACAACCTCGTGCTGGCGGCGGCCGAAGCGGGGCTCGGCGTGGCGCTGGCGCGCACGCCGCTTGCTAGCGCGTATCTCGAGCGCAGCGCGCTCGTGCGCGTGAGCAGGCACGAGGTCGAGTCGCCGCTCAGCTATCACTTCGTGCATGCAAAGGGCGAGGCGCGCCCCGAAGTGCTGGCGCTGATGGAGCGGATGCGCGCGGCGCTCGGATAGGCCAGCCGCGCGTGCGTCGGCGTCGTTGCCGCTCGACCGCGGCCGGCCGATCGCCGACAATGCGACCGCGGAAAAAGCGCGGGATTCGACAGATGGACGAAAATACGGAAATCGAGCGGTTCGAGCCGCTCGAATGTAAAGGGAACGAGTAATGAATAGACCAGACAAGTCGTCGAAGGCGCGTGCTGCGCTGGACCAGCTGTTTTCGGGCTTGGCGCCCGCGGACGCGCGCCCGAGCGCGTCGCGCCCGGGCAACCCGTTCGAAGCAGCCGACGACGCCACCGGCGCGGACGGCCGCGTCGAAGTCACGCTGTCGACGCGCATCCAGCTGCGCGGCTATCCGGGCGCGGATGCGTTCATGCAGCGCATGGCGCAAGCGTGGGGGCTCACGTGGGGCGCGTACGACGCGGTGCGCGCAACGGCGACGCTGCCGGTCGGCTGGCGCGCGCGCCGGCTGCCCGAAGTCACGCAGATCGTCGACGAACGCGACGTGCTGCGTGCGGAAAGCAGCCTGCAGGGCGGCGAGATGTCTTACCTGAAAGTGCATCCACGCTACTACATCGATGCGCGCAAGGGCGTGGGCTGGCGCAAGGCGTCGAAGGCCTCCGACGATCCGGATCTCGACGGCCCTGACTGGAACTGCTACGTGATGGACCGGGAAAAGTCCGTCGAGCTGCACGAGTTGACGACGTCGTCGTCTAAGGCCGATCTCGACAACGCACGTGCGACGTTGTTGAAATGGCTCGACTCGCACTATCCGCGCCATCGCGATCCGTTCGCGTACTGGACCGATTGCGATCGTCCTCTGTAGTCCGCGCACGCGCATGT
Organism: Burkholderia vietnamiensis LMG 10929; assembly: GCF_000959445.1. Taxonomy (NCBI): domain Bacteria; kingdom Pseudomonadati; phylum Pseudomonadota; class Betaproteobacteria; order Burkholderiales; family Burkholderiaceae; genus Burkholderia; species Burkholderia vietnamiensis. The sequence continues at coordinate 1,200,840 of NZ_CP009632.1, read as the reverse complement.
ACACGCACGGCGGCGGCGCGGATCGCGCGGCAAGCCGTCATACATGGCAGGCGGCCCACGTGAACCGGCTCCGTCCCGTCCCGATCCTGTACGCGGCATGCGCGGCGGCGCTTGCTTCGACCGTGATCGAACTGCTGCTCTGGCCGCTTGCCGGCGATGATGCCCTGCGCAACCTGCTGCGCGACGCGCGGCTGACGGCGGCGATCGCGTTGGGGCGCACGGCGCTTCGATCGTCCGCGGGTTTCGATCCGACTATCATGGGCGTGGCGACGCTGGTACACGCCGCGCTGTCGCTCGCGTACGCAGCCATGCTCGCGGCGCTGGTGCGCAATCTGTCGCGCGGCGCCGCACTGTGCGCAGGCGCCGTGTTCGGGCTCGTTCTCTACGGCGTCAACCTGTACGCGTTTACCGCGGTGTTTCCGTGGTTCGCGCAGGTGCGCGGCGCGATCACGCTGGTTGCGCATCTGGTGTTCGGCGCGAGCGCCGCGGGCGTTTATTGCGCGTTGCGTCGTCGATAGCACGGCGCACGGTGGCGTGCTGCGGCGACGCGGCACCCACCGCGCCGCCGCCTGCGCATTACTGCGTCTCGCGTTGCGCTTCCGCCGTTTCGCCGAGGAACCCACCACTCTGATGCGCCCACAGCGCCGCATAGATGCCGCCGCGCTGCAGCAGCTCGGCGTGCGTGCCGACCTCGACGATGCGCCCCGCATCGAGCACGATCAGCCGATCCATCGCCGCGATCGTCGACAGCCGGTGCGCGATCGCGATCACCGTCTTGCCGCTCATCAGGCTGTCGAGGCTGCGCTGGATCGCGACCTCGACTTCCGAGTCGAGCGCGCTGGTCGCTTCGTCGAGCACGAGGATCGGCGCGTCCTTGAGCATCACGCGCGCGATCGCGACGCGCTGCCGCTGGCCGCCGGACAACTTCACGCCGCGCTCGCCGACCTCGACGTCGTAGCCGCTGCGCCCGTGCCGGTCGCGCAGCTGCGCGATGAAGTCGGCCGCCTCCGCACGCACGGCCGCTTCGCGCATCTCGCGCTCGGTCGCGTCGGGCCGCCCATACAGAATGTTCTCGCGCATCGTCCGATGCAGCAGCGACGTATCCTGCGTCACCATCCCGATCGCCGCGCGCAGGCTGTCCTGCGTCACGTGCGCGATGTCCTGCCCGTCGATCCGGATCGAGCCGCCGTCGACGTCGTAGAAGCGCAGCAGCAGGTTCACCAGCGTCGACTTGCCGGCCCCCGAACGACCGATCAGACCGATCCGCTCGCCCGGCCGGATCGTCAGGTTCAGCCCGTCGAACACCGGCGTGTCGTGTTCTTCGTGGGCGAAGCGCACGTTGTCGAACACGATTTCGCCGCGCGGCACGGTGAGCGCCGTCGCGTCCGGCGCGTCGCGCACGCTGCGCACCTTCGTCAGCGTGTTGATGCCGTCCTGGATCGTGCCGACGTTCTCGAACAGCTCGGTCATCTCCCACATGATCCAGTGCGAATAGCTCGACAGGCGCAGCGCCATCGCGACCACCGCCGCGACCACGCCCGCGCTCGCCTCGCCGTGCAGCCACAGATACAGCGCGAGGCCGGTCGAGCCGACCAGCAGCAGCGTCGACAGCAGATGGTTGACGATCTCGAACGCGCTGACGAGACGCATCTGCGCGTCGCCGGTCGCCTTGAACGCCTCCATCGCGTGCCGCGCGTGATCGGCTTCGCGGCGCGTGTGCGAGAACAGCTTTACGGTCGTGATGTTCGAATAGGCGTCGGTGATGCGGCCCGTCATCAGCGCGCGCGCGTCGGCCTGCTCGCTGCCGACGCGCCCGAGCCGCGGCACGAAGAACGCGCAGGCGGCGCCGTAGCCGAGCGCCCACAGCGCGAGCGGGATCATCAGCCGCCAGTCGAAGCTGGCCGCGAGCGCGAGGATGCCGATCAGGTAAGCCGCGACCCCGATCACGACGTCGACCGACATGAACAGCGCATCGCGCACCGCGAGCGCGGTCTGCATGATCTTGGTCGTCACGCGGCCGGCGAACTCGTTCGCATAGAACGACAGGCTCTGGTCGAGCATCAGCCGGTGAAACAGCCAGCGCAGCCGCATCGGGAAGTTGATCGCCAGCACCTGGTGCTTGACGAGCGTATGCAGCGCAATCAGCAGCGCGCTGGCCGCGAGGATCGCCGCGAACCCGACGAGCGTGCCGAAGTGGCGGCCGCCGAAGTCGGCCGGCGTCGCCGACGACAGCCAGTCGACCACGCGCCCCATCATCGCGAACAACGCGGCCTCGTAGCCGGCGAGCGCGGCCGACGTGAGCGCGATCAGCAGAAGCCAGCCGCGCGCGCCTTTCGTGCACGCCCAGACGAACGAGAAGAATCCCTTCGGCGGCGTGACGGGATCGTCGAGCGGGAAGGTGGGCAGGCGCCGTTCAAACCACGAAAACATCGATCTTTTTCCTCCGGTGATTCGGCCACGCGATCCGACGTCGATCGAGCGTCATACGTTGCGACCGCGTCGTCCGGCAGGGAGTGTCGCACCGATTCGCCGACGCTGCAGGCCGGTCGTAAGGAAGCGAAGCGCCGCACCGCCGCCGCGCCCGTAAAAAAGTGCTTGACTCTCTATCTATGAGTAGATAAATTTCGATCCATGGAAACGAAACCGACCGTCCGCGAACAGATTCTCGATCATGCGATCACGCTGATGATGCTGCGTGGTTACAACGGCTTCAGCTATCGAGACCTGTCGGATCTGGTGGGCGTGAAGACGTCGAGCATCCACTACTACTTCCCGTCGAAGGACGACCTCGTGCTGGAAGCGGTAGCGGCCTACAGCGACGACGTGCTTGCGGCGATCCGGACGATCGATCCAGCGCTGCCGGCCGACGTGAAGCTGAGCCTGTACACGAAGCTGTTCGGGCGCACGCTCGGCGACGGCGACCGGATCTGCCTCTGCGGCATGCTGGCGGCCGATATCGAATCGTTGCCGGACAACGTGCGGCAAGCGGTGCAGGCGTTCTTCAAGGCGAACGAAAAGTGGCTCGCCGAGCTGCTGACCCAGGGCGCGGCCGAAGGCACGCTGCAGTTCAGCGGCAAGCCGGAATCGGCGGCGCGCACGCTGTTCGCGGCGTTTCAGGGCAGCGTGCTGGCCAGCCGGCTGTTTCATACGCGGGCGCGCCTCGAAGATGTAGAGGCGGTGTGGAAGGTCCGGGCTTGAGCGCCGGGCATGTTTGCACCGCTTTTTGTTGTGGCTGGTTGTCTATCTTGTAGTAGATAGTTTTTGAAGCGGATGAATGAAACATCCGCACTTTTTGGGCTGGTTTATCTATCTATGAGTAGATAAACAAACGCGATGCCGACGGCGACACCGCCGGCGCGCGGCCCCGGTTTGCAAGTTGGTTCACTCACTCATCGTTGAAAAGGAGTCTGTCATGTCGATCGAAAAAGTTCTCTACCGCGCTCATGCAAAAGCCACCGGCGGCCGCGACGGCCGTGCGACCGTGCCGGAAAGCGGCCTCGACCTGAAGCTGACCACGCCGCGCGAGCTCGGCGGTGCGGGCGGCGCGGGCGCGAACCCCGAGCAGCTGTTCGCGGCCGGCTACAGCGCGTGCTTTATCGGCGCGATGAAGTTCGTCGCGGCGCGCGACAAGATCGCGATCCCCGCGGATGCCGCGATCGAGGGCAGCGTCGGGATCGGCGCGATCCCGAACGGCTTCGGCATCGAGGTCGAACTGAAGATTTCGCTGCCGGGCCTCGACCGCGAAACCGCACAAACGTTGATCGATCGCGCGCACATCGTCTGCCCGTACTCGAACGCGACGCGCGGCAACATCGACGTCACGCTGACGCTCGTCTGATCGCACCCGATTCCGCTACCACGCAGTCCACCGTCCATCCGTTGCATACCGATTGAGCCAGGGAGTTTCATCATGAAGATCGTCAAGCCGCTGTTGATCGCCGCCGTCGTCGCAGCCACGTGGTCCGGCGCATCGGCCGCCACCGCGGCATCCGCGCAAGCCGTTCGCCCCGACACCGCGACGAGCGCGTTCCTCGCCGTGCTGAACGGCCAGAAGGGGCCGGGCCTCGAGACACTGAGCCCCGAGAAGGCGCGTCAGGTGCTGGTCGATGCGCAGAGCGGCGTGAAGGTCGATCTGTCCGGCATCGACGTGTCGACCCGCACGATCGAGCAGGACGGGCTGTCGGTGCCGATCACGATCGTGCGGCCGCAACAGGTGAGCGGCACGCCGCCGGTGTTCATGTTCTTCCACGGGGGCGGCTGGATTCTCGGCGACTTCCCGACCCACGAGCGCCTCGTGCGCGATCTCGTCGTGCAATCGGGCGCCGTCGCGGTGTTCGTCAACTACACGCCGTCGCCGGAAGCGCATTACCCGGTCGCGATCAACCAGGCGTATGCGGCGACGAAATGGGTCGCGGCGCACGGTGCGGAGATCGGCGTCGACGGCAGCCGTCTCGCGGTGGTCGGCAACAGCGTCGGCGGGAACATGGCGGCGGTCGTCGCGCTGATGGCGAAGGACAAGGGCGGCCCGGCGATCCGTTTCCAGGGGCTGTTGTGGCCGGTCACGGATCACGACTTCAACACCGGCTCGTACGGCGCATACGCGCAGGGACACTTCCTGACGCGGCCGTTGATGAAGTGGTTCTGGAACGCCTACACGAAGAACGAAGCGCAACGCGACGAGATCTACGCGTCGCCGCTGCGCGCGAGCGTCGCGCAGCTGAAGGGCCTGCCGCCGGCGCTGATCCAGGTCGCGCAGTTCGACGTGCTGCGTGACGAAGGCGAAGCGTACGGCCGCAAGCTCGACGCAGCGGGCGTCGACGCCACGACCACGCGTTACGACGGCACGATCCACGATTTCGGCCTGCTCAACGCGCTCGCCAACGACGCGCCGACGAAGGCCGCGATGAAGGCGATGGGCAACGAAATCGCGGCGCGGCTGAAGTAACGCGGCGAGCGGCATTCGCGCCGGCGTGAACACGCCTAAGCCGATCGGTGCAGCGGCGGGCTTCGGCCCGTCGCTTTTTTGCGTGGGCGGGACGCGTGCGGCGAGGCGCGGCATCGCGAAGCGGATCGAACCGGCAGCGTGACGGCCCCGCGCGCGGGCGCGGCGCATTCATTGTTGGTACGATCGCGCGTATCGTTCATGCCGGCGCCGGGTGCGGCCGGCCCATCGCGCGCGCGGCGGCACGCCGGCGCGGCCACGTTCGGGAGAAGTGTTTGATGCTGCAGGCGTTCGCGGTCTTGTTGACCTTCCAGTGCCTCGGGGAAGGCGTGTCCTATCTGTTCGGCATACCGGTGCCCGGCCCGGTGATCGGCATGCTGCTGCTGTTCGGCTTCGTGATGCTGCGCCCGCAGGTGGCCGACGCGATCGAGCCGAGCGCGTTCGAACTGCTGCGCCATCTGTCGCTGCTGTTCGTGCCGGCCGGCGTCGGCATCATGGTGTCGGCTTCCCGCGTGCGCGGCGATGCGCTCGCGGTCGTCGTCGCGCTCGCGGTGAGCACGACGCTCGCGATCGCCGTCACGGCGCTCGTCACGCGCGCGTTGCTGCGGCGCCAGCGGCCCGCGTCTGGCACGGCGGGGGAGGCACGATGACGGCCTTCCCGAAACTCGGCGCGATCTGGGTCTATCTCGCCGCCACGCCGCTGCTCGGCCTCACCATCACGCTGATCGCCTACCTGATCGCGCAGGCCGTCTATGCGCGCTCGCGCTTCAACCCGCTCGCGAATCCGGTGCTGATCGCCGTCGCGCTGATTGTCGGGCTGTTGACCGTCACGCATACGCCGTATCCGACGTATTTCGAGGGCGCGCAGTTCGTCCATTTCCTGCTCGGCCCGGCGACCGTCGCGCTCGCGCTGCCGCTGTATCGCCAGTGGTCGAAGCTGCGGCGCGCCGCGCTGCCGCTGCTCGTCGGGCTGCTGGCCGGCTCGTTGACCGCGATCGTTTCCGCGGTGGGCGTTGCGGCGTTGTTCGGCGCGTCGCATCAGACGATTGCATCGCTCGCGCCGAAATCCGCGACCACGCCGATCGCGATGGCGGTCGCGCAGCAGATCGGCGGAATTCCGTCGCTCACCGCCGTGCTGGTGATTTCGACCGGCATCTTCGGTGCGGTGTGCGCGCGCGCGATCCTGAACGTGCTGCGCATCGACGAGCCGGCCGTGCGCGGCTTCGCGCTGGGCGTCGCGTCGCACGGGATCGGCACCGCGCGCGCGTTTCAGATCGGCGAGGAAACCGGCGCGTTCGCGGGACTCGGCATGGGGCTGAACGGCGTGCTCACCGCGTTCATCGTGCCGATCCTGCTGCCGGTGTTGTCGCGATGGATTTGAGGCTGGGCGGCGGCGGCTCGCCGGCTGCGGCTTTCGCGAGGTTTGCGCGCACGGCGGCCAGGCCGCGATGCGGCGTGTCGTGCGACGCGGTGCGAATCGGCGGCGCGGCGGCAAGCGCCTCGGGCCGGCATGGACAATGTGCGGGCCGCCGACGTATCGCGGCCGTTATCAGGAGAATTCAGAAACTCGCACGGACATTTTTCCGGCGATCGGCTAACGTTGCATCGGCGCCGGCATCGCACGCGGGCGTTCGACCCACAACCAACAATCGACAAGGAGTTCCGGCCATGACGAAGTCTCGCGTGGTTTCGGTGGCAGCGGCAATCACGGCGTCGTTCGGTCTGTTGCTGACCGCCGCGCCGGCCGCATATGCACAGGATGCGGCGTCGGCGCCGCTGCAGGCTTCGGCATCCGCGCAGACCCAGAAGCAGCTCGACAAGGCGCAGAAGAAGGCCGCCCGCAAGGCGGCGCGCGCGCGCCACGCGAAGGACCTGAAGGCGATCGGCACGGGCAGCGGCTACCGGCTGACCAACGATCAGAGCAATTACCCGCAGAACGCGGTGGAGAAGGCGCCCGCGACGAAGAGCGTGCCGGCCGCGCCGGCATCGGGGCAGTAACGGGCGGGGAGCGAGGTAAGGAGACGGCGCCGGTGAAACCGGCGCCGTTGGTTTTTGTATGCGCTGCGTATGCGGCTTGGGCGGCGCGTACGGAGGCGCGCGGCTACGGGCTATGGCGCTACAGGCACGGGCTACCGAGCGACGCGGTACGCGCGGCGGGCGGGGGCTATGACCGGTGAGCTGCGAGCTACTAGCTCCGCACTCCGGGCTGCAAGCGGCACACTGCGAGTTGCACCCTCTGGGCGCCGGGCTGCAGGTGACGCGCTGCGAGCTACACACTCGAGCTACGAGCTACGAGCTACGAGCTACGAGCTACGAGCTACGAGCTACGAGCTACGAGCTACGAGCTACCAGCGCCAAGCGCCAAGCGCCAAGCGCCAAGCGACGAGCCCAAACCCCGAGTTCCGAGCTACGGCGTGCTACAGCCGGCGCAGCCACGCAGCGATGCAGCCACGCAGCCGCACCCCCGCCAGCATTAGGCCGCGAGCTTCGCCGCCAATTGCGCGACGTGCTTGCCCTGATAGCGCGCGATGTCCAGTTCGTTCGCGCTCGGCTGGCGGCTGCCGTCCGCGCCGGCGAGCGTCGTGGCGCCGTACGGCGTGCCGCCGGTGATTTCCTTCATGTCGACGAGCCCGCTGCAGGCGTACGGCACGCCGACGATCACCATCCCGTGGTGCAGCAGCGTCGTGTGGAACGACGTGATCGTCGTTTCCTGGCCGCCGTGCTGCGTGCCGGTCGACGCGAACACGCTGCCGATCTTGCCGACCAGCGCGCCCTTCATCCACAGGCCGCCGGTCTGGTCGAGGAACGTGCGCATCTGGCCGGCCATGTTGCCGAAGCGGGTCGGCGTGCCGAAGATGATCGCATCGTAGTTCGCGAGTTCGTCGACGGTAGCCACCGGCGCGGCCTGGTCGACCTTGACGCCGATCGCCTTCGCCTGGTCGACGGGAATGGTCTCCGGCACGCGCTTGAGCGTGACCTCGACGCCGGGCACCGATTTCGCGCCTTCCGCGACGTGCTGCGCCATCGTTTCGACGTGCCCGTAGGACGAGTAGTAAAGGACGAGTACCTTGGCCATGTTGCGAATCTCCGATTAGAAAAGGCCCCGCGCGCGGCGGGGCCGGATGTTCCGAACGGGCGTCATGCCCAGTCGGCCGTCACTTCGACCGGGCGCAGGTCGAATACCAGCACCTCGGCGTCGTGACCGTCGGCGAACGTCAGCGTCCGTTCGTCGCGGATGCGCGCGCCGTCGCCTTCGCCGAGCGTCACGCCGTTGACCGTCACGCTGCCGCGCGCCACGTGGACGTACGCATAGCGGTCCGGCGCGAACTCGAGCGTCGCGCGCTCGTCGCCGTCGAACAGGCCCGCGTAGATCCGCGTGTCCTGCCGGATCTTCAGCGAACCGGCGTCACCGTTGGGCGACACGATCGGCGTGAGCTTGCCGCGCTTGTCCGCTGCCGCGATATTGGTCTGCTGATAGCGCGGCTCGGCGCCCTTCTCGGCAGGCCCGACCCAGATCTGCAGGAAGTGCACGGGCGTTTCCGGCGAGTGGTTGAACTCGCTGTGACGCACGCCGGTGCCGGCGCTCATCAGCTGCACGTCGCCCGGCACGATCACCGACCCGGTGCCCATCGAATCCTTGTGCTCCAGCGCGCCTTCGAGCACGTACGACAGGATTTCCATGTCGCGGTGCGGGTGGGTGCCGAAGCCGCGGCCCGGTGCGACGCGGTCGTCGTTGATCACCAGCAGGTCGGAGAAGCCGACTTGCTTCGGATCGTAGTAATTCGCGAACGAAAACGTATGACGGGAGCTGAGCCAGCCATGCTCGGCACGGCCACGTTGGTTTGCTGCACGAGTCTCGATCATGATGCGTGTCCTTGGTGTCGCCGGCCCTCGGAAGTGGGGCCGGCCGTTCGTTGAGATGAATCTTAGGTCAATCGAATTGACAAATAAATGGCCGTGAAGATAATGACTGTCACCTTGGAGTGGACAATATGGAACTCAACGATCTGAGAATCTTCGTCGCGACGGTCGACGCGGGCAGCTTCACGGCCGCGGCCGACCAATTGATGTTGTCGAAGCAGTTCGTGAGCCGGCGCACGATGGCGCTCGAAGCGTCGCTCGGTGTGCGGCTCCTGCATCGCAATACGCGCAATCTCGCGGTGACGGAGTCGGGTCACGAGTTCTACGCGCGCGCGCAGCGGATCCTGGCGGAAGTCGCCGACGCCGAGCAGGCGATGTCGGTGCGCAGCACCGAGCTGCACGGGTCGCTGAAGATCAGCGCGCCGCTGTCGTTTGGCATCACGCATGTGTCGCCGCTGATCGCCGAATTCCTGCGCGCGCATCCGGCCGTGCGGCTGAACCTCGACCTGACCGACCGGCGCGTCGACCTGATCGGCGAAGGTTTCGACCTCGTGCTGCGGATCGGTGCGCTCGAGGATTCGACGCTGATCGCGCGTCCGTTGGGCGCATGGAAAATGATCGCGTGCGCGAGCCCCGCCTATCTGGAGCGGCAGGGCACGCCCGCGTCGCCCGCGGAGCTGGCCGGCCATACGTGCCTGATGTACGGGCGCGAGCGGCGCGTCGGCTGGGAATTCCGGGTCGACGGCGTGGCGCGCACGTTCGACGTGCAAGGCCCGCTCGTCGCGAACAACGGCGAGGTCGTGCGCGATGCGGCGACCGCCGGGCTCGGCATCGCGCTGCTGCCGGAGTTCATCGTCGGCGCCGCGCTCGACGGCGGCGCGCTGGTGCCGGTGCTCGATGCGTATGCGCCGGCGCCGCTCACGCTGAACGCGGTGTTCCCGCAGCATCGGGAAGGCTTCGTGACGCTGCGCACGTTCATCGGGTTTCTCGCCGAGCGGCTCGGACACGCGGTATCGGCTGCATAGCGCAGCTGGATGGCGCGGCCGGTTCGCGTTACGCTGGGGCCCGCGTTGCGCACGTCGCATCGTGTGTCGCGCGCCTTTCCCCGAACTCGGCGGGCCGGCGTTTCAGCGGTCCCGCGCTCCAGCGACGATCCAACGCCATGATCCTTCCGAACCGATCGAATCCTCACGCCGGCATGCGCGCGAGCGCAGCGCTTCCCGCCCGCGCGTCGCGCCACGCGATTCCGCACGTTCTCGCGGCGGCCGCATGGCTGACCGCGCTGCCGATGGCCACCCATGCGGCCGGTTTCGACTGTGCGAAGGCCGCTTCGCCGACCGAACACGCAATCTGCGCGGACGCACGCCTGTCCGCGCTGGACGGTCAACTCGCGACCGCATGGCAGAAGGCGCGCGCGAAAGGCGGCGATACGGCCGCGCTGAAGGCCGCCCAACTGAAATGGCTCGCGCAGCGCGATCGCTGCGGCGGCGACGCCTCGTGCATCGCCGATCGCTATCGCGAGCGCCTTGCGATCCTGAACGGCGCGCCGCTCGCGCCCGACCGCTGGCAGCAGACCTGGTATCGCGACAGCGCCAACCCGTCCCTTGGCGGCGTGCTGACGATTACCGGCACGGCGCCGCATCTTCACTTCGAATTGAGCGGCAACAACGGCGCGAACACCGGCGATCTGGCCGGCGATCTCGCGCTGCACGGCGACGCCGGCACGTTTCGGCAGGACCGATGCCGGCTCGACTTCAGCCGTCACGGATCGCGCGTGCGCGTGACGCAGCAGGGCAGCGACGCCGATTGCGGTGCCGGCGCGGGCGTCGTCTATTCGGGCGACTACGTGACCGCGTCGCAGGCGCAGGCGAGCCCGCCGGCGGATCTCGTCACGCTGAAGGTGCTGGACGACGCGCGGCAGGACGCGATCGCGCACAAGCTGCTCGGCGCGGATTACCAGACGCTCGTCGACATGATCAATAACCGCGACGACGAGCGCGACCTCGACGGCCTGAATGCAAAAGTGACGTCGTACTGGGTGCGCGGCATCGCGACGACGAACGCCGCGATCGTGATGCGCCGCGACACCGATCTGTGGATCGGGCTCCTCGTGTTCGACGCCCACAACGACGTGCGGATGCGGTACTACACGAACGTCCCGGCGTGGAAAAAGACCGTGCCGAAAACGCTGCGCGCGTGGCACGACAAGCTCGACAGCAGCTATCCAATCGACCTGATGTGACCTGGTAAGTGACGCGGTAAGCGATGCGGCAATCGGCCCACGCGGCCGACACGCTGCGTTTGTCACGTGACAATTGTCCACCGGATGGTGACAGCGAATCTTGTTTTGACGGATTGATGATTCTCGGTGAGACAGTAGACTGCACCCGTGCTTCGCCAGAACCGCTCCGCAGCGCCGAGATCGCGCCACCGGACGGATTTGTCGGAAGCGGGCAGGGGCGCCCGCACCGATCGCGCGAGGAGGGTTCGGTACCGATCCATGCGTTCGCCGTTTCGGCGGCCGTCGGTGCCGGATGCGTCGAACCGTCAATTCAAGGTGATTGTTATGCGTTACGTATCGCTGGAGTCGAAGAAGGACGAGCTGCTGCTGGCCGCTCGCGTGTTGATGATGATTCTGTTCGTGTTGTTCGGCTGGCAGAAGCTGACCGGTTTCTCCGGTACGGTCGCATACATGGCGTCGACGGGCGCACCGTCTCCCGAGCTGTCCGCGGTGATCGCGGTGGCGGTCGAACTGGTCGGCGGCGCGCTGATCGCGCTCGGCTTCTACACGCGGCCGCTGGCGCTGCTGTTCGCGGCGTACACGCTCGCGACCGCGTTGATCGGGCATCGCTACTGGGCGCTGCAGGGGATGGATCAGTACGTCGCGATGATCAACTTCTACAAGAACGTCAGCATCATCGGCGGCCTGCTGTTGCTCGCGCTCACCGGGCCGGGGCGGTATTCGTTCGACCGCAAGTAAGCTGGCGCGGCAGTCGCTGCCGCATGGCGGGCCCGGTGCGTTCGAGCAATCGCGCACCGGGCTTTTTTTCGTCGTGCGCCGCCGCGTGTTGCGCGTTGCGCGCGAAATCGCCATCCGACGCAGGTTCTCGTATAGATTGGTGGGCCTCGTTTCCATTCATCGTTGGCTACCGTGTCGCAACCGACCATCCTTCTCATCGGCGCGTCCGGCCTGCTCGGCCGTGCGGTTGCCGCCGCGCTGTCGCGCGAAGCGTCGCTGACGCTGGTCGCGACCATCCGGAACGCAGATACCGCCGGCGCCCGGCGGGTCGCGTTGCCGCCGGAACACACCGCCCGTCTCGACGTTCTGGACCAGCCCGCGCTCGAACGGCTGTTCGATGCGCGGCGGCCGTCCGCCGTGATCGTCTGCGCGGCCGAGCGTCGTCCGGACGTATGCGAGAACGACCCGGCCGCCGCGCGTGCGATCAACGTCGACGCGCCGGCGCGCATCGGCGCGCTCGCCGCGCGCTACGGCGCATGGACGCTCGGCATCTCGACCGACTACGTGTTCGACGGCCGGGCCGCGCCGTACCGCGAAGACGCCACGCCGAATCCGCTGAACGTGTACGGCCGCACGAAGCTCGACGGCGAGGCGGCGTTGCTCGCCGCGTCGCCGCTCGCGTGTGTGCTGCGGCTGCCGCTGCTGTACGGGCCGATCGTCGACTGGCGCGAGTCGGCGGTCACGAGCCTCGTGCCGGCGATCGTCGCGGCCGCGCAGCCGCGCGCCGAGCCGGCGCGCATGGATGCGTGGGCGATCCGCTATCCGACGTACACGCCGGACGTCGCGCAGGTCATCCGCGACCTGACGCTGCGCCATCTGGCCGGCGCGCCGGTCACCGGCATCCGTCATTGGTCGGCCGAGGAGCCGATGACGAAATACGACATCGCCCAACGGCTCGCGGCCGCGTTGGGGCACCGCGCGGCGCTCGCGCCGATCCATGCGCCGACCGATGCCACGCCGCGCCCATACGATTGCCACCTCGATGCGTCGCGCGTGCGCGCGCTCGGCATCGACCATGCGACGCCGTTCGACGCCGGCTTGCTCGCCGTATTGGCCGACGCGCCGCCGCTGCCGTGAGCGTCGCGCCCCGCGATGTCGCGACGCCGTGACGTTCGACGCCGGACCGCGCCGCGCCGTCGCCGCGCAAAAGTCCTCAAACACCGAGCATGCACGCTGCTATCATTCGCGCCATGCCGTGCCCGTACGAGGCGCGGCGACCGGTGGCGAGGAGGTCGCCATCGACCGTTCGTCGCGCGTTCGAGCGCGGCGTACCGCGCGTCGCGTGCCGCGACCGCAGCGTTCGACGATGGCATAGCCGCCGGTGGACATCGCAGACCTTGCGGCTCCGGTCTGGCGATCCACATATCGCAATACGGATCGGCGGAACTTCACGGCCGGTTCGGCCATCGGAGGTTCTTTGAATAAAAACATGCCCAAAGAGGATGAATACATGACTCAGGCTCTGCAGGACCTCGAAGCACAACTTCGGGACCTGAACATCAAGCTGTCGGAAGCCAGGCAGAAAGAAAAGCAGGCCGCGCTCGCGGCATTCAGGGAGCAGGTTCAGTTGCTGGGTATCACGCAGCAGGAAGTGCTGAGCGCGCTCGGCTACATCGTGCAGCGAAAACGCAAGGCGCCTGCGAAGTACTACGATCCGACGACCGGCCGCTCGTGGTCGGGTCGCGGCCCGCGGCCGAAATGGCTCGAAGGCAAGGACCTCGACGCGCTGCTCGTCGATCGCGAAGCCAAAACCTGGTGGCCCGGCGACGATCAGGGCTGACGCCGCGCGGCGCCGGTCGCGCGCCGGCGCCGTCCGGCCGACGCGAGCCGCGGCTCGCATGCTTCATCCCTTGCCGTCGGCGTGCCGCCTGACAGCGCCGCCGCCGGCATCGACGTCTTTCAGTTTCGTCTTTCAGTTCCGACTTTCAGTTCCATTACCCGCGGTTGCCCGTTTCCGTTTCGGCGAGCCGGCAGCCGCGACCCTTTCCGTCCGCGCACGGTCACCGCGCCGTCGCGCGCGCGAACCGGCCTCAGACTGTCGCCCGGACCTTTGCGGCAGGACACCATGGCAGCCAACCTTGAACCTTCGTCGCTCGGCGACGCGGCGTCGCCGCGCGTCGAGGAGGCCGGGCGTTACGCGTGGAAGGCGCTCGCGGGCGCCGCGATCGGCTACGCGATGGACGGCTTCGATCTGCTGATCCTCGGCTTCATGCTGCCGGCGATCACGGCGGCGTTGCACTTGACGCCCGCGCAGGGCGGGGCGCTCGTCACGTGGACGCTGATCGGCGCGGTGGCGGGCGGCATTCTGTTCGGCGCCCTGAGCGACCGCTATGGCCGCGTGCGCGTGCTGACCTGGACGATCATGCTGTTCGCGATCTTCACCGGCCTGTGCGCATTCGCCCAGGGCTTTCGCGACCTGCTCGTCTACCGGACCATCGCCGGCATCGGCCTGGGCGGCGAGTTCGGAATCGGCATGGCGCTCGCGGCCGAAGCGTGGCCGGCCGCCAAACGCGCGCGCGTGTCGTGCTACGTGGCGCTCGGCTGGCAGGCCGGCGTGCTGCTGGCGGCGCTGCTGACGCCGCCGCTGCTGGGCCATATCGGCTGGCGCGGAATGTTCGCGCTCGGCGTGGTGCCCGCCTTGCTCGCATGGGCGCTGCGCAACCGGCTGCACGAGCCCGTAGCGTTCGTGCAGCGTGCTACGCAGCCGCGCACCAACGCGTTTCGCATGCTCGTCGCCGACGCGCGCACCGCGCGCACGAGCGTCGGCATCGCGGTCCTGTGCTCGGTCCAGAACTTCGGCTACTACGGCATCATGATCTGGCTGCCGACCTTCCTGTCGAAGCAGATGGGCTTTTCGCTGACGAAGTCCGGCCTGTGGACGGCGGTCACCGTCGTCGGGATGATGATCGGCGTCTGGACCTTCGGGCAGCTCGCCGATCGCATCGGCCGCAAGCCGACGTTCCTGCTGTACCAGCTCGGCGCGGTCGCGACCGTCATCGCGTACGCCCGGCTGTCCGACCCGACGACGATGCTGTGGGCCGGTGCGCTGATGGGCATGTTCGTGAATGGGATGGTCGGCGGCTACGGCACGCTGATGTCCGAAGGCTATCCGACCGCCGCGCGCGCCACCGCGCAGAACGTGCTGTGGAACATCGGCCGCGCGGTCGGCGGCTTCGGGCCGGTGGCGGTCGGCGCACTCGCCGCGCACTACTCGTTTCAGACGGCCATCGCGCTGCTCGCCGGCCTCTATGTGCTCGACATGGCCGCGACGCTGTTCCTGATCCCCGAACTCAACGGCGTCGAACTCGAATGACGCACGCGCCATCGCGCGTTGCGTTGCGCGTGGTCGCATGATGCGCTGAACTGCGCGCGGTCACGCGCCGCGCGTCAGGCGTCGCCGTCCGCATCCGCGCGTGCGCGCGGCGTGCTGCCGGTCCAGCGCCGGTACGCATGCCGGAAGCTGCGCGGTTCGCTGTAGCCGAGCCGCTCTGCGATGGCCGCCACGCTGAGCGTCGGCTCGTCGAGCAGGCGCACCGCCTCCTGATGGCGCACGTCGTCGAGCAGCGACTGGAACGTGATGCCGTCCTTGTCGAGTCGGCGCCGCAATGTGCGCTCGGTCACGTACAGCGCATCCGCGAGCGACGTCATCGACTTGAAGCGCGTGAGGTCGCGCGCCATCAACGCCTTCGCGCGATCGGCGAAGCGCGTGCCGAGCGATGCGGCCCACTGCTGCTCGAGCGCTTCGCACTGCTGATGCAGCGCATTGAAGCTGACTTCGTTCGCGAGCCGCGGCGCTTCCGAGCCGTCCACGCTCGTGAACACGAGGCGGTTTTCGCCTGCGCCGAACGCGACCGGACAGCGGAAGTGGCGCGCGTAGTCCGCAGCGTTGCGCGGCGTGCGGCGCGCGAGATGCAGCTGCGCGGGCCATACCGGCTTGCCGACCAGATCGGACACGATCAGCCGCAGGCTCGACAGGCACATGTCGGTCTGAAACACCTCGATGTCGGGTTCGCCGTTGTACCGCTCGATCGTCACGCTCATTCCGTCCGCATGCGTGTGCCCGCGCACGTCGAAATACAGCCCCATGAACAGCGGAAACCGTCCCATGCAGCCGAATGCCTGCATCACTGAGCCGCTGATCAGCATCGCGTAGCCGGCGAGGCCGAGCGTCGACACATGGAGCCGCGCGCCGATCGCGAGACCGATCGACGGCAGGCCACTGCAGCGCAGCAGGTTACGGAAGCAACGCTGCTCCTGGCCGCGATTCACGTGCAGATTCGGCGACGCGACTTCGGCCGCGCCGAGGCCCGTGCCGTCGAGCACCGCGGCGATGTCGAGATGCCGGACGCGGCATTCGTCGAGCGTGACCGCGATCGCGTGCACGGTGGCGGGGATGTCGTCCTGGCTGGCGGCCGAACGCAGGCCGCGCTCGGCGCGGCGTCGATGTCGATGGGACTGGCTGTCCATGGTGCGGGGGCGGCGACGGGTTCGCATAGAAGATAGCGGGAATGCCCGCGAAACGCCAGAGCGCTGCGCGGCCCGCAATGGGCCGTTGCCACGCGTCCGGAAATATCCCCCGAATACGTCCGCTTTTCTCATTCGTCGTCGAGTTTTTGGCGCACCACACTCGTTTCCGAATCGCGCAATGCCTGCGATGCCGCATTGCCGACGACACGTGTGTTGAGGTCATGAACGACAGCCAAGTGAGGACACCATGGAAGACACCGGGACAGCGCAGCATGCGCGCAGCGCAGTGACGGACGACGTGCGAGCGCACGCGAACGGGCACGCCGACACCGACACCGACGCGGGCCCGCCCGGCCGGCCCGGCGCCCCGGCGCTCGGCCTGTTCGCGCTGGTGATCTTCGGCCTCGCGTACATGCTGCCGATGACGGTGTTCACGACTTACGGAATCGTCACACGCGAGACCAACGGACATCTGACGATTGCGTATGCGGTCACGCTCGTCGCGATGCTGCTGACCGCGCGCAGCTACGGCCACATGGTGCGGCTGATGCCGAGCGCCGGTTCCGCCTACACGTTCGCGAGCCGCAACTTCGGCACGTCGGCGGGCTTCATGGTCGGCTGGGCGTTGCTGATGGACTATCTGTTCATTCCGATGATCAGCTACCTCGCGATCGGCATCTACATGAAGCAGCTGTTCCCTGCGGTGCCGGCCAGCGTGTGGATCGTCGCGAGCATCGTGCTGGTGACGGGGTTGAACATCGTCGGCATCCGGCTCGTCAACCGCGTGAACCTGATCCTGATCGCGAGCCAGCTCGTGTTCATCGCGGTGTTCGTCGCGGCCGCGGCGCATGTCGCGGCCGGCGCGGGGCTGGAGCCGGCGCTCGCGCTGCCGGCGTATGGCGATGCGCACGCGATCTTCGCCGGTTCCGCGATCCTGTGCCTGTCGTTCCTCGGCTTCGATGCGGTATCGACGCTGTCGGAGGAAACCCGCGAGCCGCGCCGCACGGTGCCGCGCGCGATCCTGCTGTGCACGCTCGCGAGCGGGCTGCTGTTCATGCTGATCGCGTATGCGGGGCAGGTCGTGTTTCCCGACTGGCATGCGTTCAAGGATCTCGATTCGGCCAGCTTCGAACTGATGCGGCGCATCGGCGGCGGCGCGTTGTCCGCGCTGTTCGTCGCGGTCTACGTGGCCGGCTGCTTCGCGAGCGCGATGGCCGGTCAGGCGAGCGTGACGCGCGTGCTGTTCGCGATGGGCCGCGACCGCGTGCTGCCCGAGCGCGTGTTCGGGCAACTGCATGCGCGGCTGCGCACGCCGGTGCGCGCGACGCTCGCGGTCGGCGCCGTGTCGCTGTCGGCGCTGTTCATCACGCTCGATCTCGCGTCGACGATGATCAGCTTCGGCGCGCTCGTCGCGTTCGCGGTCGTGAACCTGTGCGTGATGCGCAGCTACCTGGTGCGCCCGGAACACCGCCGCGTCGCCGGCTGGATCGGGTACGGCGTGCTGCCGGCGCTCGGCTTCGCGATGAACGTGTGGCTGTGGTCGGGCCTGTCGCGCCAGACCTTCTACGTCGGCCTCGGCTGGCTCGCGCTCGGGTTCTGCCAGCTGCTGTGGCTCACGCGCGGCTTCACGCGGCCGGCGCCGACGTTGTCGATGAACTGAACGGCCGCGCGGCTCGCCGCCGCCGGTTTCGCAACCCTGAAGGAGGAATGACCCATGAACGGTATCGACGTCGGACTCGAAGCGGACCTGCAGGCGCTCGGCAAGCGCCATCTGCTGATGCACTTCACGCACGCCGATGCGTATCGCGACCAGGCGCTGACGGTATTCGACCGCGGCGAAGGCTGCTGGCTCGTCGACCGCAACGGCAAGCGCTACTTCGACGGGCTCGCCGGGCTGTATTGCGTGCAGCTCGGCTACAGCCACGGCGCCGAGATCGGCGACGCGATGCGCGAGCAGATGGGGCGGCTGCCGTTCGCCACCAACTGGGGTTACGGCCACGAACCGGCGATCCGGCTCGCGCACAAGCTGGCGACGCTCGCGCCGGACGGCCTGAACCGCGTGTTCTTCACGTCGAGCGGCTCCGAGTCGAACGAGTCGGCGATCAAACTGGTGCGCCAGTATCACCAGGCGCGCGGCGAGCCGCAGCGGCGCAAGTTCATCGCGCGGCGCGTCGCGTATCACGGCACGTCGTTCGGTGCGCTCGCATTGAACGGGATGACCAACTTCCGCAAGCATTTCGAGCCGCTGATGGCGGGCGTGCGGCACGTGAGCAAC
Organism: Burkholderia vietnamiensis LMG 10929; assembly: GCF_000959445.1. Classification (NCBI taxonomy): domain Bacteria; kingdom Pseudomonadati; phylum Pseudomonadota; class Betaproteobacteria; order Burkholderiales; family Burkholderiaceae; genus Burkholderia; species Burkholderia vietnamiensis. Next base: position 1,182,276 of record NZ_CP009632.1, on the reverse strand, counting down.
ACGAAGCGCTACGGGCGGCCGGACGGCGAGACGGAAGCGCAGTTCACGCGCCATCTGCTCGACGAGATCGAATCGCTGATCGTGCAGGAGGGGCCGGACACCGTCGCCGCGATCGTCGTCGAGCCGCTGCAGAACGCGGGCGGCAGCCTGACGCCGCCGGCCGGCTATGCGCAAGGGCTGCGCGCGCTGTGCGACCGGCATGGCGTGCTGCTCGTCGCCGATGAAGTGATCTGCGGGTTCGGCCGTCTCGGCGAATGGTTCGGCTCGACGCGCTACGGGCTGCAGCCGGACCTGATCACGTTCGCGAAGGGGATCGCGTCGGGCTACGTGCCGCTCGGCGGGGTGATCGCGAGCGACGCGGTCGTCGATACGGTGCTCGCCGGCCCGCAGCAGATGTTCCTGCACGGTGCGACCTACGGCGGCCATCCGGTCGCGTGCACGGCCGCGCTCGCGAACCTCGCGATCATGGAGCGCGAACGCGTGCTCGAAAACGTCGGCGACAACCAGGCCGTATTCCGCCGCACGCTCGACGGGTTGCTCGAGCTGCCGTGCGTCGGCGACGTGCGCGGCGACGGCTACCACTATTCGCTCGAGCTCGTCACCGACAAGGCCGCGCGCCGCTGGGCCGCGGGCACCGGCGCGCAGGCGTTCGTGTCGACGCTGCTCGCGCCGGCGATCTTCGAAGCGGGCTTGCTGTGCCGCGCGGGCGTCGACCACGAAGGCACGCCGATCGTGCAGTTCTCGCCGCCGCTCGTGATGTCGCGCGATGAGATAGTCTGGTTCGTCGCGAAGATTCGCGACATCCTCGCCGACACCTATGCGCGCGCGATGCGCTGACGGCGGCGCCCGCTATTGCTGACCCAGGAGCATTCGATGCGAACCTCAGAACAGAGCTATATCGCCGGGCAGTGGCTCGACCCGGCCGACGCGCGCGCCATCGACGTGATCGATCCCGCGACCGCGCGACCGTATGCACGGCTCGCGATCGGCAGTGCGGCCGACGTCGACCGCGCGGTCGGCGCGGCGAAGCAGGCGTTCGACGCCTACTCGCGCTGGAGCGTCGACGCGCGCGTCGCGCTGCTGCAGCGCGTGCTCGACATCTATCAGCGGCGCTACGAGGAAGTCGCGCGCACGATCAGCCAGGAGATGGGCGCGCCGCTCGCGTTCGCGCGCGCGGCGCAGGCCGCGGTCGGGACCGCACACCTCGAGCAGACGATCCGCGCGCTGCGCGCGTTCCGGTTCAGCACGCAGGTCGATTCGCTGCTCGTGTCGCACGAGCCGATCGGCGTATGCGCGCTGATCACGCCGTGGAACTGGCCGATCAACCAGATCGTGTGCAAGGTCGCGCCGGCGCTCGCGGCCGGCTGCACGATGGTGCTCAAGCCGAGCGAGATCGCGCCGTTCAGCGCGATCCTGTTCGCCGAGATCCTCGATGAAGCCGGCGTGCCGCCCGGCGTATTCAACCTCGTGCACGGCTACGGACACGAGGTCGGCGATGCGCTGTCGCGGCATCCGGACGTCGACATGGTGTCGTTCACCGGCTCGACGCGTGCGGGCGTCGAGGTCGCGAAGGCCGCGGCCGATACCGTGAAGCGCGTGCACCAGGAACTCGGCAGCAAGAGTCCGAACCTGATCCTGCCCGATGCGGACATCGACGCCGCCGTGACGCTCGGCGCGCGCAGCTGCTTCAGCAACAGCGGGCAATCGTGCAACGCGCCGACGCGGATGTTCGTGCACGTCGATCAGCTGGCCGCGGCCGAGGCGGCGGCGCGCCGGGAGGCCGCACGCACCGTCGTGGGCGATCCGCGCTCGCCTGAGACGGAGATCGGGCCGGTCGTCAGCCGCACGCAGTTCGACCGGATCCAGCAGCTGATCCAGCGCGGCATCGACGAAGGCGCGACGCTCGTCGCCGGCGGGCTCGGGCGGCCCGACGGGCTCGGCGACGGCTTCTACGTGAAGCCGACGGTGTTCTCGAACGTGACGCCGGACATGACGATCGCACGCGAGGAGATCTTCGGGCCGGTGCTGTCGATCCTGACCTACCGGACCGAAGACGAAGCGGTCGCGCTCGCGAACGATTCGGTCTACGGGCTCGCGGCGTACGTGCAGACGAAGGACCTCGAGCGCGCGCGCCGCATCGCCGCGCGGCTGCGCGTGGGCAACGTGCACATCAACTATCCGGCGTGGAACCCGGCCGCGCCGTTCGGCGGTTACAAGCGTTCGGGCAACGGGCGCGAGTATGCGGAGTTCGGCCTCGTCGAATACCTGGAAACGAAGGGCACGACGGGGTACGCGTGAGGGGTGGCGGTCAGTCGTCGTCGGAACCGGCCGCGTCCGCACTCGCAACGGGCGACGCGGCCCGCCGACGGATTTCGGAATCGAGGATCAGACGCCCTCGCAGCTTGCCTTTCATCCGCTTCACGTGCTTCGGCGCGTCGGTCATGTGCTCGACCATCAGCGCACGCACGCGCTCGACGTCGCGCTCGCGCGCGGCCTGCAGGATCGCCTTGTGGATCGACACGTTCGCCTCGCCGAAGCGCTTGTGCTCGGTGAGCGGCGTGTCGTTCCGGAACTCGATCAGCTGCCGGATCATCTCGTTGATGAGCTCGCAACTGAAGCGCAGGAACGGGTTCGGGTTCGCGGCCGCGAGGATGTCGTGGAACGTCGTGTCCTCCTGCCGCTGGCGCAGCATGTGGCCGCGATCGTGCACGCCCGACGCGCCGTCGCAGCACGCGATGTTCGCTTCGAGCGCCGTGAAGTCGCGCTCCGTCAGGTGCGGCACGGCGCCGGCCGCGAGCTCGGGTTCGAGCAGCTTGCGCACCGTATAAATGTCGTCGATCGTCACGTCCTTGAAGAACAGGTAGTTCTGCAGCAACTGCAGCGTGCGGTCGAGCGGCACCTCGACGACCATCCCGCCGCCCGACGGCCCCGTCGTGACCTTGATCAGCCCCTGCACCTCCAGCGACTTCAGCGCCTCGCGGATCGTGCTCTTGCTCACCGCATAGAGCTGCTGGAGCTCGGCTTCGCGCGGCAGGCGGTCGCCCGGCTTCAGATCCTTCTCCGTGATCAGCCGCTTGATCTCCTCGGCGACGAGATCGGCCCGTTTCGGCTGCTTGATTGCGACCGCGACGCCCGCCCTGGCTCGGCCCATGACCATCTTGAAGACTCCTTTGTCTGACTGCGCGCCGCGTCATCGTCGACGATCCGTTCCGGCGCGAGGTACGGAATTTTGCCTGATTGACACCAATTTTGATCAACTCTAGCATCCGGTTCATTCTATTTATCATGATAAATAGAATGAACCGGCGGCGGGCATCCTGCAGCGCGCAGGCACGGTTTGGCAGTCGGTCGCATCGCGTGTGTCCCCTTCACCAAGGAGCGTCAACTTGAATCGCCGAGAACTGTTGAAACTGGCCGCGCTGTCGGCCGTGCCGGGTGCGCTCGGCAGCATGGCGTCCCGCGCCGCGTTCGCACAGGGTTCGCCCATCCAGCTCGCCTGCCCGGTGCCGATGTCCGGGCCGTTCGCCGCGAACGGCAAGTACGCCGATCTCGGCATGCAGCTCGTCGTCAGGCAATACGGCAAGGTGCTCGGCGCACCGCTCGCATACACGGCGCTCGACACCGAGGGCAAGCCGGCGACGGCCGTGCGGCGCGTGCAGGAGATCGCGCAGCAGAAGGGCGTGCGCTTCTTCGCGGGCGGCATTCTGTCGTCCGAATCGCTGGCGATGGGCAAGGAAGTGCAGCGGGCGGGCGGCGTGTTCATCACGACGGCCGGCGCCGACGAGATCACCGGCAAGGACTGCAACGACGCGACGTTTCGCTGGTCGGTGCCGACCTTCGGCGCGATCGAGCAGACGGTGCGCCCGCTGATCGGCATGCTGCCGAAAGCGAAGCGCTGGTACACGATCACGCCGCAATACGTGTTCGGCGACGGGCTGCTGTCGGCCGCGAAGGCGATCTTCAAGGAAAAGGGCATCGAGCATGTGGGCAACAGCTATCACTCGCTCGCCGAGAAGGAATTCAGCGGCTATCTGACCAATGCAGCCGCCGCGCAGCCCGACGTGCTGCTGATCCTGAACTTCGGCTCGCAGTCATCGGACACGCTGCGTCAGGCCGTGAGCTTCGGGATGAAGCGCAACTGCACGATCCTGCTCGCATGGGCGTCGGGGCTCGAGCAGTTCGAGGCGCTCGGCCCCGACATCTGCGACGGCGTGTATTTCGGCGCGCAGTACTGGCACGGCATCGATTCGCCGCTGAACCGCGATCTCGTGAAGCGCGCGAACGCCGCGTTCAAGGCCAATCCGAACTACAGCCTCGCGGGCTCGTACATCTGCTCGAAGATCCTGCTCGACGCGATGGTGAAGGCCGGCACCGCGGAGCCGAAGAAGGTCATCGCCGCGATGGAGGGGATGAAGTACGACGGGCTCACGGGTCCGGAGGAAATCCGCAAGGGCGACCACCAGGTATTGAAGAACTACTACCTGCTGAAGGGCAAGCCGAAAAGCCGGATGAAGAACGCGGACGACTACGCGGACGTGGTCAGCTCCGGGCAGTCGTTCCTGCCCGTCGACAAGACCGGCTGCAAGCTCGCGTGACGCGCCGGCCGCGTTCGCGGCCGCTGCGCGCCGACCACCGTTCCTCCTCCTTACCGATACGGAAGCCATGAACGTCTATCTGCTGCAGATCGTCAACGGCATCGGCGTGGGCATGCTGTACTTCCTGCTCGCGGTCGGCCTGTCGATCGTGTTCGGCCTGCTGCGCTTCGTGAATTTCGCGCACGGTGCGTTTTATCTGCTCGGCGCGTACCTGTGTTATCAGGCGCTGCAATGGTCGGCGAATTTCTGGGCCGCGCTCGCGGTCGTGCCGCTCGTCGTCGGCGCGTTCGCATGGATCGTCGAAAAGCTCGTGCTGCGTCACGTGTATGCACAGCAACACGAATTCCACATCCTCGCGACGGTCGGCCTGGCGCTCGTGCTGCAGGAGTGCGCGATCCTCGCGTGGGGCCCGCTTGGCGACAACGTACCGCCGCCCGACGCGCTCAGCGGCGTCGTGATCTGGGGCGGCTTCGTCTATCCGAAATACCGGCTGTTCGTGATCGGCTTCACGGCAGTGCTGGCCGCGCTGCTGTGGTGGGTTCTCGACGGCACGCGGCTCGGCAGCACGGTGCGCGCGGGCAGCGAGTCGTCGGAAATGGTGTCGCTGCTCGGCATCAACGTGACGCGCGTGTTCAGCCTCGTGTTCGCGCTCGGCGCGGCGACGGCCGCACTCGCGGGCGTCCTGGCCGCGCCGATCCGCGGCGTCGATCCGTTCATGGGGATCGAGGCGCTCGGCGTCGCGTTCGTCGTGGTCGTTGTCGGCGGGATGGGAAATTTTCTCGGCGCGCTGGTGGGCGGGCTGCTCGTCGGCATCGTACAGAGCCTGATGAGCACGCTGTGGCCCGAAGGCGCGCGCCTGATGATCTATGTCGCGATGGCGGCCGTGCTGCTGCTGCGTCCGAACGGTTTGCTCGGGAGGGCTGCATGATCGAATCGTCGAAATCGCTGCCGTCGGATGCGGCGGCGTCGCGGCGTGTGCCGCCGTGGCGCGCCGCGCTGCAGCGACCGGAAGGCTGGCTCGCGGTGGCGGTGGCCGGCGCGCTGCCGCTCGCGCTCGACTCGGGCTCGCTCGCGACCGAGGTGCTGGTGTTCGCGCTCGCCGCGCTCGGCTGCAATCTGTTGCTGGGCTACACGGGGCTGCTGTCGTTCGGCCAGGGCATCTTCTTCGGGCTCGGCAGCTACGCGGCGGGCGTGGTGCTGACGCACGGCGTCGAGTCGGTGACTGCGGCGCTGGTTGCGGCCGCCGCGCTCGGCGCCGCCGCGGCCGCATTGGTCGGCTGGTTCTCGATCCGGCAGCGCGGCACCTACTTCGTGATGCTGACGCTCGCGTTCGGGCAGCTGTTCTACTTCGTCGCCTATACGACGCCCGATGTGACGGGCGGCGACAACGGGCTGCTCGACATTCCGCGCCCCGCGTTGTCGGTATTCGGCCATCCGCTCGTGCCGCTCGATTCGCCGTGGCGCTATTACGGTTTCGTCGCCGTCGTGTTCGTCGCGGTGTTCTGGCTGCTGTTGCGCGTGTCGCGCTCGGTGTTCGGCCGCACGCTGCTCGCGATCCGCGACAACGAGGCGCGCGCGGCGGCGGCCGGCTATGACGTGCGGCGCTTCAAACTCGCGGCGTTCGTGATCTCGGGCGCGGTCACCGGCCTCGCCGGCGCGCTGCATGCATTGATGACGGGCATCGCGCCGCTGTCGAACATCGACTATCACACGAGCGAGATGATCCTCGTGATGACGGTGATCGGCGGCACCGGCAACCTGTTCGCGTCGGTGCTCGGGGCGGCCGCTTACGTGCTGTTCGCCGACTGGCTGTCGACGCTATGGCCGCGCTGGCTGCTGTTGCTCGGGCTCGTGCTGATCGCCGTGAGCCTGTTCATGCAGCGCGGCTTGTGGGGAGTCGGCGAACGCGTCGCGGCATCGCTGCGGCGCGCCCGGCGTACCGAGGCCGCGGCCGGGGAGCAGCGATGAGCGAAGCGATTCTGGAAGCGCGCGGCGTCGTCAAGCGCTACGGCAAGTTCACGGCGCTGGGCGGCGTCGATCTGCGGATCATGCCGCGCACCATTCATTCGGTGATCGGCCCGAACGGCGCAGGCAAGACCACGCTGTTCCATACGCTGACCGGCACCGTGCCGATCACCGCCGGCTCGATCCTGTTCGACGGTCACGACGTGTCGCGCGAGCCCGATCACAAGCGTGTGCGGCGCGGTATCGCGCGTTCGTTCCAGGTGACGAGCCTGTTTGCGAACCTCAGCGTGCGCGAGAACCTTCGCGTCGCCGCGCAAGGCGTCGAGTCGCGGCGCGCGTTGAATCCGTGGGCGCCGCCCCTTGGCGCGCGGGCACATCAGGGTGTCGTCGACGACGTGCTCGATCGGCTCGGCCTGCAGCGGTTCGCCGACACGGCGGCCGGCGTGCTGTCGCACGGCCAGCAGCGCCGGCTCGAAGTCGGGATGGCGCTCGCGGCGCGGCCGCGCGCGATCTTCCTCGACGAGCCGACGTCCGGCATGGGTATCGACGACCTCGACGACATGAAAACGCTGATCCGCCGCCTGCGCGACGATTACACGGTCGTGCTGATCGAACACAACATGGGAATCGTGATGGACATCTCGGACACGATCACGGTGATGCAGCAGGGGCGCGTGCTGGTCGAAGGCACGCCCGAGGCGATTCGCGGGGACGCGCGCGTGCGCAGCGCGTATCTCGGCAACATGATCACCGGAGGCCGCGCATGATCCTTGACGTGAAGGCGGTGCACGCGTGCTACGGCAAGAGCCACGTACTGCAGGGCGTTTCGCTCAACGTGCGGGACGGCGAAACGGTGACGCTGCTCGGGCGTAACGGCGCGGGCAAATCGACCACGCTCAAGACGATCGCGGGGGTCGTCGCGCCGAGCGGCGGCACGGTGACGTTCGCGGGCCGGGTGATGTCCGGTCAGCCCGCGCACCGGATTGCCGCACGCGGCCTGTGTTTCGTGCCGGAGCATCGAGGGATTTTCCGGCTGCTGTCGGTCGAGGAAAACCTGCGGCTCGGCGCACGTCGCGATTCGCCTTGGCAGCTCGACGACATCTATCGCATCTTCCCGCGGCTGAAGGAGCGCCGCCGCAACGGCGGTGCGCAGCTGTCGGGCGGCGAGCAGCAAATGCTTGCGATCGGCCGCGCGCTGATGAATCACCCGCGGCTGCTGATGCTCGACGAACCGGTCGAAGGGCTCGCGCCGGTGATCGTCGAGGAGATCGTCGCGCAGCTCAAGCTGATCAAGGCGGCCGGCGTGTCGATCCTGCTCGTCGAACAGAACCTCGAAGTGTGCACGCAGCTTGCCGACCGTCACTTCGTGATCGAACAGGGCGTGATCGTCTACGAAGGCAGCAACGCGGCGTTCACCGCCGATCACGACGTGAAGGATCGTTACTTGGGCGTCGGCGTCGCATAAGCGCCGTGCCCGTTCATTGCGAGGAATTCCACCGATGCAAGTTCAGGATTCGACACCGGGCGTTGCGGCGCTCGGGCTGCGCGTCGACGGCGCGCGGCTATGGGACAGCCTGATGCGGCTCGCGCAAATCGGCGCGACCGCCAACGGCGGCGTTTGCCGCCTCGCGCTCACCGAGCGCGATCGAGACGCGCGCAACCTATTCGTCGGATGGGCGAAGGAGATCGGCTGCACGGTGCGCATCGATGCGATCGGCAACATCTTTGCGCGCCGCGCGGGTGCGTGCGACGACCTGCCGCCCGTGATGACGGGCAGCCATATCGACACGCAGCCGACCGGCGGCAAGTTCGACGGCAACTACGGCGTGCTCGCGGGCCTCGAAGTGCTGCGCACGCTCGACGACGCGGGCGTGCGCACGCGCGCGCCGCTCGAGGTCGCGGTGTGGACCAACGAGGAAGGCTCGCGCTTCGTGCCGGTGATGATGGGGTCCGGCGTGTTCGCGCGTGCGTTCACGCTCGAGCATGCACTCGCGCAACGCGATCGCGACGGCATCGCCGTGCGCGATGCGCTCGCAGCGATCGGCTATGCGGGTGACGTGCGCGATGCACATGCGGTCGGCGCGTACTTCGAAGCGCATATCGAACAGGGGCCGGTGCTCGAGGCGCATGCGACGACTATCGGCGTGGTGGAGGGCGCGCTCGGGCAGCGCTGGTACGACGTCACCGTGCACGGGATGGAGGCGCACGCCGGCCCGACGCCGATGGCGCTGCGGCGCGACGCGCTGCTGGTGGCGGCCGATCTCGTGCGCGCGGTGAACGGCATCGCGCTCGCCCACCCGCCGCACGGGCGCGGCACGGTCGGCTGGATCGACGTGCATCCGAATTCGCGCAACGTGATTCCGGGCCGCGTGACGCTGACGGTCGATCTGCGCGCGGCCGACGATGCGACGCTCGCGGCGATGGATGCGGCTCTGCGCGCCGCGTGTGACGATCTCGCGGCGACGGCCGGCATGCCGATCGACGTCGAGCAGGTCGTGTATTTCGCGCCTCAGCCGTTCGACGCGGCGCTCGTCGAACAGGTGCGCGCGGGCGCGAATGCGCTGGGCCTGTCGTCGATGAACGTGATCAGCGGGGCCGGCCACGATGCCGTGTATCTCGCGCGTGTCGTGGCCGCCGCGATGATCTTCGTGCCGTGCAAGGACGGGATCAGCCACAACGAAATCGAGGACGCGGCGCCAGCCGATCTCGAGGCCGGCTGCAACGTGCTGCTCCATGCGATGCTCGCCGCAGCCGGCCTCGCGGAGGGCTGCACGCGATGAAAATCCTGATCGCCCGGATGAACCACGAGACGAATACGTTCTCGCCGGTGCCGACGCCGCTCGCCGCGTTCGGCCGCAACGGCCCCGACTGGGGCGACGACGCGTATCGCACGAACCGCGGGATGCGCACGGCGATGGCCGCATTCATCGACGCGGCCGAGCGCGCCGGCGCGCAGATCGTCACGCCGGTGTCGGCGGCGGCGAACCCGAGCGGGCCGGTCGCGGCCGACGCTTATGCGGCGATCTGCGACGCGATCGTGGCCGCGGCGCCCGGTTGCGACGCGGTGATGCTCGATCTGCACGGCGCGATGGTCGCCGAGCAGAGCGCGGACGGCGAAGGCGACCTGCTCGCGCGCGTGCGCGCCTTGCTGCCCGCCGCGCCGATCGCGGTCGCGCTCGACCTGCACGCGAACGTCACGCAGAAGATGATCGACCACGCGGACGTGATCGTCAGTTTCAAGACCTATCCGCACGTCGACATGTACGAAACCGGCGAGCACGCGGCGCGTTTGCTGCTCGATCGACTGCATGGCCGTGCGCGGCCGGTGCTGGCGTGGCGGCAGCCGCCGCTGCTGACGTCGACGCTGCGCAGCGCGAGCGCCGAAGGCGCGATGCGGCGCGCGCTCGAAGCCGCGCGCGCGGCCGAAGCGGACGGGATGCTCGCGGTGTCGGTGCTGGCGGGCTTCTCGCTCGCGGACATCCCCGCGCCGTGCGTGAGCGTCGTCGTGGTCGGCGACGGCGATCGCGCGGCGGCCGACGCGGTGGCCGAACGCATTGCGCGGCAGATCTGGGACGCGCGCGACGCGTTCGTGTATCGCAGCGCGCCGCTCGCCGAATCGGTCGCGCAGGCCGCGGCGCTCGCGCGCGGCGCAGACCGGCCGGTGCTGATGCTCGATCACGGCGACAACTGCATGTCGGGCGGCCCGTGCGACACGATGGACCTGCTGGAGGCCGCGCTCGCGCAAGGGCTCGACGGGATCGTCAGCGGGCCGCTGTGCGACCCCGACGCGGTCGCCGCGCTGATCGATGCGGGCGTCGGCGCGACCGTCACGGTGCCGATCGGCAACCGGATGCCGTCGCATGGTGGCGCGCGGCGCACGCCGTTTCGCGCGACCGGCGTCGTGCGCGCGATCACCGACGGCGAATACGTGATCACCGGGCCGACCTATACGGGCCAGCGCGCCTACATGGGCCGCGCCGCCGTGCTCGATATCGGCGTCGCGACGCTGGTGGTGACCGAGCGCACGCACGAGCCGTGGGATCTCGGCGTGTTCGAGAGCGTCGGCATCGATCCGCGCCGGGCACGCTTTCTGCTGCTGAAGTCGCGCATGTATTGCCGGCCGGTGTTCGTGCCGATCGCGGCCGCGCTCGTCGAATGCGACAGCCGCGGCCTGACCGGGTCGGACTACGCGCTGTTCCGCTACGAGCGCCTCGCGCGGCCCGTGTATCCGCTCGATGGCGTCGACCGGTGGGACGGCGCAGGGCCGCGCAGCGCGTGAGAACCGGCGCGCACGGCGGCGCGCGCCTTCATGCATCATGCGATTGCACCGGCCCGTCGAGCAGCGGGGTCGCGCGCATTCTTGCGTCTGCAACCGACCGGAGAACCGAACGCCATGCATTCGAAACGCTTCCACCTTCGTCGCGCCCGCCTGCTCGCCGCGTTGACGCTCGCCACGACCGCCGTCGCCGCGCATGCGGCCGACTGGATCGTGTCAGGCAACGACGGCAAGTACCAGCGCGTCGACGGGCGCGACACCTATCTCGCGTCGCCGCCCGCTGACACGCTGACGCTGCTCGACGCCAGCGTGTTTCCGCCCAAGATCGCGTTGCAGGTGGACGTCGAGAACGGCATCCAGGGGCCGCCGCAGGCGGTGGCGATCACGCCTGACGCGAAGCTCGCGCTGGTCGGTGCGCCCACGCGTTACGACCCGGCCGCGAAGCAGCTCGCGTACGACACGTTCGTGCAGGTCGTGACGCTCGACGCATCGCCGCCGACGATCGCGCGCATCGAGCTCGGCACGCATCCGCAGGGTATCGCGATCGACCGGTCGGGCCGGCTCGCGCTGGTCGCGAACGTCGACGGCAGCGTGTCGATCCTGCGGATCGACGGCACGCAGGTCACGCTCGACGGCAGCCTGAAGATCGGCAAGAAGCGCCTCGCCGGGATCAGCTTCACGCACGACGGCAAGCATGCGCTCGTGTCGCTGCGCGACGAGCAGGGCGTCGCGGTGCTGAACGTCGACGACGGCAACGTGACCGACAGCGGCACGCGGCTGAGCACCGGCGTCGCGCCGTACACGATCGAAGTGTCGAGCGACGATCGTTGGGCCGTCGTCAGCAACGTCGGCCTCGCGGGGCTGCCCGGCTATACGGGCACGCTCGCGGGCGACGCCGATTCGGTTGCGCTGATCGACGTGTCGCACACGCCGTTTCGCACGGTGCAGTACCTGACGGTGCCGTCGCTGCCGGAAGGCGTCGCGATCTCGCCGAACGGCAAATGGATCGCCGTGCAGGCGATGGACGGCTCGAACCTGACGCCCGACAATCCCGGCCGCCACAAGCGCGGCAAGGTCGTGCTGTTCGAGATCCGCGCCGGCCGCGCGGTACAGACGAGCGAGGCGCCGGGCGGCGAAGCCGCGCAGGGCATCGCGTTCACCGCGGACAGCCGGCACGTGATCGTGCAGTTCAACGTCGAGCGGCAGCTCGCGCTGTATGCGGTGGAAGGCGGCAAGCTGCGCGACACGGGCACGCGCATCGCGCTGTCGGGCGGGCCGTCGTCGCTGCGGACCTTGCCGCGTTGAACGGGGTAGCGTGCGGCGGGCGATGCGCCCGCCTGCGCGCGCACGCGGGCCGCACGGCACGGCAGCCGGTTCGAGCGGCGCGCGTTCCACGGGCTGCGAAGGGCTGGGGCCGGCGCGTCGTCCGGCGATGAAGCTGTCGGTCAGCGCGTCACGCCGGGTCGACGCGCATCTCGGCGCACGCCGCTAGCCCGCAAGCGCTACGGACGCAGCAGATCGAATCCGCCGAACACGACCACGCCGCTGAGCGCGATCATCGCAAGCGAATGCTGGCCGAAATACAGGATCGCGGCGGCGAGCCAAGTCGTCAGGCAGAAGGCGCCGATGCGGGCCATCGTGAATTCCTCGTGATACGTGATGAAGGGGGCGTAACCGTCGCCGTGCCGTGGAGGCGCTTGCTGCCGCTCGCGGGGCGCGACGCCGGCCGACGCGGTCGATTGCGCGCGATACGGCGGGCTTCGATACGCGGTTGCGGGCCGGCCGCGGCGAGACGCAATCGAGCGGCGGTCCGGCGGAAGGCAGGACTCGAATTTTACCAGCGTACCCGGCGCGTCTGTCTGGCCCCTTTGCGTCGCGCGGCTAAAGTTTGGTACGACGAATGCCGTTATCCGCTTGCAAGGTATTCGCCTGTTCAATCGACGGCAATCGCCGACCCACTACGGACCGACACAATGCAGATCGAACCTTCTTCCGCCGCGCAAACCCCGCTTGCGGCTTCCACGCCGACGGCCAACTCGACGGCTACCGGGACATCGTCGCCGACGGGCGGCGCGACGGCTGCCGCTGCCGGCGCCGCGCCGGCCAACGGCGGTCAGGCGTCGAGCGCATCGGCGTCGTCGTCGTCCGAGGATCCCGCGGTCAAGCAACTGAAACAGCTGATCGAGCGCCTGCAGAAACAGCTCGCGCAGATTCAGCAACAAATGGCGACCGTCGCGCAGCGCGCGAAGAACGATCCCGCCGCAGCCACCGAGCAGCAGTCGCTCGGCGCACAAGCGAGCACGATCTCCGCTGCGCTGTCGACGGCGATCGCGCAGCTCGCGCAGGCGATCCAGAAGTCATCCGGATCGACGTCGGGCTCGCTGGTGTCGACGCAGGCCTGAATGCGTCGCGCGCCGCGCCGACGCGCGGCTTCGCGCATTAGAATCGCAAGCTCGTCTCTCCCCAAGGACGGCACCACGATGAGCGCGCACTTCACCGACGACGATCTCGTCCGTTTCGAAGAGCAGGGCGGGCCGCCGCTGCCCGCGGCCGACGCCGAAGGATGGCTCGACCATGACGGCGCGCGCATCTGGCACGCGTCGTTCGGAGATGGGCCGCCCGTCGTGCTGCTGCACGGCGGCCTCGGCCACGGCGGCAACTGGGGCCACCAGGTGCCGGCGCTGCTCGCGGCCGGCTACCGCGCGATCGTGATCGACAGCCGCGGCCACGGCCGCAGCACGCGCGATGCGCGCCCCTATTCGTACGAATGCATGGCATCCGACGTGCGCGCGGTACTCGACGCGCTGCGCATCGAGCGCGCGCGCTTCGTCGGCTGGAGCGATGGCGCATGCGTCGCGCTGGTGCTGGCCGCGCGCACGCCGCAGCGGGCGGCGGGCGTCTTCTTCTTCGCGTGCAACATGGATCCGAGCGGGACGAAGGAATTCGTGCCGAGCCCGTTGATCGACCGCTGCTTCGCGCGGCACCGCAAGGACTACGCACGCCTGTCGGCGACGCCCGGCGACTTCGACGCGTTCGTCGCGGCCGTCAGCGAAATGATGCGCACGCAACCGAATTACGGCGCGTCCGAGCTTGCGGCGATCACGGTGCCGGTCGCGATCGTGCAGGGTGAGCACGACGAGTTCATCCGCGCCGAACATGCGGCATACCTCGCGCACACGATTCCGGGCGCGACACTGACGCTTCTCTCTGGCGTCAGCCACTTCGCGCCGCTGCAGCGGCCGGCGCGCTTCAATGCGGCGATGCTCGCGTTTCTCGAGCGCACGGCCGGCTGACACGGGCGGCGGCGCTTCATCCCCGCGCCAATGAAAAAGCCACGGAACGGGCCGTGGCTTGCTTCGATCGCCGAACCAGCGGCGCCCGACTTACGCGATCGTCTTCGACCAGTTCGCGTACCAGTTGCGGAACAGCGTGTACTGCGCTTCAGCGTAGTTGCGTTGCGCGTCGCTCAGCGCATCGGTTTCGTTGAAGTGCAGCGTGTATTCCGTGTCGCCGTTCAGCACCATCAGGTGCTTGTAGAACAGCACGAGGTCGCAGCCTTCGTCGAACGACGACAGCACGGCGAGCGCCGCTTCGAGTTCCTTCGCGCGCACGCGCGCCACGGCGTCGCCCTGCGCGGCCTTCTTGCACAGGTCGACGAGCTGCAGCACTTCGCGCGGCAGCGCATTGCCGATGCCGGTGATCGCGCCGGCCGCACCGCAATTGACGAAGCCGTGGAACACCTGCGTGTCGACGCCGGCCATCAGCGTGACGTTTGCGTCTTGCGACGTGATGTTTTCGGCCGCATAGCGCATGTCGGCGGCGCCGCCGAATTCCTTGAAGCCGATCAGGTTCGGATGCTCGCGGCGCAGTTCGAAGAACAGGTCGGCGCGCGTCGCGAAGCCGTAGTACGGGCTGTTGTAGATCACCGCGGGCAGGTTCGGCGCGGCCTTCAGGATCGCGGAGAAGTGCGCCTTCTGCGCGGCCGGCGATGCGCCGCGCGACAGCACGCGCGGAATCACCATCAGCCCGTGCGCGCCGACCTTCGCCGCGTGAGCGGCGTGCGAGACGGCTTCCTTCGAATTCACCGCGCCCGTGCCGACGATGGTCGGCACGCCGGCTGCGACCAGCCGCGCGACGCCTTCCTGACGTTGCGCTTCGGTCAGCAGCGGCCAGTCGCCCATCGAGCCGCAGTACACCACCGCGCGCATGCCCAGCGCCACCAGCTCCTTGCCCTTCTTCACCAGCGCGTCGAAATCCGGCTGGCGCTCGGCGGTACACGGCGTCATCAGGGCCGGAATGGTGCCGGTGAAAATGTTCTCGCTCATCTCGTTTCCTCACATTCAGATAGGTGAACTGCCATTGCTGGCAACCTGGGCGGTACGCGTGCGCGCCGGATCGTGGGGCTTCGCCCGATCCGAACCGTGGCCGGCCGCCTCTCGTTCGCGTCGGTGCCGAAACGGTGCCTCCCGTTTCGCCCGAGAGTCAGCCATCGACGAGTGCATTCTAGTGAGTTCGGATATTTTATACAATATAAAATAAAAAGGGCGTGAGAAAGGGAAGGGGAACGTGCTGGAAATGGGCGGGGGAATGGGCTGGAATGAGAGGGGAAGGGCGCGCGGAGCGTACCGGATCGCCTCCGCGCAAACCTTCCCCGCGTGCGCCGGGATGCATGAAGTAAGCGCGCGGCCAGTCGGCATGCGACCGCACCAGCTGCATTCGGCGCGATCTGCCGAGCCGACCTGCCGGCCGCGTTGGCCGCCCCGCCGCTCTGCTACTATCGTAGAAAATATGCAATATCCACCGGCGCGTCGGCGCGAGCCTTGCCGCCATCCCTGGTCCGAACCGCAACATGAACGACAAACGCCCCGCCCTCGTCTACGCCACGCGTGCCGAGGCCGCCGCGAACGAACTGCGCCGTCGCATCCTGACCGGCGAGTACGTCGACGGCTACCAGCTTCGCCAGGACGCGCTGGCCACCGAGCTAGGGATCAGCCGCATCCCGCTGCGCGAAGCGCTCGTGCAGCTGGAAAGCGAAGGGCTCGTGAAAATCCTGCCGCACAAGGGCGCGATCGTCTCCGAGCTGTCGCCCGAAGACATCACCGAGCTGTTCGAACTGCGCGCGCTGCTCGAACCCGTGCTGCTGAAAAAGTCGATTCCGAAGCTCACGGCGGAAGACTTCGCGCGGCTCGACGCGATCCTCGACGAATACAGCGCGGTGCTGCACGCGAGCCAGTCCGGCCGCTGGGGCGAGCTGAACACCGAACTGCATCAACTGCTGCTGTCGCGCGCGGAGCAGCCGAAGACGGCCGCGATCGTCGCGTCGCTGTTGCAGCAGACCGATCGCTACACGCGCGTTCAGCTGTCGCTGTCGGAGGCCGCGCGCGACGTGGCCGAGTCCGAGCATGCGGAACTGGTCGCGCTGTGCCGCAAGGGCGATGGGCGCGCTGCGGCGTCGCTGCTGAAGCGCCACATCGAGCACGCGGGCGGCGAACTGAACGCGTTCCTGCGCGAACGACGCCTAGGCCGCTGAAGCAGCCGCGCACGGTCCGCGCAGCGGGGCCGCGAACGCGGCATGGACGCGCCGCGCTCGTCTCCCACAGCGCTCCCGCAGCGCATCGGCGCAGCCTGATGCGTATGGGGGATGCCGCCTAGCCGCCGCCGATTCCCTGCAACACCTTGCCGGTGCCGCCGCATACCGTGCATGGCTGGCCTTCCACCATCCCTGTGCCGCGACATACACCGCATAGATCTTCGCCGACACCGGGCGTATCGGGCGGCCCTTCGTCCCCAGGATTCAACGGCGCGTCCTGACGCTGTCCCGCCGACGGTCGACTCGTCTGCATCGCATACCTCCTCGTGTGTTTGCCGTATCGCCCCGCCGCATCGTGCGTGCCCGCCGTGACGAAGTGGGGTACGGTGGCCGGCGCGCTTGCCGAAAGCCGCGCCGATACGCGCATCGGCAACGCTTGCGCTGGCATCCGCCGCGGCTCCCGACGCAGACGGCGTCGCGGCGTCATTACAACGGGGGAGCCGAACGCATTCGGCTGGCGCGGTGCGGACAAGATCGAGCACGTAAAGCTGTCAAGTAGTCAGTCATCGGACAACTAGAAAATAACCAAGTCGGCTACCCGGCATCCCGGCCAGCACGGTGCCGAGTTCCAATACCGACGCCCGTTCGGAAAACGTTTCGCTAACCGGGCGCTTCACGTAGAAACGTTTTCCCCCAATCGCCTCAAAAACCCCGGACTACTCCGCTTATACGGGTATGCACCAAGTGAGTTAAACGATTAACCGACGTACATTCGCTTCCACACGTCATACAACGTATGACTCAAGTTAAACGCAGGCCGTGTACCGAAAGCGGGCGGAGGTCGCCCGGCGCGCCGCCGAACAACGAGCAACCAGCAAGGAGACTGACGATGAAGCACCGATTCACCCGCTCCCGTACCGCCGTGGCCGTCGCGCTGATGGCAGGCTTCGCCGTATCCGCGCACGCGCGCGTGTTCCGCTCGGCGGACGTGCATGGCGACAACTTCCCGACCAACATGGCGGTCAAGTACATGAGCGACGAGCTGTCGAAGCTCACGGGCGGCAAGGACTCGATCAAGGTGTTCGGCAACAGCGCGCTCGGCTCGGAGAAGGACACGGTCGACCAGGTGCGGATCGGCGCGATCGACATGGCGCGCGTGAACGGCGCCTCGTTCAACGAGATCGTGCCCGAGTCGCTGATCCCGTCGCTCCCGTTCCTGTTCCGCGACGTCGACCATTTCCGCAAGGCGATGTACGGTCCCGCCGGCCAGAAGATCCTCGACGCGTTCGCGGCGAAGGGCATGATCGCGCTGACGTTCTACGAGAGCGGCGCGCGCTCGATCTACGCGAAGCGCCCGGTGCGCTCGCCGGCCGACATGAAGGGCTTGAAGGTGCGCGTGCAACCGTCTGACCTGATGGTCGACGAGATCAAGGCAATGGGCGGCACGCCCACGCCGATGCCGTTCGCCGAGGTGTACACGGGCCTGAAGACGGGCCTCGTCGATGCGGCGGAAAACAATCTGCCGTCGTACGAGGAAACCAAGCACTTCGAAGTCGCGCCTGACTACTCGGAGACGCAGCACGCGATGACGCCCGAAGTGCTGGTGTTTTCGAAGAAGATCTGGGACACGCTGTCGCCGCAGGAGCAGGCCGCGATCAAGAAGGCCGCGGCCGATTCGGTGCCGTACTACCAGAAGCTGTGGACCGCGCGCGAGGCGTCCGCGCAGCAGACGGTGACGAAGGGCGGCGCGAAGATCGTACCGGCCGCGCAGATCGATCGCGCGGCGTTCGTGAAGGCGATGCAGCCGCTGTGGGCCAAGTATGAAAAGACCCCGCAGATGAAGCAGATCGTCGACGAGATCGAGGCCACCAAGTGACCCGTCGCACTTCACCGAATGGCGCCGCGGCCGTCGGCTCGCCCGACGCGCGCGGCGGCGCGGCGCCGTGCCGCGCGCGCGCGACGCCGCTGCTGCACTGCGCGAACGACCTGCTGTTCCGCGCGCTCGCGGTGATCGCGTCGCTGTGTCTCGCGGCGCTCACGGTGCTGGTGTTCTACGCGGTCGTGATGCGCTACGTGTTCGAGAACGCGCCCGATTTCGTCGAGCCGATCGCGTTGCTGCTGGTGATCGTCATCGCGATGTTCGGCGCGGCGATGAAGGTGCGCGACGGCGGCCACATCGGCCTCGATTCGCTCGTGCAGCGCCTGCCGCCGAAGGGGCGCACCGTCGTGATCGCGATCCAGCATCTGTGCCTGATCGCGTTCGCGATCGCGATCATCGCCGGCTGCGGCAGCATGGCGGCCGAGACGATGGGCGACCGCATTCCGATCATCGGGTTGCCCGAAGGCGTGCGCTATCTGATCACGATTCCCGCAGCGATCGCCATCATCCTTTTCTCGCTCGAGCACCTGCTCGCGCTCCGTCGTTCTTCGTCGGGACATTAACGCCATGGAACTCGCGATCCTGTCCGTCAGTTTTCTGATTTTCCTCGTGCTCGGCGTGCCCGTGTCGTTCGCGCTCGGCATCGCATGCGTGCTGACCTACCTCGTCGAAGGGCTGCCGATCGCCACCGCGATGCAGTCGATGATCTCGGGGATGAACGCGTTCTCGTTCCTCGCGGTGCCGTTCTTCATCTTTTCCGGCGAACTGATGCTGCACGGCGGCATCGCCGACCGGATCCTGCGCTTCGCGCAGGCGACCGTCGGCCATTTTCGCGGCGGCCTCGGGATGGCCAACGTCGTCGCCTGCACGCTGTTCGGCGGCGTGTCGGGCTCGCCGACCGCCGACACGTCGGCGATGGGCGGCGTGGTGATCCCGTTGATGAAGCGCGAGGGCTACAGCGCGGCGTACGCGGTCAACGTGACGACCCACGCGTCGCTTGCCGGCGCGCTGATGCCGACGTCGACCAACATGATCATCTACGCGTTCGCCGCGCAGGGGATCACCGGGATGCTGCACGGCCAGCAGGTGAGCGGCGTGTCGATCGGCGACCTGCTGTTTTCCGGGCTGCTGCCGGTGCTGTGGGTGATGGGCTTCGTGCTCGCCGCCGCGTACTGGCAGGCCGTGCGTCACGGCTATCCGCGCCGCGAGGACGGCTCCTCCGCGCTGCCCGCGTTCCCCGGCTGGTATGCGGTGCTGCGCAGCTTCGTCGGCGCGGTGCCCGGCCTGATGGTGATCGCGATCATCCTCGTGTGCGTCGCGAAGGGGATCGCCACCGCGACCGAAGCGGCGGCCATCGCGGTCGTGTACTCGCTCGTGCTGACCGCGCTCGTCTATCGCACGCTGACCGTCGAGAAGCTGCGGCGCGCGCTGTCGCATGCGGCGCGCACGACGGGCGTCGTGCTGCTGCTGATCGCCGTGTCGAACATGCTGCGCTTCCAGATGTCGTATCTGGAGATCCCGGATGCGATCGAAGGGCTGCTCAAGCAGTCGACCGCCGCGCCGTGGCTGATGCTGCTGTACATCAACGTCATCCAGGTGTTCCTCGGCACCTTCGTCGACATGGCCGCACACATCCTGATCACGACTCCGCTGTTCCTGCCGATCGCGATGGCCTGCGGCGTCGGGCCCGTGCAGTTCGGCATCATGCTGCTGCTGAACTGCTCGCTCGGCCTCGTGCATCCGCCGATCGGCTCGGTGCAGTTCGTCGGCTGCGCGATCGGCAACGTGTCGATCGGCGAGACGACCAAGATGGCGTGGCCGTATTACCTCGCGATCTTCAGCGCGATCAACATCGTCACGTACATGCCGTTCTTCTCCACCTGGCTGCCGAGCCTGATCAGCGGGCACGCGGTGTTCTGAGTACCGGCATCGGCCCGCGTGGCGCCGGACGATCGAGGTCGTCCGGCGCCGCGATTGCGTTAACGGCTTCTTCCTTCGTGGCCGGTTTGCGGCGTGCGCGTGCCGCGCGTTGTGCATGCAAGTGACCGACGCCGGACCACGCTGCAGCATGCGGCGCTCGCCGAACAGGCCGGTGCGGACACGCGCTTGGTCCGCGTGCCCGGTTCGATGCGGGCCGCGCGATCGTTCGCACTGCGCGCCGGGCCGAACGCGGCCCGACGCCGGCATTCCCGGCCCTTGGATCCAGTGCCGCATGCGAGCACGCCACCGCCGCCGCGACGCGCTACACACGTCGCCTGCAGCGCCCGCCGAGCTGTGCGATCATGCGCGGCGCCAGCGTTGCTGGCAACGCGCCAGTGAATCAGCGCGCGCTTGCGCGCCGCTGCCCATCGTCGTCATACCCGGAGGCCCGATGCTCACCCGCACCATCCACGGCAGCACGCTGCATTACCACGATCACGGCACCGGCTTCCCGGTGCTGCTCGGACACAGCTATCTGTGGGACGCGGCGATGTGGGCGCCGCAGATCGACGCGCTGTCGCGCCGGTATCGCGTGATCGTGCCCGACCTGTGGGGGCATGGCGCATCGGGTCCGCTGCCGGCCGGCACGCAGACGCTCGACGATCTCGCCGCGCATGCGAGCGCGTTGCTCGACGCGCTCGAGATCGAGCAATGCGCGGTGGTCGGCCTGAGCGTCGGCGGGATGTGGGGCGCGCGGCTCGCGTTGCGCGAACCGCAGCGCGTGCGCTCGCTCGTATTGATGGACGCGTCGCTCGAAGCCGAGCCCGACGCGACGCGGCTGCGCTACTTCGGGATGCTCGATGCGATCGCCGCCGCCGGCAAGATTGCGCCACCGCTGCTCGATGCGATCGTGCCGCTGTTCTTCCGCCCGGACGCGAATCTGTCGGACCCGGTGCCGAGCGCGTTTCGCGCCGCACTCGCCGGCCTGCCTGCCGACCGGCTGCGCGAGTCGATCGTCCCGCTCGGCCGGCTGATTTTCGGGCGTCCGGACACGCTGGCCGCACTCGCCGACCTCGATGCCGCGCGCACGCTGCTGATGTGCGGCGCCGGCGACATGGCGCGGCCGCCGTCGGAGACGGAGAAGATGGCTGGCGTAATCGGCTGCCGCCACGTGCTGGTGCCGGACGCCGGCCACATCTCGAACCTCGAGAATCCCGCCTTCGTCACGCGCACGCTGCTCGACTGGTTCGACGAGCAGAAGCTCGCCGCGGCTTGAGCGTCACGCGGCGTTGCGTGACGCCGCTGCGGCTGGGACAGCGCGACGGATGTGCCGCGCATCAGGCACATCACGTGCGTCACATGATCAAGCGCGTTCGCCGATCGGCGTGAGCTTGCGTTCGCGCCCGCGGACCTCGCCCGCGCCGCGGCGGATCAGCTCCTGCGCTTCGGCGCGGCTGCCCACGCACGGCGTGGAGCCCGGCAGCGGCCGCCGCGCGCTCTCGCGCAGCGCGAGCACCGACACGATGCCGATGAACGACGCGCCCATCAGGTAGTACGCCGGCATCATCAGGTCGCCGGTGCGATCGACGAGCCATGCGGTGACGAGCGGCGTCGTGCCGCCGAACAGCGACACCGACACGTTGAAGCCGATCGCGAGCGCGCCGTAGCGGATCCGCGTCGGGAACAGCGCGGGCAGCGCCGACGGCATCACGCCGGTAAAGGTCGACAGCAGCGTGCCGTAGATCAGCATCCCGCCGAACACCGGCAGCATGCCGCCGGTGCGGATCAGCATCAGCGCCGGCACGGACAGCACGAGCAGGCCGACGCAGCCGAACATCATCACCGGCTTGCGGCCGATGCGGTCGGACAGATGCCCGGCATAGAGCGTCATCGGCATCATCAGCAGCATCACGATCAGCACCATGAACAGCCCGTGCGTCTCGTTGAAGTGCAGCGTGGCCGACAGATAGTTCGGCAGGTACGACAGCGCCATGTAGTCGGTCACGTTGAAGATCAGCACGAGACCGACGCACTGGAGCAGCGGCCGCCACTGTTCGACGAGCAGCGTGCCGAACGACTGCTTCGGGCGCGCGCGTTCGTCTGCTTCGCGCGCCAGCGCTTCCTTCTTGAACGCAGGCGTTTCCTCGAGCTTGATCCGGATGTACAGACCGACGAGGCCGAGCGGCCCCGCGATGAAGAACGGCACGCGCCAGCCCCATGACAGCAGCGCGTCGTGCGACAGCGTCGCCGTCAGCAGCGCGACGGTGGCCGCGCCGAGCGTATAGCCGATCAGCGTGCCGAACTCGAGGAAGCTGCCCATGAAGCCGCGGCGCTTGTCGGTCGAGAACTCGGCGATGAAGGTGGCGGCGCCGCCGTATTCGCCGCCGGTGGAGAAGCCCTGCACGAGGCGGGCGACGAGCAGCAGCACGGGCGCCATGATGCCGATCGACGCGTAGCTGGGGATCAGGCCGATCGCGAAGGTGCCGACGGCCATCATGATCATGGTGGCGGCGAGCACGCGCTGGCGGCCGATGCGGTCGCCGAGCGGGCCGAACACCATGCCGCCGAGCGGGCGCACGACGAACGCGGCCGCGAACGTGCCGAAGGTGGCGAGCAGCTGCGCGGACGGGCTGCTCGACGGGAAGAACACCTTGCCGAGCGTGACGGCGATGTAGCTGTAGACGCCGAAGTCGAACCATTCCATCGCATTGCCGAACGCCATCGCGCCGACCGCGCGCTTCAGGATGGCGCGGTCCACGATCGTGATGTCGTCGAGCTTGAGGGCCTGGCGCGAAGACCGGGTTTTCGCGGAGTGCGCGTGCGGTGAACTCAATGAACGCTCCTGGAAGGGGCCTTCGCAGCGGGCCGGCGGCAGCGCGGCGGGACGGACGCGGCAGCGTCGGCGGCGAGGGCGGTTGTCTCGGGATCGCCACGGTGCCGTGACGCGGCGCGACACGCGACACGCGACACGCGACACGGGGCAGGTGGCTGTGTGCTGGCGTGCACCAGTGTAGAGAAACGGAGCGTGCGGACTATCGGCGATGCGCCCGGAAATCGGTCGTAAACGACACGCATCGCGCAGCCGCGCGATGTGCGCCGCAACACCGGGCGGCGTCGGTCGACGCGTTGGACCGGGAAGCGCGCGGTCTATACCAGGCCTTCTTGCGGGCATGCGGCGCGGACGCAGCGCGTGCGCGAGCGGATCGCACCCTCGATGCGCGACGAAGTTCGCGCCGGAGTCGGCGCATGCCGACTCCGACACTTGATGATTCGGACTGCAAACGCAGAACGGCGGCGCTGCCGATGCCGCCGTTGCCTGCATCAGAACATGTGCCGGATCCCGACGTTCGCGCCGACGGTCGTGCCGTTGACCGCGTAAAGCGCGTTGGTGATGCCGAGCCCGGTGTCCATCGCGCCGTGGTTGTTGACCATCGCGACCTGTGCATACAACGCGGTCGCCTTCGACAGGCTGTACGTCGAGCCGACGGCGGCGAGCAGCGAGTGGTTGGCCGTGTCGTTGCGATCGCTCGTGAACCACACGCCGCCGTTCAGGTCGACCGTCGGCGTCGCCTGGTAGTCGAGGCCGCCGCCGTACACGTTGTTGCTGAACGACCCGGCGACCTTGTAGCTGGCGAACGACGCCTTCGCGGTGACGGGGCCGAACCGGTACGCGGCGCCGATCGTGCGGCCGACGAACGCCACGGTGCTGGCGGTGGGCGTCGGGTTGGTGCCGTCGTTGCCGTTGTAGAAGCCGGCGTTGATCATGAAGCCGCCGTGCTCGTACTTGAGGCTCGCGGAGTACTGGCGTCCCGCCTGAAAGTCGCCGGCCTTGCCGCCGAACGCGAACATCGCGCTGCCGGTGAGGCCGGCGATCGTCGGGCTCGTGTACGACACGGCGTTCGGGTTGAACAGGCCGGTCACCAGCACGTTGTCGACGTAGTTGACGAGCCCGCTGCCGAAGTGCGAGAAGCTGCGCGGGTCCGAATCGAAGATCGCGAGCAGGAACGGCGAATACTGGACGCCGGCCTTGACCGTGCCGAACGCGCCGTCGAGTCCGACCCACGCCTGGCGACCGAAGATGTTGCCGTTCGAATGCGCGAATGCGCCGTTGGTGACGGCAAAGCCGCTTTCGAGCTGGAACTTCGCCTTCAGGCCGCCGCCGAGATCCTCGGTGCCGGTCATCCCGAATGTCGTCGGCGTCATGCCGGTATCGGCCATCGAGAACTGATGGCCTGCGTTTGCGCCGGTGGCGCTATCGAGCGTCTTGCTCGTGTACAGCAACGCGGCGTCGAGGTTGCCGTACAGCGTCACGCTGCTTTGGGCGAAGCCGCTGGGGCTGGCAAGCGCGCCTGCGAGCGCGGCGCAGCCGATCACGATCCTGCTTTTCATCGGGGTGTCTCCAGTGTTGTTGTACGTCCATGCATCGAACAGAAAAGGCGCCGGACGGCCGCGCAGCGGTGTCCGTCGCCCGAGCCGCGCACGCGGGATGGGGCGCGGGGACGCAGGTGCGCGGCCGGGTGGCGGCTGCGCGTCGCGCGTTCGCGGCGGGGATGGGCGCCGGAACGTGCGTGCGTCGCGGAGGTCGGGTGGGGCCGGCCGGTGCCGGCCCCGTCATTCAGAGCGACAGGCCGAGCTGCTCCAGAATCGCCGGATTCTCGAGCGTGGAGGTGTCCTGCGTGATCGCCTCGCCCTTCGCGAGCGAGCGCAGCAGGCGCCGCATGATCTTGCCCGAGCGCGTCTTCGGCAGGTTGTCGCCGAAACGGATGTCCTTCGGTTTCGCGATCGGCCCGATCTGCTTGCCGACCCAGTCGCGCAGCGCCTTGGCCAGCGCCGCGGCCTCGTCGCCTTCAGGGCGCGAGCGCTTGAGCACCACGAACGCGACCACCGCCTCGCCCGTCGTGTCGTCCGGCCGGCCGACCACGGCCGCTTCCGCCACCAGCTCGTGCGACACCAGCGCCGACTCGATCTCCATCGTGCCGAGCCGGTGGCCCGACACGTTCAGCACGTCGTCGATGCGCCCCATGATCGTGAAGTAACCGGTGTCCTTGTCGCGCACCGTGCCGTCGCCCGCCAGATACAGCCCGCCGCCGAGCTCCTCAGGGTAGTAGCTCTTCTTGAAGCGCTCCGGGTCGCCCCAGATCGTGCGGATCATCGACGGCCACGGACGCTTGACCACCAGGATCCCGCCTTGCCCGTTGGGCACGTCCTGGCCCGTCTCGTCGACCACCGCGGCCATGATCCCCGGCAGCGGCAGCGTGCACGAACCGGGCACCGTCGGCGTCGCGCCCGGCAGCGGCGTGATCATGTGGCCGCCGGTTTCGGTTTGCCACCAGGTGTCGACGATCGGGCAGCGCTCGCCGCCCACGTGCTTGTGATACCACATCCACGCGTCCGGATTGATCGGCTCGCCGACCGTGCCGATG
Source organism: Burkholderia vietnamiensis LMG 10929 (assembly GCF_000959445.1). Taxonomy (NCBI): domain Bacteria; kingdom Pseudomonadati; phylum Pseudomonadota; class Betaproteobacteria; order Burkholderiales; family Burkholderiaceae; genus Burkholderia; species Burkholderia vietnamiensis. Next base: position 1,156,688 of record NZ_CP009632.1, on the reverse strand, counting down.
ATGCGCAGGCTCGACAGGTCGTAGCTCTTCGGGTGGACCTTGTCGTCGGCGTCGGCGGCCTTGATCAGCGAACGGATCGCGGTCGGCGCGGTATAGAACACGCTGACCTTGTGGTCGGCGATCATCTTCCAGAAGCGCCCGGCGTCCGGGTAGGTCGGCACGCCCTCGAACACGACCTGCGTGCCGCCGCATGCGAGCGGCCCGTAGGTGATGTACGTGTGGCCGGTGACCCAGCCGATGTCGGCCGTACACCAGAACACGTCGTCGGGCTTCCAGTCGAAGGTCCACTTCATCGTCTGCGCGGCCCACAGCAGGTAGCCGCCGGTGCTGTGCTGCACACCCTTGGGCTTCCCGGTCGAGCCGGAGGTGTAGAGAATGAACAGCGGATGCTCGGCGCCGACCCATTCTGGCGGGCAGTGGTCGGACTCGGCGTCGGCGAGCTCGTGCATCCACAGATCGCGCCCGGCATGCCAGTCGATCTTGCCGCCGGTGCGGCGATAGACGATCACGCTCTTGACCGCGTCGCAGCCGCCCATCGCGATCGCTTCGTCGGCGATGCTCTTGAGCGGGAGCGTCTTGCCGCCGCGCGCCTGCTCGTCGGCGGTGATCAGCGCGACCGCGCCGACGTCGACGAGCCGTTCGTTCAGCGATTTGGCGGAGAAGCCGCCGAACACGACCGAGTGCGTGGCGCCGATGCGCGCGCAGGCCTGCATCGCGACGATGCCTTCGATCGACATCGGGATGTAGATGACGACGCGATCGCCCTTGCCGATGCCGCGTTTTTTCAGCGCATTGGCGAAGCGCGACACGCGCGCGAGCAGCTCGGCGTAGGTGACGCGCGTGACGGTGCCGTCGTCGGCCTCGAAGATCACCGCGACGCGCTGGCCGTTGCCGGCTTCGACGTGACGGTCGAGGCAGTTGTACGACGCGTTGAGCTCGCCGTCGTCGAACCACGTGCAGAACGGCGCGTTGCGCTCGTCGAGCACCTTGGTGAACGGCTTGTGCCAGCTCAGGTTCTCGCGCGCGAGACGCGCCCAGAAGCCCTCGTAGTCCTGCTCGGCCTCGGCGACGAGCGCGCGGTAGGCCGGCATGCCGGAAATGGTCGCGCGTGCGCGCGTGTCGGCCGTCGGTTCGAAGATTCGGCTTTCCTGAAGGATCGATACGAGGGCGGTCAAGGTGTTCTCCATAATTTGTCTGGGTGTGGCTCGAATAGCAAAACGCAACTAGCATGCCAATCGCCGCCGCGATCCGGTCGAATCGGCACGCATGCCCGTCGCGCGCGGCGTTCCGGAATCGATATGGGATGCAAACGATCTGCGCGTGGCCGCGCGGCATCGTGAGCGGCGCGATCGTTGCGCCGAAATGCAGCAGCGGGTGTTGCAGGTGTCAACATGGCGGCGGACGGCGGCGCATGCGCCGCCGTCCCTGCGCGGGCTATGCGATGAACGCGCGCAGCACGTCGAGCCCGTCGGACGCGCGCAGCCGCGCGAGCGCCGACGCCTCGATCTGCCGCACGCGTTCGGCGGACAGGTTCAGCTGTCGGCCGATGTCGCGCAGCGAGCAGCCTTCGTCCGCGTGCAGCCCGTAGCGTAGCCGCAGGACGGTCGCCTCGCGCGCCGGCAGGCGGCCGATCATCGCCGCGATCGTGTCGCGCAGCTGCGCCGCGCCGGCGGCGTCTTCGGGCGACGGCGTCGATACGTCCGGCGCGACGTCGACGAAGGTCATCTCGCCTTCCGGCGAGACGGGCGCGTCGGCCGACATCGGCTCCTTCACGATCGACATCAGGTCGCGCACCTTGTCGAGCGGCTCGCCCATTTGCACGGCCAGTTCGTGCGGCGTCGCGGCAGCGCCGGAACGCTGCCGGTGTTCGCGCGCGATCCGCGTCAGTTTGTTGATCGCGTCGACGGTGTGCGTCGGCACGCGGATCGTGCGGCCGAGATCGGCGAGCGCGTGCGTGATCGCCTGCCTGATCCACCAGGTCGCGTAGGTCGAGAAGCGGAAGCCGCGCCGGTGATCGTAGCGGTCGATCGCCTTCAACAGCCCGATGTTGCCTTCCTGGATCAGGTCCGCGAACGGCAGCCCGCGGTCCGGGTAGCGCTTCGCGATCGATACGACGAGCCGCAGGTTCGCGTCGAAGAGGCCCATCCGCGCCGGTTGCATCGCGCGCTCGATCGTGTCGAGCCGCGCATCGAGCAACGCGATCGTGTCGGGCGGCAGCGGCGAGGTGCGCGCGGCCCGCGCGATCGCGTCGCGCGCGTCGACCAGCTCGGCCGCGCGGCGCGTCAGCGCAAGCGCGCATTCGGGATGCGCGGCGATGCACGCCGCGAGCCAGCCGGCGTGATCGCCGTCGCGCTGCACGCACGCGGCCGCCGCGCCGTGCGGCACGCCGGCGTCGGCGAGCGTGCGTGCGAGCCGGCCGTGCAGCGTGCGCTGCCGGCGCGCGTGCGTGCGCAGCGGCTCGCTCATGCGCTCGAGTGCGCGCATCGACATGCGCAGCGTGCCGAGCAGGGCGGCCGCTTCGCGCACGCAGGCGCGGTAGGCGAGACCGTGCGCGCCGTCGGTTTCCAGTGCGGCGCGCATCGCGGCCGCGAGCGCGTCGATCGGCGCCAGTCGCGCGAGCACGGCATGACGGCAGAGCCCATCGTCGGCCGGAGCGTCGTCGTCGCGCGTGCTCGCGCCCGCGTCGGCCGGCGTATCGCCCGCATGCGGGCTGGCGGCGGCGCCGTCGGCGGGCGCGATGTCCGCGCTATCCGCGATGGACAGCACGTAGGCGGACGCGGCGCTCCGGCCTTCGGCGATCTCGATGCGCATCGCGACCAGTGCGTCGAGTGCCTGCGGATCGCCGCACAGCACCGCGACCGACGCCGCGCGGCCGCGCTCGATCCGTCGCGCGTGCATGATCTCCTCGTCGCGCGTGAGCAGCGGCGTCATGCCCATCTCGCGCAGGTAGAGGCGTACGGGGTCGGTCGTGCGCGGTGCGCTGAGCTCGGCCGCGGCGAGCGCGCCGGCCCCTTCGGCCCACGCACGCGCGCTCGGCGTGGGCTGGAAGTAACGGTCGAGCGTCCAGCCCGCGGCGTGCGCGCCGTCCGACACCGCGATGCCCAGCTCGCGCAGCATCGCGGCCGTCGCGTCGACGCCGCCCTGATGGGCGTCGTCGTCCGGCAACGCGTCGATGATGTCGCCGTGCGTGACGAAGCCGCGTGTGAGCCCCGTCGAAATCAGTGCGTGCAGGTGCGCCGCGTGAGGCGGCGCGTCGCCGTCGTGGCCGGCGGCGCGCACCGGCACCGGCGCGCGCCGTGGCGCCGGGCGCGCCGGCAACGCGTCACGCGCCCTTGGCATACACGTTGCACCAGCCGTCAGCCGCGACCGACTTGCCGGCGAACATCGGGCAGGTGCCGGCGTCGGCGCTTTCGCTCTTGTAGAAGCGGCAGTTGGCGCAGCGCTGACCGCTCTGGTATTTCGGGAACTTCGCGGCGTCGACGCTCGACGCGCGCGCGCGGTAGCCGAGCGTCTTCGCGGTCGCGTCGTTCTCGTCGACGAGCGGCAACGCGGCGAGCGCGGAGCGGGTTGCGGCGAGCGCCGCGCACAGTCCAATGGTCTGGACGATGAAGGTTCTGCGATTCGGGTTGTGCATCACGGTCGTTTCCTGTTGAAGAAGAAATCTTGCCGACGCGCGGCCCGGCATGTGCCGTGACGGCCGCGCGCCGTGCTTACTGGCTGGCTTGCTTGTGTCCGCCCGGGCCGGCGACGAGCGGCGCGTTGGACGCGCGCGCGGTGTCGGCGCTCAGCTTGGTCTTGGACGCGGCATAGCCGTTGGACGCGAGCAGGAACGCCATCAGGTCGGCGTACTCGTCGTCCTTCATCTTGCCCGGCTGGTCGGCCGGCATGTTGGTCGCCATGTAGCCGAACACGCCGCCGATCGTCAGATGCGAATGCGCGAGCGGCGCGAACGACGGGCCGCTCAGCGCGGGCGCCGTATTGCCCTCGAGATCGACGCCGTGGCACTTCGCGCACGCGCTGCCGTACAGCGCCTTGCCGTGCTCGACCTGGGCCGCGTCGAACGACGGCGCGGCTTCGCCGGTGCTGTCCGAAACGCGGATGAAGCCGCCGCCGGCCGCACGCCCGCCGGCGCGGATCACGCCCGCGCGCGATGCGTCCGCGGCCGCCAGCGCGCCGTCGAGGAAGCGCGGCGTCGCGCGCGAATCGTGCGTGGCGCGCGCTTCGAGCGCGTTGCCGGGCAGCGCCCATTTGCGCGTCAGCGCGGTGAGCCGGCCCGATTGCTTCATCTGCGCGAGCGCGGCGTCGATCCGCTGCTGCAGCTCGGCCGAACGTTGCGCGAACGCGAACGTGAGCTGCCATTCCGCATAAGGAGAAGAGGTCGCGCCGATGCTGAACGCCTGCTTCGGATGCGCTGCCTGGTAGGCGACGACCGCCGGATACCAGACGATCGCGCGGTTCGCGCGGCCGCGGGCGACCGCGTCGACGGTCTGCTCCGACGTGTTCTCGAGATCGAAGCGGGCGTTCTTCTGCTGCACCGCGATCAGTTGCGCGGGGCTCGCATACGTCGCCGCGACGATTTCGCGTTCGTTGGCCGGCTTGGCCGCGTCGCGGCGCGTGACGCTCACGTAGCCGGAGCGCAGGTAGCCCTGCGAGAACAGCAGTTTGGTGTCCGACGCGTCGGCGATCGCCGAGCGCGGGAAGCCGGCGAGCACGTCGCAATCGTGCTCGAGGATCTTGGCGAGCTCGTGGGCGGACACGCCGTCGTCGTCGCTGCCCGCGGCGTCGTGCGCGGCGAACGTCGCGGCGATGCCGGCCGTGCGGAACGCCTCGCGGGCGACGGTCTTGTCGAGCCCGGCGGTGGGGGTGCCCGGCAGCGAGCAGACGCGCACCGCAGGAGCGGCCGCGGACAGTGCGGGAATCAGTGCCGTGCCTGCCGCGAGCGCACTGGCGACGGCTACGCGGGAAAGTCGAAGGTTCATGTTCGTACGCTCGGTGGGTAATGGGAACGAAGGGAGGACGCCCGCACCGTCGGCGCGGGCGTCATGCGGTGGTCGGATGCCGATCAGCCGCGGTTCAGCGCGAACACGTAGAGCGTGCCGCCGCGCGGTACGTCATCCGCGGCCTTGGCCATCGGGCCGCCCCAGATCGGGTTCGCGCCGCCGTAGCCGGCGAGCACCGCGACGTATTCCTTGCCGTCGACTTCGAACACCGACGGCTGCGCGATGATCCCGCTCGCGAGCTGCGGGCTTTCCCACAGCACCTTGCCGGTCGACACGTCGAACGCATACAGGTGGCCGTCGAGCGAGCCGCTGAACGCGAGGCCGCTGGCGGTCGTCGCGACGCCGCCGTTCCACGGCAGCTTGCTCCAGTGGCTCCACACCTTCTTGCCGGTGTTGACGTCGATGGCCTGCAGTTCGCCGTAGCCTTCGCTGCCCGGTTCTGGCTTGATCTCGAAGCCTTCGCCGAGATACGGCAGCCCTTCCATGTAGTTGACCGACTTGCCGGACAGGCTCATGCACGCATGCAGCGTCGGCACGATCGCGAGATGACGCTCGGGGTCGTACGACACCGACCACCAGTTCTTGCCGCCGAGGAAGCTCGGGCACGTCTCGATCGTCGTGCCGACCTTCGGATACTTCGCCGGGTCCTGGATCGGTGCGCCGTCTTCCGTGTAGCCGGTGACCGAGGTCGCCTTCACGAACGGCTCGGCGTAGATCAGCTTGCCGCTGTCGCGGTCGATCGCGTGGAAGTAGCCGTTGCGGTCCGCATGGATGATCGCGTCATGCTCTTTGCCCTTGTACTTGATCGTCGCGAGCACCGGCGTGTTCACGCCGTCGTAGTCCCACGTGTCGTGCTTCGTGTACTGGTAGTGCCACTTGAGGTCGCCGTTCTTCGGGTCCAGCGCGAGCAGCGAATCGGAGTACAGATTGTCGCCGGGGCGCAGGTCCGCGAGCCACGGCCCCGGGTTGCCGACGCCCCAGTACAGCGTGCGCGTCGCCGCATCGTAGGTGCCGGTCAGCCACGCCGGCGCGCCGCCGTGCGCCTGCATCCCGTCGGGCCACGTGTCGGCGTGCTTCTCGCCCTGGCCGGGGATCGTGTAGCGCTTCCACAGCACCGAGCCGTCGTTCGGGCTCAGCGCCGCGATGAAGCCGCGCGCGCCGTATTCGCCGCCCGAGCTGCCGACCACGATCGCGCCGTCGATCGCGAGCGGCGCGAGCGAGAACGCGTAGCCGAGGCCCGGTTCGAACATCTGCTTCTTCCACACGAGCGCGCCGGTCTGGGCGTCGAGTGCGGCAACCTCGCCGCTCAGCATCGCGACGTAGACGTTCTTGCCGTACAGCGCGACGCCGCGGTTCACGACGTCGCAGCATGCGGTCTTGAACGACTCGGCGCCGAGCTTCGGCTCGTACTTCCACAGTTGCGCGCCGGTGGTCGCGTCGAACGCGTAGACGTTGTCCTTCGGCGTGGTGACGAACAGGTAGCGGCCGTTGACGATCGGCGTGGCCTCGAAGCCCTGCTTCAGCTCGGCCGGAAACTTGTAGCTCCATGCCTGCGTGAGCTGCTTCACGTTCGACGCGTCGATCTGCTTGAGCGGCGAATGCGCCTGGCCGTTGTAGGTGCGGTAGTAGGTGAGCCAGCCCGGGTCGCGTTGCGCATCGGTCAGCCGCTGATACGTAACGGCCGGATAATCCGCGGCGGCAGCCACCAGGCCGGGATTCAAGACGATCGCGGCAGCCGCCGCGATGCCGATCGATGCCAGTCGGCTCTTCGAAGCCGAGAGTTTCTTCATGGTTGTCTCCTGAGTCATTGTGGTCGCACCGCGGCCAACATCCGGCCAGGCCGGCTGGGTGGGGTTCCGGGATCAGTGCGCAGCCAGTAACGCAAATCGCATGCCATTGATGCGCGAGCATTGCCGCGCAACGCGCAGCGGGCGATTCGCGCGCGCCGTGCGGTCGCGTGCCGATGGTTGCGGTTGATCAATGGTTGTTGCGTTCGGGGACAACCGTGCGTGTAGTGTTGCTAAAGATGACAGTGCATTCATCGTGCGGCGGAACAACGATGCACGCTGCGCCGTGCTCGCGTTCGAGGCGGGCCGGCTCGCATCGATCAACGAGATGAAGCCGTCGCGCGCCGCTGGTTTTCACCGATTGCGCAGTTCCGGTGCCGGCGCCGACGGGCATCGCGCCGCGCATGTCGGCGCATGTCGCGGCATGCGCCGCGCCGTGCTGATCCAAAGTGACACAGGTGCAGCGGCGGTGACACGAAGTGCAACACGCGCGTGGCCCAGTGTCGCAATGCGTCCGCGGGTGAGTGGGTCGGCTTCGCGCTGACAAGGCCACCCGCAAGGCGACCGGCATTTCGGCATGCTTCTTGCCATCTGGATCACGAAGCGATTCATGCAGCGCGAAACCGGATGCCATTTCCAGAACGATCCAATGGGCTCGACGGAGACGGTGTCGCACGCATGCGTTGGGCATCGGCCGAACGCGGATGGCATCGCATTCGCCGCGTGCGCAGCCGATGATGCGAAACCGACCGCGGCCGCCGATACGGCGCCTGCGCCTGCTGTATCGCTATACACGAAAACACGACGACAAGACGACTGAGGAGACCCGTAAATGAAGGAAGCCGAACTGGCGAAGCGCTGCCGGGCCGCCGGCCGCGTCGGCGCAACGCTGTGGGTCGGCGGCATGCTCGGCGGCTGGCTGACGCCCGCTGCCGCGCAGGTCGCGCCGTCGGATCCGGCCGCGGAGCAGACGCTCGCGCCGATCGTCGTCGTCGGCACGACGCCGCTGCTCGGCATCGGCACGCCGCTGTCGCGCGTGCCGGCCAACGTCCAGACGATACGTGGCGACGACGTCGAACGGCAGCACCGCGGCGTGTTGACCGACTACCTCGAGCGCAACGTGACGAGCATCGACATCAACGACGCGCAGGGCAACCCGTACCAGGCGGACGTGAACTACCGCGGCTTCACCGCGTCACCGGTCGTCGGCACGCCGCAGGGGCTGTCGGTGTTCGTCGACGGCGTGCGCGTGAACGAACCGTTCGGCGACGTCGTCAACTGGGATCTGATTCCGCAGGCCGCGATCGACACGATGCAGCTGATTCCCGGCTCGAACCCGACCTACGGGCTCAACACGCTCGGCGGCGCGCTCGCGATCACGACGAAGAACGGCAGGACCAGCCCCGGCGGCGCCGCGCAGCTGTCCGGCGGCTCATGGGGGCGCAAGACCGCGCAGTTCGAGCAGGGCGGGCGCATCGGCAGCGCGCTCGACTACTACGTGACGGGCAACGTCGCGAACGACAACGGTTGGGCCGATCACAACGCGAGCCGCGTACGGCAGGGCTTCGGCAAGCTGCGCTACGTGGATGCCGACACGACGCTGTCGATCTCGGCCGGCGGCGCCGACAACGCGCTGCAGGGCACGCAGACGATTCCGCGCTCGTTTCTCGACAACCGCGCGCAGGCGTACACCTATCCGGATCTGAATCGCAACAGCGCCGCGTACGTCACGCTGTCGGGCGATCATGCGTTCAACGATCAGGTGCAGTTGAGCGGCGGCGTTCATTACCGGCACTACCGCAACACGAACACCAGCAGCAACGTGAACGACGACTTCGGCAGCGTCGACGACAGCGGCGCCGTCGACACCGTGCAAGGGACCAACGACCGCTCGACGATCACGACCGACAGCTACGGCGCGGCGCTGCAGCTGACGCTGCTCGGCAAGCTCGCCGGCATGGACGAGCAGTTCGTGATGGGCGCGTCCGCCGATCTCGCGACGTCGGGTTTCGAGCAGGCGTCGCAGCAGGCGGCGTTCACGGACGCGCGTGCGACGGTGGGCGTCGGCGACTTCACGCAGACGACCCGCGCCCGGACGCGCAACGCGAACTACGGCGTGTACTTCGACAACACGCTCGCGCTCACGCAGCAGTGGGCGTTGACGCTGGCCGGTCGCTACGACTGGTCGCGCGCCGCGATCGAGGACGTGAGCGGCCAGCAGCCGCTGCTCACCGCGCGTCATACGTTCTCGCGGTTCAATCCGGCCGTCGGCGTCACGTGGAATCCGGTGCCGGGCTTCACCGCGTACGCGACCTACAACGAGGGAATGCGCTCGCCGACCGCGATCGAGCTCGCGTGCGCGGACCCGGCCGCGCCGTGTTCGCTGCCGAACGATTTTCTCGCCGATCCGGCGCTCAAGCCGGTGATCGCGAAGACCTTCGAGTTCGGCGCGCGCGGCCGCGCGGGCCAGGCGACGACGTGGAGCGCGGCGGTCTACCGCACGACGCTCGCCGACGATATCCAGTTCATCAGCAGCAACGGCGGCGCCAGCACGCTTGGCTATTTCCAGAACGTTGGCAACACGCGGCGGCAAGGCGTCGAGCTGGCCGGACACACGCGGCTGGGGCCGGTCGGGATCGGCGCGAGCTACAGCTATGTCGATGCGCGCTACCGCTCGACGTGGACCGAAAGCAGTGCGAGCAATTCGAGCGCCGACGCGCGCGGCAACATCGTCGTGCATTCCGGCGACCGGATTCCGGGCATTCCGGCCAGCACCGTGAAGCTGCGGCTCGATTTCGCGGCGACGCCGAAGTGGAACATCGGCACCAACCTCACGTATCGCGGCGGCGTGTTCGCGCGCGGCGACGAGAACAACCAGGACGCGAACGGCACGATTCCCGGCTATTTCCTCATCGATCTCGACACGACGTGGCAGGCGACCAAGCATCTGCAACTGTTCGCGTCGGTCACCAATCTGCTCGACAAGCGCTATGCGAACTTCGGCACGCTCGGCCGCAACTTCTTCAATGGCCCGAATCATTCGTTCGACGGGCTGAATCCGGTCAACGAGCAGTTCGTCGGGCCCGGCGCGCCGCGCGGCGCGTGGCTCGGCGCGCGCTATGCGTGGGACTGAACGGGCGCGTCGGCTGCCGTGTGCCGATTGGCCGGCATGACGGCCGGCAGTGCGCGCACCGCAGCGGCGACGCCGCGCGCGAGCGCAGCGTCGCGCGTGAGGTGGCCGGCCGGCACGCGCTCGACGATCGCGGCCGGCACCGCGCGCGCGAGGCGCGCGACGTTGTCGACCGGACACACGCGGTCGCGCGTGCCGTGCACCGCGTGAATCGGCACGCCGGCGTCGGCCGCCTGTCGCGCGAGCGCGAGCAGCCGGTGCTCCCCGAGCCAGCAGTCGTGCAGCAGGTAATGCGCCTGAATCCGGTACTTGTCGATCAGGCGCTCGAGCGCCGGTTGCGTCGTGCGCGTGCGGCGGGTCGGCCGCCCGGTCAGGATCGCGTCTTCGTAGGCGCTCCACGCGAGCGCGAGCGCGCGTTGCCGCGCCGCGCTCGCGCCGGGCTGCAGCCGTCGCGCGAAGCTGGCCGTCAGGCGCTCGGCGCGCGCGGTGCCGGCCGCGTCGATCAGGCGTCGCCACGCGCGCGGCGCGTGCGCGCGCATGCCGACGAACAGCGCGCGCACTTCGCGCGACGACGTGAGGAACAGGCCGCGCAGCACGACGCCGCTGACGCGCGACGGATACCGTCCGGCATACGCGAGCGCCAGCGCCGCGCCCCACGACCCGCCCACGACGCCCCAGCGCGCGATGCCGAGCTGCGCGCGCAGCGCGTCGAGATCGCGCAGCAGCCGCGTCGTGTCGTTGTGCCGCAAGCCGCCGCGCGGCGTCGATGCGCCAGCGCCGCGCTGGTCGACCAGCACGACGCGCATGCGTTCGAGGTCGAACAGGCTCAACACCGCGGGCCGGCTGCCGCTGCCGGGGCCGCCGTGCAACACGACGACCGGCTCGCCGAGCGGATTGCCGGCTTCGGTCCACGCGATCGTGCAGGCGTCGCGGTGCAGGTGCTTGAAGGTGTGCGTCATGTCGGTCGGGGTAGAGGGAGAAGGCGGCGACGGCGCGCCGCGCGCTTGCGTCCACTGAAGCGAGAATCGCGCCCGCGCGCAAGCTAGGGATTCGTCCGGGTGGCGGTGCGCCAAGGTTTCGCGCTATCACTGGGCCGTACCGGAAACGCATTGCACGACGTGCCTCGCGATGCCGATTTCATTTTCCTTTCAATGTCGGCCGGACGCCGACGCAACGCCACGACCTCGATGAACGGGCCGCCCTGTGGCCCGATGTTTGCTTGCATCGATGGCAAAGAGTCCGGCATCGACCGGAAGGATCCCCGGAGGAGACAATGCGCGATGACGTTTATCCGACGGCCGGCGCTCGGGCACCGCAAGTGCCCGGCTGGCCGACGCCGACGATCCAGAAGTCCCATGAGCGGTCCGAAACGTTCGGTCTGCAGGCGTCGACACGCCCCGACTACGACCTGCTGTCCGGCACCGCGCTGGCGCTGAAGCGCGAGCAGAACCGCGTGCTGTGCGTCCACGCGATGCCCGTGATGGAGACGCTGCACGAGCAGATCGTCAACACGCAGAGCATGATCGTGCTGACCGATGCGGAGGGCCTGATCCTGCATTCGATCGGCGACGACGATTTCCTGCGGCGCGCGGAGCGCGTCGCGCTGCGCCCCGGCGCGAACTGGGCCGAGAACCGCCAGGGCACCAACGCGATCGGCACCGCGCTCGCCGAGCTGTGTCCGATGGTCGTGCACGGCGACCAGCACTTCCTCGCCGCCAACCATTTCCTCACCTGCTCGAGCGTGCCGATTCTCGATCCGTACGGCGACGCGATCGGCGTGCTCGACGTGACGGGCGACCATCGCAGCTATCACCAGCACACGATGGCGCTCGCGAAGATGTCGGTGCAGATGATCGAGAACCATCTGTTCACGACGACCTTCCAGGAAACGCTGCAGGTGTCGTTCCACGGCCGCCCCGAATTCCTCGGCACGCTGATGGAGGGGATCGTCGCGTTCACCGCCGACGGCCGCTTCCTGTCGGCCAACCGCAGTGCGCAATTCCAGCTCGGAATGCCGCTCGCGGCGCTGCGCGCGCATACGCTCGCGTCGCTGTTCGACGTGACGAGCGCGCAGTTGATCGACCGGATGCGGGCCAGCACCGAGCCGCACGTGTCGCTGAATCTGGGCAACGGCGCGGTGGTCTGCGCGCGCGTGCAGTTCCGGCGCGCCTCGCGGGCCGAGGGCAGCCGCCCGGCAGAAGTGCACGACGGCGGCACGGCGCAGGCCGCGCGGCCGACCGCCGCACAGAACGCGGCGAGCCTGTCGCGGCTCAGCTACCTCGACACCGGCGATCCGCAGGTCGCGGCCGTGATCGCGAAGGTCCGCAAGGTGATCGGCAAGGACATCCCGGTGCTGATCACCGGCGAGACGGGCACCGGCAAGGAGCTGCTCGCGCAGGCGATCCACAACGACTCGCCGCGCCGCGACGGTCCGTTCGTCGCGGTGAACTGCGCGTCGATCCCGGAGACGCTGATCGAATCCGAGCTGTTCGGCTATGAGGAAGGCGCGTTCACCGGCGCGCGGCGCAAGGGCGCGACCGGCAAGCTGCTGCAGGCCAACGGCGGCACGCTGTTTCTCGACGAGATCGGCGACATGCCGTATCCGCTGCAGGTGCGGCTGCTGCGCGTGCTGCAGGAGCGCATCGTCAACCCGCTCGGCTCGACCAAGGCGATCGGCGTGGACATCGCGATCATCTGCGCGACCCACCGCGACCTGCGCGAGATGATCGCGCAGAACCGCTTCCGCGAAGACCTGTACTACCGGCTCAACGGCCTGGTCGTGCGCCTGCCGCCGCTGCGCGATCGCACCGACCTCGCGGTGGTCGTGCAGAAGATGCTGCAGCGGGAGACGCTGTCGGGCCCAGGCCGCCGCCCGTTGAGCGTCGCGCCCGACGTGATGGCGCTGTTCGAGCGCTGCGGTTGGCCGGGCAACTTCCGGCAGCTCGCGAACCTGCTGCGCACCGCCGCCGCGATGGTCGACGAAGACGGCGAAATTCGCCGCGAGCATTTGCCGGACGATTTCTTCGACGACGTGCGGCGCGAGCCGACACCGGCCGCCAACGGCCACGACGTGGCGTCACTCGCGGCGGAGCCCGCGCCGCTGGCCGCCGCGGCGGCCGCCAGCGATGCGCGGCTGCAGGACGTGGCCGCGTCCGCGATCGCGGCCGCGCTCGCCCGTCACGGCGGCAACGTATCGGCCGCGGCGCGCGCGCTCGGCGTGTCGCGCAACACCATCTACCGGAAGATGCCGGCCGCCGCCCAGGACGCGACGGAGCCCGAAACGCGCTGACGCCGCCGCGAGTGTCACACCGGTGTGTCATGTTGCAACACCCGGTGTTCAAGGATTCAACACCTGCAACGCCCATCGGGCACACCCGAGCGTGTCGCCCGACGGGTTCCGAAAGAGTGTCGTTGGCATATCGTAAGAATGGCGGCGTCATCACGATGCGGCGGCTGTCGCACGCCCGCGTAGGCCCGCGCACGCCGCCGCGCGGCGCGCCTGCCGCCCCGGCACGCTCCTTGCTGAACTGGTAACGGCCGCTCGATCGATGCGGTTGTTCGATTCACCAACTCAACAAGGAGACACATCATGCAGTGGACCACCCCGGCTTATACCGACCTGCGCTTCGGCTTCGAAATCACGATGTACATCGCCAACCGCTGATCGACGCACGCAGTGCCGCCCGCGTCGGCGAACCCGATGCGGGCAGCACCCGGAGCACACGCAGATGAAGATCAAGATACTCGGCTCGGGCGCCGGCGGCGGGTTGCCGCAATGGAACTGCAACTGCAGCAACTGCCGTCGCGCCCGCACCGGCAGCAGCGGCATCGTGCCGCGCACGCAGTCGTCGATCGCGGTCAGCGGCAACGGCGTCGACTGGGTGCTGGTGAACGCGTCGCCGGACATCCTCACGCAGCTGCGCGCCGATCCCGACCTGCAACCGGCACGGCAGATCCGCGACAGCGCGATCGCGGCCGTGATGCTGTGCGATGCGCAGATCGATCACGTGACGGGCCTGCTGATGCTGCGCGAGCGTACCTCGCCGCTGCCGCTCTACGCGAGCGCGCCGGTGCTCGAGGACCTGTCGACCGGGCTGCCGCTCGTCCCGCTGCTCGGCCACTACTGCGGCGTCGACGTGAACCCGATCGCGCTGCGCGAGCCGTTCGCGATCGCCGGCGCACCCGGCCTTCGCTTCACCGCGCTGCCGGTCGACAGCAAGCCGCCGCCTTACTCGCCGCATCGCGCAGCCAGCGTGCCGGGCGACAACATCGCATTGCTGATTCAGGACACGGCCACCGGCCGCCAGGCGTTCTACGCGCCGGGGCTCGCCGACGTCGACGACGGCGTGCGCGCCGCGATGCGCGACGCCGAGCTGGTGCTGGTGGACGGCACCTTCTGGACCGGGACGGAGATGATCGACCTCGGCCTGTCGTCGAAGCACGCGGCCGACATGGGGCATCTCGCGCAGCGCGGCGACGCCGCGCACCCGGGGATGATCGAGCGGCTCGGGGTGTTGCCCGCGAGCACGCGCAAGGTCCTCACCCACATCAACAACACGAATCCGATTCTCGACCCCGGTTCGCCCGAGCGTGCGCAGCTGCGCGAGCACGGCATCGAGGTCGCCCACGACGGCATGCAATTCGAGGTTTGACATGAACGCACCGATTCCCGCCGCGGCGCTGCACGCGACGCCCTGGAGCGCGCAGGAGTTCGAGGCGCGCCTGCGCGCGCTCGAATCGCGCTATCACATCCATCATCCGTTCAACCGGCGGATGAATGCCGGCGAATGCTCGCGCGAGCAGATTCGCGGCTGGGTCGCGAACCGCTTCTACTATCAGATCAGCATTCCGCTGAAGGACGCGGCGATCCTGTCGAACTGCCCCGACCGCGAGACGCGCCGCCTGTGGGTCGAGCGGATTCTCGACCACGACGGGCACGGCGAGAGCGAAGGCGGCATCGAGGCGTGGGCGCGGCTCGGCGAGGCGGTCGGCATCGAGCGCGCGCAGCTGTGGTCGCTCGAGCACGTGCTGCCGGGCGTGCGCTTCGCGGTCGATGCGTACGTCAACTTCGCGCGTCGCGCGCCGTGGCAGGAAGCCGTGTGCTCGTCGCTGACCGAGATGTTCGCGCCGCAGATCCACCTCGACCGGCTGGCCGGCTGGCCGTCGCACTACCCGTGGATCGAGGCCGACGGCCTGCAGTATTTCCGCAGCCGCGTGCCGCTCGCGCAGCGCGACGTCGAGCACGGGCTCGCGGTGACGCTGAGCCATTTCACGACACCTGACGCGCAACGGCGCGCGCTCGACATCCTGTCGTTCAAGCTGGATGTCCTGTGGCAGATTCTCGATGCGATCGAAAAGGCATATCCCGCATGAACTCGAACGAAGCCGTCAGCGGCGTGCCGCTGCGCCCCTCGCTGAGGGGCATGTACCGCCTGCAGTGGGAGGCGGCCCAGGACGCATACGTGCTCCTGTATCCGGAAGGGATGGTCCGGCTCAACCCGAGTGCCGGCGAGATCCTCGTGCGCTGCGACGGCACGCGCGAGCTCGACGACATCATCGGCGAACTCGAGCAGCTGTTCAGCACGTCGGATCTTGCGTCGGACGTCTACCGCTTCCTCGATCATGCGCGGCTGCGCGGCTGGCTCGACTGACATGGACACGACCCCCGATCAGAACCGGCCGTCGGCGCCGCTGTGGCTGCTTGCGGAGCTCACGTACCGCTGCCCGCTGCATTGCGCGTTCTGCTACAACCCGGTCGATTTCGCGACGCACGGCGCGGAGCTCGACACCGACGCGTGGCGCACGGTGATCAGCGACGCGCGCGCGCTCGGCGCCGCGCAGATCGGCTTTTCCGGCGGCGAGCCGCTGCAGCGCGACGATCTGGAAGAACTGGTCGGGCATGCGCGCTCGCTCGGCTTCTACACCAACCTGATCACGTCGGGCGTGGGCCTGAACGCGACGCGCATCGAGCGGCTCAAGGCGGCCGGCCTCGATCATATCCAGCTGTCGCTGCAGGATTCGACGCGCGAGCTGAACGACTTTCTCACCAGCACGCGCACCTTCGACCTGAAGCGCGGCGTCGGGCGGCTCATCAAGCAGCACGGCTATCCGATGGTGCTGAACTGCGTGCTGCATCGGTACAACCTGCCGCACGTGGGGCAGATCATCGAGATGGCGCTCGATCTCGGCGCGGATTTTCTCGAGCTCGCCAATACGCAGTACTACGGCTGGGCGATGCTCAACCGCGACCAGCTGATGCCGACCGCCGAGCAGTTGCGCGACGCGGAGGAAACGGTCAACCGCTACCGCAAGCTGGTGGGCGAGCGCTGCAAGATCCTGTTCGTCGTGCCCGACTACTTCGAGCAGCGGCCGAAGGCGTGCATGAACGGCTGGGGCTCGGTGTTCCTCGGCGTCGCACCCGACGGCGCCGCGCTGCCGTGCCATGCGGCGCGCTCGCTGCCCGGCCTCACGCTGCCGAACGTGCGCGAGCAGTCGCTGAGGGAGATCTGGTACGACAGCGACGCCTTCAACGCGTTTCGCGGCGACGGCTGGATGCGCGAGCCGTGCCGCACCTGCGACGAGCGGCATGTCGATCATGGCGGGTGCCGCTGCCAGGCGTACATGCTGGCCGGCGATCCGGCCGAGGCCGATCCGGTGTGCTCGAAATCGGCCCATCACGGCCGGGTCGAACAGGCCGTGCAGTTCGCCCGCCGCGAGCAGCGGCAGGACGAGCGTCCGCTGGTGTTTCGCAGCACGGCGAATTCGCTCGGGCTGTAACGCCGACCGCGGGCCGGCGCGGCCCGCGTCACTTCCCGCGTCATTTTTTCTGCGGCCGGGCCGAGCGGCGCTCGGCCTGCTCGAGCAATGCGACGAACGCCGCTTCGTCCGCGCGCAGCCCTCGCGGCTTGCGCGTCACCTCGAACGTGTCGAGCAGGCCGGCCTCGAACGTGTCGAGCACCACCGGATGGATGTAGCAACGCCGGCACACCGCCGGCGTGTTGCGCAGGATGCCGGCGACGGCCCGTACCGTCTCGACGATCTGCTTGCGCGCCTGCGTGACGCTCTCGTGCGGGATGCGCCTGAGCAGCGCCAGCGCCTGCACGCTGCCGGCCCAGGTCCGGTAGTCCTTCGCGGTGAACTCCGCGCCCGCCGCTTCGCGCAGGTAGTCGTTCACGTCGGACGAGCCGACCGAATGGCGCGCGCCGTCGTCGTCCACATACTGGAACAGCTCGTGCCCCGGCAGCTCCGCGCAGCGTCGCACGATGCGGCCCACGCGCGGGTCCTGCACCGTCACGTCGTGCTCGATGCCGCTCTTGCCGGTGAAGCGCAGCCGCACCTGTCCGGGCCGGATCGTCACGTGGCGCTTGCGCAGCGTCGTCAGCCCGAACGACGCGTTCTCGCGTGCGTATTCGGTGTTGCCGATCCGCGCCAGCGTGGTGTCGAGCAGGCGGACGATGGTCGCGACGATCTTGTCGCGCGGCATTCCCGGCAGCGCGAGGTCGCGCGCGACACGCGCGCGGATCCGCGGCAGCGCAGCCGCGAAGGCGGCCATCCGCGCGTACTTGTTCGCGTCGCGCGTCTCGCGCCACAGCGGGTGATAGCGGTACTGCTTGCGCCCGCGCGCGTCGCGGCCCGTGGCCTGCAGATGGCCGCGCCGGTCCATGCAGATCCACACGTCGGTGTACGCGGGCGGAATCGCCAGCGCGTTGATGCGTGCAATTTCGTCGGGGTCGCGGATGCGCTGGCCGTCCTGTCCGTAATACGCGAAGCCGTTGCGCACGCGCCGGCGCGTATAGCCGGGATGCCGGTCGTCGACGTGGCGCAGCGCGGCGTCCACCCACGCGCCGCCGTTCGAGCGGGACGGGCGCTTCGTCATGCTGCAGCGCGGCAGGCGGCGGCCGGGGGCCGCGCGCTGCGATTTCGGTTCGCGTCCGGCACGCATCGCGGTTCTCCTTGTCTTGAACGAGCCTGAGCGCCGGAGCAAGTTGCGTGCGCCGCGTCGCCGGCGCCGCTCCAGGGCCGATTGCACGGCCTGCGGCACGGCTCGCGGTGGCGCGCGCCGCGGATCAGTGTTTATACGTATGCCGATAGTTGTATCGCTTCAATCCAAGATTTCATTGGCAGGTTATCGGACTTGTTCCTAGACTGATGCGGGGCGTCTATTCCGGGCCGGCCGCAAGCGCCGGCTCGCGTGGCCCCGCACCGCGCCCGCGCGACGCAGAACCACAACAGCGCAGCGCGGCACCGCGCCACGCCGGCGCCGCGGCATACAACGACATCATCGGAGACGGACCATGACATTCATCAGGAAGCTGGCGACCGGCGCGATCGTCGCGGCGGCGACGCTGCTGACCACCGGCGCCTACGCGCAGCAAAAGCAGATCACGCTCGGGTTTTCGCAGGTGGGCGCGGAGAGCGCGTGGCGCACGGCGAACACCGTGTCGGTGAAGAGCGCGGCGAAGGAGGCCGGCATCAACCTGAAATTCTCGGACGCGCAGCAAAAGCAGGAGAACCAGATCCGCGCGATCCGCTCGTTCATCGCGCAGAAGGTGGACGTCATCGCGTTCTCGCCGGTCGTCGAGTCGGGCTGGGAGCCGGTGCTGACCGAAGCGAAGGCGGCGCATATTCCGGTGATCCTGACCGATCGCGGCGTCGACGTGAAGGACCCGTCGCTGTACGTGACGATGATCGGTTCCGACTTCCTCGAGGAAGGGCGGCGCGCGGGCCACTGGCTCGAAGAGCGCTACAAGAACGACGCCGGCCCGATCAACATCGTCGAGCTGCAGGGCACGGTCGGCTCGGCGCCGGCCAACGACCGCCGCGCGGGCCTGCTCGAGGTGATCAAGAACAATCCGAAGTTCAAGGTGATCGCGTCGCAAAGCGGCGACTTCACGCTCGCCGGCGGCAAGCAGGTGATGGAAGCGTTCGCCAAGACCTACGGCAAGCAGATCAACGTCGTCTACGCGCACAACGACGACATGGCGCTCGGCGCGATCCAGGCGATGGAGGAGGCCGGCATCAAGCCCGGCAAGGACGTGAGCGTCGTGTCGTTCGACGCGACCAAGGGCGGCTTCCAGGCGATGGTCGCGGGCAAGATCAACGTCGACGTCGAATGCAGCCCGCTGCTCGGCCCGCAGCTGATGACCGCGGTGAAGGAGGTGGTGGCCGGCAAGCAGCTGCCGAAGCGGATCGTCACGAACGAGACCGTGTTCCCGATGAACGTCGCCGCGCAGGTGCTGCCGACCCGCAAGTACTGAGCGTCGCT
This sequence comes from Burkholderia vietnamiensis LMG 10929, assembly GCF_000959445.1. Lineage (NCBI taxonomy): Bacteria > Pseudomonadati > Pseudomonadota > Betaproteobacteria > Burkholderiales > Burkholderiaceae > Burkholderia > Burkholderia vietnamiensis. The sequence continues at coordinate 1,137,506 of NZ_CP009632.1, read as the reverse complement.
TGCGGCGCGGACGGTGGCCGTCGCGCCGCCGTCCGGCCACTTCAACGAATCGAGGGCGATCCATGACGAATCCGCCGGTGGTCGAGATGATCGGCATCGACAAGGCGTTTCCGGGCGTCAACGCGCTGCAGCGCGTGAACTTCCGGCTGTTTCCGGGCGAGATCCATGCGCTGATGGGCCAGAACGGCGCGGGCAAGTCGACGCTGATCAACGTGCTGACCGGCGTGCATGCGCACGATGCGGGCGAGATTCGCGTCGGCGGCGCGCCGGTGAATTTCGCGGCGCCGCGCGAGGCCGAGGCGGCCGGCATCCAGACGCTGTACCAGGAGGTCAACCTGTGCGCGAACCTGTCGGTCGCGGAGAACATCTTCGCGGGCCGGCAGCCGATGCGGCGCGGCGCGATCGACTGGAAGGCGATCCATGCGCGTGCGCGCGACGCGCTCGCCGAGCTCGACCTGTCGCTCGACGTCACGCGCTCGCTCGACGCGTATCCGATCGCCGTGCAGCAGATGGTCGCGATCGCGCGCGCGGTGTCGGTCGACGCGCGCGTGCTGATCCTCGACGAGCCGACCTCGAGCCTCGACGACGGCGAGGTCGCGCGGCTGTTCGACGTGCTGCGCCGGCTGAAGGCGTCGGGGATCGCGATCCTGTTCGTCACGCACTTTCTCGAACAGACCTACGCGGTGTCCGACCGCATCACCGTGATGCGCAACGGCGAGCGCGAAGGCGAGTACCTCGCGCGCGAGCTGCCGGTCGACCTGCTGGTCGCGAAGATGACCGGCCGCGAGCCGGTGTCCGGCACGCTGCAGGCGGGCGCGGCGGCCGTGCAGCGCGATGCCGGCGCGAGCGCGCCGTTTCTGTCGATGCAGCGCGCCGGCCGGCGCGGGATGATGAGCCCGCTCGATCTCGACGTGCGGCCCGGCGAAATCGTCGGGCTGGCCGGGCTGCTCGGCTCGGGGCGCACGGAGACCGCGCGGCTCGCGTTCGCCGCGGAGCGCACCGACACCGGCGCAATCGAGATCGACGGCCGGCGCGCGCGGCTCGCGTCGCCGCACGACGCGGTGCACAACGGCATCGCGTATTGCCCCGAGGACCGCAAGAAGGAGGGCATCGTCGCCGCGCTGTCGATTCGCGAAAACATCGTGCTCGCGCTGCAGGCGCGGCGCGGCTGGTGGCGGCTGATCGGGCGGGCGCGCCAGCGCGAGCTTGCGGACACGTACATCGAGCGGCTCGGCATCAAGGCGCGCGACGCCGAGCAGCCGATCGGGCTGCTGTCGGGCGGCAACCAGCAGAAGGTGCTGCTCGCGCGCTGGCTCGCGACGGAGCCGAAGCTGTTGATTCTCGACGAGCCGACGCGCGGCATCGACGTCGCCGCGAAATTCGACATCATGGAGCGCGTGCTCGCGCTGTGCGCGCAGGGGCTCGCGATTCTGTTCATTTCGTCGGAGATCAGCGAAGTGGTGCGCGTGAGTCACCGGATCGCGGTGCTGCGCGACCGCCGCAAGGTCGCCGAACTGACCGGCAGCGATGCCTCGGAGGAGCAGGTGTACCAATTGATCGCGGGAGGCCGCTCATGACGCGGCTGCGTTCGCTGTTTCGTCATTCGCTCGCGTGGCCGGTGCTGACGCTCGCGCTGCTGTTCGCGCTGGACGTCGCGCACCGGCCGGGCTTCCTGTCGATCTCGCTGCTCGACGGCCATCTGTTCGGCGCGCCGATCGACATCCTGAATCGCGCGGCGCCGCTCGTGATCGTGTCGCTCGGGATGACGCTCGTGATCGCGACGCGCGGCATCGACATCTCGGTCGGCGCGATCGTCGCGATCGCCGGCGCGGCGGCCGCGATCGTGCTCGACGGCGACCCGTCGCGCGTCGGCGTCGCGCTCGCCGCGGCGCTCGGCGTCGGGCTGCTGGCGGGCGCATGGAACGGCGTGCTGGTCGCGTTCGTCGGGATGCAGCCGATCATCGCGACGCTGATCCTGATGGTTGCGGGGCGCGGGATCGCGCAGCTGCTCACCGGCGGACAGATCATTCCGATCGGCGCGCCCGGCTACCTGGCGCTCGGCGGTGGCTATCTCGCGGCCGTGCCGTGCTCGGTGTGGATCGCGATCGCGACGATCGCGGCGATCGCATTGCTGGTCAACCGCACGGCGCTCGGCCTGTTCATCCGCGCGATCGGCGTGAATCCGGTCGCGACGCGGCTCGTCGGGCTGCGCGCGGGGGCCGTCGTGTTCGGCGTCTATCTGTGTTCCGGCGTGCTGTCGGCGCTTGCCGGCATCCTCGCCAGCTCGAACGTGCGCAGCGCCGACGGCAACAACGCAGGGCTGCTGCTCGAGCTCGACGCGATCCTCGCCGTGACGCTCGGCGGCACGTCGCTGCTCGGCGGCCGTTTCAGCCTCGCGGGCTCGGTGCTCGGCGCGCTGATCATCCAGACGCTGACCTACACGACCTATTCGATCGGCGTGCCGCCCGAGGCGACGCTCGTCGTCAAGGCGATCGTCGTGATCGTCGTCACGCTGATCCAGTCGGACGCGGCGCGCGCGCTGGCGCTGCGCCACGCGACGCGCGCGCTGCGCGCCACCACCGGAGCGACGCCGCGATGAACCGATTCCTCGCACGGCTCACCGACCCGCGCACGCTGCCGATCGTCGTGACGATCGCGCTGTTCGCGGCGCTGTTCGGTTTCGGGTCCGTGATGTATACGGGCTTCTTCTCCATGCAGGTGCTGACCGGGCTGCTGGTCGACAACGCGTTCCTGCTGATCGTCGCGATCGGGATGACCTTCGTGATCGTGTCGGGCGGCATCGATCTGTCGGTCGGCTCCGTCGTTGCGCTGACAACCATCCTGTGCGCGGTCGGCGCCGAGCGGCTGCATTGGCCGGTGTGGGCGATCGTGCCGATCGTGCTGCTGTTCGGCGCGCTGTACGGCGCGGCGATGGGCGCGCTGATCCACTACTTCCGGCTGCAGCCGTTCATCGTCACGCTGGCCGGGATGTTCCTCGCGCGCGGCGCGTGCTTCCTGATCACCACGCAATCGATCACGATCAACGAGCCGACGTTCCATGCGCTCGCGGGCATCAGCGTGCCGCTCGGCGGCGGCATGCTCAGCGCCGGTGCGCTGATCGCGCTCGCGACGCTGGCCGGCGCGATCTACGTCGCGCATTTCACGCGCTTCGGCCGCAACGTCTACGCGATCGGCGGCAACGAGCGCTCGGCGTTGCTGATGGGGCTGCCGGTCGCGCGCACGAAAGTCGGCGTGTATGCGTTGAGCGGCTTCTGCTCGGCGCTCGGCGGCGTGGTGTTCACGCTGTACGTGCTGTCCGGTTACGGACTGCAGGCACAGGGGATGGAGCTCGACGCGATCGCTGCGACCGTGATCGGCGGCACGCTGCTCACGGGCGGCGTGGGCTACGTGATCGGCTCGGTGTTCGGCGTCGGGATTCTCGGCACGATTCAGGTGCTCATTACGTTCGACGGCACGCTGAGCTCGTGGTGGACGCGCATCGTGATCGGTGCGCTGCTGTGCGTGTTCTGTCTGCTGCAGCGGGTCATCGAGCGGCACGCCGCACGGCGCCGCACCGGCGGCAGCGGGCTCGATCCGAAGCGCGCGACGCGGGAAACCGCTCGGCCCGCGGCCGCTGCGCCGGGCGACGACGCGGCGCTGGTGTCGACGATGCCGCGGTTGTAGCGTGAGGGCGGTGCGGGCCATGCGGCGGCGCGGGGTGCATGCGTGGCGCGCTGGCCTCGCACCGCACACCGCCCGACGACGGCCTGCGCGCATACCGCGATCAGGCCGGCCCGGCCAGATCCGGCTCCGCGTCGAGCGACGGCGCACTCGGTGCATCCACGATGCCCGTATGCTTCAGCGCTGCGGCCAGGCGTTCGATCGCTTGCAGGTCGAGCGTGTCGAGCCGCTCCCGCACGGCATGCACGAACGCGGCATGTCGCGGCGCGGGCGCATGCTGTCCAAGCCATTCCTCGATATCGGTGAGGCGGCCCTCGCCGGCCAGCACGATCAGTTCATCGAGTGCATCGTCGGGCGGACAGCGCATCCCGCGCGCATCGGCGAGCAGGTCGATCTGTTCCGCTGGCTGCACGGTGCGCGCGAGCGCGGACGCCGGGATCAACGCATGCCCGAGCGCCGGTGCGACGATCTGAAACGTGAACGACGTGCCCACGCCCGGCTGGCTCGATACGGCCAGCTCGCCGTTCATCGCGCCGACGATCCGCTGCGCGATGAACAAGCCGAGGCCGGTCCCGCCGTTCACGGCCTGCACCTGCTGATACGCGCGGAAGATGTCGGTCGTCTGGTCGAGCTCGATGCCGATGCCCGTGTCGGCGACTTCGAACACCAGCCGCCACGCGCCCGCTTGCCGGTACGCGCCGATCGACAGCGTGACCGTGCCGTCGCGCGTGAACTTCGACGCATTCGACAGCAGGTTGAGCAGCACCTGCTGCAGCCGGATGCCGTCGATCGTCAGCTTGCGCGGCAACGGCGTCAGCGGCCGGTAGTCGAAGCGGTTGTTCTGCTGCGCACACAGCGCGAGCGCGTAGTCGCCGATGTCGTCGAGCAGGCCGGGCAGGTCGGTCGCGTCCGGCGCAATGCCGAGCGGCTGCAGCTCGGCGCGCGTGTACTGCAGCAATTCGTCGATCAGCGTGAGCTGGTAGCGGATGCTGCGGTCGATCGAGCGGATCAGGCGCGCCTGGCCGGGCGTCGCGGTTTGCAGCAGCAGCTTCGCGTAGCCGTGGATGGTCGACAGCGGCGCGCGCAGGTCGTGGCTGACGTAGCCGAGCGTCTCGATCTTCTGCTGCATGTGCGTCTTGACTTCCTGCAGCGCGTCGTTGAGGGCGACCGTGCGCTTCGCGACCTCGTCGCGCAGGCGGTCCTGTTCGGTGAGTTGCCAGTGCTCGAGGCGCTTGCGCGCTTCGGTACGCTGACGGCCCACGTGGTTGATCCACGCGGCGAGCACGAGCAGGTGCGTGGCGAGGCCGATGATCGCGATCACCGGGTTCGGATAGATGTCGGATCGGAGCCACGGCAGCCAACCGGGAATCGCGCCGCGCGCGTCGAGCACGCGGATCAGCATGTTGAATCCAGCGAACGAGATCGCGATCAGCATCACGCGCGCGGTCGGCGTGCGGCGGAACGCGAGGATCAGCGCGAGGCTGATGTTCATCACCGCGAGCGCCGCGTTCACCCGCAGGCTGAGCCACGTGAACGTCAGCAGATCGCCGCACGCGGCGCCGGCCATCCCGACGCATTCGAATGCGAGGAACACCAGGTACGCCGCGCGCATCGGCATGCCGGTCTTTTCGCGATCGGCGATCAGCAGAATGAACGCGATGAAGCATGCGAGCGACAGATACACGGACACCATTTCCGCGCGCGCCGACCATTCGTACGCACCGGGCCACAGGTACAGCGCGGTGTAGCCGCGGTAGGTCGCCTCGAACAGCGCGGTGCCGAGCGCCAGCAGCGCGAGCACCGCGAACGTGCCGCTGCGCGAGAAGAAGCCGATCAGCAGCGCACACCACATGAGCGCGAGCAGCCCGCCGAGAAAGCCGAAGTCCCACATCGCCGCGCGCAGCTCGTACGCATGCCACGCGTCGCGCGTGAATGCGCTCGGCGCGAGCTTCAGTTCCTTGCGCGACGTGACGCGCACCAGCACCGGCAGCCGTTCGCCGGCGTCCAGTGTCGCGGCGAGCACCGGATATCGCGACACCGGTTCGCCCAGGCTGCCGTCGCGGGCCGGGAAGCGGCCGGCGAGCGTCCATTGGCCGCCGTGTTCGACATAGAAGTCGGCGCGATCGACGCGCGCGTCGCGTATCGCCAGCACCATCGGCTGGCGGGTCGCCGCGCGGTTCACGAGCGTTGCGCCGACCCACCACGCGGAACGCGAGAATTCGATGTTGAACGACGGCCGCGCCGGCTCGGCAGCGCGACGTTGACGCTCGGCCACCCGCGTCGCGACCTCGCTCGCCGACAGCGCCGCGCCCGGATCCTCGAGCAACGCCACTGCCTCGAGCCGCGCGGGGTTGTCGTCGGCCGCGGCCGCGGGCGCGGCGTATGCGGCGAGCAGCGCCAGCACGAGCCGCACGAGCAGCCCGAACGCATACGCGGCCGACGCGCCGCGCCTACGCATGGTCATGCGACGGCGGCTGCGCATCGACCGTCGGGCGCTGGCGGCGCCAGTCGGACGGCGTGACGCCGAAGCGTTCGCGGAACGCCGTCGCGAAGTTGCCGGGCGTCGAAAAGCCGATCTCCTCGGCGATGTCGCCGATGCCCATCGACGTCGCGGCGAGGAAGTGCTGCGCCGCGCGCAGCCGCGTGTCGCGCAGATATTCGAATACGGTCTGCCCGAGATGATCGCGGAACACGCGCGACAGCCGCTTCTCATGGGTGCCGACCTGCCGCGCGAGTTCGTCCAGCGTCGGCGGGTTGCGCAGTTCGCGCAGCAGGATGTCGCTGGCCGCGCGCACCAGCGCGGTGTCCGGGTGATCGGGCAGCTCGGGCAGATGCGCGAACGGCTGGCTGCGCCGCGCGCGTTTCAGGTGATTGCGGATTCGGGCGATCACCTCGGCCGGCTCGAACGGCTTCACGATGTAGTCGAGCGCGCCCGTCTCGAGGCCCGCGATGCGATCGTCGAGATCGCCGGCGGCCGTCAGGATGATGACCGGAATGTTCTGCGTGTCGGGCGTCGACGCCAGCAGCCGGCACGCGGCGAAGCCGTCCATGCGCGGCATCCGGACGTCCATCAGGATCAGGTCGGGCACGATCGCCTGCGCGCGGTGATACGCCTGCAGGCCGTCGAACGCGACGCTGATCCGGCACCGCGCTGAGCGCAGGATCTCGGTCAGGAGCCGCAGGTCGTTCGGGCGATCGTCGACGACGAGAATATGTGCGCCGACGAGCTCAGGCGTGGCGCGGAGCGACGCCGGACTGGACGAACGGGATGGCATGGTTGCGAGCGCGTTGGAGAGGGTTGGCCTGGGCTGGCTCGATGCATCTATGTGCGCGATTATTGCGAAAAATTATAGGTCGAGGGCGCGCGCCGCGGTAACGATTCCGTGCGATCCGTGTGGACTTGATTGACAGCGCACGGCACGCGCGGCGCTGCGCGGAGCAATCGCGAACGGATCGACAAAAACCGTGCCGCCACGTCCGCTGAATACCGGTCGTTATTTCCGAATCCGGCGAATGGAAATCGAATTGGCCCGAACGATGGATTGAAGCGGATTTTGTCGTGCGGGACTCCGTACGCATTGCAGATCGAATTCATCGTTTTATCGTCTCCGTGAGCGGGCATTGTATTTATTGGGCGTAAAAAAAGCGTTCACACTCGGCATCCGTCGCGATGCGCGATTGTATGAATGTAAATATCGTCCGGCCGGGAAAACATTTCGTCCGCTCGGGCAAAGGTTTGCGAGCTGGAATGCCTGCAAACTAGCCTCGAAGCAGTGGAACCGGTTTGGCCAATCAACTGGTATTCCACGCGAAATTCAACGGTCGAAGCGGCGCTTTGTTGCGCTCGGCGCTCGATGTGACATCGCGTACTTATGTTCCCAGAGTCTGGGATTCCGGGGCTGCGACGACCGTAGGCACGAGGGCCGTTGCGAGCCGCCTATCCTTCGAACGCACTGACGCGGAAAACGAAAGAAAGGACGCGGAACCGGACGAGAGTTTGACACAGCAGAAAGACAGAAATAGTTAAATAAAGTCAGTTTATAAATGTGATGTCGTGGTCATGCGGTCAATCACTGAATGTTGTGGAAAAACTGGAAAATAGTGGGATGCCGGAATGAAAAATGGGTGAGTGAACTTGCGTCGATCGCCGGTCGCGCGGTTCATCAGGCGGCGGTCGCGCGCGACGTTTCGTGAGTCGCGCGGCATGAAAAGAAATGAACATGGCGAACTCGGCGGATCGATGTGCGGGACAGATCGAACCGGTCGTGGCTGTCGGTGTTCGCGAGCACGCAGCGCGTGCGTCGGCTCAGCGGTGGGTGTCGCGACGTCGCTGGCGCGAACCAACCCGTGGCGCCGGTCGGCATGCGTTCGTTCGGCGACTTAATGGCGTCGTCCGGCGGAATCCGGCGTTGCACGCGCATCGGTGTGATGACGCGGGCCGGCGGCGTGCCATCGCATGATCGCCGCCTTCGGCTGCGGCGATCCAATGAGGCGCGAGGGCGTCCGCGAAGCACGCCGGCTGAGCATGTATGGCTGTTGCGCTCAAACATCTGTCGTCACATGACAACCATTACCCTCATGCGAAAATCCGCCCGGCTTTTGGCTCGCCAACGACTACAGCGTCGGCGGATCGTTCGGATCGGAAAAAAATTGCTCGTGAGTGTTCCGGACGCAAACGTTTGCCGCGAAACCGGCTGCGCGACGCGGCCGATTCCATCCGGTACCACCGAAACACATGCAGCCCGATGAAGGCACTGCAACCATGAGCATCCCGATGCTGAGAGCCCCGTGGAACGCCCATAACGGGCCTGCTGGACCATTCGCGCCGTACCTACCGGTCGCGCGAGGTAGCGCGACGAATGCGAACCGCCATGAGCGTGGGCGCGGACGCGCGCGCTGTTTGGCTCTGCACCGTACGCGCATGATTCGTTCGTATCCCATACGTATCCCATACGATGTCGTGCCCGCGGCGAAGCGACGACGGCCAGGTCGCTCGTCCGCCGATGACGAGGATGACCGCTGATGCGTGTGTTGATAGTCGAAGATGATCCCGTTCATGCGAAGGCGCGCCGCGCGGGTAGTGGAGCCGCTCGGTCATGAGGTGATCGAAGCGGCCGACGGCCAGGAGGCGCAGCGGCTGCTGCGCGCCGAGCCGTTCGACCTCGTGATCCTGGACTGGCTGCTGCCGGGCATGAGCGGCTTCGAAGTGCTGTACTGGATCCGCCGCACGCTGGGCGCCTCGCCCGCCGTGCTGTTCGTGACGAGCAAGACGCTGGAAGACGAGATCGTGCTCGCGATGGATGCGGGCGCGAACGACTACATCGCGAAGCCGTTTCGCGTCGCCGAACTCGCCAGCCGCGTGAACGCGTTGCTGATGCGCTCGGCGCGCTACCGACCGCTGCGGCGCGATCGCAGCCGGCGACTACCTGCTCGATCCGCGCGAGCGCACGATCACGCTGCGCGGTGCGCCGATCAAGCTGACGCCGAAGGAATTCGATCTCGCCGAACTGTTCTTCAACAACGTCGGCAAGCTGCTGTCGCGCAAGCTGGTCTGCATGAGCACGTGGGGGCGCGAGCTCGATCCGGAGTCGCGCACGCTCGATACGCACATCTACCGGCTGCGGCAGAAGCTCGAGCGCTGCCCGGAAACGGCGTGCGGCTCAGTGTCGTCTATACGCACGGCTATCGCCTCGAAGCGGTGTCGTCGTAGCGCGCTCACGGCGGCGCGGCGGCGTTGCGTCAGCCCGCCGAGCCGGTGTCGCCGGCCCGGCTGACGCCGGTCGGACTCGAGTGCGAGTGAGCTGCCGCTGTGCCACGCGCATGCATGACGAGCCGCCTCTGATGCGCGGCGACGACGCACACTTGCCCGCCGGCTTCATCCGCGAATGCATCGTGATGGGCGCGTTCGTGCTGCTGGTGTGCGTGTCGCTGAGCGCGTCCGGCGTGCTGCGCCGCGCCGATCTCCTGTTCTTCGACATCGTGCAGCGGCTACTGCTGCTGCGGCCGTCGCCGCACAAGATCGTGCTGATCGCGATCGACAGCGCCAGCGCGCACGGCTCCTACACGTCGAATCCGGCCGGCGGCAACGTGCCGCCCGGGGGCGAGCGGTTCGAATTCGTCGGCCGGTTGCTCGGGCTCGGTTGCGTCGGGCTCGAACAGCACGGCGGTCGGCAACAGTTCGACGGCGTCGGGCAACGACTCGACGGCGCTCGGCGCGGGCAGCAACGACGGCGGCCGCTCGAACGTCGTCGCGGTCGGCTCGGCGGATTCGGCGCGGCAGGTGGTGAACGTCGCGGCCGGTACGCAAGGCACCGACGCGGTGAACGTAAATCAGCTGAATGCCGTATCGAACCAGTTCACGCAATCGCTGAACACGGTGAACAACCAGCTCACGCAGATGCAGCGGCCGATCCAGCAGACCGATTCGATGGCGCGCGAGGGATCGCCGCGACGGCCGGGATGGCGTCGATTCCGCACATGGACCGCGATTCGAGCTTCGCGATGGGGGGCGGCACGGCGACGTTCCAGGGCCGGAAAGCCATGGCAGTCGGCGTGCAGGCGCGCATCACGGAGAACCTGAAGGCGACGGTCAACGTCGGTTTTGCCGGCAGCCAGCGCGTGGTCGGCGCGGGCATGCTGTATCAGTGGAAGTAAGCGGCGCAGCGGCATGCGCCGGCACGCACGGCCGACGCATGCCGCGTCGCACCCCGAACACCATCGCACGCGCATGCGGCCGCGCCCCTCGCATTTGCGGAGCTTTACGTGAACCGCGTCGGGGCCTACGTTCAACGCCTATGAACGGCAGTCGCGGGACGGCATCAAGACGTTCCGTGTCGATTGCCACGGCTTCCTGTCGAGCGAGAAGACCTGCATGAAGGTCGCGACGCGCATGTGCGGCAGCGAACCCGTGCGCGTGGTCGATTCGACGACGCCGTACTGCACCGGCGCCGGCCGAGAAGGTCACGCTCACCGGAGACGCCTATTTCGCAACCGACTCGGCCGTTCTGACGCCGGCCGCACGCGCCGCGCTCGGCGCGTTGCTGAACCATCATCGCGACATGCATTTCGCCCGCGTGGACGTGGACGGCTATACCGACTCGACCGGCTCGGCCGCGCATAACCAGGCGTTGTCGAAGCGTCGCGCCGACGCCGTCGCGGCGTACTTGCGCGAGCATGGACTGCAGGCCGACGCGTTCGCGGCCGCGGCGCACGGGCCAGCGAACCCGGTCGCGTCGAACGATATGCAAGAAGGGCGCGCGCGCAACCGGCGCGTCGAGATATCGCTGCACGCGCAGTGAGACTGCGGGCGCCGACGCGGCCGGCTGCCCGCGACGGCGATCAGAACCGGTGACGGAGTCCCAGATTGACCATGGTCTGGGACTTCGTGCCGTTGTAGCCGTATGACCCGATCGAAGCCTCTGCCGCCATCGAGCCGCCGGCTCCGTCGGCGGTCGTGCCGCTGGCATGCTGATACGCGGCCGTCATGTAGACGTCCGTACGTTTCGACAGGTTGTAGTCGGCGCCGAGCGATGCCTGGTGATAGTTCGCCGCGGTGTCGCCGCCCGACTTCGTGAAGCTGTAGCCCACGCCGACCAGCAGCGCCGGCGACGCCTGATAGTTCAGGAATCCTTGCGCGGTGTTGTAGTGCTCGTTGCTCGCGAACACCGAGGCGCCGTCGCGTCGGTACTGCGAATTGCTGTAGCCGGCCCCCACCGTGAATGCGCCGAACACGTACTGGCCCGCCACGCGCGCGATGCCGATCGAATGCGCGCTCTGATAACCCGTGTTGATCGCGCCGTCGAACGTGCCGTCCGACGTGCTCGACCATGTCGTGCGCGTGCCCGCGGACGGGTTCGCGTTCGCCGCGTAGAAGTATCCGCCGGCGAGACTCAGCGGACCGTTGGTGTACGACACGCCTGCCGAATACGACTGCTTCGAGCCGGTGCTGCCCGCGACACCGCCCAGCGAATACATCGCCGCGAACTGGAGGCCGGCGAACACCGGCGACGTGTACTTGATCGCGTTGTCGACGCGGAAGCTGTTGTCGTAGTTGTCGACGTCGCCGGCGGTCGCGAACGCGCTGCCGAAGTAGTTGTCGGCAGTGATCGGCTGGACGAGATCGATCAGCGGATCGTACTGGCGGCCGAGCGTGAGCGAACCGTACTGATTGCTGGCGACGCCGACGTAGGCCTGACGGCCGAACATGCGGCTGCCCTGGCCGAGACCGCCGGTGCTCGGATTGAAGCCGTTCTCGAGCTGGAAGATCGCCGAGAGGCCGCCACCGAGGTCCTCCGAGCCCTTCAGACCCCAGCGGCTGCCCGACAGGTTGCCCGCGCTGCTGTTGCCGAGCGCCCAGAGATTCTTGCTGCCGTCGGCGTGATTCACGTACGTCAACGAGGTGTCGATCGTGCCGTACAGCGTGACGCTCGTCTGCGCGTGCGCTGCACCGGCCACCATCAACGACGCGATCGTCAGGATCGGAAAAGTTGCTTGTTTCATGGTCTCTCCGCTTTGTGTGCGTGTTTGCGTTCGAATAGTGCAGTGCAGCGTACATCGAGATATTTTCTTGCGGAAATTCAGGGGTGCGATGTGTCGTGGAAAAGAAACGGGGATCGGTATGTCCCGGACATGTGGGGCGAGGGCGATTTGCGATGCTGTTGATTGATATCGAGCGGATTACGATACTGGGCGCCGTTTTATTTGATCTATTTTCGAGAAGGCAATGGATCTAATAAGGTGTATTCGGACAAAGTCTTGTCTAGATCGGACGGTGAAATTTGGCGGATTATTATGGGATTCTTAGTTTCGTGTGTGACGGTAGATCGATCGTTTTCGCTTTCCATGCGGTCTTCAAAGCTCACCGCCGACGCCGAGTGCTGAGAGTTTCAAACCATTTTTAGCATCGATTGATAAACAGAAATACTGTGCGGGATTATTGCCGCTGCGCGAGCTGAATCTTATGGAACGGTTGTGCGATGCTTTCTCGTCGTGCAGTATGTTGATGGTGTCCTGTCGGATTGAAGCCGCGTTCTTTATGCGCTTGAATTGTCACCATGTGATGGAAACTGATTCGCCGTACGGTGCACTCCGGCCACCCGCGGGTGTGCCAATAAATTTATGCAGTCACGTAGGCAAGATCGGCGTGATGGTGTGCAATACAGGCGCCGAGAAAGCGATCGTTCGGCAACATCGCGAAACTCTCGCGTTGGCGAATTGACATGAGTAGCGCGAATCCGGATCCGATTCGGCGAGGCATGCAACGAGCGATACGGCCCATGTCTTATCCGACAGCGATCCGGGCTATTTGCCGAAATCGCGCGGTGAGGTATGGCGCTCGACATCGAATGTGCGTGGCGCTGGCAATCGTGCAACATCCGTTGTTCTAACTATCGGTGATCCGGTACGGATTGTTCCGTCTCGTTCGCATACGGCGCGAGCTGCGGTGGCGTTGGGGCCTGGCGGAGTCCGGTGGCGTTGCAGGGCGCGTTGCTCGTCACGCGCCTGACACATTCCGCAGGCAGTCGGCGGGCGTGTGCGGCCCCGGACCACTGCGCGACGGTGCCCACTTGCGTGTCGGACACGATCTGCTTGTCACGGCGGGCAACCCGCAAAAAGCGCGAGTTCCCGCTGTCACTTTTAATTACGGCGTGTTACTGGATATTAAAGCGTTGCCAGGACGACATGCGACGGCCGGCGAATAAGTGTTCTAGAACCACTTGTGCGGGATTCCACATTCTGCGCAAACGTTAAAATCGACAGGCATATTGCCCTGCGATGTACTGCCGGTAGATACGTTTGATCGCCGGTGAATGGCTCGTGAGATCTGTTGCGGCTGCTAATGCCGAGCACCGCTTCAATGACGTGAACTCGCGATACCATCGGCGCCGCCGCGCCATATCCATTTGGGCCCCGCAGCCGCAACGGCACACGAACAACGCCCGCAACGCACGCATTCCATACAGCGACGCGATACATTGCAAAAATATTAAGGCAATGACCTGGATCAAGGGAGGCCAATTCCGCCGCGGTCGGCGTGATTGATTTTCTTGATTACCAACAAATAATTGGTAACGGATCGCCGTCTTGATTGATTCCGTCAACAATGAGGCGAGATCGGACACTGACGGAACGGCGGCGTATTTGCCGCATATGATGCGCTGCAGAAAATGCAAAAAATTGTTAAAGGGCCGAGATGATGCTGACAGTGCCGAATGTAATTACAACGGGGTCGCGAGTGAGCGGGGATCGGGGTCGAACTATCGGTCGTCGACGTGACAGCGTAATCATTCTGTTGCTCGACGGTTTTTCCATTATGCAAATGGGCAGGCTGGCTGCAGTATTCGAACTCGCCAATCGGCTCGAGCGCGTCAATGCGTCGTTTGAGGACCGTTATGAACTGCGGCTTCACTCGAGTCATGGCGGCGCCGTGCGCTCGTCGTCGGGCGTGCAGATCTGGACCGACGCGCCGCGTCCGCTCGATACGAGCAGCGTGCAAGCGATGTTCGTGCTGGGCGGGCAGGGGCGGGTGAACGGGCTCGACGAGCCGTTCATCGGCTGGCTGCATCATGCGCATCAGCGTGCGCGCGTGGTCAAGGGGGACGGCGCCGGCGTCGAAATGCTGAGCGCGATCCGGTTGAACCAGAAGACTCCCGAGACCGTGCCGCCCGCGCTGCAGGCGTCGTTGGCGGTGTGCAATCCGGGCGAAGCCGAGCAGAGCAGCGATGGCGACGAGGGCATGTTCGCCGCTGCGTTGTCGATCGTCGTGCGCGATGCCGGCTACGAGATCGCGCAGGAAATCGTCGCCTGCATGATGCCGGGCGCGAGCCGCAAGTTCGCGAGCGTGTTGTTCGGCGCGCAGGAGGCGCGCGCCAGCGAATTGATTCGTGCTGCCGCGCTTCATCTGCGCGCGAACAGCGCAAATCGCATCTCGATCGCCAATGCCGCTCAGGCGGCGGCGATGAGCGAGCGGAATTTTCTGCGGCGCTTCAAGAACGAGATCGGCGTGACGCCCACCGAGTTCGTGCTGCGAGTGCGGCTCGAGAAGGCATGCTGCATGCTGGTCGAAACCGACTTGCCGGCCGACAAGGTCGCGCGCCGTGTCGGTCTCGGCAGCGGAGACCGTCTCGCGAAGCTGTTCCGACAGCATCTGTCGATGTCGCCGACCGAGTATCGCGCGGCCGCTCGGGACCGCATGATCGCGTCCGCGGACGGCGTCGAATGGCGCAACGGCACGTTCCGCCGCTGAAACGCAGCGTCGCATTCGCCGTGGGTGTGATGGCCGGCGTCTTGCTGGCCGATTCGGGCATGTGCGCATGCGTGGCTCGGGGCGGTGTTCAGCGCGCGGGCGCGAAGTAGGCTTGCGTGTTCGGATGGATCGACCGGTCGGCGGCAATCTCGTCGGCAGTCGCCCATCGGTACGCGGTGTGCTGCGCGTTCGGAAGCGATACGAGGTTCAGATTGCCGCGCAGCTTGTATCCCATCACGACGTAATGTGTCGTGATGTCCGGTGCACCGCCGAAGTTGTCTTCATAGAGATGATCGTAGATGCCGACCAGCTCCGCGTCGGCGCGCTCGAGATCGCTGCATCCGAGTTCATCGCGCGCAATCCGTCGAAATGCATCGTCGAGGCGTTCGTTCTTGTGAATGCGTCCGCCAGGCACGAACCAGAAGCCCTGAGCGGGACGGTTGGTGCGATGGCCGAGCAGGTATGCGCCGTCCTCGTTCGAGATGATCAGGTCGATCGCAACGAGCGGCGTTGCGTCGACGATGCGCAAGAAGGTATCGAGCGGCAACATGGCGGAGAGGCTCCATGAAGTTTGTGGGAATGTGCCGGCGTCGGATCGCGATGGCGTTTGCGTCGGTCTGTGAATCGGTGTGCCGATTTCGTAGACCCACAATGCCGCGGAGTTGTCGCCGACGGTGTTCATCATCATTGCCCGGCATGATCGCGCTCGTCGGTCAAAACCTCGAAGCATTCCGCCAATTGGCGCTCGCAAATCGGCGCGTTATCGCGATGTCGTTGGCGTCGAGCGTGCGGCGCGCATCGACACAATTGCATTCGGCCATGATCGTGGCGGCAGCCGCCATCTCGATTCCGAACGATCGTTTCGGCGCTAGTCTTTGGTCTGGCCTTTCGAGGAGACGCGTTCACCCCGGAACCTCCTCGGAACTTCACCTGCGCGCGTCGCGCGCGCAGGTCTTTTTATTCAGCACGGGTCGAGCTGCA
Organism: Burkholderia vietnamiensis LMG 10929; assembly: GCF_000959445.1. Classification (NCBI taxonomy): domain Bacteria; kingdom Pseudomonadati; phylum Pseudomonadota; class Betaproteobacteria; order Burkholderiales; family Burkholderiaceae; genus Burkholderia; species Burkholderia vietnamiensis. The sequence continues at coordinate 1,121,599 of NZ_CP009632.1, read as the reverse complement.
GGTGCGGCGCATGTCTTTGCCGCCGCTCGACTCGCCGACGCCACGCGATGATGCGTGCCGCCTCTATCGAAGGCGGCGATGCAGCAAGCGCCAATCTCCAGAACCTCACTCTTGCCGAACCCGACGGCACCGTGCGCTGCGCTCGACGCGTCCGTCGCGTAGCACGGCATTCACGCACGACCGCGCAAAAAACGGCTGGCGCGCTCACTAACCTTCATCTACGTCAAACGCGATCGTCAATGGCGGAATCGAGGGGAAGAATGTCATGTGCGGCATGTTGCACCGCAATGTACGCTAGCAGCAGCGAATCGCGCATCGGTTGAGCTGCGCGACTTCACCGATAACTTGGCATTGCGGATATGAACGTCGCTCTCCTGATCTTCTCGAGAATCTGCTTCGTGTGGATTCTGGTCTACCTCGTGTTCAGCGTGACATCTGGCCTGTGGGCCGGTGCCCGACATGGACGTGCGATGCTGCTGCTCGAGTTTCGGCCGCGGCGGGCCCGTGGTTCGCGTGAAGTGGCGCGCGCTCGCGTATTGAAGAGAATGGCGCTCTCGGCCGTGTTCGCGCTGCCGATCGGTGTCGCGGCCCTCATCGCCGGCATAGCGCTCACATAAACGCTCGTTGAAGCGGTAAGTGATGCGCGCGACGCCGCTCATATGCGACAGCACGGGCACGCGAGACCAAACGCGGTGTTCGGTTGCCTGGCGGAATCTGCCTACTGCGGCCGCGGCCGTACGCGTGGCCGAATACGCCGTATCGATGCGGCACATGCACGAGTGACACCGATTGCATGTTGCCGTCGAATCGCATGCGTTTGCCACATCGATGTGAAGGCATCGGACCATCCCGTCGCCGTGAGCCGCATCGCATTCGCATATGGCCTGGATCGATGGGGAACCTGCGAAGCGGTGCGTGAAGTGCGCGTTGGCGCGTGCTGTCGTCACATCGCAGTGCTACTCGATTCGACGCATTCGGAAGCGGCGATTCCCGCATCTCGCTCGTCATGCATCTTTCTCCAGCACACGTGCTTCATTTCGCTGCTACACGGTAGTCAGAAAACGCCAATTTCTGGCCGATCAGGGAATTCCCGCAGGCTAATCCGACGACTGTTTGTTCTGATCGGCCAGCGTTTAAACGCCACTCGGCGCCGTCGGTATGATGCATCGCAACGGAGTCAAATTACCGAGCCGGACCGAAGTCGATTGGAAGGGATGTTCGAGAGTACGCCATGACGCACACGAATGTCGCTCATTCGGTAGATGAAGCGGAAGGAGATGTTGGAGGGAGACGGTCGCGCAAGAGTCGAGATATCGGCGTTGTCGTATTCGAGGGATTCTCGTTGCTCGCGGCGGCTGCGGTATGCGAGGTGTTCGAGGCAGCCAATGAGATTTATGCGCCTCATGCGGCCTCGCTTCCGCTGTATGACGTTCGGTTCTATTCGTCGCGAGGTGGAAACGTCGTGTGGTCGTCGGCCGTCAGCGTACGCACGTTTGCTTGCGATGCGGCGTTGGCCGATACCTTCGACGCGGTGTTCGTCGCAGGTGGAGAAGGTGCGCGGCGCGCTGCGCGTGACGCGCGGGTGATCGATTGGCTGAGGGTCGTCGTGCCGAAGGCCGGCATGGTCGAGACCATCAGCGAAGGCAGGATGTTGATCGACGCCGCGCGAAGCGGTGCGCACGGGGCCGATGCAGTCGTCGTCGATTACGACGGTTACGGGCCGGCTCGCGCCGCGTTGTCTCTGGTCGAGCGCGATCTCGGCGGCGATGCGGTACGAGCGATCGCGTCGCGGCTCGCGCTGAACGACGCGCTGGTTACGGCGGAGCATGACGACGCGCGCCACGGTGCGCCCGTCGAGCGGGTACGGGCGGCAGCGGACTGGTTGCGCAGGAACTGCGATCGGTCGATATCGGTTAGCGACGCGGTGCGGGTTGCGGCAATGAGCGAACGGAACTTCCTGCGGCATTTCAAGCAGGAGATCGGAACGACACCGTCCGAGTTTCTGCTGCAGGTGCGCCTGGAGCGCACGGTGCAGCTGCTGATGGAGACCGACATGCCGATCGGCACGATCGCTCGGCAATGCGGGTGGGGAAACGGTGATCGCCTGGCGAAGATATTCCGGCGGCACCTGGATGTGACGCCTTCGCAATACCGGTTGCGGGCCCGCTCGAACGGGGACGTGCGACCGATTTAGCAAACACGGGATGTGCCGCGGCGACGGGACGGCGCACATCTTCTCGGATTTTCGAATCGAATCATTGCCCTGAGAGAATAGGAGTGCAGATCATGTCGGCATTCACCGAGACAGCACACGACGAAACGGGATCGGTCGATCCCGACCGCGGCGACGCAGTGCGGGCGAAGGTTCGAGTCGCGCCGGTCATTCTCGCGGGTGGATCGGGGTCGCGCTTGTGGCCCATGTCGCGCGAGCAATATCCGAAACAGCTGATCGGCGTGCTGGGTGCCGACTCGCTGCTGCAGGCGACGGTTCAGCGCATGACCGGCTTTACAGCTGGCGAGAGCGAAGTGTCGGCGCCGATCGTCGTATGCGGCGATGAACACCGCTTCGTCACGGCGGAGCAGCTTCGTGCGAGCGGGCTCGCCGCAAGCATCGTCGTCGAGCCCGCGCGGCGCGATACGGCACCTGCACTGACGCTCGCCGCAGCCGTGGCGCATGCCGATGGCCAGGACGCGATCGTCGTCGCGATGCCGGCCGATCACGCCATTGCCGATACTCCGGCGTTTCACCGTGCGATCGCATTGGCGGTCGAGCATGCACGGCGCGGTGCGATTGCGACGCTGGGCGTGCCGCCCACGCGTCCGGATACCGGTTTCGGCTACATCAAGCTCGGCGAAGCGCTCGACGGCGGCGCGCATCGCATCGAGCGATTCGTCGAGAAACCGGCTGCCGAACTCGCCGCGCAGTATGTCGAGTCGCGCGCGTACTGGTGGAACAGCGGGATCTTCGTCGTGCGTGCGAGCGTGTGGCTCGACACGTTGCGTGCGCTGCAGCCGGACATGCACGCGGCCTGCCTCACTGCGTACGTGCAAGGCAAGACCGACGGCCCGTTCTTCCGCCCGCATGAGCAAGCCTTCCTGCAGTCGCCGGCGGATTCGATCGACTATGCCGTGATGGAGCGCCTGGCGTCCACGGCGGTCGGGGCGGAGGGCGTGGTCGTGCCGCTCGATGCGGGTTGGTCGGATCTCGGCTCGTGGGACGCCGTGTGGGAGGCGCTCGACAAGGACGCCGACGGCAACGTCGGTCGCGGCAAGGTCGTATTCGAGGGCGCGACGTCGAGCTTCGTTCATTCGGAAGGGCGCCTCGTCGCATGCGTGGGTGTGACCAATGCGGTGGTCGTCGAAACGGCGGATGCCGTGCTCGTGGCGGATCGCTCGCGTGTGCAGGATGTGAAGGGCCTCGTGAGCCGCATTCGCGCGCAGCAGGCGCCGGAGGCCGACGCGCACCGCAAGGTGCGGCGCCCGTGGGGCTACTACGACTCGATCGATCACGGCGCGCGCTTCCAGGTCAAGCGCATCGTCGTGCATCCCGGCGGCCGGCTGTCGCTTCAGCTACACCATCACCGCGCCGAACACTGGATCGTCGTGAGTGGGACTGCGCTCGTCACGCGCGGCGACGAGCAATTCATGCTCGGCGAGAACCAGTCCACGTTCATTCCGCTGGGCGTGACACATCGGCTCGAGAACCCGGGCAAGTTGCCGCTCGAGCTCATCGAAGTGCAATCGGGATCGTATCTTGGCGAAGACGACATCGTACGGTTCGATGACACGTATGGGCGTGCGTGATGCGCCGATTCGGCTGTATTCGTTGACATCAGACGGGAGATTGAAATGTTCGGTCTGCAAGGAATGATGGCTCGACTCGTCGATATCGCGGTGATCGTCGCCGGCTCGTTGCTGGCGTCGCAATTTCGCTATCAGACGGTTTCTGAATCGCACTTCGACAGCGCGCTGGTGACGTTCTCGATCGCCTTTGCACTCGTGCTGTTTCCGGCGTTCGGCGTGTATGAATCGTGGCGTGGGCGCTCGATGCTCAGGCTGAGCGGAAAGATCTCGCTCGCGTGGTTCGCCGTGCAGGCGTGCGGCATCGTGCTGATGTTCTCGCTGCATCGATCGGACGTGATCTCGCGGTTGTGGTTCGTCTACTGGACCGCGATGACCGGGAGTGCGTTGATCGCGTCGCGCATCGGCACGCATCTGTTCCTGCGCAGCGTCCGCCACGCGGGCATCAACCTGCGTCGTGTTGCCGTGGTGGGGCATGCGCAGCATTGCCAGCAGGTGATTCGCAACATCGAGGAGTCGCCGGCGAGCGGGTTTCGCCCGGCTGCGGTGTTCGATCTGCAGCCGGTCGTCGCGGGTGTTTCGCCTCGAGTGCCGGTATTCACGGAGCTCGACGAGTTCGCGAAGTTCGTGCGCGAGACCGGTGTGCAGGAAATCTGGCTGGCGCTGCCCTTGTCGGAGGAGGCGACGATCCTGCGGTTCGTCAATGCGTTCGGCGACGACCTGGTGAACATCCGTTTCATTCCCGACGTGCGCAGCGTCGCGCTGTTCGACGGCGAGATGGTCGACCTCATGGGTGCGCCGGCGATCAATCTCGTGGCATCGCCGATGCCGCGCCACGCGATGTGGAAGAAGGAACTGTTCGATCGCCTGTTCGCAGCCGTTGCATTGATCGGGCTGCTGCCGGTGATGGTCGTGATCGCGATCGCGGTGAAGTTGTCGTCGCGCGGGCCGGTGTTCTTCAAGCAGTACCGCAAGGGGGCCGATGGACGAGAGTTCCAGATCCTCAAGTTCAGGACGATGCGCGTGCACGTCGAGCAGGCCGGCGTGGTCACGCAGGCGACGAAGACCGATTCGCGCATCACGCGGGTGGGGCGCTTCCTCAGAAAGACCAGTCTCGACGAGTTGCCGCAATTCCTCAACGTGCTGCGCGGCGAGATGTCGGTGGTCGGGCCGCGGCCGCACGCGATCGAGCACGACCGGCTGTATCAGAAGGTCGTCGACGGCTACATCCATCGCTATCGGATCAAGCCCGGCATCACCGGATGGGCACAGGTGAACGGGTATCGCGGGGAAACCGATCGGCTCGAGAAGATGCAGAAGCGGGTGGAGTACGACCTTTATTACCTGCGGAACTGGTCGTTCGCGCTGGATATGCGGATCGTGTTGGCGACGGTGGCGAAGGGGTTGGTCAATGCGAATGCTTATTGAGCGGTGGTGGAAGTCGTGATTTGTCGCATCTCTAAACATAAACCGGGGAACACGAGATGAGATGTATTTTGGATCGGCGCGAGGCCAGGGCGACGGAAATCCGCCGTCTTGGCACACGAATCGTGATCGGCGCGGCGATGAGCGCGGCACTGTCGGCATGCTCGGTGGCGCCGGGCATGCGCATGTCGTCGCAAGCGACATTGCCGGTTACAGGCGGCGATGAAAGTACTTCGCAGCAGAACCTGCAGATTCCGATCACCGATATCAACATGGCGTTGATTCAGGAGATGCGTGAGGCAGCGCAGCGGCTCGGCGAATCGCAGCTCAACGACCTGGTAGGCAAACCGGAGCCGTACACGCTCGGCGTGGGCGACGTATTGCAGATCACCGTCTGGGACCACCCGGAACTTGCAGCTGCGCAGGGTACACAGACTTCGACGAATTCGCGGCCGTACGACCCTGTACAGGGGTTCGTCATCGACGACAACGGCAACGTGCAAATACCGTATGCCGGCAGCGTCCATGTCGCCGGTATGCGTATCGACCAGGCGCAACGTGTCGTTCAGGCCGCGTTGCAACGGGTGTTCGTGAAGCCCCAGGTTACGGTGCGCGTTTCCTCGTTTCGTGCAAAGCAGGTGTATGTGGACGGGGAAGTGCATACACCGGGCGTCATCCCGGTCAACGATGTCCCGATGACGTTGAACGAGGCGATCAACCGCGCGGGCGGATTCAGCCCGACGGCCGATCAGAGCCGGATGGTCGTCGTGCGAAATGGCAAGTCGTACCGTATCGACCTCACGCGGATGCTCGACCGCAACGTCAATCCTTCGAAGATCCTGCTTCGGAACGGCGATCTGCTGCGCGTCGTTTCGCGCGAGGACAACGGCGCGTTCGTGATGGGTGAAGTCAGCAAGCCTATTACGGCATTGCCGTTGCGGAACGGACGCCTGACGTTGAGCGATGCACTCTCGCAGGCCGGTAGCGTGAATAGCGCGAGTGCCGATGCCGCGCAACTGTACGTGATACGCGGTGCGTCGGAAGCGAAGCCGCAGGTTTTTCATCTGAACGCTCACTCGCCGGTTTCGATGGTGCTGGCAAACCAGTTCGAGCTGCAGCCAAAGGACGTCGTGTATGTGGACGGCAACGCGCTCGTGCGTTTCAGCCGCGTACTGAGCCTGTTGCTGCCCGCGATCAACGCAGGTCTGACCGGCGCGGTGCTGACCAAATGATCGACACCATCCTGGTTGTGTGTGAAGGCAACATCTGCCGCAGCCCGATGGCGGAGGCGTTGCTGGCGCGCGCATTGCCGGCGGCCCGGATCAGATCCGCGGGATGTTCGGCGCTCGCGGGCCGGCGTGCCGATCCGCTCGCCGTCGAATTGATGGCCGAGCGCGGCATCGACCTTGGACAGCACATTGCCGTCGATCTGAATCTCGAACACATGCGATCGGCCGACCTGATTCTCACGATGACGCAGAGCCAGCGCAAAAGAATCGAAGCCGGCTATCCGTTCGCGAAAGGGCGTGTATTCCGGCTTGGCGAATTCGAACAGATCGATGTCATCGATCCTTATCGGCGCGGGCGACCGGCATTCGAGCTGGCTCTGACGCAAATCGACCAGAGCATGAAGCGCTGGGTCGACAAAGTGAATCGGATCAAGAATTGACTATGGAATCCGTAAATAAATCGAGAATCATCGACATGCAAGACGGTGACGAGATTCACCTGTCCGACTATGTCGCGGTCGTCGCCGAGAACTGGAAACTCATCTTCGCGATTGCCGCATTCATCCTTCTGCTCGGCACGGTATACGCGTTCGTCGCGAAGCCGGCCTATCGGGCCGACGTGATGATTCAGGTCGAGGACAGTGCCAATTCGACGCAGAACGCATTGGGCGAGCTTGCCTCGATCTTCGATACGAAGCAGACCGCTGACGCGGAGATCGAGCTGATTCGATCGCGCCTCGTGGTCGGTCACACAGTCGAAGCATTGCACCTCGATATCTCGGCGCAGCCGCGCTATTTTCCGGTGATCGGAGGCTTGGCGGCGCGCATCGCGGGCAGCCAGAAACTGGCGACTCCATGGTTCGGGATGACGCGCTTCGCGTGGGGCGGCGAGAAGATCGAAGTCACGCGGTTCGAGGTGCCGAAAGATCGCTATGACGCCAAGTATCAGCTCGTTGCCCGTGACGACAGCCATTACGAGCTCGTCAATCCGGAAGGCGATGTCGTCCTGAAGGGCACCGTCGGCCAGCTTGCACGCGGTGCGGACCAGTACGGTCCGGTGGAACTCGTCGTTGCGCACCTTCGCGCGCGGCCGAACACGGATTTCGTTCTCACCCGCGCGTCGACACAGGCAACCATCAAACGTCTGCAGGACGCGCTCGTCATCGCCGAAAAGACGAAGCAATCCGGTGTGATCGGCGCATCTCTGGATGGCTCGGACAGCGTTCGCACTGCAGCGATCCTCAATACGCTCGCATCCACGTACGTCCAGCAGAACATCGACCGGAAATCGGCCGAGGCGGAACACACGCTTGCGTTCCTCGAACAGCAATTGCCGCAGTTGCGCAAGCAACTGGACCAGTCGGAAGACCGATACAACGCATTTCGCAACCAGAAGGGCACCGTCGATCTGACCGAGGAAAGCCGTCTTCTGCTCCAGCAGATCGTCGAAGGCAAGACGAAGCTCGTCGATCTCGAGCAGCAGCGTGTCGAGATGGCGCAACGCTTCACGGGCGAACATCCGGCGGTCGCGGCACTGACCGCGCAAATCGCGGCTCTCAATGCGCAGCAGGAGCAGTTGAACAAGCGCGTGCTGACGCTGCCGGATACCGAGCAATCTGCATTGCGCCTGTTGCGGGACGTGCGCGTGAATACGGAGCTTTACACCAGCCTGCTCGATAACGCGCAACAGCTGCGCATCGTCAAGGCAGGCCAGGTCGGCAATGTCCGTGTCGTGGACTTCGCAGTGGCTGCCGACGAGCCGGTGAAGCCGAAACGGCCGCTCATCATCGTGTTGGCCGCGTTGTTCGGGCTCGTGATCGGTACCGTGACGGCGTTTGCGAAGCACGCGTTGTTTGGCGGGCTGAAGCACAGCGATGAAATCGAGAAGGCGATCGATCTGCCGGTCTACGCCACGATTCCTCATAGCCAGGCGCAGATCAACCTGCAGCAGGCGATGGATCGAGGGCTGCCAGGCCCGCATGTGCTGGCAGCGCTCGAGACCGAGGATCTCGCTACCGAGGGCATTCGTAGCTTGAGAACGGCGTTGCAGTTTGGCCTGCTCGATTCCACCAATAACGTGATCGTGATTACCGGCCCTCGGCCGGATGTCGGGAAGTCGTTCGTGTCCGTGAACCTGTCGGCCGTTATCGCGAGCAGCGGTACGCGCGTACTGCTGATCGATGCGGACATGCGCCGCGGCAACGTTCATTCGTATCTTGGCGTGTCCAAGCAACCCGGCCTATCCGACGTCATCACGGGATTCAACCTCGACGACGCGATTCAGCGCGACGTCGTCACCGGTGTCGACCTGCTTCCGAAGGGATCGCTGCCGCCGAATCCCGCAGAGCTACTGCTGAGCGACCAGTTCAAGAGGCTTCTCGATGAAGTGTCGCGGCGCTACGACGTCGTGATCATCGACACGCCGCCGGTGCTTGCCGTCACCGACTCCACGGTGATCGGCCGATATGCGGGAGCGACGCTGCTCGTCGTCCGGCATGGACAGCACCCGCGGGCGGAGCTCGTCGAATGCGCGAACCGCCTGCGCGGCGGCGGCGCAGCCCTGAAGGGGGCGTTGCTGACGGACGTACCGCGGCATCGATTCGGTTACGGCAGCTATTACTCCGGTTACTACGGATACGAAAGCGTTTCAGAGTGAACAACATCGCGAATGTGTTTTTGCAATCGACACACAGGGCACGTCCATTTAGGAGCATCGAATCATGAATCGTAAAGTTGCTTTGATTACCGGCGTAACGGGGCAGGACGGCTCATACCTCGCAGAGCTGCTGCTTAACAAGGGTTACGAGGTGCATGGCATCAAGCGCCGTGCCTCTCTGTTCAATACCGACCGCATCGATCATCTCTATCAAGATCCTCACGTGTCGGACCGGCGCTTCGTGCTCCATCACGGCGACCTGACCGATTCGACGAGCCTCGTGCGCATCATCCAGCGTGTGCAGCCTGACGAGATTTACAACCTCGCGGCGCAGAGTCACGTTGCCGTGTCGTTCGAGGAACCGGAATACACGGCGAACGCGGACGGTATCGGCGCGCTTCGTATCCTGGAGGCGATCCGGATTCTCGGGCTCGAGAAGAAGACGCGCTTTTACCAGGCGTCGACGTCGGAGCTTTACGGTCTCGTGCAGGAGATTCCGCAGAAGGAGACGACGCCGTTCTACCCGCGCAGCCCGTATGCGGTCGCGAAGATGTATGCGTACTGGATCACCGTCAACTACCGCGAGGCATATGGAATCTACGCGTGCAACGGCATCCTGTTCAATCATGAATCGCCGGTGCGTGGCGAGACCTTCGTGACGCGCAAGATCACGCGCGCCATCGCACGTATTGCCGCCGGCCTGCAGGACTGCCTTTACCTCGGGAACATGTCGGCGCTGCGCGACTGGGGCCACGCGCGCGATTACGTCGAGATGCAGTGGCTGATGCTGCAGCAAGAGCAACCTGAAGACTTCGTTATCGCGACGGGGGTTCAGTACAGCGTGCGGGACTTCGTCAAGCAGGCGGCTGCCGAGCTCGGTATTACCGTGAGATTCGACGGCGAAGGCGTTGACGAGGTCGGCATCGTCGACAAGGTGGAAGGCTCGGAGGCAAAAGTGAAGCCCGGCGCCGTGATCGTGCGTGTCGATCCGCGCTATTTCCGCCCGACCGAGGTCGAGACGCTGTTGGGCGACCCCACCAAGGCACATGAAAAGCTGGGCTGGAAGCCGACGACATCGTTTGAGTCGCTGGTCACCGAAATGGTACGCGCGGACTATCAGGTGGCGAAGCGCGACGCCCTCGTGACTCTCGCGGGTTTCAAGACGTTCGAATACAACGAGTGAGCGCCATGAACAAGAACACTCGAATCTTCGTCGCCGGTCACCGTGGAATGGTCGGTTCGGCAGTCGTACGGAATCTCGACGCGAGGGGGTATGTCAATGTCGTCACGCGCGGGCGTTCGGAACTGGATCTGACGAATCAGAACGCCGTCGAGGAGTTTTTCCGGAAAGAGGCAATCGAGGTCGTCGTGCTGGCCGCCGCAAAGGTTGGCGGCATTTTGGCTAACGATACCTATCCGGCGGACTTTCTGTACCTGAACCTGATGATCGAGGCGAACGTCATTCATGCCGCGTATCGATCAGGGGTGCAGCGTCTGGTGTTTCTCGGCTCATCGTGCATCTATCCGCGCGACTGCCCGCAGCCGATCAAGGAAGCGTACCTGTTGAGTGGCCCGCTGGAAAAGACCAATGAGCCCTACGCTATCGCGAAGATCGCGGGTATCAAGCTTTGCGAATCGTATAACCGACAGTACGGGACGCGATACATTTCGCTGATGCCGACGAACCTTTATGGGCCGAACGACAACTACGATCTGCGGACGAGTCATGTGTTGCCTGCTCTGCTCCGTAAGGCTCACGAAGCAAAGGTCGAGGGGCGCGAGAGCCTGACCGTATGGGGAACCGGCCGCGTGCGGCGCGAGTTCCTGCATGTGGACGATATGGCTGATGCGACGATCTTCGCTCTCGAGGTCGGTTTGGAGTCGGGCTTGTACAACGTCGGATGCGGTTCGGACGTCACGATCGAAGAACTCGCCCGCGAGGCGATGCAGGCGGTTGGGTTCAATGGACGTATCGAGTTCGATACCACGAAGCCGGATGGCACCCCTCAGAAATTGCTCGACGTCGGCCTGCTCGCGCAGCTCGGCTGGCGCGCAAAGATCGGGTTGCGTGAAGGGTTGGCGTCGACGTATCAGGAATTCCTCCAGCGCGACGAGGTTCGTGTAATGCATGCAATTTGAGCGGGGGCTCGAGAGCATTGCTTTGGCATTTTGTCGTCTACTTCAACTTAATTACTGGAGTATTCCTGGTATCGCATTCCCCGTAATAAGGACGATGCAGCGTGCTGACGGCCACGATCGGCGTGGCCGTAAGGCCTCGCTTCCAAGTGTTGCCCAGCGGAAACTCACCCGCGTCCGAGGCGGTGATTCGTGACTTGTATTGGGAAACTATCTTGAAGATATTACACGTTTCATATTCGGATTCGGCGGGTGGGGCTGCGCGCGCTTCCTACCGCTGCTTCCGGGCGCAGGCCGATGTTGGGCTGGATACTTACTTCCTCTGCCGCCATAAAGGTCTCGACGACGACCGAGTCATCACGTTTTCTCAGACGGCGCTCGCCAGAGGGTTTGATCGATTCGGGCGTCCAGCGGTTGGCGGCCGCATTGCCCGATGGCTCGGAGCGGACACCTCGCTGATTCCGCATTCGGTAAATTTGCTTCCGTCAAGATTGTCGCGTGATCGACGCATTGAGACGTTTGATCTGCTGAATTTCCACTGGATGGGCGCGGACTGTTTGTCTATCGAAGACATCGGCCGCATCCGAAAGCCACTCGTATGGCGTTTCCCGGACCTATGGCCAATGTGCGGTTCAGAACATTATCCGGATCTTCAGGATGGTATCGGATATACCGATGGCTATCAAACGAAGCACGGTAATGAGCGATACTCCTTCGCGAATCGGATGACCTGGATGCGCAAATCCCGCGCGTGGACGCGCCCCATCAATGTCGTAGCGACGACCCGATGGTTAGCGGAAAGGGTAAGCGACAGTCCCATTATGAAAGAATGGCCCGTCACCGTTATTCCCAACGCGCTGAATACTGACGTATGGCGACCCGTTGACCGCGGCGTAGCAAAGAGCATTTTCGGCTTGCCGAGTGACAAGAAGCTCTTGGCATTTGGTGCAATGGGCGGTGGGAAGGATCCGCGTAAGGGGATCGATCTCCTGTTTAGCGCACTCAATTTGCTTCGCGGTGAGCTGAGGGATACCGAACTCTTGGTATTTGGTCAGGCCGCGCCTCGGAATGCGCCTGAATTCGGCTTTCCGGTTCATTGGCTTGGTCATTTGAGTGACGATGTCAGCCTGCGAACGTTGTACAGTGCCGCAGACTTGATGGTCGTGCCATCAAGGCAAGAGGCCTTTGGGCAGACGGCCTCTGAGGCACACGCGTGTGGTACGCCCGTCGTGGCATTTGCAAATACCGGCGTGGCCGATATTGTTTCACATCGGAAAACGGGATGGCTCGCCCGACCAAACGACGCAGAGGATCTCGCGGCTGGGATCCGATGGGCCCTATCGGACGAGACGGTCATGAAGATGCTTTCATTGAACGCGCGGAAGTCTGCGGTCGAGAAATTTTCATATTCGGTCGTGGCAAACCAATATAAATCGCTATACGAAAAAATACTGGCAAAGCAGTAAGAATGGTAGTGGTTAAATCTCGAACCAGTTCGTCAATAAATTTCGAATAACCCATATGGCCTCGCTCGTATCATTAATGGTTGCCTCTATTCCGTACTATACGGTGGGGCGCTATTTTGGTGGTTCATATGTGAACATTACGCAGTTGATCATGCTGTCGCTTGCGATGCTCGGGTTCTTGAGACTATTTCTGTCGCAGGGAAGAGGGCCTGCTTTCGGTGCCGGCACTCGATTGACCGTATGCGTGTTTTTCGCGTCCATCATTCTCGGGCTCGTTTTAAGTCCTTATGGTGACAAAGTTTTGACGAAAGGGGGTATTCAGATCGGTGGTATTTGTGTCGCGCTCCTTATGAGCGCGATCATTTCTCATGAGATTTCCCGTAAACCGACCCTGCTCGTCAAGATCGCGGAAATATCCGTGAAATCATTTGGTTTTTTTGCGTTGTTTGCGATTGTTCAATTCGTTGTTTGGAATGTTACCAGAAATACCAATATTTTAGGGTTCGATTTTCTGAATGTGATGTCGGGTGGCGATATTTGGCGGGGCGGCGGAAGTATCGGTCCATTCGTTCGGGCGAACTCGTGGGCTTCCGAGCCCGCACACTTCACACGCTATTTGGGTTTTGTCCTGAGTTTCGCATTCGCGCGTCTCGGGTTGATGGGACGCTCGGCGAAACAGGCGATGCGCCGGATAGTGCCAATTTGGGCCGCGATTTGCATCGTTGCGGGTTTCTTTGTCGCATTCTCGATCTTGGGTCTGATTCAGCTCGTGGTAACCGTAGCAATACTGTTCACCTTTGGTGGAAAAATAAAGCCTAAAACCATCGTGGTCGGATTGGTGTCAGTTTTAATCATCGGGCTTAGCATCATCTTGTTCGCAAAAATGGCTGGCCCTCAGTTTGAGTCCAAGTTGAACACTATGTCGCTGCTTTGGAATCCGGATGCTGGCATTGGTGGAAAGCACGTCGAAACGGAGCAGATCACCGCACTGGCGGTAAGTTCGAATCTGCAGGTCGCCATTGAAAATTTGGAGCAAGATATTTTGTTCGGTGGTGGGGTGGGGTCGCATGGGTTCGCGTATGACCAGTTTGCTCCGGGCGTTGTATTTTTAAATCGAACGCTATATCGGCTAAACGCGGATGATGCTGCGGGCTTGGGGGCGCGTCTGCTATCGGAGACTGGCGTAATAGGTTTTGTGAGCTTCATTTCAATATTTATTTTCGCGTCACGAAAATCTCGGCGCGATGTGCTTCGCACTGCAGGTGGTGCACCACTGGATACGATCGCATTGATACGCTTGTGCTTTGTGATATCACTGTTGTCCGTGCTGTTTATGTACATCCTCCGATCTGGCCAGTATTTCGATCCGCTGTTGTACGTATTGCTAGGCATAGTTGCATCATCGCGGCAGCAACGTGTCCCGATAAATACACACTCACCACAATTTTTGCGCTAATTACCTGGATGGATTTATCGTGAGCGAACCCCTAAAAGACGGACCGCTTGTGAGCGTTATCATTGCAACGTTTAATTGTGTCCAGACAGTTCGGCGAGCGATCGAGAGTGTCTCGCGCCAAACGTATAAGAACACGGAACTGATCATAGTCGACGGAAACTCGACCGATGGAACGCTGAAGGAGCTGGAGGATTCGTCCGCGGACATTGACAAGTTCGTCAGCGAAAAAGATAACGGAATTTACGACGCCTGGAACAAGGGCATTCGACTCGCGAGCGGCGAATGGCTGTGTTTCATCGGCGCTGACGACGTGCTGTTGGATAGTGCGATTTCAGACTACATTCAGTTTATCGATGCAAACCCGAGTTTTCACTATGTATCGTCGAAGGCGCTGCTAGTAGATAAGCGCGGGCGTCGTCGCGAGATCGGGCAGGCGTGGAAATGGCGCACATTCAAAAGATATATGAATGTTGCGCACGTTGGATCGCTCCACCACCGGGATCTATTTTCAAGATATGGATTTTTCGATGAGCAATTCAAGATATGCGGAGACTACGAGCTGCTGCTACGACCTCGGGAAAGATTGGCTGCGGGGTATTTTGAGAAAATCACCGCAATTATGGCTGCGGGCGGTATAAGTCAGGCGAATTCACGCATATTTAATGAAACATATCTCGCGAAAGTGTCAGCAGGCGGTCGTGATCGTTTAATTGCCGGATGGGAAAAATGTTGGGCGCAGGCAAAGTGGTGTATTAAGACAAGTTTATTCAAGTTTTTTTGATCCGGGAAAGCGCCGTGAAAATCCTCCATGTCATCCCGTCTGCTGATCCCACCAGCGGCGGCCCGATCGAGTTTGTCACTCGACTCTCGGCACAACTTTCGATCGACGGTCATAGCATTCATCTCGTGACGCTGGACGATCCGAGCGTTATGACGAACAGCAATCATTTTGCTAGCGTCACTCAGCTTGGTCGCGGTTTCGGCGGCTACAGATGCAACCTCCGTCTCGTGCACTGGTTGTACCAAAACGCGCGATCATTCGATGCCGTAGTTATCGACGGCCTCTGGCAGTTTCACGGAGCAGCGGCGCTGATTGCACTCGGTTTGCGTGGTGTCCGGTACCATGTGTTCTCGCACGGTATGCTCGATCCTTGGTTCAAGCGGACGTATCCGCTGAAGCACATCAAGAAGCTCGCTTACTGGTGTTTGATCGAACGACACTTGCTCAAGCGCGCGGCGTCCGTAATTTTTACATGTGAAGCGGAGCGGTTACTCGCGCGAGAATCATTCCCATTTTATGAAGTCAATGAGGTGATTTCCGTGCTGGGTACGGCCCGCCCACCCGAGGTAGCGGTGCCAAAGAACGCAACTGGCATTAGGTCTACGGCGAAAAAGATTGTCTTTCTTAGCCGGATCCATGAAAAAAAAGGTTGCGACTTGCTGCTCGAGGCCTTCGCCAATCTCGCGAGCATACGTCCCGAATATGAACTGGTGATTGCCGGCCCAGGGGAAGCCTCGCTGGTCCGTCGCCTGAAGGAACGAGCGCATAGATTGCAAATTGCGGATCGAGTGACTTGGTGCGGCATGGTTAGTGGGATGGAAAAATGGTCGCTGCTCCGTTCGGCCGATGTTTTCTGCCTGCCGTCACATCAAGAAAATTTCGGGATCGCAGTGATTGAAGCTTTGGCATGCGGAATTCCAACGTTGATTACCAACAAAGTAAATATCTGGCATGAGATCGTCGAGAGTGGCGCTGGAATCGCAGACGACGATAGCGTTGAAGGAGTTCTGACGATGCTGTCGAAATGGGCTTCTTTGTCGGACGGCGAGCGTGATGCTATGAGGAAAGCTGCGTCGCTGTGCTTCGAAACGAAATTTCATATCGAACGCGCAAGCGAGAATTATATGTCAATTCTCGCATTGAAAAAAAATGATCGATTCCATGTCGAAAAGTACTCCAACTGACGGTGGATATGTCGCTGGGTATCCCGTGATCGAATTATGTCAGTCTGTAACAGATAATGGAAACTGGAAAGAACATGTCTGATAAACGCCGGCAGGATTTGTCGAAATTTCGCGTGCCAGATGGTTTCCGGGGGCGGTCGGCATGGTTTGTACAACTTTGGTGGCTTGTGCAGGCAACGGTCTTTCGTCATTCCCCCCAGCTTGCGTATGGTTTCCGCGCGTGGTTACTCCGCTGCTTCGGTGCGAAGGTCGGTGTGAATACCGTGATCCGGCCAAAGGTCACAATTACCTATCCGTGGAAAGTATCGATTGGCGACTTCTCCTGGATTGGGGATGACGCGGTACTTTACAGCCTCGGAGAAATCGAAGTACAGGCGCACGCTGTCATTTCGCAACGCAGCTATCTCTGCGCTGGCGATCATGATTATCGCGATGCTTCGTTCCCAATTCGCGGGCGGCCAATCATTATCGAGGAACAGGCGTGGCTCGCTGCCGATGTATTTGTTGCTCCGGGAACAGTGGTCGGCCGAGGAGCGGTCGTCGGTGCGCGTAGTTCGGTGTTTCAGGACTTGCCTGCGTGGACCGTGTGTGTTGGCAGTCCATGCCGCCCGGTCAAACCGCGAGAAAGCAATTGAAGTCTGCGAACACACCGGATTATGCGGATCGGAAGACAGTTTTTGAACGTGGATGCCAATCTAGACGTGGACAGAGCGATGTCAAATATTAATCATGCGTTGCGGAAAAGTCTGTCGACGAATTTCATTGGCCGATATGCGAACATTATTGTCCAGATTGTTGTCACCGGTATGCTGGCCCGCGTCCTAAGTCCGGCGGAGTTCGGCGTGATGGCTATCGTTTCTGTTCTGGTGACGTTCTTTTCGTTTGTCAGTGAAATGGGGCTGGGCCCTGCTATCGTGCAATTTCGTGATCTAGATCGATCTCAAATAGCTGGGTTATTCTGGGTGACAGTGGGCATCGGAGCTTTTGCCGGAGCGGTCTTTGCGGCTTGTGGGCCGCTTATCGCTCGGCTCTACGACAATGCGGAATATGTACACATTTCGTTTGGACTTGGCCTAACCATAGCGTTTTCCTGCTGGACAATAGTGCCGCTGGCGCTGCTGAGACGAGCACAGCGTTTTCGCGCAATAGTGATGATCGAGGTATTCTCTGCTGTGATTTCAGGAGCGATTGCCATCGGCGGTGCATATTATGGATTGGGCGTTTTTGCACTGGTCGTCAAAAGCGCGACATACGCATTTTTGATGTTCATATTTTTTATTGGTGTCTCCGAACTGCCCTACCGGTACACGTCGTCGATTCGTGGTATGCGTCACGTGTTTGCATATTCAACTTACCAATTCTTGTTCAACGTACTGAACTATTTTACGCGTAATCTCGATAAGCTGCTCATTGGTAAGGTAATGGGAGTGACTTCATTGGGTCTGTACGACATGTCGTATAGACTGATGCTGATGCCCGTGTCGAATTTGACCAGTGTCGTCGGACCTGCGATCCAACCGGTCTACGCAGCATATCAGCAAGACAGAAAAATGGTTTTTTCGTCTTATCAAAACCTATTGCGCACCCTCATTGTCATTGGCGGACTTGTCCAGGTTGTCAGTGTGATATGTGCGAAAGAGATTATTCTGGTTTTCTATGGGGTGAAATGGCCGGGCGCAATTACGATATTTTACATCCTTAGCTATTCGATTGGTGTGCAAATTGTATTGTCGTCGACAGGCGCGGTGTATCAGGCTCTCGGTCGCACAGATCTGTTATTTAAGACTGGATTGATCTCGACATTGACTACTGTCGGTGCGATTTTGGTCGGCGTTGTGTCACGGGACCTGCACGTCCTTTCTTGGCTGTTGGTCGCTGGGTTTTTTCTGAACGCGATACAGGGTTTTTGGATCCTTGCGAGAAAAGGCTTCGGAATGCGTGTGATTGATTTATTTATGCCATCGAGCAAGTGCGTTGCCGGCGCTATGATTGTCGGATTGTTATGTCTATCACTCGATCCGTATCTAAACATCGCGCAGCTCGGAGTCGCTATGACGCTCGTGGTGAAGATTTTAGTCATATCGATCCTCTATTTCATTGCTACAGTTTTGACGGGTGACATTGCGTTTGTAATGAATACTTGGGTCAGGCGGCGAGCTGTTTAATGTGTTGTATTCGGACGATCGTTATCGTCCATCGGATTCTATTTTTGAGGTCGCGGCGATGGATTTTAGAATTTGGAATGGTATCAGATTTTTCCTAAAGCTTAGATGGAAGGCGGCTTGTGCGCTTGTGCTCGGAATCTGGTATTCCTGCGCCAATAGAATAAAACGTAAGACGCTTCCGCATGGCGATGTGCAAGTGATAGTTTCATTGACGACATTTCACAAGCGCATTAATACCGCCTTCCTCACGCTGGAATCGCTGTTTGCTCAACGTGGAGTCCAATACGAAGTACATCTCCATCTTGCGAATAGTGACATGCTGAAAATAGGTGGCCGGTTGCCGGCCGCGATTGAACGACTGCGGCGACGAGGTCTTAAGGTTTTTTTTCACGAAGAAAACTTGAAATCGTATAAAAAGCTTTACTACACAATAATTCAGGGATACGACGTACCGATAGTAACTGCAGACGATGATATCTTATACCCTAATAAATGGCTGAAGAATCTCCTCGATGCGAGTAAAGACAACCCGGGTTGTATCGTTTGCTATCGTGGTCATGACCTCAATCTGGACCGAACTGGCACTGTCGATTCCTATAAAAGAATTTACGAGCGCGGACCAGTAAGCGGTGCAGAACCAAATTATTCGCTGATGCCCACTGGTTGTAGTGGCGTATTGTATCCTCCAGCCAGTCTGGCACGCGAGCTGATGGATCCTACTCTTTTCATGGAACTTGCTCCTACCTCCGACGATATCTGGTTCAAGCTCTGCAGCCTCGTCAGCGACGTTCGATGCGTTCGCGTTAGTCCGCGAAATGTCGAGTTTCTTTCGACACCCGACACGCAGAGGCATGCGCTATTCATCGAGAACGTCGACGGCGGTCAGAATGATAAGCAGATGAGAGCGTGCTTTGAGCGCTATCCTGAGGCCTTGCGGCATATCCGAGCTTGCAGGGCAAGAGATAATTAAGTAATTTGGTGGTGGTTGAAGATAAATTGATTTGCTGCGCCGTCCAATTCAATAGTGGGGTGGATTTAATGAAAATTTTCCCTTTCAATGAATGGTGTGAGATGGTCAGGCCCACGTTGTCCGGAATTAAATCGATGTTTGTAGTGTGTTTGGTCGCGACATGTGCTTATGGTGCTGCGGCGAGTGCATCGACAGCAGGCGATGGCGGCACAATAGCGCAGCACGGGTCGTCGCAGAAAATTATTATTAATGTCGATGTTGCTCGTCATCCGGCGATGGCCGGTGATCGCAATATCGCAAATATTAGACGATATCTAGATGGTGCATCGTGGGAACGGCCGATTTCACAGGATACATGGGGGCGAATGAAGCCAATCGGCATAAAAAATATTCGACTGATAAATATTGAAAGCAATGTTGAGATTTCGGGTAAAGTCGATGGCTATGTGTCTGAATACGATTTTAGAAGGCTGACGCTCGCTCTTGCAGATTGCCGAAAATACCATTTGATTCCCCACATTGTTGTCGGACAAAAGACGCCGCCTTCTGCGCTGATTTTTGCCTCCGACTCTGCTGGCCCGACACTCGATAAGAAGGCTTATGCGGACTATGCCTATTCGCTATTGCATTACGTGGTAGTGCAGCAGGGATTTTCGTCGGCATCATTTGAGGTCGGCAACGAGCCCGACACTTCCGGCACACGTTGGCTTTCGCACGAATCGGGTGCGAAAGGCGGCATGTCGAGCTATGCGAAATATCTACAGCTTTACACTCTGTGGTCTAACGCGGCGGACAGACTAGCTAGGGAATATCCGTCTTCACTATTTCGTGTAGGCGGGCCTGCAATTACTCCTTACACGCTGAGCTATGGCCAAGTCGATTGGGCGAAACAGTTCATTGCCGATGTCGCCAGGAACAAACTTCGGCTCGATTTTTTTTCGTTCCACTCGTATGGAGATCAAGACGCATTGCCGGGAGCTGAGGGCACGGGGCCATACCCGTCCGTCGCACAACGAGTGACCTACTATCGCAGATTGCTGGCAACCGCCGGTCTGAAAAATACGTCTCTGTATGTGACGGAATGGGGCCCGAGTTCTAACGTAGACGCCCACGCGTACCCGATCAACGGAAACAATGTCGGGGCAGCGTGGTCCGCGCTGTTCATGGTGGCGATGGCGGAAAGCGGCGTTGACGAAGGGATGCTACTCGTATTGCGTGATGAGCCTGGCAGCCCCGGAGGTCGAGAAAATCGGGCATGGCCGGCTTTGCTCCTGTCCGACGGTCGAACGCCAAAACCACTTTACAACGTCGCACTTGCATTTTCAAAAATGGCGGATCGAGGTGTGTATGTGGACGGTGATAATCCCCATACACGCGTCATTGCTAGCGCCGATCGATCGAAGATTACGATAATGGCAATAAATTCAGATTGGGATTTCAGATCAAACACGGATTTGTCAAAGGAAACGTCGATTGCTACAGTTGTTAGAAATATAGATAGATCGCTAATCAATGTGCGGATATCTCAATACGCTATTGACGCATTGAATAGTAGCGACCCGGAGCAAAATATTGAAGGGACCCGTCCATGCACGGCCGCGTGCGAGTTGACAAAGGTGGGTGATAGATTAATGCGTGTCTCATCGGGCGAGATTGGCTTGCCCGTCGTTAAACTTCCTTCGTCATCGGTGACTCTGATAGAAATATCACGCGTAAATTGAGTGACTCGAAGGTGCATTGGTTGATTATTTTCATGGGGTGATCTCGTGAATAAAGTATTGCAAGATTATTTTAATATTATGGCGTGTAGATTAGGCGAGTGAAATTATGAAGCGAATTTACATCGCAATCGATCTGGCAGCCATTTTTATTTCGTTCAGTTCGACGGCGACATTGGCGCAGGCTGTTGTCCAACCGACGCAAGCTGGAACGTTGTCGCATAGTCATGGGAGCCGTGTGCAGCCCGGTGACGATATATCACTGAATCCATTGCTAGGTGCTCCGCGTGACAGGAGCTCGGATAGCAGTTTTGGTGCATGCAAGTCGCGTGTTCGTAGTGGAGTTGGAGGCTCCTTCCGCAAGGGCCGAGCGAACGTCGCTCCTCATGTGCCATCAACCGACTATGTACTCGGCGGCCCTCCAGACTATGAATATCAGGCTACCCTGGGTGATAGCTTGGTGCCACGCGGCGTGTCAGGTGACAATGACTCGGGCGTCGCGCTAGAGCAAGCAATGGTCGGTGCTGGATCCAGTGATGCGGCCAATACTTCGTCGGTCGATGCCCCTGTTCGACGGGGGAAAAAAGGAACTGCGTCTCTTCTTATAAGCGGACGTGGGCGCGACGTGGTTCGTTCTTCATCATCCATATCGTCACCGCTCAATTCGACAGGCGCGTCAGATTCGAACGGCGGTCGATCAGACGTATACCGCTCGCCGTGGTGATTTGTAACAAATAGGTCGAGAGAACGGCGGGGAGGCGATCAGATCGTAGACGCCGGCGACACATACCGGCGATTACTGCATTGGCGACGGATCTTGCGCACCCTCATAAATCGATTCGCGCGGCAGCTTCATGGGCCGCCAACGGGCCGCAACGAGACTGTTGACGCGGGCGCGGGCTCGGTGCATGACGAGTTCTCCCACCCATTGGCGGCCTGGCGCTCGACCATATGTCGTGTCCGACTTGAGCGAAAGATCTGAGATTCCGTGCGTGGGGGCTGAGACATGGACCGCAAGCCATCGATCATCTCGGTGAACAACGCTTTCGTCCACGATCAGTTAACGGCTCTCACACATCTGGCGTCGACTAAATTTGACCGCGGTCGCCGTAGCACGCCAACACTCAGTAAAACCGAAATGGAGTAGTGACGTTACCACGGTGAGATTGAACGCTCAGGAGGGGGTATTTGGCCAGCCCCATTCGGTGGAAAAATTTTCGGGCAGAGCTTACCGCGCTCGGAGAAAAAAACGCACGCACCAGAGTTGTCTATTGCGTTTTTGCCGGGGCCACGGACGGGCCCCCGACTTCACTGATCCGTTTTATCGCTGTGCGATCCTCAGTGTTTTTTCCTCTGTTTGCGCCGCACCCACATCCGGCCGCCCAATACTGTAATACTCAACCCCCAACTCCCCCATCGCCTCCGGCTCATAAAGATTCCGCCCATCGAAGATCACCGGCTCATTCAGCAATTCCACCAGCGCCGCGAAATTCGGGCTCTTGAACACCTTCCACTCCGTGACGATCACCAGCGCGTCGGCGCCGGCCGCTGCCTCTTCCGACGTCGCGACGAACTGAAGCCTTGCATGCGCCCCAGGATCATCGCCAAGATCGAGCGCGAGCACACGCCGCGCTTCCTCCGTCGCAACCGGATCGTAAGCGCGAACGCTCGCACCACGCTTCAGCAGCCCGGCGATCAGATCGCGGCTCGGCGCCTCGCGCATGTCGTCGGTATTGGGCTTGAACGCCAGCCCCCACAGCCCGAATGTGAGCCCCGACAGATCTTCCCCGAATCGCTCCGAAATCTTCTCGAGCAGCACCTTCTTCTGCGCATCGTTGACCGCTTCGACGGCTTCCAGAATCCGCAGCGACTGACCGTATTCGGCAGCGGTCTGCACCAGTGCACGCACGTCCTTCGGAAAACACGATCCGCCGTAGCCGACGCCGGCATACAGGAAGTCGTAACCGATCCGCGGATCCGAACCGATGCCGCGCCGCACGGCCTCGATATCCGCGCCGACGCGATCGGCCAGATTCGCCAGCTCGTTCATGAACGAGATGCGCGTCGCAAGCATCGCGTTCGCCGCATACTTGGTGAACTCGGCCGAGCGCACGTCCATATAGCGCGTCCGCTCATGATTGCGGTTGAATGGCGCATACAGCCGCTTCATCTGTTCGCGCGCACGCTCGCCGGCTTCATCGGAATCGGTGCCGATCACGATGCGGTCCGGGCGCATGAAATCGTCGACGGCCGCACCTTCCTTCAAAAACTCCGGATTCGACACGACCGAGAATTCATGGCGCGCGCCGCGCCGCGTGAGCTCGGTCGCGATCGCATCGCGCACGTGCAGCGCGGTGCCTACCGGCACGGTCGACTTGTCGACCACCACCTTCGCGCCGGTCATGTAGCGCCCGATGTTGCGCGCGGCGGCGAGCACGTATTGCAGATCGGCGGAACCGTCCTCGTCGGGCGGCGTACCGACGGCGATGAACTGGATGTCGCCGTGCGCGACGCTTGCTTCGATATCGGTCGAGAACTGCAGCCGGCCGCTCGCGCGATTGCGATCGATCAGCTCCTTCAGGCCCGGCTCGTGAATCGGTACGCCGCCGCCGTTCAGGATGTCGATCTTGCGTTGGTCGACGTCGACGCAAAACACGTCGTTGCCGATTTCGGCGAGGCAAGCGCCAGTGACGAGGCCTACGTAGCCGGTACCGATGATGGTGATCTTCATGTTGCGGTATGGAGAAGAGTCGAATGCAGTTTCAGAAATCCGGATGCCGTGCGCCGGGGACTTCGGCGTCGGACGGCGCGGGACGCAATGCGTGCAACTTGGCATCGAATGCGCTCAACACCGCGTCGCGCGAAAGCACGGCCTCGGCGAATTTGCGCCCGGCCTGCCCCAGTCGGGCGCGTTCGGCCGCATTCGCGGCGAGCGCGTCGATCGACGACGCAAGCGTTTCGGCATCGCCCGGCGGAACCACGATCCCGCGCGGCGCAACAACGTCATGCAGCTCGGTGCCGGGGCTCGCCATCGCGATTACGGCCCGCCCGCTGGCGAACATGCCGGTCAGCTTCGACGGCATCACGAGATCGGCAGCGTCGGCACGCTGGGGCAGCACATGGATGTCGGCGAGATTCAGCAGCTCGTTCAGCCGGCTGATCGGTTGCAGCTCGAGGAAGCGGCAGTTCCTGAGGCCGCCGCAGCGCATCAGAAGCTCCGCACGCGCCGGCCCGTTGCCGCAGAACACGAACACGACGTCGTCTCGCATCACGAGTCGTTGCGCCGCGTCGGCCAGGATATCGAGCCCTTGCTTCGCACCCATGTTGCCCGAATAAAGCACGATCGTCGCGGTGGGAGAGATGTACAGCGAGGTCCGCAACTCGCTCGGCCGCTTGAGCGGATAGATCGAATGCGTGTCGGCCCAGTTCGCAAAATGGACGAGCTTGTGCGGCTGAATGCCCTTGCGCATCGCATGCTCGATCATCTTCCCCGAGATCGTCGATACGGTGTCGAACCGCGTCAGCAGCGTACGTTCGAGCGCAAGCACCGCACGCTTGAGCAGCGATCCCTTCAGCATCCCGAGGCTGAATGCGGCATCGACCTCGTAGTCCTGGATGTGAATCCACGCATGCGCGCCGGTAAGGCGCGCGACGAGCCAGCCGGCCGGTGCATTGAGCAGGCTCGGCGCGATGCACACGACGACGTCGGGCCGCCACAGCGCCTGCCGCAGCATGACCGGAAAGCTCGACAGCGCGAAGCTCGCCAGGTGCGCGATGCGGCGCATGCCGCTCGGTCGTGACGGCACCCACAGCGGCGCACGCCAGAGCGCGACGCCGCCGCGCTCTTCGGTCGAGTAGCGCAGCGCCGAGTAACCGCTGGCGACGCGCCACTCGGGATAGTAGGGCGGCGCGCACACGACACGCACGGTGTGGCCTTTCTCGACGAGCGTTTCCGCCATCTCGGCGGTGTACTTGCCGATGCCGGTCAGCTCGGGCGCATAGTTGATGCCGTAGACGAGGATCTTCATCGGCTCCCAGCGAAAATAGAAAATGGTGCAGTGCGTGATGAACTCATTGTCGGTAATGCCAATCGTGCGAGTCCGACAGAATGTTGATCGGTGCCGCCAATCGTCGGCCGCGACCGTGCAGCACCACAAGCGTCGTCGCGCATCGCCGGTCGCATGTCGAGCCCGGCAACCTCCGCGCACGTCCCCCGCTCACATCCCCCTTGCACAAACCACCGGCGCATACACGTCGATCGCATCCTGAATCGCCGCATGCCGTCCATACGCAAGCGCCGCCACGGCGCATACCGACACCACCGCGAGCGGCCGCAATACGGGCGGCAGGATCGGTGCATCCGTCCATCGTTTCAGTAGCACGACGGTGACGAGCACACCGAGCATCCAGCCGGCCATCACTTCGGACGTGGTATGTGCGTCGTCGCGTGCGCGCGCCACGGCGATCGTCGCGGCAAGCGCGAGCCCCGGCAACAGCGCGCGCACCGTACGCGTGTTCCAGCCGTCGTGCAGCATCAGCAGGCACGCCATCGGCCACACGGCCGCAGCGAGCAGGGCATGCCCGCTGATCGCGCGGAAGTGCACCGCGCGAATCTGCACGCCGCATCCCGCATGAAGTATCTTCGTGACGCCGACGAGCAACATCGCCGCGGCGAGCAGCGTGGCCCACGACAGCGCAATGCGCCAGCCGTACAACGAGCGCGTGAGCCACGCGAAACACACGGCGGCGAGCGGGAGCGTCAGCGCAGCGTCACCGAGGTTGCCGATGGCGGTCCACATGTGCGGTCCTCGCTGCGCGACGCCGCAATCTCCGCGGCACGTGGCGTGAAAGATCGGTCGCACGATGCGCCGCGGTCCGCGGCGCGCGACCGGCGTCAGACGACCAGCTGCTCCGACATCCGCGCGAGCAGATACCGTTCGAAATCCGCCGCGACCTCCGGATGCCGCAACGCAAATTCGACCGTCGCCTTCAGGTAGCCGAGCTTGCTGCCGCAGTCGAAGCGCGTGCCGTCGTAGCGGTACGCGAGCACCTGTTCATCGGTGAGCAGCGACTGGATCGCGTCGGTCAGCTGCAGTTCACCGCCCGCGCCCGGCTTGAGCCCGCGCAGATGCTTGAAGATCTTCGGCTTCAGCACATAACGGCCCACGACGCCGAAATTCGACGGCGCCTGCGCCGGTTCGGGCTTCTCGACGATCCCCGACAGCTTGAAGAGATCGTCTTCCCAGCGCTTGCCGTCGATCACGCCATAGGACTTCGAATCCGCCGGCGCGATCTCCTCGACGCCGATGACCGACGCATGATAGTGGTCGAATACGTCGATCATCTGGCGCAGAACGGGCGTCGGGCCGTCGAGCAGGTCGTCGGCGAGAATCACGGCGAACGGGTTGTCGCCGACGAGCTTCTCCGCGCACAGGACGGCGTGACCGAGCCCGAGCGCTTCGGCCTGGCGAACGTAGAAGCAGTCGACATGGCTCGGCTTGATGCTGCGCACGAGCGACAGCAGCTTCTCCTTGCCGCGTGCCTCGAGCTCGGCCTCGATCTCGTACGACTTGTCGAAGTGATCTTCGATCGCGCGCTTGCTGCGCCCGGTCACGAAGATCATCTCGGTGATGCCCGCTTCGATCGCCTCTTCGACGGCATACTGGATCAACGGCTTGTCCACGACCGGCAACATTTCCTTGGGGCTCGCCTTGGTGGCGGGCAGGAACCGCGTGCCCAGGCCGGCGACCGGAAAGACGGCTTTCGTCACTTTCAACATAGCGATATTTCCATGATTTCGGAGTGAAGAGCGGACCACGCCGGTTTCCGATGCGGCGTCCGGGCGCCCAGACAATCGACGTTGCACACCGCGCAATCGCATTGCGTCGAGCGTGTGCAGTTGCACAAATCCTAGGGGCGTTCCGGATTGAAACGACGACTGAATCCTGGGCGAATCGGACAGGCCGATCACGACATCACGAATTGCACAACGAACTATTTTGAAATGGTATTGATTCGACGGCAGCCGCGTCGAAGCGCGGCTTGCATCCGCACACCGGAACGGCATCTGCCGACGCGTCGGAATGCCGATCCATCGACATCACGGGCGTGTTATCGGGAGGGCGCGATGATGGAACAAGGCGACATTTGCCGCGCATTGGAAGCGCTGGACCCGGCCTACCTGGAACTGATGCAGCAGATGCTGAAGATCGATTGCGACGTGGCTGCGCGCGAGCTCGGCATCTCGAACGAGATTGCGTCGTTGATCATTGCGCTGAAGCCGGCGGAGCTCGAGGCGCTCGTCGAGCGCCTGACGCAGGCCAGGCCAGCCGCGCCGGTTCCGTCCCCGTAGACCCCATTCCGTGCGGGCGGTAATCGCGGCGATTGCGGCAATCGCGCCAGTCGCAGAACATCGCGATTTGGCGGATTACATCTATGCTTTGTCCGTTCAGCGGTGCATACGTCACATACAGTATTCGGTCGAGAACGCCGGGCGTCGGGAACAAGCGCCCCGTGGCCTGCCGAATCCGACGGCCGGCCGACAATAACAGGAACGATCATGGCCGAACAGGACGACGTCTTCGACGCAATCGCTGAATTCAACCGTTCATACCTGACGCTCGCGCAGCGCCTGCTGCATGCGGATCGCGAAGTCGCGAAACAGCAGCTGGGCATGTCCGACGAAGTCGCATCGATCGTCGCCGGATTGACGCCGGAGCAGATCGAGGTGCTCGCCGATCGCCGCGAACTGTTCTGCGAATTCCGCGATGAATCGTCGCCGGGCCTGGCCTGATACGACGCCTGCGTAGTCGCTCGATGCCTCGCGGCGCGCCCGGCGCCGCGTGAAGTGTGTTTGCCGCCCGGCGACGGGCGAGCACACGAAACGGCCGCACTGACGCAGCCGGCCCGTTGTCCGTTACGTCTGCCAGTTTGTCGCCTCCGGGCTAGATGTTGGCGCCCATCCGCGAAGCGGGATTCGCTACGATTTCCAAAACGCCGTTGGCACGATGCCCGCACACGACATGCACGATGCGGGCACACCGATCATCCAATTTCACCGGGGCCGTCTCGCATGCAGGAAATCTTGGAGCACCTTCTCGAGCGCCAGGTGTCGCCGCAATGGCGCGGGTTCCTGGAGGCGCTTGCCGGCGAATTCAGCGATCAGCTCGATCAGGACGAACTCCGCCAACTGATGGCGCGCGTCGGCATGCGCTTCGCGGCCGCGCATCCGCTTGGCCCGTGCGAGTCGACCGACGATCTCACGAACGCCTTGAATGCGCGCTGGCGCGAAATGGAGTGGGGCTACGCCGAGCTGTCCGACGAGCAGGCATTTCTGCGCATCGTTCATTACGCGGCGCCGTTGCGCGCGCTCGGCGCGGGCCATCTCGGCTGGTCGGCGGCGTTCCTGCAGGGCGCGTATCAGGGCTGGTTCGACAGCGTCGGCGCGGCCGGCCTGCGTGTGACGCAGGACGTCGTGCCGCAGGACGACGCACGGATCGAGTTGCGCATCGCTCGCGCGCCGCACTGAACGGTTCGCGCGACCGGACTCTCCGTCATGACAACAGGGCAGCTTATGTCGAGCTCACGGGATATCGAATCGTTGTTCAAGCGTTTCGGCGGCGATGCCGGACGCTATCACGAGGTGCGCGCGGAAGCGGATGCCGATGCGGCGCGCGCGCGCTGGCCGCTGCTCGCTGGTGTCGAATTGCAAGCGGACGACGCGCCTCGCACGCCCGCGCCGATCGCTGCCGAGCACACGCAGCCCGAGGTCGACGCCGTGACGGCCGACACGCGCGTAGCGTCCGCAACCGACGCCGCCGCACGCGATCGCAGCGCCGGCGCGCTGAAGAAACTGGTCGGCAAGTCGCCGGCCTCGGACCGCACGCGCGCGCCCGGCTCGTCCGAGCCGCTGCAGACGCTGTTCGAGCGGCTGCGCGGCCATGTGCCGGCCGACGCGCCGAAGCAGCCGCCGGTATGGACGGGCCGTTCATGAAGATCGTCGTGATCGCGTCGGCAAAGGGCGGCGTCGGCAAGACGACGCTGGCGGCGAACCTCGCGGCCGTGCTCGCGGCGTCGCGCCGGCATCGCGTGTGCGTGGTGGATCTGGATCCGCAGAATGCGCTGAAGCTGCATTTCGGCGTACCGATCGAGATGAGCGACGGGCTGGCCGGCGCGGCGCTGAGCGAGCGGCAGTGGCCGCTCGCGGTGGTCGACGGCATCGCCGTGATGCCGTTCGGCGTGGTCGGCGAAACGGATCAGCGCCGCTTCGAGCGCATGCTCGATCGCGATCCGGCGTGGCTCGCGCGCGGGCTCGCCGCGCTCGCGCTCGGCGACGACGACATCGTGATCGTCGATACGCCGCCCGGCTCGTCGGTCTACATGCGCGCCGCACTGACGGCTGCGCATTTCGTGCTGACCGTGTTGCTCGCCGACGCGGCGTCGTATGCGTCGATCCCGCAGATGCGGCGCATGCTCGACGCCTATGCGGCGACGCGCACCGACTTCATCGGCGACGGCTACGTGGTCAATCAGGTCGATCAGTCGCGCGAGCTGGGCCGCGACGTGCTGCGCGCGTTGCGCGACAGCGTCGGCGCGGCGCGCTTCGCCGGCGTGATTCACGCGGACCAGGGCGTTGCTGAATCGCTCGCGTGCCGCACGACCGTGAATCGCTACGACCCGCGTTCGCAGGCCGCGGCCG
The DNA here is from genome assembly GCF_000959445.1 of Burkholderia vietnamiensis LMG 10929. Taxonomy (NCBI): domain Bacteria; kingdom Pseudomonadati; phylum Pseudomonadota; class Betaproteobacteria; order Burkholderiales; family Burkholderiaceae; genus Burkholderia; species Burkholderia vietnamiensis. The sequence continues at coordinate 1,091,914 of NZ_CP009632.1, read as the reverse complement.
ATCTGAGCGCGTGCGCCGAGTGGCTCGAGCGCGCGCTCGGGCGGCGCGCGAATGCGCGGAGCGTGGCATGAGCGCGGCTGTCGAGGCCGCTCGCGGATCGGCGCTCGACCGGCTGCTCGACCGGTTGCCGGGCAGCGGCTGGCTCGTCACGGCGCCGCTCGCCGCATGCGCGGCGCTGGCGCTGTATTTCGTCTGTACGGTGCCGCTCGACGACGCCGGCCAGCTCGCGTTCGCGACCTGCTGCCTGGCCGGTGCGCTCGCGATCCGGCGCGTGAACGGCCGCTACGCGACGCTCGTGATGATCGCGCTGTCGGTCGTGGCCACCGGCCGGTACATGTTCTGGCGACTCACCGAAACGCTGGTGTGGTCGCACCCGCTCGACGCCGCCTGGGGCGCGCTGCTCGTCGCGGCCGAAGTGTATGCGGCCGCGGTGCTGCTGCTCGGCTACTTCCAGACGGCATGGCCGCTGGGGCGCAAGCCGTTGCCGCTGCCCGCGTCGCGCGCGGACTGGCCGAGCGTCGACGTGTTCATCCCGACGTACAACGAGCCGCTCAGCGTCGTCAAACCGACGGTCTACGCGGCGCTCGCGCTCGACTATCCGGCCGACAAGCTGTCGATCCATGTGCTCGACGACGGGCGCCGGCCGGAGTTCAGGGACTTCTGCGAAGCCGTCGGCGTGCACTGGACGATCCGCGATCACAACCGTTACGCGAAAGCCGGCAACCTCAACGAAGCGCTGAAGTCGACTCACGGCGAGTACGTCGCGATCTTCGATTGCGATCATGTGCCGACGCGCTCGTTCCTGCAGCTGTGCCTCGGCTGGTTCATCCGCGACCCGAAGCTGTCGATGCTGCAGACGCCCCACCATTTCTTCTCGGCCGATCCGCTCGAGCGCAACCTCGGGATCTTTCGCAAGGTGCCGAACGAAGGCGAGTTGTTCTACGGGCTGGTGCAGGACGGCAACGACCTCTGGAACGCGACGTTCTTCTGCGGATCGTGCGCGCTGCTACGGCGCTCGATGGTCGAGGAGATCGGCGGCATCGCGACCGAGACGGTCACCGAGGACGCCCATACGGCGCTGAAGCTGCATCGCCACGGCTATACGACCGCCTATCTCGCGATCCCGCAGGCGGCCGGTCTCGCGACCGAAAGCCTGACGGGCCACATCGGCCAGCGCATCCGCTGGGCGCGCGGCATGACGCAGATCTTCCGCATCGACAATCCGCTGTTCGGCCGCGGACTCACGTTGGGGCAGCGGCTGTGCTACCTCAACGCGATGATGCATTTCTTCTACGGCATCCCGCGGCTGGTGTTTCTCACCGCGCCGCTGTCGTTCCTGTTCTTCGGCGCGCACGTGATCCACGCATCGGCGACGATGCTCGCGCTCTACGCGCTGCCGCACGTCGTGCACGCGACGCTGACGAACTCGCGGATGCAGAGCCGGTTCCGGCATTCGTTCTGGGCGGAGGTCTATGAGGCCGTGCTCGCGTCGTACATCGCGTTGCCGACGCTGCTCGCGCTGGTCAATCCGCGGCTGGGCACGTTCAACGTCACGGCCAAGGGCGGCCGGATCGACCGCGGCTATTTCGACTGGGCGATCTCGAAGCCGTATCTGAGCCTGGTGATCCTGAACGCTTTCGGCCTCGCGATGGGCGCGCTGCATATCGCGCTGAATCGCGGCGTGGGCAGCGAGGTGCAGACGACGGCGTTCAACCTCGCGTGGACGACTTACAACCTGCTGATCCTCGGCCTCGCGGTCGCCGCGGCGAACGAGCGCCGGCAGGTGCGCGAGTCGCATCGCGTCGCCGCGCGCATTCCGGTGATGCTGCGGTTCGGCAACGGCCGCACGCTGGCGTGCGAAACGCTCGACTACTCGGAAGGCGGCATCGGCGTCGCGGTGCCGGAGGACGCCCGAGTGCCCGACGGCGAACAGGTGACCGTGTCGCTGTTTCGCGGCGTCGACGAGTACGCGTTTCCGGGGACGATCGAGTATGCGGAACCGGGGCGGCTCGGCATCCGCTTCGAGACCCTGTCGCAACAGCAGGAATTCGATCTGGTCAGCTCGACGTTCGCGCGCGCGGACGCATGGATCGACTGGACCGCCGGCCGCCGGCCGGACTCGCCGCCGCATGCGTTCCTGCATCTCGCGACGGTCGGCATACGCGGTTTGCTGCGCGTGATCGCGCGCCTGTACGGCGACCTGCGCGGCGACCGCGGTCACCACGGCGGCCGCAGCGGCAAAGGCGACGCCGCCGACACCATCACGAAGAAATAACACGAGGGCAGACAGCATGACGGGGATGTCGCGATGGCGCGGCGGCACGCGCGACGACGCGGGTGAAAACGCGCGCGTTTCGATTGGGGCGGCCGCGGCATGCCGCGCGCGGGCCGGCAGCTGGCACACGCACTTGCCGCGCAAGCTGCGGACGTACGCGTTCGCGTTCGCGTTCGGCGCGCTCGCGAGCGGCGTCGCGTCGGGCCTCTGGGCATCCGCTGCGCTGGCCCAGCAGCCCGGGGCGGTGCGCGCGTTCGATCGTGCCGCGTCGCCCGGCGAGCCGCCGGAGCGGCTGGCCGATCGTTTGCCGTCACTGTCGATGGCCGTGGCGGCCGGCCCCGCCGTTGCGCCGCCGCCGCTGCTCGCCGAGCCGGTGCCGAAGGACGAAGCCGAGCGTCGCCGCGCCGGCCGGCTGCCGACCACGGCGGAGCCCGGCACGCTGGTGCCGGGCGGCCGGCGTCAGGCGCTGACGTTCGCCGATCTCGGCGCGCGCGATCCGTTGCAGTTGCACGGCACGGACGGCCAGAACGGCGTCGCGTTTTCGGTGCGGCGCGACGAGGTCGTCACGGCAGCGGCGCTGCACCTCGTCTACAGCTACTCGCCCGCATTGCTGCCGGATCTGTCGCAGCTGAAGGTGCTGGTCAACGGCGAAGTGGCGGCGACGCTGCCGCTGCCGACCGCGCAGGCGGGGATGACGGTCGCACGCGACGTGCCGATCGATCCGCGCTTCGTCACCGAGTACAACCATCTGAACGTACAGCTGATCGGCCATTACACGAACGGCTGCGAGAATCCGGCCAGTTCGTCGCTGTGGGCGACGGTGAGCAACGCGAGCCGCCTGGAATTGACCTATGCGACGCTGCCCGAGCCGCCCGAGCTCGGCGTGCTGCCCGCGCCGTTCTTCGATCAGCGCGACGTGCGGCGGCTCGAGCTGCCGTTCGCGTTCGCCGCGCGGCCGTCGCGCGAGACGCTGGAGGCGGCTGGCATCGTCGCATCGTGGTTCGGCGCGCTCGCGTCGTATCGCGGCGCGCGCTTCCCGGTGCGCGTCGGCGCCATGCCGGAAGCGGGCAACGTCGTGGTGTTCGCGACCACCGACGATCGGGTGGACGGCGTCCCGCTGCCGGCCATCGACGGGCCGACGCTGGCGGTCGCCGACCGCCCCGCGCCCGCACACGGCCAGCTGTTGCTGGTGCTCGGCCGCACGCCGGCCGAACTGAAGGCGGCCGCGCTGGCGCTCGCATTCGGCCGCGGCCCGCTCGCGGGCACGCGCGCCACGGTCACCGGTGTGCAGCCGCCCGCGCCGCGTGTGCCGTATGACGCGCCGAACTGGCTGTCGTCGGTTCGCCCGGTCCGCTTCGGCGAACTGGCGGCGGAACGCGCGCTGTCGGTGTCCGGCTACCAGGCCGGCCCGGTGCGGCTCGATCTGCGCATGGCGCCCGATCTGTTTACGTGGAACACGCGCGGCGCGCCGATCGATCTGCGGTATCGCTATACGCCGACGCTGCGCGCCGATCGCTCGTCGCTCAACCTGAGCGTCGACGATACGTTCGTGAAGGCGCTGCCGATTCCGGCGCGCGACTGGGCCAACTGGAGCCTGAGCCGCTACCTGCCGTTCGTCGCCGACGGCACCGCGCGCGCGACGCTGCACGTGCCGCCGCCGCTGGTGACGCCGCATGCGCAACTGGCGCTGAACTTCTTCTACGAGATGCCGGATCAGGGCAAATGCACCGGGCGGCTGCTGCAGAACGTCGCGGGCGCGATCGACCCGGGCTCGACGATCGACGTGTCGTCGTTTCCGCACTACATCGCGCTGCCCGATCTGGCCGCGTTCGCGAACAGCGGCTTTCCGTTCACGCGCATGGCCGATCTGTCGGACACGGCCGTCGTGCTGCCGAACGAGCCGTCGGCGGACGTCTACGGCCTGTACCTGCTCGCGATGGGGCGGATGGGCGCGTCGACCGGCTATCCGGTCAGCGGCGTGGCGGTGACCGACGCGGCCGGCGTGGACGCGTTCGCGTCGCGCGATCTGCTGATCCTCGGCGCGCCGGACTCGCAGCCGCTGCTGAGCCGCTGGGCTGCGCGCATCCCGTTCGACGACGAGCGCCGCGGCGGCGTGTTCGGCGGCCTGTTCGGCCGCGCGGTCGCGGCCGATTCGCCGGGCGCCGAGCGCGTGCAGGCCGGCCTGTCGATCGTGGCGGACGGCGCGAGCGCGGTGATCGCCGGCTTCGAATCGCCGTTGCGCAAGACCCGCAGCGCGGTCGCGCTGATCGGCGCGACCGGCCATGCGGACGCGGTGCTCGGGCCGGCGCTGCTCGACGAGGATCTGCTCGCGTCGATCCGCGGCGCGACGGTGGTGATTCGCGATCGCACGGTGACGGTCGCGTCGACCGACACCGCGTATCACCTCGGCGCGCTGCCGCCGCTCACCTACGTGCGCTGGGTCATGTCGGGGCGGCCGGTGCTGCTCGCGCTGGTCGGCGTGCTGGGCGCCTTCATCGCGGCGGCGCTGTTCTATCGTTTGCTGCGTGCGCGTGCGGCGCGCCGGCTGAAGGAGTGACATGCGCGAGCGACGGTTACGCGGGCTCGGCGCCCGCGCGGGCGGTGTCGCGAGCCTCGTGTGCGCGCTGGCGCTGCCGCATGCGGCGCAGGCCGCCAACGACGCGCTCAAAGTGCTCGTCGATCAGGGCCGCTACTGGCAGGCGCACGGTCGCGGCGATCTCGCGGCGCAGGCGTGGAACAAGGTGCTCGGCGTCGATCCGAATCAGCCCGACGCACTGTTCGGAATGGGGATGGTGCTCGCCGATCGCCGCGATCTCGACGGCGCGCGCCGCTATCTGGAGCAACTGCGCCGCACCGCGCCCGGCTTCGCGCGCATCGACGAACTCGCGAGCCGCCTGGGCGAATCGAGTGCGCGGGACGCCGAGTTGGGCGATGCGCGCCGCCTCGCGCAAAGCGGGCAGAGCGAACAGGCCGTGCGGCAGTATCAGCGCGCGCTGCAGGGCGTGCCGTCGTCGCCGGCGCTGCAGCGCGAGTATTTCCAGGCGCTCGCGGCCACGCCGAGCGGATGGAACGATGCGCGGCGCGGCCTCGAACGGCTCGCGCGCGACAACCCGGACGATCCGCGCTACGCGCTCGCCTATGCGCAACATCTGACCTATCGCGACGCGACGCGCCGCGACGGCATCGACCGGCTCGAACAGTTGGCCGGCGACGGCAAGGTCGGCAAGGACGCGCTGCAAAGCTGGCGTCAGGCGCTGCTGTGGCTCGCGGCGCGGCCGTCCGACCAGGCGCGCTATCTGGCGTACCTGAAGGTCGCGCCCGACGATGCGCCGGTCAAGGCGCGCTACGACAGCATGGTGCGGCCCGATCTGGCGGCGCGCGAGCCCGATCGGCGCGGCGCGGCGAACGAAGCGCGCGGTCGCGCGATCGACGACGGCTTCGCGGCGCTCGATCGTGGCGACCTCGCTGCGGCGCGCGCGCGTTTCGACGCCGTGCTCGACACCAACCCGAACGACAGCGATGCGTTGGGCGGGCGCGGCATCGTCGCGCTGAAGCAGGAGCGCTTCGCGCAGGCGCGCAGCGATCTCGAACGCGCGTCGCGCGGCGGCAATGCGGCGCGCTGGCGCTCGGCGCTCGACAGCGCGACCTACTGGTTCTACACGAGCAGTGCGCTCGGCGCGCAGAGCAACGGCGACTTCGCGCAGGCGAAGGCGCTGTTCGAGCGCGCGATTCTCGCGGACCCGTCGAACGTCACCGCGCAGGTGCTGCTCGGCGACGCGCTGCTGGAGAACCGCGACGCGCCCGGCGCCGAGCAGGCATACCGGATGGCATTGCGGCGCCAGTCGGACAACCCGGACGCGATGCGCGGCCTGGTCGGCGCGCTGGCCGCGCAGGGCCGCGCGGACGAGGCGTTGCAGTTCGCGACGCAACTGAGCGCCGAGCAGCAAGCGAAGGCGGGCGGCCTCGAGCGCTTGCGCAGTACGGCCGAGGCCGCGCAGGCGCGGCAGGCCGAAGCGCGTGGCGACCTCGGCGCGGCGCGCAGCCTGTTCGAGGATGCGCTCGCCGGCAATCCGGACGATCCGTGGCTGCGGCTCGACCTCGCGCGCGTGTACGTGCGCCAAGGCGCGATCGCCTCCGCGCGCAGCCTGATGGACGGCTTGCTGGCCGAGCGGCCCGACATGCCCGATGCGCTCTATGCCGGTGCGCTGCTGGCCGAGCAGACGCAGGACTGGAGCGTCGGTCTGCAGCGGCTCGAGCGCATCGCGCCCGCGCAGCGCACCGCGGCGATGACGACGTTGCAGCACCGGTTGTGGGTCGGCCAGCAGGTAGCCCTCGCGACGCGCCTGGTGCGCAACGGCCAGCAAGCGAAGGCGCTCGCCGTGCTGCACGAGGCGGACGGCATCGGCCTGTCGGTGCCGGCGCTCGCGGCGCAGCTGTCCGCCGGCTACGCGCAGGCCGGCGACGCCGCGCGCGCGCTGTGGATCGTGCAGCGTGCGCTGGACCGGGAACCCGGCAACGCGGGCCTGCTGCTGCAATACGCGCGGCTCGCGTCGGCCGCGCACGACGATGCGCGCGTGGCCGAGGCGATGCGGCGGCTCGATGCGATGCAGTTGTCGCCCGCGCAGCGTGCGGACTTCGAACGGCTCAATCTCGACATCGTCGTGCGTCGCGCCGATCAGGTGCGCGACGAAGGCGACCTCGCCGGCGGCTACGCCGTCATCGCGCCGTGGCTGGCCGCGATGCCCGACAACCCGGAGCTGCAGGGCGCGCTCGCGCGGCTGTACACGTCGGCCGGCGATCCGGCGAATGCGCTGAAGTGCTATCGGGTCGCGCTGGCTCGCCGCCCCGACGACGTCGGCCTGCTGATCGCGGCGATCTATGCGGCGAGCAGCGCGAAGGCGTGGCGCGACGGTGAAGCGTTCGCGGCGAGCGCGCTGCGCAGCGCGCCCGACGATCCGGCGCTGCTCGCGGCCGTCGGGCGTCTGTATCGCGCGCAGGGCAAGCTCACGCTGGCCGCGCAGTATCTGCAGCGGGCGCTGCTGGCGGCCAATACGCCGCCCGCGTCCGGCCAGCCGGCACGCGCGAACGTGCCGCGCGGCTGGGACGACGCGCTGCGGCGCATCGGCGCGAACCCGCTGCCCGGCACCAATCCGTTCGAAGGCAAGACCGCCGTCGATGCGGCGCGTCCGTCGACGCGTTCCGGCGCGGCGCTGCCGGCGCCCGGCGCGCCTTCGTGGCCCTCTCCGTCCTCTTACGTTCCGACCGTGCCTTATTCGATGCCGCCCGCGCCGCCCGCGACCTACGTCATGCCGTCCGCCATGCCCGAGGCCAGTCCGGCGCCGCGCGCCGCGCCGCTGCCCGTTGCGCGCGATCCGGACGGTTACGGCGGCGACGGCGGCGGCTTGGCGGAGTCGGGACGCGCCGCGGCCGCGCCGCGCTATCGGCCGTATCGGCAGCCGGCGGCCGACGTGCCGTCGCCCGAATGCGGGGCGTCGGCCAGCCCTGACGACGACTGTGGTGCGGGCTACGTCGCGACGCCGTGGCCGATGTCGCCTGCGTCGCGGGCCGCGGCATCGGCCACTGCATCGGCGGCCGCGCCCGTGCCCGTGGCTGCGTCCCGGCCCGGCAGGCTGGCGCGCGGCGGCGCGAAGGCGCAGGCGACACGGCAGCCCGTGCTCGCGCAGACGGACGCGGATCCGTACGCGGCGCCACGCTACATTCCGCGTCCGCCGGCCGGCTATGCGGGCGGGCGGCCCGCGAGCCAGCCGCCGCAGCCGGACGGCGGCGCGAACGCCGATGCGCAGCTGCTCGACGTCGCGTCGGAGCTCGCGCAGGTGAATCGCGAGCAGACCAGCGCGCTGACCGGCGGCCTCGTGTTCCGCAACCGCACCGGCGAAGCCGGGCTGTCGGCTCTCACCGATATCGAGGCGCCGATCGAAGGGCGCATCAAGGCCGGTAACGGCCACGTCGTCGTGACGGCCACGCCGGTCATGCTCGACGGCGGCAGCGCGAGCACCGACGTGCCGACCCTCGCGCGATTCGGCGCGGGCTTGTCGAAGGCGGCGGGCGGCGGCTCGCCGGGCTCGCAGACCGCGAGCGGCGTCGGCGTCGCGCTCGGCTACGAGGGCAAGCAGGTGCAGGCCGAGATCGGCGCGACGCCGGTCGGGTTTCCGTATCAGGACATCGTCGGCGGCGCGCGCTACAACGGCGCGATCACCGATCGCGCGGCCTATTCGCTGGCCGTGACGCGCCGCGCGGTGACCGACAGCGTGCTGTCGTACGCGGGCGCGCGCGACGCGGGCGCGGGCCTCAAGTGGGGCGGCGTGATGCGCAGCGGCGCGCGCGGCACGCTGAGCTGGGACGACGGCACGAGCGGCACCTACGTCGCGGCCGGGTTCGACTTCTACGACGGCCATCACGTCGAGCGCAACTTCTCCGGCAAGGGCAGCGGCGGCGCGTATACGCGGATCCTGAACGACGCCGACCGGACGCTCACCGTCGGCGTCAACGCGACGTGGATGCGCTTCAGCAAGAACCAGTCGTATTTCACGTACGGGCACGGCGGGTATTTCAGCCCGCAGCAGTACGTGATACTGAACATTCCGGTCGAGTATTCAGGCAGGACCGGTGCGTTCACCTACGACCTGAACGGCTCGATCGGCGTGCAGCATTACCGGCAGAACGCGGTGCCGTATTTCCCCCTCGATCCGGGCATGCAGGCGCAAGCGGCGGCGAACGCGGCCGCCAGCCAGGCCGTGGGCCTCGATCCGGGCGCGCTGTACCCGTCGCACAGCAAGACGGGCGTCGCCTATTCGCTCGCCGCGCGCGGCGAATATCAGGTCGCGCCGCAACTCGCCGTCGGCGCGACCGCGTCGTTCGGCAACGCGTATCAGTATCGCGAATGGACGGCCGCCGTGTATCTGCGCTACAGCTTCACGCCGCAAGGCGGGCTGGCGCCGTTTCCGCCGCGCGTGTTCACGTCGCCGTATCTCGCGCAGACGGACTGAGCGCGGCGCGTGCGGCGCGTGCGGCTGGGGATGCGATGCCGTCGTAGCCGTGGCGCGCGCTGGCGGAATCGTTCAGAGCTTTGTCGGCCCGTCGGCGTGTGTGCGACGTACAGTGCCTGATCGAACGACCGGCGGGGGCGGAAGCGACGCGGCCGGCGCATCGGCAGCCGTGCATGCGGCTCGACCGTGGCAGGACGGTGGCGATTTGCAACGTGGTTCGCGAACGACGACGCGACGCGCGCGTCGTGTGGGCGAGCTGCATGCGCGTCGGCGGCCGCGGCGACGGTGCACGGCGATCCGCAGCGACGCGGAACCGGCGACATTGTGAAGCGCATCGCCGGCAGTCGTCCGTATCGGCGATCCGGTGCCCCGGCCACGCACGGCAACGCGCATTGCGCGCGCCGGGACGAGATGCCGCTGCTGCCGTGCGCGCATGTGAATTGGTCCGTCGCCCAGGTGCGCCGCGATTGCGCGGCGGCAGCGCAGGCGGCCATGCGTACGCGCCGGTCCGAGCGTTTTCCATGCACGCAACCGAGAGAGAACTAATGATCTCCCAATCCATCTTCAAGGCATATGACATTCGCGGCGTGGTCGGCAAGACGCTCGACGCCGACACGGCGCGCGCCATCGGCCGCGCGTTCGGCAGCGAAGTGCGCGCGCAAGGCGGCGACGCCGTCGTGGTCGCGCGCGACGGCCGCCTGTCCGGGCCGGAACTCGTCGGCGCGCTGGCCGATGGCCTGCGTGCGGCGGGCGTCGACGTCGTCGACGTCGGCATGGTGCCCACGCCGGTCGGCTATTTCGCGGCGAGCGTGCCGCTCGCGCTGAAGGCTGGCGAGCGCCGCGTCGATTCGTGCATCGTCGTCACCGGCAGCCACAACCCGCCCGACTACAACGGCTTCAAGATGGTGCTGCGCGGCGCGGCGATCTACGGCGAGCAGATCCAGGCGCTGTACCGCCGCATCGTCGACGAGCGCTACGACACCGGCAGCGGCTCGTACGAAGCATTCGACGTGGCCGATCAGTACATCGCGCGCATCGTCGGCGACGTGAAGCTCGCGCGTCCGCTGAAGCTCGTCGTCGATGCAGGCAACGGCGTCGCCGGTCCGCTCACCACGCGTCTGTTCAAGGCGCTCGGCTGCGAGCTGGTCGAGCGCTTCACCGACATCGACGGCACGTTCCCGAACCATCACCCCGATCCCGCGCACCCGGAAAACCTGCAGGACGTGATCCAGGCGCTGAAGGACACCGACGCGGAACTCGGCTTCGCGTTCGACGGCGACGGCGACCGTCTGGGCGTCGTTACGAAGGACGGCCAGATCATCTACCCGGACCGCCAGCTGATGCTGTTCGCGGAGGAAGTGCTGTCGCGCAATCCGGGCGCGCAGATCATCTACGACGTGAAGTGCACGCGCCATCTCGCGCAGTGGGTGAAGGAGAAGGGCGGTGAGCCGCTGATGTGGAAGACGGGCCATTCGCTGGTGAAGGCGAAGCTGCGCGAGACCGGTGCGCCGCTCGCGGGCGAGATGAGCGGCCACGTGTTCTTCAAGGATCGCTGGTACGGCTTCGACGACGGGCTGTACACGGGTGCGCGGCTGCTTGAGATTCTGGCGAAGACGGCCGATCCGAGCGCGGTGCTCAATGCGCTGCCGGACGCGATGAGCACGCCGGAATTGCAACTCAAGCTCGAAGAAGGCGAGAACTTCCGTCTGATCGAGAAGCTGCAGAGCGAGGCGAAGTTCGACGGCGCGGACGAGGTCGTGACGATCGACGGGCTGCGCGTCGAGTATCCGGACGGCTTCGGCCTCGCGCGCTCGTCGAACACGACGCCGGTGGTCGTGCTGCGCTTCGAGGCGGAGACACAGGAAGGGCTCGAGCGTATCCAGGCGGATTTCCGCCGCGTGCTGACGGCTGCGAAGCCGGACGTTGGCCTGCCGTTCTGACGAACACGAGCGTGCTCGCCGGCGGCGCTTCGGACAGGCGCGAACGGCGCCGCGCCGCGAGCGGCACGATCGTTCATCGAGCACACGACGAACTGCTCGCGGCGCGCGCGGTTCGGATTTTCATCGCATCGGAACACTTTGGAGAAAAAGGATGTCGGGTTACCTGGAACTGAAGGCGCAAGCCGATGAACTGATGCTGCGTGCCGAGGAGGCGCGGCAGGCCGAGCTCGAGACCGTTCTGCAGGAGGTGCGCGCCCGTATCGCCGAATACGGGCTGACGGCCCGGCAGATCTTCGGGCGTCCGGGCCGTGCCGTCAGGGCATCGACGCGCACGCCGACCGGCGCGCCGAAGTATCGGGACCCGAGCACCGGGCGCACGTGGACAGGGCGCGGGCGTGAACCCGCGTGGATCAAGGGCAAGCGCCGCGAGCGTTTCCTGATCGAGCGCCAGGAAGGCTGATTGCCGGTCCCGCGCACGCGCCGGGCAGGACATTTCGAGCATCGTGACGGCGTGTGCGCGGGCCACACCTCGCACCCGGCGCGGCAGCGCTGGTCTTGTGCGGCACCGACGAACCCGGCGGCCGCGGGCCTGCGGTCACGTCGTCTGTCCTTGCGGGATTGCCACTGCGTTTGCGCGTTCCGCAAGTGTCGTCGGCATGACGACAGCCGTCCCTTCCACCACGACGAGCCCGTCCACTTCGCAGCGGGTCTCCAGCACCACCCGCTTGCGGTTCGCGACGATCTCCTTGACGGTCACCGTCGCGCACACCGTTTCGCCGAGCTTGACCGGCCGCCTGAACTGCAGGTCCTGCGACAGATAGATCGAACCGGGGCCGGGCAGGCGCGTCGCGATCGCCGCCGAGATCACCGACGCCGACAGCATGCCGTGCGCGATGCGGCCGCCGAAACGCGTACGCTTCGCGTAGGCCTCGTCCAGATGCACGGGATTGCGATCGCCGGACGCGCTCGCAAACAGGAAGATGTCGCGCTCCGACAGCGTCTTCCTGAAGTCCGCGCTCATGCCCGGCAACAGGTCTTCGAGATCGTAGCCGCCTTCGTGGTTCATGGTCTGCTCCTGATGGGTTCGTATCCGGGGGCGTCGCGCATGCATCGAGCACGCTCGTCGGTCATGCCGCCGCGTTTTCGCGTTCGGCGGCGGGATGCGAGCCGGTCGACGCGAACAGTCGCTCCGCCTCGGCGAGCGCCGATTGCGCGGCCGGTACGCCGGCGTAGGGCAATGCGCCGGCGATCGCGTCGACGATCTCGTCTCGCGACGCACCGAGCGACAGCGCTTCGCGCATGTGCATGACGAGTGCGTCGGCATCCGCGTTGCGGGACAGGCAGGTCAGGCACGCGATGGCCGTCAGCAACCGCGCCTTCGCGCGATCAAGCGCTTCTTCATGCCGCGATGCCGGCGCGTGCGACGCGTCGAGATACCGCGCGAGTTCGGGCGGAATGCCGTCGAGGTCGTCCGGCGTATCCGGCGTGCAGCACATGCCTGCGTCGTTCGAGGCGGCGCGGCGCTCGATGTCGCCCAACACGTCGAGCGCGATGCGCGTCACGGGGAGCACGAGCGGCCAGCCCAGATAGCCGGTGAGCTGAATCAGCACTTCGGTCAGTTCGCTGCGCGTCCAGCCGAGTCTCAGGCACGCGTTCAAATGCCGCCGAACCGCATCGTGCCGATTTTCCAGCGCGATCACGATCGCCAGCGTTGCGAGCGCGCGCTCCTTCGGCGTCAGCGCATCGAGTGGCTGTTCCGGATCGTCGAGCATGCGCGCAACGGTCGCGTCGCACGATGCGGCGGTACACGCATCGAATCCGGCGTCGACGCCATGCGCGCGCAGCAACATGAACACGTTTCGCAAGCCGGCCATGGCCACCGGCATTCCCGCATATCGGCGCGTCAGCCACACCGTCGCGAGCACGGCTTGCGGCGCCCAGCCGGTATTCAGCATGCCGCCCGCATGGTATTTGAGCGTGGCTTCCGTATTGCCCATCACGGTCAGGACTGCGACGGTGATGAGCTCGCGGTGCTTCAGCGCGAGATTGGGCCGGGCAATGATGTCCGCGTACGCGCCCTCGATCAGCAGGCGCCTGAAGTCGGGATCGAGCATGTCGAGCGCCGCGCTGAGTTGCGCAAAGCCGTCGCTGCCGATCGCATGGATCACGGACATCCCGAGGTCATGTCTGGAGATCGCCTTGTCGCGCATGGTGTGTCGAATCAATCGAACAGGAGTATCGATGCTGTCGATGATATTCGCGCGATTGACGAGCAATTCTGAACTTTTATGAACTGTCATCGACACTCGATTCCCGCCGACTAGAATCGCTCCATTACGCGATCACGACGACGTTCGCATGCATCGAGCGACGTCTGCGCATCGCCGAAAAGCATCCGTTCCATCAACGTAACCGGGAGAACGCTGTGCTGAAGCTTCAAGACAAGATCGCCCTCGTCACCGGCGGCAGCTCCGGTATCGGCCGGGCCGCGGCGTTGCTGTTTGCGCGAGAAGGCGCACGGGTCGCGGTCGCGTCGCGCCGCATCGAGGAAGGGCTCGCGGTCGTCGAGGAAATTCACGGTGCGGGCGGCCACGCCATGTTCGTGAAGACCGATGTGTCGATCGCCGACGATTGCAGAAATGCGGTGGCGCAAACCGTCAACACATTCGGCAGGCTGGATATCGCGTTCAACAACGCGGGCGTCGAGGCGTTCGGCAATCCGGTGGCCGATACCGACGAATCGACCTGGGATTTCGTCGTCGACATCAACCTGAAAGGCGTATTCCTGTCGATGAAATACGAAATTCCGGAATTGCTGAAAGCGGGCGGCGGCTCGATCGTCAATATGGCGTCGGCCTATGGTCTCGTCGCTTCGGCATTCGGCGGCTGCAGCTATCACGCGTCGAAGGCCGGCATCCTCGGGCTGACGCGCGCCGCCGCGCTCGAATACGCGCAGCAGAACATTCGCGTCAATTCGATCTGCCCCGCGTTCGTTGCGACGGCGATGGTCGAGAAGTTTCTCGCCGAGACGAACATGACGGATCAGATCAAGCGTTTTCATCCGGTGGGCCGCCTCGGCACCGAGGAGGAGATCGCTCAGGCCGTCGTGTTTCTTGCAAGCGATGCGTCGTCGTTCATGACCGGCACGACGCTGACCGTGGACGGCGGCATGACCGCGGCCTGACGCCGCGTTCGTGTTCGCGTGGCGCCCGGCGCGAGCACCGGGCAGATCGAATCAGACACTGCATGGATATCAATATGGATGCCAAAACACTAGACGTCGTGGTCGAAGCGAGGCGGGAACCGGTTGAATTGTTCGACGTCGGCGCGCCGATTCCATTGGGGCTCGTGCCGAGCCGGATGCATGCGTGGACGATCCGCCGGGAAAACCACGGCGAACCCCATCAGGCGTTCACGAAGGAGATCGTCGACGTGCCGTCGATCGGCCCCGACGACGTGCTGATTCTCGTCATGGCGGCCGGCGTCAACTACAACGGCGTGTGGGCCGCGCTCGGGCAGCCGTTTTCGGTGCTCGACCTGCACGACGATCCGTATCACATCACCGGTTCGGATGCGGCAGGCGTCGTGTGGGCCGTCGGTTCGAACGTGAAGAAGTGGCAGGTCGGCGACGAGGTGGTCGCGCATTGCTCGCAGGTCGACGGCGACGACGAGGAATGCAACGGCGGCGACCCGATGCTGTCGCCCTCACAGCGGATCTGGGGTTACGAAACGTCCCACGGATCGTTCGCGCAATTCGCGCGCGTGCAGTCGACCCAGTTGATGCCGCGTCCGAAGCACCTTACGTGGGCCGCGAGCGCGTGCTACACGCTTACGCTCGCGACCGCGTACCGGATGCTGTTCGGCCACAAGCCGCACGTGCTGTCGCCGGGGCAGTCGGTGCTCGTGTGGGGCGCGGCGGGCGGGCTCGGGACGATGGCGATCCAGCTCGCCGCGCTGGCCGGCGCGCGCCCGGTTGCCGTGGTGTCCGACGACGCGAAGGTCGAGTTCGTCAAGCGTCTCGGCGCGGTGGGCGTGATCAACCGCGCGAACTTCTCGTGCTGGGGCGCGCCGCCGCCCGTCGATGCGAAGGTCGAATACGCGGCTTACGTCGACGGCGTCAAGAAGTTCGGCAAGGCGATCTGGGACGCGCTCGGCGAAAAGCGTGACGTCGACATGGTGTTCGAACATCCGGGCCGCAACACCTTCGCGCCGTCCTGCTACGTCGTGAAGCGCGGCGGGATGGTCGTGTTCTGCGCCGCGACCAGCGGCTATGACCTGACCTGCGATGCGCGCTACATCTGGATGCGGCAGAAGCGCATTCAGGGCAGTCACTTCGCGAGCCTGAAGGAAGCGGCGCAGGCGAACCGGCTCGTGGTGAGCGGCAAGATCGATCCGTGCCTGTCCGAAGTGTTCCCGTGGAACCGGCTGCCAGACGCGCACGAGAAGATCCGCACGAACCAGCACCTGCCGGGCAACATGGCCGTACTGGTCCAGGCGAGCAGCCGCGACGACCTCGACGCGGCGCGCCGCCACTAGGCATGAAGCCTTTTTCCATCTGCGAGAACGGTATGGACCGGTCAACACCACCTGCGCAACGGGTCGCCATCATCGGCATGTCGTGCCGCTTCCCGGGTGGCGCATCCTGTGCGTCGAGCTACTGGGCGCTGCTGAATTCGGGGCGCACGGCGATTCGGGAGACCCCGCGCGAGCGCTTCGACATCGACGCGTTCTATTCGCCGGATCCGGACGCGCCCGGCACCACGTATTCGCGCGTGGCAGGTTACGTCGACGATCCGTTCTGCTTCGACCGCGGGCTGTTCCGCACGTCGGCGGCCGAGGCGCTCGAGATGGACCCGCAGCAGCGCTGGATGCTCGAACTGGCGTGGCACGCGCTGGAGAATGCGGGCATCGCACCGGGACGCTTGCGCGGCAGGAACGTCGGCGTGTTCATGACGACCGGCGAAGCCGATTACGGCCGGCGCACCGTGTGGTCGGGCGACCCGACGAAGATCACCACCTATTCGAAGCTCGGCAATCTGCGCGCGATGGCGCCCGGACGCGTGGCGCACATCCTCGGCCTGAGCGGGCCGGCGATCTTCGTCGATACGACCTGCTCGTCGTCGCTGGTCGCGGTGCATCTTGCCGCGCAGAGCTTGCAGGCGGGCGAATGCGACGTCGCGATCGCCGCAGGTGCGAACCTGATCCTCGGGCCGGAGGAAACCATCGGCGTCGCGCGGCTCCAGGCCATGTCCGCATCGGGACAGTGCCGCCCGTTCGATGCAAACGCCGACGGTTATATCCGCGGCGAGGGCGGCGGCGCGCTCGTGATGAAACGGCTCGACGATGCGCTGTCCAACGGCGATCGCGTCGACGCGGTGCTGGTGGGCTCGGCCGTCAACAGCGACGGCGCGAGCAACGGCCTCACCGCGCCCAACGGGGCGGCGCAGGAAGCGGTGATCCGTCGTGCGATGGCGCGCGCGTGCGTGCGCCCGGAAGCGGTCGCCTATGTGGAAGCGCACGGCACCGGCACGGCGCTCGGCGATCCGATCGAGCTGTCCGCGCTGCGCAACGTCCATGCACGCGCCGGCTCGCGCGACAAGCCGGTCCTGGTCGGCTCCGTCAAATCGCAGCTGGGGCATCTGGAGGGCGCCGCGGGGATGGCGGGCATCATCAAGGCGATGTTGATTCTTCGGCATCGTCATGTCCCCGCACAGGTCAATTTCGCGACGCCGAATCCGCGCTTTCGCTGGGATGGCGCACCACTCGAGATTCCGCGCGTAGGCACGCCGCTCGGCGAGGGCGACCGGTTGGTCGGCGTCAGCGGCTTCGGCATCACCGGCACCAACGTACACGTGATTCTGGCTGCGCCCGCCCCGGCGCCCGACACCGCTGCGCCGGCGGCGCGCGAGCGCGTGTTGACGCTGTCGGGGCGCTCCGCGCAGGCGCGCCGACGCGTCGCGTCGGCGTGGCGCGCGTGGCTCGCCGATACGTCGACGCCGATGCGCGACGCCTGCCACACGGCCAGCGTGCGGCGCGATCACTTCGAGCACCGGGTCGCGCTGGTCGGCACCACGGCGGCCGATTTCGTCGCTGCGCTCGATGCGTTTCTCGCCGCGAATCCGACGGGGCAATGGCACGACGGCGCGCCGCCGAGAATGCCGCGGCTCGCGTTTCTGATCCCGGGGCAGGGCGCGTGGCAACCGGGCGTCGGGCGCACGCTCTACGACGAAAACGGCTTGTTCCGCACACACGCGGATGCATGCCTGGCGCGGCTCGACGCAGCGACGGCACGCGACGTGCTCGATGCGATTGCGGGACGCGGTGGCGAAAGCGTCAGCCATCATCCGGGGCAGCTCGCCCATTTCGTCGTGTGCTATGCGCTGGCGCGCACCTGGATGGAACTGGGCGTGCGGCCCGATGTGCTGATCGGGCATTCGCTCGGCGAGCACGTGGCCGCCGTGATCGGCGGCGTGATGTCGCTCGCGGACGGACTGAAAGCCGTCGAGGCGCGCGGCCGCCTGTTCGATACGGCGACGCCGGCGGGCGCGATGCTCGCCGTTGCCGCCGCGGCGCACGAACTCGAGGCGCGCTTCGCGTTCGGCACCGAGCTGTTCGTGGCGGGCATCAACGGACCGGAGCAGACCGTGGTTAGCGGCACGCCGGACGCGGTCGCGCGCGTTCATGACGCGATGGTCGCGGCCGGCAAGCGCGTGTCGATGCTCAAGACCTACGGCACGCCCGGCCATTCGCCGCTGCTGCGCCCGATGCGCGAAGCGTTCCGGCAGGCGCTCGCGCCGCTGACGTTCGCGCAGCCGGCGATTCCGATCGTCTCCACGCTGACGGGCGCGGTCGTGACCGCGGCGATCGCCGGCGTCGACCATTGGCTGGACCTCGTCGAGCAGCCGGTGCGCTTTCATCAGGCGCTGCTCGCCGCGTCCGACGGCAACACGCTGTTCGTCGAAGTGGGGCCGGGCGCGGCGCTGTCGAAGCTCGCGCGCGCCGCGGCGGGCGGCGACTGGCAACGGGCGGTTTCGTCGCTCGCGGACGGACCGGACGGCGACGAGGAGGCGGAAACGACCGGCTTCGCGCACGCGTGCGCGCGGCTGTACTGCGTCGGGCAGACCATCGCGTGGAACCGGCTCTACGGTCATGCGCCGCGTCCCGCCGAAGCGCCCGGCTATGCGTTCGACCGCGATCGCTTCGAATTGCCGTTCGCCAATAGCGTGCATGTGCCCGTTGCGCCCGGCGGCGTATCGCAGCGACACGACGGTGCGCGTGCCGACGCATCGGACCAGCCGGCTTCGCTCGTCGGGCATTCGAGCGCCGCAGTCGCCAAGCCAGATGCCCAGCACGTGCTCGCCGCGATGCGCACCATCGCGGCAACGGTCGCGCCGGACGGCATCGTGGTCACGGATGATCGCTCGCTCGTCAGCCAGGGTCTCGACTCGCTCGCATTGACCGAATTGCGCGTACGCATGCACCAGCACTTCGGCAGGATGCCGCCGATCTCGATGCTGGCGCGCGGTGCGTCGCTCGCGACGCTGGCGGAGTGGTTCGGGGCGTCGAGCGGCAGTACGCCGAGCGCATCGCGCGCATCGGCGGTCGCGCCGGACGCGGCGACGCCCGGCGGCCACGATCCTGAACTGGTCGTCACGTTGCGCCCGGGCACCGGGCCGTTGGTCGCACTCGTGCATCCGGTCGGCGGCAACGTGCTCTGCTATCAGGAGCTGGCGGACGCGTGGCCGGGCGACCCGACCGTCGTCGGGATCCGTCATCCGTATGCGGAGGAGGGCCATGCGCCCGCATACCTGTCGATCGAGCAACTGGCGTCACGCTATCGCGCGGCATTGCTCGCCGCGCATGGCCGGCTGCCAGACGTGCTCGGCGGCTGGTCGTTCGGCGGCATCGTCGCGCATGAAATGGCGGCACAGTGGGAAGCGGCGGACGCGAGCGCGCCGCCTTTGATGATGATCGACAGTCCGCTGCACGACGGCGACTTCACGACGCGATTGCGCGCGCTCGCGCGCGATTTCGTCGCGCTGGATCCGTCGCAGGCCGTCGAGTCATGGCTCGCCGATCCCCGCTTCGATGCGATGCTCGATCGCGACTTCTACCTCGCCGACGTGCGACGCCGCGCGCCCCCCGACCTGTTCGCCCGTCTGTCGCAGCTGCATGCGATGAGCGCGGTCGCACTCGCGCGTCATCGGCCGCAACAGGTGCGCGCGCGCATCGCGTATGCACTGGCTACACGGACCGCGGGGGCCATGACGGACGCACAGGCCACGCGCGAGTTGCGGCTTCTGACGCGCGGCGGCATCGCGGTGAGCGTATTCGACGACGACCACAACTCCATCGTGCGTGGCGCGTCCGCGCGTCGCGTCGCGGGTTTGCTCGACGGCGGCGCCGAGGCCGCGGAGCCGCAGCCTCAGCCGCATTCGACGTCCGCGCAGGCGAAAGTGTGCTGATTCAGCCGTACCGTGCCCGGTGCTTGCGCCGGGTCATTTTCGTCCATCCGCCTTTAGGGAATCGATGCCATGAGCGAACAACTTCAAGCTGCAACCGTGAACGGCTCCGCAGTCACTGCGCAAACCATCCTCGCATGGATCCAGGAGTGGGCCGAAGCGAACCATCTGAAGGTGCCGACTGATCTCGAACAGACCTTCGCCGACGCCGGCTTCGATTCGATGCATTCGGTGGAACTCGCGTTCTTCCTCGAGGAGCGCCTCAAGATCAAGATCGACGACACGGTGCTCTACGACCATCCGACTTTCATTTCGCTGGCCGAGCATCTCGTGTCGCTCGGCGGGCATGACGCGAGCGCAGCGGCGGCGTCGAACGAAGCGGCCGGCACCGGCAACTGGTAATTCGCGCGCGCCGGCTTCGGAGCGGTTCGCCGTCCGGCGCGCGTCACCGATCTTCACCGGAGGACGAAAGATGGCGGACTACCTATGCGCCGGCGCCCGCATGTCGCGCGTCGTCGGTTGCGGCTCGGCCCTGCCCGAGCGGCGCATGACGAATCACGACATCGCCCGCATGGTCGACACCACGGACGAGTGGATCACGCAGCGCACCGGCATCGTGGAGCGCCGCATCGCGGCGGACGGCGAGCATACGTCCGACCTTGCGATCGGCGCGGCGCGCGCTGCACTCGGGCACGCCGGCATCGGCGGGGCCGACGTCGACCTGATCGTGCTCGCCACCTGCACGCCCGATCGCACGATGCCGGCAACGGCGGTACGCGTGCAGGAAGCCATCGGGATGCGCGGCGGCGCGGCGTTCGACGTGCAGGCCGTGTGCTCGGGCTTCGTGTTCGCGCTGTCGGTCGCGGACAACATGATCCGGCTGGGCCAGGCCCGCACCGCGATCGTGATCGGCGCCGAAACGATGTCACGCATCGTTGACTGGCAGGACCGCAATACCTGCGTGCTGTTCGGTGATGGCGCGGGCGCGGTGGTGCTGCGCGGCGATCACAGCGACGGCGACACGCCGCGCGGCGTCCTCACCACGCATCTGCACTCCGACGGCCGGTATCACGACAAGATCCATACCGACGGCGGCGTATCGTCGACGCGCGATGCCGGCAAGATGCATCTGGAAGGACGCGACGTGTTCCTGCATGCGGTCGTCAATCTCGCCGAGGCATCGCAGGAAGCGCTCGCGTCGCAAGGTCTCAAGCAGGACGACGTCGACTGGATCGTGCCGCACCAGGCGAACCAGCGCATCGTGCAGACGCTCGGCGTAAAGCTGAACCTGCCGATGGAGAAGGTCGTGGTCACGGTCGACAGGCATGGCAACACGTCGGCCGCGTCGATTCCGCTTGCGCTCGCCGAAGCGGTGGCCGACGGGCGCATCAAGGAGAACGATCTCGTGCTGACGCCGGCGATGGGTTCGGGCTTCACGTGGGGATCGGCGCTGATCCGCTGGTAGCGCGCAGCGCGCGGATGTGCCGGCCGTGCGGGCTACACGCGCAGCGCCGAATGCGCGTCGGCCGACCGCTAGCCGCCGGGGTTGGGGGCGTGGCCGGCGATGAAGGCGTCGACTTCGGTCAGGCAAAGCGGCGCGCCGAGATAGAAACCCTGCGCTTCGATGCCGGCCAGTCCGCGGGCCCATTCGAACTGCTCGGCCGTTTCGATGCCCGTCACCACGGTCTGCTTGCGATGGACTTTTGCAAGATGCACGAGGGTCTCGAGCACACGCATCGCTTCGTCGTTCTGCGCGACGTCGCGCAGCAGCGATCGATCGAACTTGACGATGTCCACCGGCAACTGCTGCAGCAGCGTCAGCGCGTTGAAGCCCGCGCCGAAGTCATCGAGCGCGACGCGCACGCCGATCGCCTGCACCGCGTGAATGGCCTCGACCAGCCAGTCGAGCCGCGCAGGCGGCACGACGTCGGTCAGTTCGATTTCGAGGCGATGCGGGTCGACGTCGAGCGTATCGAACAGTGCGGCGAGGCGCGCGGGGAAATCCGCATGTCCGAGTTCGAGCGGCGACAGGTTGATGGAGATCGACAACGCGTGATGGCCGGACGCGGCCCACTGCGCGAGCATTCGGGTGGCCCGCTGGGTCAAGAGATCCGTGAATTGTCCGGCGAGCCGCGAATCCTCGACCATGCTGATGAACGCGCTCGGCTCCAGCACGCCGCGCGAGGGATGTCGCCAGCGCATCAGGTATTCGAAACCGCTGAGCGCGAGCGTCTGCAGCGTGAATTTCGGTTGCAGCAGGAAGAAGAATTCGTCCTCGCGAAGCCCGCGTTCGGCGTCATTGAGTGGATGGTTCATTGCGAGCGTGCGATTCATGAATATTCCATATCGGCTGAACCGAAGACGTGCTGGTTCGTGATGAGGGGATTTTATTGGCCGGATATGTGAATTACAACTTTCAAAAATAAACAAATGTAAAATTGTTTAATCGTTTGGTGGTTTTGCGGTGATATTTATTTCCTTAAAAAGGCGAGTCTTTCGTCGTTATGAAAAATTATGAAAGCTCGCACTTTCGAATCTGCCTGATTGGCTGTAATTGGCTTGTGTCGTGGATTTTGTTGGTTGTTCGTGGGGAGTTGACCGAGAGCGGATTCGCAATTTTCGAGACCGTAAGATTGTTTTGATACATGATTACAGTTCGAAAAAATGTGATATGTGGACGGTAACGGTTGATTTCAATGTCTAATGATTTACATGTATACTGGCGGCGCATGAGAGGATTTTTTTTGTGTGTTTTTCGTCAGAGTCTGCGTGAATGTTTCCAGATATCGTGTTTCCGGGTCGACGCTTGATGTTTCCACATATTGGGCAGGTCATGTTCGAGATTCGCGGGGCGAGTTCGCGGAATTCGAGTTCGTCGCTGCGAGCGACGTGTAGCGCGATAGCTTGAAGCATCGTCGAATCGGCATGATCGGAAAATTCTTCGCATCGAGATCGCGTCGCGCACCGGACGCGGGCTTCGATCTTGCGAGAGAGTGGGCGTACGTCACGATAGCGTTCATGCTGCTCGCCGCGGCGCTGACCGCGACACCGCTGCTGCATCGCATCGACCGGGCATTGTTCGACCTTGCAGCGCCATCTGTCGTTGGTGCGGCAGGCGGTTCACCGGCTGCGACCGTGACCGATGCCCGCAACGCGGCCGCCGGGCGCCCGGCGAACGACGACGCACGCATGCCTTCGCGAGCGGCCGCGATGCCGCCGATGATCGGTTTCGCCGGGCGGCTGCTGTTCAACGAGGCGGTCGTCGTGCTGATTGGCGTATTGCTCTACCGGCTCGGTCCGAGCGCGGGCGTGATCGTGTCCATCGCGTTGCCGGTTGCGATCGCGGCCGTCGCGGCTGCCCTGTTCCAGTATCAGCATCGCTGGTTGCCACCTGCTCCGGGCATGTTCGTTTGCGTGCTTGCCGGCCTGCTGTGGTCATGGCGACGTCTACGCGCGTTGCTGCGCTTCGTCGTTCGACTGGCCGACCGTCTCGCCGCCGAGCCGTCGCTGCACGCCGAGACGCGCGCCGTTTCGCATGGCGCCGACCCGGTTCGGCGCGCACTCCAGCGGGCCGCCGCGCTGGACGCACAGGTGCGCGGGTATCGCGCGTTGATCGACGCATGGGTCGACAGTCTGCCGGAGGCAACGCTGATTGCGTCGGCCACCGGCACCGTGCTGCTGGCGAACCAGCGTGTCGCCGCGTTGTGTGCGGACCCCGACGCGGCCGCGCCGCCTTCGCCGGCCGGGCGCTCTGTGTCCGACGTGTTGTTTCAGATCACCGCGTCGCATCGCGCGATCGAGTTTGCCGCTCAGGCGCTGACGAGTCTCAATCACCCGTCGGAAGGAGACGATCTGACGGCGCAGACGAAATCGCGGCTGGACCAGGGCATCGAGATCGCCAATTCGCGAGGCGGCCGCTCGCTGCTGATCAAGTGCGCGCCGATCCGGCCATCTGCTTATGGCGAGCGCGCGCTCGTATTCCATGTGGCGGACGTTTCATCGGTGCGGCTCGCCGAGCGACAGCGGGACATGGCGTTGCGTTTCCTGTCGCACGACATGCGCTCGCCGCAGGCGTCCATACTCGCGCTGGCGTCGCAGATCCGGCGCGATCCGTCACGCTACACGCCGCAGCGCTTCGCCGAACTGGTTTCGCAGTATGCGACGCGCGCGCTCAGCCTGTCCGACGACTTCCTGTTTCTCGCCAAGGCCGAGAGCCTGCCGCCGAAGCTGGCCGCGGTGGATCCGGCGCTGGTGCTCGGCGATGCGGTCGACGATCTGCTGCCGCAGGCGAGTGCGCGCTCGACCACGGTCAACCTGATGGCCGAGCCCGGTCTCAGCACCATCGCGGACGTGAAATTGCTGCGCCGCGCGTTCGTCAATCTGATCGGCAACGCGATCAAGTTCGGTCGCGAGGCGTCCACAGTCGATGTGGAACTGTCGGCCACGGAGCGGCACGTGAAGATCGCCGTGACCGATTACGGCATCGGCATCTCGGAGCAGGATCGGGAAAAACTGTTCCGGGAATTCACGCAACTGGACGGCCATGCCGGATCGTCCGGACACGGTCTCGGCCTGGCATTCGTGAAGACCGTCGTGGATTCGCTTGGCGGCAAGCTGCAGGTGCGATCGACGCTCGGTGAGGGCACGACGTTCTTCATGTTCCTGTCGCGCCACCATCACGACGCCGCGTTGGGCGGTTGAGCGCGCTCGATGCGGTGACGCGCGCCGGCGCGGCGTTGCGCGAACGCAGCTGCGGCGGCTGCGGCCCTCACGCTATGCGCCCGAAACGATCTGGATCCGGCGCGCTTCGGGCGCGCCGTTCTGTTTGGCCGGCGTGGCCAGCTCGAACTCGAGGACCGTACTTCTGGACGGCAGCCGCAACAGCACCGACGGATCCTGAACGCTGCTGCTGCGGAAATAGGCGGGGCTGGTCTCCGCTGCGGCGAGCAGCGGCGTGTCGGGCAGCGACGGCCAGAACGCGATGAAGCCGTAGCCGTCGTCCGGCTCGAAGCGATTGCAGATGCCACGCACGCGCGAGCCGACTTGCCCCCACGCCGGCCCGCCCCCACCCCAATCGCGCACCGGCAGAAGCCCGGGCACCAGATAGCCGCTGATGAATTGATCGGCGGCGTCGCGCAGCTCGGCCGCGACGTTGTCGAATCCCAGCACCTCGACGCGGCAGCCTTTTTTCTGCAGCGCCCGCACGACTTCCGCGAAATCGCCGTCGCTGGTCGCGATCAGCACCGTGTCGAGCCGGTCCGATTCGGACAGCGCGTCGATCGCCATGCCGAGATCCGAATTCGATTTGATCGTTTCCGTGCCGTCTTCGTCGGCATAGTGCCTGAGCGCCTTGACCGTGACCCGGAAGCCCTTGTCGCGCAGCGCCGCCTGATAGGCTTTCATCCGCGTGTCGTAGTCGGGCGAGCGGGACGCGCGGCGTTCGTCGAAGCTCAGATACGCATGCAGTCGCTGGATCGTGGCGCCTGCGCGACCGGCCAGCGCGCGCAATACCTCGTAGCGCATCATGTGACCGCCGTTCGCGTCCATGCTGCTGCCATCCACGTACACGCCGACCCTTCTCATCGTCGTCATCCGGATTCCTGCTGGTTTCTCGATCAGGTGACGGATCGACGCCGCCGCACCACGTCACGGGGATAGAAGTATTGGCATGCGCCCGGCTCGCGCGCAGCGGGCGGCACGGGCGACCGGGCGCCGCATGGAGCGCCGCGAGCGCGCGCCGCGCGGCACCCGGTCGCCCGGAATTGCGGCGGCAGCGCCCATTGGCCGGCGGGCGACGCGCCTCACGCGGGCGAGGCGTGAAGCGCGTCGCCGGCTTCGCTGCCGTCAGTTGCGGCCGCTTACGGTGATCGCTACGCGGCGATCGGGCTGCAGGCATGCGATCACGGCGCTGCTGCGGCCCGGCGGGCAATGCGTGACCGGCTCGCTCGACCCGACGCCTCGCGCTTCGATCACGCTGCCGTCGAGGCCATGCGAGATCAGGTAAGCGCGTACCGTCTGCGCGCGGGCGCGCGACAGCGGCTCGTTGACCGAGGCCGGGCCGATACGGTCGGTGTGGCCGACCACGACGATCCGCGTGATCTCGTTGTGGCGCTTGATGCGCTCGACCGCGTCGTCGAGCTGCGCCTTGCCGGCCGGCAGCATCGAATCGAGGCTCGATTTGCCGAAGGCGAACAGCGCGTCGCTTTGCAGCGTGAACTGCTCGAGCGTCGCGGCCGGCGCGGCGGCTGCGGCCGCAGGCGCGGCGGCCGGTGCGCGGACGAAATCGGCGCATGCGGGATCGCGCCAGTAGGTGTTGCTCACCTTCATGTGCTCGTCGTATCGCACCTGATACTGGCAGGTGACGACTTCATTGCCGCGGCGGAAATCGAACAGGTAGTTCCACGTGTGGCTACCGACGAACCACTCGTTGAAGTGGGGCGGCTCCAGCAGGTCGAACATCTGGTCCTTGTTCAGGCCGGGGCCGACGTTACGCAGATTGGCTACGTTCACGAAGGTGCCGCCCTTCGGGCTGGCCGATTGCGGATCGGGGAATCGGGGCGGGCCGTCGACGGCGCAGCCTTCGAGGGAAACAACCGAGAGCAGGCTGACAGACAGCGCAAGTGCCCATTGGATTTTCATGATCAGTTTCTCGCATCGTATGAGGAGCGGCGCGCCGGGCAACCGCGGCAACGCTCGATGAAGCGTTGCGCAGCCCGGAGCGGCACGGTTGCATGTCGGGTTCTCGCGATCACCACTGATAGCCCGCGCCGATCACGGCACCGTAGTCGTTGCGCGTATTGGTCGTGACGGCGGCCTTGTAGATCCAGTGATTGTTTTCCGAGATCGTCGAGATGCCGAGGGCCTGGCCCGACTGGCTGTGGTAGTAGCTGCCGGCGATCGCCACCATGCTCTTGCCGGGCCCGGAAGGCTGCGGCAGACCGGCGACGGCCATTGCGCTCGCCGCACCGGCGTCCGCGTCGCGCCGCAGCCCCTGGATCTTCGCGTCGGTGTAGGCGTTCGCGTTGCCGACCGCGGCATTCAGCTGCTGCACGTTGACGCCGTCGGTCGGGGCGGTCCCTGCCGCGACGTTCGTGAGTTGGCGCGTCGAGTTGGCCGTGCCGATCGAGACGACGTTGTTGCGTCCTTCGTCGTTGCTGCCGGCGCCGATCGCGACCGAGCCGTTGCCGGAAGACGTCGAGCCTGCGCCGATCGTCGTCGAACCCGTGCCGGATGCCGTCGAACCGTTGCCGACCGCGGTGCTGTTCGAACCCGACGCGACGGCGCCGTTGCCGCCGGCCGACGAGTTCGAGCCGGTCGAGGCGGGCGGCGTGGACGAGCCGGGTGTCGACGGGAAGCCGCCGTTGGTGTTGCTGAGGTTCTGGATCAGCGTCGTCAGGTTCTGGTTGACCGCGTCGAGCTGGCTGACGTTGACCGCATCGGTGCCCGCAGAGCCGGCCGCGACGCCGGTGATCTTGCGGTTGCCGAGGTTCACTTCGCCTGCCGACGACTGTGGGCTGCTCAGTCCGTATGCGATGTAGTTGGACTGCGCGCCGACCGTCGTGACCGAACCCGCGCCGATCGCGACGCTGTTCGCGAAGGTCGCGCTCGCGCCGGCGCCGAGCGCGAGCGTATCGGCGGCGCTGCTGTTCGAACCCGAACCGATCGCGATGCCGCCCGACGCGCTGGCGACGGCGTTGGCGCCTTGCGCGATCGATTGCGGGCCGGTCGCGCTCGCGCCGCTGCCGAGCGCGATCGCATCGGCCTGCCCGGAATTCGCGGCCTGTCCGATCGCGACGCCGCCGGGCGCCGTCTGCTGGACGACCGCGCCGTTGCCGATCCCCACGCCGTTGTCGCCGTTGACGACGGTCGTCGGGCCGACCGCGACCGACTCCGCGCCGACGGCGAGCGAATCGGCCGCCGTCGAATTCGCGTGGAAGTACATCGTCGGCGTGACCGAGAACGATTGCAGCGCGCCGGTCAACTGCCGGACCGTCACCGCGTCGTGCGCGCTCGTGCCGTCGGCGACGTTGGTCAGCTGACGGTAGGTGTTCCCCGACGCGCTGCCGAACGACACGGAGCCGAGCAGCGTTGCGTCCGACGTGTTGAACGGCACGGTGTGGCTGCCGGCCGGAATGGTGCCGCTGCCCGCCGCGACGGCGCGGTCCGCCACTGAGCCCGAGCCGATCGCTACGCTGCCGGCGATCGACGCGGTCGTCTGCGTGCCGAGCGCCATGCCGTTTGCGGCAGTCGACTGCGCGCCGGTGCCGGCCGCGAAGCTGTCGGTCGCGCTGGCGAGTGCCTGAGGACCGACGGCAATGCTGTCCGTGCCGGTTGCCTGGCTGTCCGCGAGCGTCGAGTTCGCATGAAAGTATTTGATCCCTGCGCCGTTGTTGATGTTCGAGATCGCGGTCGTATTGGCCGTGACCTGCTCGTTGGTGGCGAACAGTTGCGAGCCGTTGACTGCGTCCGTGCTGGTGCCGCTCAACTGGCCGGCCGCGACGTTCTGGATCTGCCGTTCAGCGCCGGCCGAGCCGACGCTCACCACGCCGGCCGGTGCTGCGCCTGCGAAGTTGTACGTCACGCCGCCGATCACGCCGCTGGCCGTCGGCGTCGCCGCCGTGGTCGTCGCGTTGGCGCCGAGCGCGACCGAGTTCGCGATCGTCGCCTGCGCGTTGCCGCCGATCGCGACCGCATCGGCACCGGTCGCCGACGAGTCGGGGGCCGTCGAATTCGCGTGGAAGTACTTGATGCCGGCGCCGTTGTTGATGTTCGAGATCGCGGTCGTATTGGCCGTGACCTGCTGGTTGGTGGCGAACAGTTGCGAGCCGTTCACCGCGTCGGTACTGGCGCCGCTCAGCTGACCGGCCGCGACGTTCTGGATCTGCCGCTCGGCGCCCGGGGCGCCGACGCTCACCACGCCGGCCGGCGCCGTGCCCGCGAAGGTATAGGCGACGCCGCCGATCGTCGCGCCGGGCGTCGGGGTCGCCGCGGTGGTGGTCGATCCGGCGCCGAGCGCGACGCTGTTGGCCACGCTCGCGATTGCGCCCGAGCCGAGCGCGAGGCCGTTGGTCGCGGCGGCCTGCACGACCGCGCTGTCGCCGAGCGCGACGCCGCCCGCGACGTTCGCCTGCGACGCGTTGCCGAGCGCCACCGCTCCCTGGCCGTTCGCGACGTTGGTATTGCCGAGCGCGACCGCGCCGTTGCCGCTCGCGGTGTTGTTGGCGCCCATCGCCACTGCGCCGTTGCCGGTCGCGGTGTTCGGATCGCCGATCGCCACCGCGCCGTTGCCGTTCGCGGTCTGGCCTTCGCCGAGTGCGACGGCGCCCGTGCCGCCCGCGACCTGCGAGTTGTGGCCGCCGGCGATCGAGCCGGCGCCCGCGGCGGCCGCGACCGTGCTGGTGTCGCCGAATGCTACTGTCGAGCCGGCGAGCGCCTGCGAGTTGGTGCCAAGCGCGACACCGCCGTAACCGGCCACATGCGAATTCACGCCGACCGCCACCGAATTGTCGGCGCTCGCGGTCGCGCCCGCGCCCACTGCCGTGGCCGAGATACCGGAAGACGTGGCGAGGTTGCCGATGGCGATGCCGAACAGCGTGGCCGCCGTGGCCGTATTGCCGAAGGCCATCGAGCTGGTACCGCTCGCCGTCGCCTGGTTGCCGAAGGCCTGCGCATAGATCGCGCCGGCGAGCGCGTTGTTGCCGATCGCGACGGCCTGGGCGCCCGTCGCCTGCGTGCCCGAACCGGGGACGCCGGCCGTGCCGCCCGGCCCGATCGCGATCGAACTCGCGGCCGATACGCCGCTATTCACGCCGATCGCGATGCCCGACGCGCCGCTGACCGACGCGCCCGATCCCAACGCGACACCCGCTGCCGCCGCGGTCGTCGTGATCGACTCGAATCCCGTCGCGACCGAATAGGCGCCGGCCGCCGTCGCCTGGGTCGACAATGCCGTCGCGTGATCGCCCGATGCGGTGCTGTTCGCGCCGAGCGCCGTGGCAAAGGTGCTGGACGCCGACGATGTCGTGCCGATCGCGATGGCCGACGTGGCCGACGCGCTGGCGTTCAGGCCCTCGGCGATCGCATTGTCCGCAACCGATCGCGCGCCCGGTCCCAGCGCCGTGCTCGCGATGCCGGATGCCGTCGAAAAGTCGCCGAGTGCATTCGCGTTTTCCGCGGAAGCGGTCGCGGACGTCCCGAGTGCCGAAGCGTTGGTGTCGCTCGCGAACGCCGAGTGCCCCAGCGCCGTTCCACCGATGCCGCTCGCCGTGGCGTTGCCGCCGATCGCGGTCGAACTGCTGTTCGACGCCGTCGCCGCCTGCCCGAATGCGCTCGCGCCGGTGCTGCCCGCGACGGCGCTGGTGCCGACCGCTGTCGCCGCGGTGTCGGTCGCTGCGGCCAATCGCCCGAGGGCAACGGCGTATTGTCCGGTTGCCTGCGCGTTGGGGCCGACCGCCGTCGCCATCTGCGCCGAGGCTATGGCCGCGGGACCGAGCGCCGTGCTGGTCTGCCCGGACGCCGTCGTGTTGACGCCCATCGCGAGCGAGTTCCCGCCGGATGCAAGCGCATTCGCGCCCATCGAGATCGCGCCAGCGGCGGACGAATGGCTGTTCGTGCCGACCGCTACCGCGTTCAGCCCCGTGGTCGATGCGCCGCCGCCGATCGCGACGCCCAGGCCGCCGCTGGCCGAGGCCGCTGCGCCGCCGGGGCCGGAGATCGCGACATCGCCCGTCCCGGTCGCGCTGCCGGTGCCCGCGGCGTACTGCGCATGGGCGAGCTGCCACGACGCGCCGAGCCAGACGGGAATCGCCAGACCGACCAGCAACCGGATTGTCCGTTGATGTGCGGCCGCGACGCTTGGTTGCGCGCAGCGGTCGTCGCATATGGTCGCCGCCCCGCCGGCGCTGCCTTTGCCGCGCGCCTTGCCAAGCTCGGATGCGGCGACGAACGCGCCCCGCGCGTTGCTCCATATGACTTTGTGCACTCTGTTCATCTCGATGCTCCGTGTGGAATAAGCACTTCTCTATCGGCGTTGATTGGGTCGTAGTCCGAAGCGGGACCGGTGAATGAAAGGAGAGTCATGACCGGTGTGGAGGGGACTTGGGGGGCGTCGAGCGTTTACGGGCCGCACGGATGTCGTTGCGCGACGGGGTCGGCGAGCGCGGCGACCGCACTCGACGTGGCAGAGAACGCCGCATTGCCGTGCGTCGGTGCGAACGCGTTCGATGGCTGTCGGTGCGTCGCGCGCAGGTGGGCCGTGCGGTGGTCCGACGTGCGCTCCGCGCGCGCAGGCATTGCGAGCTGGACCGCGACGCGTGTGCGTCGTGAGGGATGGGACGGCGCCGATCGCGACGCGGCGCTATTGGCGCGCAGGGGCCGCCTGAATGCTGCGTGGCCGGATATTCGGACGGCGGTGGATCGTCTCGGCGAATTCGACATTTTTCAATCTCGATATAAGTAAAGCGAAATCGGCGATATATCGCCGCTACTCTATTGAATGTCAGATGCTATATATGGGTCTTTGTCGTTCGAATTGCATCGCGATACGTCCGCGACCGCGATTCGAACGGGTACGGAAAAGCCCCGGCTAAATCGGCTCGATGCTCGATGGCAGAGTCGCTTTGGCCGGCTATAAAGGTCACCGATAGAGGTGATCGTCCGTTATCTGCTTCGTATACCTATTCTGCTTTGAATTTGCGGTTATTAATTTTGCCGATCTTTTCGATGGCTAGATGTTAGGAGAGGAAGTCGCAATTAAAAAGTGAACATTTGTCACTTCAAAGAAGCGTGAAAATTTACAAAATTTCGTTTTAAACGAACGGGCTGGACGCGCATTGAAAAGAGGAGGCCGAACCATTTCTGACGAATGGTTGGGGGTGGACGAGCGAAGACTCGGCAGCGCGAAACGACCGGGCTGTCGTTTCGCGGATTTGTGAAGGTGTGCGCGATGCCCGGTTCGGCAGCGCGAAGCAGGATCGTCGGGGGATCGTGGAGCAACGCACGCTGCCGCGCGCGGCATCACCCGCCGCTCACACGCGACTGTCGATCAGCGCCGGCTCGTTGAAGTGAAGCTCCGTTGAAGCCCGGGTCTGATCGAGTCGATATCCCAACGTGTAGATGGCCGACAGCCGCAAGCCGTTCTCGATGCTCAGCTTGAGCTTTTGCCGGATTCTGTAGATGTGCGTGTCGAGAGAACGCGACTCCGTTCCGAGTTCCCGGCCCCAGGCCGTCGTCGCCAGCTGCTCGCGCGACATGATCTTGCCGATGTTGTTGAACAGGCACGCGACGAGCTGGAATTCCTTCGTCGTCAATTCGATCGTGTCGTCGCGAAGCCGCACGGTGCGATGCACGGGATCGAGCACGTATTCGCCGGCGCGAATCGGCTCGTCGCGCTTCACCTTCCGCCCGATGCGACGCAGCAGCGCATTGACTCGCGCCGCCAGTTCTTCCGCGCGGAACGGTTTGCTCAGGTAGTCGTCGGCTCCGGCTTCCAGCGCTCTGACGACGTCGAGCTCCTGCACGCGGCTGGTCAGGAACAGCACGCCGTATTCGACGTCGGCGCGGGTCCGGATCCAGTTCAAAACCTCGATGCCGGTGAGGCATGGCAAGTGCCAGTCCAGCACGACCGCGTCGACCGACTCGGAGCGCAGGAACCGCAGCGCCTGCTCGCCGTCGACGACGACCTTGATCGTGTGACAGAAAGGGGCCAGTGCGCTTTGCACTTCTTCGGCCTGAACGGGATCGTCCTCAACCACCAATATGCGCATTCATGCACCCCGGATACCTTGGTTGGCTTGATCGCAAACGCGGCGCGGCCGATGCGCAAACGTTTGCCTTTCGATGCGTGTGGAACAAACGGTTAGGGAATATAAATCATGGGTAATGAACGCGATTGTGACATTTTGTGAATTCATCGGATGAATCGCGCGACCGGTAAGAAGGGGCCGAAAGGACGTGACACTGCCGAATTTTTTACCTGCCCGCGCTGTGTATCGGCACCGGGAACGACGCGCGTGGGCCACGCAGCGCTCGCCGATCGCGTGACCGTACGATGCCGTGGTGCCGGGCGCAGCCCGCATTGGAAAACTGTATGAATGTACAGTATAGTATCCGCCGGACGCGCGCCGCCCAGGCATGACCCCTGCGACGCGTGCGCCGTGCCTGCGGAGATCCGCCGCAGCGCCGCGGCACCGTGATTCCGGCTAACTCCTTCAGACGGGCAGGCAAATTGTCATCCAGCAATCTGATCCGCATTCGCGGAGCACGTCAGCACAACCTCAAGAATCTCGACCTCGACCTGCGCACCGGCGAAATGACGGTCGTCACCGGCCCGTCGGGCTCAGGCAAGTCGAGCCTCGTGTTCGACACGCTGTACGCGGAAGGCCAGCGGCGCTACGTCGAGACGTTCAGCGCGTATGCCCGGCAGTTCCTCGACCGGATGGACCGCCCGCAGGTCGAGCGCGTCGACGGCGTGCCGCCCGCCATCGCGATCGACCAGACCAACCCGGTGCGCAGCTCGCGCTCGACGGTCGGCACGATGACCGAGCTGAACGACCACCTGAAGCTGCTGTACGCGCGCGCGGCCGAACTGTTCGACCGCAAGACCGCGCGCCAGGTGCGCCACGACACGCCGGAGACGATCTACGCGCAGCTGCTCGAGCGCACGCGCGCCGACGATCCGCGCGTCGTCGTCACGTTCCCGGTCGAGCTGCCGGACAGCGCGTCAGACGAAGAGGTCACGCAGTGGCTGTCGGCGAGCGGCTACACGCGCGTGCAGGCGCAGCGTGAAGTCGCGTCTCCGACCGGCCCGCGCAAGCTGCTCGACGTGGTGGCCGACCGCTTCCGCGTGCAGCAGGCCGACAAGGTGCGCGTGGTCGAGGCGATCGAGGCGTCGCTCAAGCGCGGCGGCGGCCGCGTGAACGTCTACGTGCTGCCGGCGGATGCGCAGGACGCCTCGGCCGAGCCGCAGCTGTGGCGCTTCTCCACCGGGCTGCACGACCCCGACAGCGATCTGCGCTACGCGGAGCCGCAGGCCGCGCTGTTCTCGTTCAACTCCGCATACGGCGCATGCGAAACCTGCCGCGGCTTCGGCCGCGTGATCGGCGTCGATCTCGGCCTCGTGATTCCCGACGCGCGCAAGACGCTGCGCGGCGGTGCGATCAAGCCGATGCAGACGCCCGCATGGAAGGAATGCCAGGACGACCTGATGCGCTACGCGGCGAAAGCGGACATCCGCCGCGACACGCCGTGGTCGGATCTGACGGAGGCCGAGCGCGACTGGGTGATCAACGGCTCGCCCGACTGGAACGGCAAGTGGCAGAGCCAGTGGTACGGCGTGAAACGCTTCTTCGGCTATCTGGAGTCGAAGGCGTACAAGATGCACATCCGCGTGCTGCTGTCGAAGTACCGCAGCTACACGCCATGCGAAGTCTGCGGCGGCGCGCGCCTGAAAACCGAATCGCTGCTGTGGCGGCTCGGCTCGAAGCCGAATGCCGACGCGGTGCTTGCGCCGGCCGATCGTTTCATGCCGCGCGGCGTCGAATGGACGCGCGCGCAACTCGACGCGCTGCCCGGTCTGACGGTGCACGACCTGATGCTGCTGCCGATCGAGCGGATTCGCCGCTTCTTCGACGACATCGAGCTGCCGAGCGCGCTGCTCGACGATGCGCTGAAGCTGCTGCTCGCGGAAGTGCGTACGCGCGTCAAGTATCTGTGCGACGTGGGGCTCGGCTACCTGACGCTCGACCGGCAGAGCCGGACGCTGTCGGGCGGCGAAGTGCAGCGGATCAACCTCACCACGGCGCTCGGCACGTCGCTCACCAAAACGCTGTTCGTGCTCGACGAGCCGAGCATCGGCCTGCATCCGCGCGACCTCACGCGCATCGTCGACGCGATGCAGCGGCTGCGCGACGCCGGCAACACACTGGTCGTCGTCGAGCACGATCCGTCGGTGATGCTCGCGGCCGACCGGCTGATCGACATGGGCCCCGGCCCCGGCGAGCGCGGCGGCACGATCGTGTTCGACGGCACGCCGGGCGACATCCGCTCGGCGCACACGCTGACGGGCGAGTATCTCGGCGGCCGCAAGCACGTCGCGCATGCGTCCGACTGGGCGCGCCGCCCGGTCGACGCCGACACGCCGCGCATCGTGCTCGAAGGCGCGACCGAACACAATCTGCGCGACGTGACGGTCGAGATCCCGCTGCAACGGCTCGTCTGCGTGACGGGCGTGTCGGGCTCCGGCAAGTCGACGCTGCTGCAGGACGTGCTGTATCCGGCGCTGGCGCGCCATCACGGCAAGGCGACGGAGTCGCCCGGCGCGTTCCGCAGTCTGTCGGGCGCCGATCAGGTCGGCGACGTCGTGTTCGTCGATCAGTCGCCGATCGGCAAGACCACGCGCTCGAACCCGGCGAGCTACGTCGGCGCGTTCGACGAGATCCGCAAGCTGTTCGCGAAAGCGCCGCTCGCGCTGCAACGCGGCTACGGCGCCGGCACGTTCAGCTTCAACTCCGGCGACGGCCGCTGCCCGACCTGCGGCGGCTCCGGGTTCGAACACATCGAGATGCAGTTCCTGAGCGACGTGTATCTGCGTTGCCCCGATTGCGACGGCAGCCGCTACCGCGCGGAAATCCTCGAAGTGCGGATCGAGCGCGACGGTCGCGCGCTGAACATCGCCGACGTGCTCGACCTGACGGTCAGCGAAGCGGTCGGCTTCTTCGCGACGGACGCCGAGGTGCTGCGCGTGCTGCAGCCGATCGTCGACGTCGGGCTCGAATACGTGAAGCTCGGCCAGCCGGTGCCGACGTTGTCCGGCGGCGAAGCGCAGCGGCTGAAGCTGGCCGGCTTCCTCGCCGAGTCGGCGGCGGCGGCCGGCGGGCGCCGCGTCGCGAGCGAGGAGGCGCGCATCGCGCGCGCGAAGCTGTTCATGTTCGACGAGCCGACCACCGGCCTGCACTTCGACGACATCGCGAAGCTGATGCGCGCGTTCGGCAAGCTGCTCGCGGCCGGCCATTCGCTGATCGTGATCGAGCACAACCTCGACGTGATCCGCGCGGCCGACTGGCTGATCGATCTCGGCCCGGAAGGCGGCGACGGCGGCGGCCTGGTGCTGTGCGCGGGCACGCCCGACGACGTGAAGGCGTGCGCGCAATCGCATACGGGCGTCGCGCTGCTGCAGTACGAGCAGGCGATGGACGGCAACGCCGCAAGCGCCGACGAAGGCGTGCCGCTGCAGGTCGCGCTGAACGCGGCGCGCGCGCGGCGCGCGATCGAGGGCGAGGACGTCGTGCGGATCGTCAATGCGCGCGAACACAACCTGAAGGCGCT
Source organism: Burkholderia vietnamiensis LMG 10929 (assembly GCF_000959445.1). NCBI lineage: Bacteria > Pseudomonadati > Pseudomonadota > Betaproteobacteria > Burkholderiales > Burkholderiaceae > Burkholderia > Burkholderia vietnamiensis. The sequence continues at coordinate 1,055,907 of NZ_CP009632.1, read as the reverse complement.
CGACGTCGACATTCCGCACGGCAGGTTCAACGTGATCACCGGCGTGTCGGGTTCCGGCAAGTCGACGCTCGCGTTCGACATCCTGTTCCACGAGGGCCAGCGCCGCTACCTCGAATCGCTGAACGCCTATGCGCGCTCGATCGTGCAGCCGGCCGGGCGGCCCGAGGTCGATGCGGTGTACGGCATTCCGCCGACCGTCGCGATCGAGCAGCGGCTGTCGCGCGGCGGCCGCAAGAGCACGGTCGCGACCACGTCCGAGGTCTGGCATTTCCTGCGTCTGCTGTACGTGAAGCTCGGCCTCCAGCATTGCATCCACGACGGCACGCCGGTCACGTCGCAAACCGTCGAGTCGATCGCCGCGCAGCTGCTGCGCGACCATCGCGGCGAGCACGTCGGGCTGCTCGCGCCGCTCGTCGTCAACCGCAAGGGCGTGTACACCGATCTCGCGAAGTGGGCGAAGGCGCGCGGCAGTACGCATCTGCGCGTCGACGGCGAATTCGTGCCGGTCGATCCGTGGCCGAAGCTCGACCGTTTCCGCGAGCACACGATCGAGCTGCCGGTGGCCGATCTCGTCGTGTCGCCCGACGACGAAGCCGCGTTGCGGCGCGCGCTCGACGACACGCTCGAGCTCGGCAAGGGCGTGATGCATCTGCTCGCGCCGCTCGACGGGCTGCAGCAGGCGATGCAGAACGATCGTTCGACCGCGGGCGTCGGGGCGGTCAAGGTGCTGTCGGTGAAGCGCGCGTGCCCGGTGTGCGGCACCAGCTACCCCGAGCTCGATCCGCGCATGTTCTCGTACAACAGCAAGCACGGCTGGTGCACGACGTGCGTCGGCACCGGCGTCACGCTCACGCGCGAGCAGCGCGCCGCTTACGACGACACGGTGTTCGCCGGCGACGAACGCGGCCGCGAGCAGACCTTGCCGTCGGACGAGCAGGAGCCGGAAGGCGTCGGCAACGAGCCGTGCCCCGATTGCGGCGGTACGCGCCTGAATCCGTCCGCGCGCGCGGTGACGTTCGATGCGCACTCGATCGTCGACGTCGCGCAATGGACGGTGTCCGACACGCGCCGCTGGATCGATGCGCTCGAATTGACCGGCCGCGACGCGCAGATCGCGCGCGACATCGTCAGCGAGATCGGCAGCCGTCTCGCGTTCCTCGAGGAAGTCGGGCTCGGCTATCTGAGCCTCGATCGCGCCGCGCCGAGCCTGTCGGGCGGCGAAGCGCAGCGCATCCGGCTCGCCGCGCAGCTCGGCAGCAATCTGCAGGGCGTGTGCTACGTGCTCGACGAGCCGACCATCGGCCTGCATCCGCGCGACAACCGGATCCTGCTGGACGCGCTGCGCAAGCTCGGCGACAAGGGCAATACGCTGGTCGTCGTCGAGCATGACGAGGACACGATCCGCCGCGCCGATCACATCATCGATATCGGGCCGGGCGCCGGCAAGCGCGGCGGTACGCTGGTCGCCGAAGGCGCGGTCGCCGATCTCGCCGCGCAACCCGATTCGGTGACGGGCCGCCTGCTCGCGCATCCGATGACGCATCCGTTGCAGCCGCGCCGCCCGGTGAACCCGCGCGGCCAGCACGGCGCCGATGCGGTGCCCGACGGCTGGCTCACCGTGCATCGCGCGACGCTGCACAACCTGCGCGACGTTACCGTCGACATCCCGCTGGCGCGGCTCGTCGCGGTGACCGGCGTGAGCGGCTCAGGCAAGTCGACGCTCGCGCGCGACGTGCTGATGACGAACCTGCTCGACGCGGTCGGCCGCTCGGTGCTGTCGTCGCCGGCCACGCGCCGCGCGCGCAAGGCCGCGCAGCTGGACGCGCCGGCGACGAAGCGCCGCTCCAGCGTGCTCGCGCGCAGCGCGCCGCGGCCGGCGCTGAGCGTGACCCACGCGTGGCAGGGCTGCGCGTCGCTGAGCGGCTGGGAGAGCATCGACCGCGTGCTCGAAGTCGACCAGACGCCGATCGGCAAGACGCCGCGTTCGTGCCCGGCCACCTACATCGGCGTGTGGGACACGATCCGCAAGCTGTTCGCCGACACGCTCGAAGCACGCGCGCGCGGCTACACGGCGTCGCGCTTCTCGTTCAACACCGGCGACGGGCGCTGCCCGGCGTGCGAAGGGCAGGGCGTGCGCACCATCGGGATGAGCTTTTTGCCGGACGTGAAGGTGCCGTGCGACGTGTGCCACGGGCAGCGTTTCAACCCCGAAACACTCGCGGTCACGTGGCGCGGCCGGAACATCGGCGACGTGCTGACGATGGAGATCGACGAAGCGGTCGCGTTCTTCGCGCCGATCTCGAACATCGCGCATCCGCTGCAGCTGATGAAGGACGTCGGCCTCGGCTATCTGACGCTCGGCCAGCCGTCGCCGACGCTGTCCGGCGGCGAGGCGCAGCGGATCAAGCTCGTCACCGAGCTGACCAAGGTGCGCGACGACATCACGCGGCGCGGGCAGAAAGCGCCGCACACGCTGTACGTGCTCGACGAGCCGACGGTCGGCCTGCACATGGCCGACGTCGCGAAGCTGATCCGCGTGCTGCACCGGCTGGTCGACGGCGGGCACAGCGTCGTCGTGATCGAACACGACCTTGACGTGATCGCGGAAGCCGACTGGATCATCGATCTCGGCCCCGAAGGCGGTGTGGGCGGCGGCACGATCGTCGCGGCGGCGCCCCCGGAAAGGCTCGCGAAGGTGAACGCGAGCCATACCGGACACGCGTTGAAGCCGGTGCTCGCGCGCACGGCCTCGGACGGCGGCGACGCGGTGCGTGACGGCGTGGCCCAGGCCGGTTGATCAGCGGTGCTGCCGCTGACTGGCGCTTTCGTCCCGCGCCAACGCGGGCACTGCGTGTCGGGGCGAAACGCAGCGTTGCCGAGGCCGCCGCCGGCGTTCGGATCGGACGTCGGCGCCGGTTTTCGATTCGGGCAGTGCGATCGATCGCGCGTCGGACAAGCGGGCGGGCGCGCTATGCACGCGCTCGGCCGTTATCCGCCCACGCGGTCAACGAACCGTCGCCTCGACGTGCGCGCTCGCGCCGGCTTCGCGGCGCGCGGCCGCCGGTGCTCCCGCCGCATCCGCTACGCGCACGTGCGCCGTCCTGAACACGACGATCCTGCGCACCAGATACAGCGTGACGAAGCTGACGGCCACCGCGATCCATTTCGCGGCGACCGTGCCGACCCGCGCCGACGCGACGTGCACGATGCCGCCGGTCAGCAGCGAGCCGAGCGCGCAGCTCGCCGCGAACAGCAGCGCTTCGCCGAGCTGCCGGCGGCCGGTCGCGTCGGAGCGGAACACCACGCGGCGCGACAGCAGATAGTTGACGACACCGCCGCCCAGGTACGCGAGCCACGCCGAGATCCCCGCGTCGATCGGCATCGTCGCCTTCAGGACGACGAACAGCGCCCAGTCGACGCCGAGCGACACCACGCTGACGACGCAATAGCGCGACAGCATCATGTCCGCCTCCACTGAACGGTGCGGGCCGGCACGGCGCGCAGGCCCGCTGCGCCGGCTTGCGGTTCGGCGCCGCTCTCGTGATATTCGGCGTCCTCGTTGACGGCCCATACGTCGCGAAGCCGATGCCCGGCGACGATGTTCTCGACGGTCAGCATCGCCGTCATCATCGCGTGGTCCTGGTTGTTGTACTTGTGCATGCCGTTGCGGCCGACGAGATGCAGATTCGGAAAGTGGTCGGCCAGATCGGCCCGGATCCGGTCGACGATCGCGCGGTAATCGTCGTCGTACACCGGGTACGCCTTCGGCTGGCGCACGACGCGCGCGCCGCGGATCTGGTCGCGCGTCGCCAGGCCGATCTGTTCGAGCTCGCGGATCGCGAGCGCGGTGATGTCGGCGTCGCTGCTCTCCCACATCGCATCGCCGTCGAAGCAGAAGTACTCGAGCCCGAGGCAACCGCCCGTCGCGGCGTCGGGCATCATCTCGGGCGACCACGATGCGAAGTTCTGGATGCGCCCGACCTTGACCGACGGGTCGTGTATGTAGATCCAGTTGTCCGTGAACGTGGCCGGCCGGTCGAGTATCAGCGCGACCGTGATGAAGTCGCGGTACTGGAGTCGCGCGGCGGCCTCGGCGGACGACGGCCGCGGCGAAATCGCGTTGATGGTTTCCCGCAGCGGCGCGGTGCACACGACGTCGCGCGCGCTGATGCGATGCGTCTGTCCGTCGGGGCCGATGGTTTCGACGAGCCAGCGCCGCGCGCGGCCGTCGTACTGCAGTGCGCCCGCTGCGTGGCCCATCATCAACCGTCCGCCTTGCTGCTCGAACTTGCGCGCGGCGGCTTCCCACAGCATGCCGGGGCCGCGTCGCGGGTAGTGGAACGATTCGATCAGCGACTTGACGTCGGTCCGGCGCGACCGGATCCCGAGCGACCGCTTTACCGCACGGGCGATCGCGGTGGACAGGCTGAGCCCCTTGATGCGCTGTGCGGCCCAGTCGGCCGAAATTTCGTCGCAGGACATGCCCCACACCTTTTCGGTGTAGGTCTTGAAGAAGATCGAGAACAGCCGTTCGCCGAACTGATTGGCGACCCATTGATGAAACGACGTCGGGTTGCGGCACGGCCGCACGCGCGCGGCGAGGTACGACAGCACGCAGCGCGCGCTTTCGACGATGCCCAGGTTCATCAACGCTTCGAGCCCGTCGAGCGGATAGCGGTAGAACTTGTTCCGGTAGAAGATGCGCGAGCTGCGCGGCCGCTCGATGAAGTCGTCCGGCAGCAGCTCGTGCCACAGCGCGACGACCTCGGCGGACTTGGAGAAGAAGCGGTGCCCGCCGATGTCGAAGCAATGGCCGTCGAACCGTTCGGTGCGACTGATGCCGCCGACATAGTGGGGATCCTTCTCGACGAGCGCGACCGACAGCGCGGTCTGTTTGGTCAGCAGGTAGGCGGCGGTGAGGCCGCCCGGCCCGGCGCCGATGATCAGTACGTCAACCGATTGATCCATGATGTCACCCCGAGTGTCGAGTCGCTGGTTTGTCGTGTGTCGTCTCTGCCGTTCCAGCCGGACGGCGAGCCGTGATGTCGAAGCGGTTGCGGGCGTCCGGCTCAAGCGCCGTCCACGCGCGCGTCGTCACGCGCGGGCGGGCCGGCCTGCGCTGCAGCGGGCATTCGCTCGTGAATTGCGTCGGTGTCGGTGCGCGGTTGCGCATGTACGGTCAGCGCGTGCGCGGCCGCGCCTGCCGTCCTGATGCGGCCGCAGTCGTACAGCCAGAAGGTGCTTGCGGCGTCGGGCGACCACGCGTCGCGCGTCGCCAATGCCGGGTAGTGCCGACGCGACACGATGAAATCGAGCACGGGATCGGCGCACACGCGCCGGATGCCGGCCGCGGTCAGCGCGACGTAGTCGTAGGTGGACACGAAGACGTTCGAGTGCTTGTCCGCAGCGGCGGCGGTGGCGCCGCCGCGCGGCGGCCGCGCGGCATACGGGTCTCGCCGGATCAGCTCGACGCGCCGTACGGCCTCGAAGGTGGTGCGGCGGTTGAAGATCAACCCGGCCGCCTGCGCCGACGAGTAATAGCTCGACGTCTTCATCAGGAACCACGGGTAGACGACTTCGTCGCCCGGGCCGTCCCAATACACGATGTCGCCGCGAGCGACCGTGCGGGCGAACGGCGCGATCGCCGGGCGGTCGGCGCGCGCTTCGACGAGCGTCGCCGCCGCGGAGCGCTGGTCGAGATTGACGAATCCATACGCGGCGAGCGCGGCCAAGGTGACGGGAAGCGCGGCGGCCGCGAGTCGCGTGCGCGACAGGTGGAGCGCGACCAGCAACGCGACCGGGACGATCGCCAGATGCGTGTGAATCAACGCCTCGAGCCACCCGATGTCGAGCGCGACCTTGCCGGTCGGATAGGCGGCGCGCGCGACCTGATACGCGCACTGGAATACGAACCAGACGATCGCGGCGATCAGCGTGGTTCCGATCCATGCGGCGCGGTGCACCGTACCGAGGTCGCGCAGCTGCGTGACCGGCACCGCAGCGGCGGGCCGGCGCGCGCCCACGTGCAGCGCGGCGGCAACGGCCAGCGCGATGATCCCGCCGCCGACGTCGAGCAGCAGCCAGCAGATCGCCAGCAGCCAGACCAGTGTCGGCCGCACGCGTGCTTCGCGCCGCACGAGCAGGATGGCCGCCGGCCATTGCATCACCGAGAGCAGCCACAGCGTGCGCCACGGCTGCAGCTGGATCCACAGCGCGTCCTGGCCGGTCAGGTCCGCGATCGTGGTGGCCGCGACGCCCGCCACGCCGATCAACGCGAGGTTCGACCACAGCGCGCGTTGCGGCTGCGCCGGGTCCGCGGATAGCGCGGCCGGAAGCGCGATCGCCCAGCACAGCTTGCTCCACGCGGTGAGCGACCACAGGGTCGGGAACAGGAACGGCACGTTGTAGCGCGCGATCGCTCGCCATTCCGGATCGAACGGATCGAGGTGGAGCGCGTGGAAGGCCGGCATCTCGACGACGGCGAACGCGATCAGCGCGATCGGCAATAGTCGCCACCACGCGACGCGCGGCAGCCGCACGAGTGCGACGAACGCCAGCGCCGCGCCGCCGATCAGCGGATGAACGGCGGCGGCGACGACGGTCAGCGCGAGCGCCACGCGATACCGGCGTTCGAGCAGCGACGCGATCGCCCACAGGCCGAGCGCTTCGGCCGGCAGCCGCGCGGTGACGAAGCCTTCGTCGTACGAGAAGATCAGGCCGGCGCCGTAATCGGCCGGCATGCACGCGACGAACAGCAGCGCGACCCAGTGCCACGGTACGGGCAGCAGCTGGCGGGCGAGCCGCCAGATGCCGGTCCACCACAGTGCCTGAGCGGCGATCAGGCACGCGAGATTGCTTGCGCGCAGGCCGAACGCGGACACGAGCAGCGCGAACATCCGCCCGTAGATCGTCCAGCGATCCTGCGAGCCGTACTGGAAGAACAGGTCGTGCGCAAAGCTGTCGGGATGGAGGTTGTGCAGCGCCTGCGCGGTGTACAGAATCGCGTCGTGCCGGATGCCCGTGTAGGGATGCGCGACCACGAACAGGACGGCCAGCGAAACGACCAGTGCGATGTCCGAACGGCCGGGTTTCTCAGTCGGATTCATGATGGAAGGGCAGGCTCTCGTCGACGGGATTGCGTGCGCTTGCCGGCTGCCGGCGGTGCAACGAGCTGTCGGGCCACCGGGCCATCGGGCGCCGGCCGCCGCTGTCGGCGGCGCGCGCGGACGGCCGCGGTGCGTCCGAATGCAGCGCCGGCTGGCGCTCAGCGTGCGGGTTGCGGTGCGCGGCCGGCGGTGGGCCGGCCGAACCTGCGGACGCCGGCGCTGCGCGCGGCCGCACGCGGCGTGCGCGTGCGCGTGCGCACGGGCGTCGCCGGGTTCGCGTCGAGCGCGTCGGCGCGATGAAATGCGCGGGATGCGGCGGCCAGCGGCCGCGAAGGGAGCGTTGCTGTGCTGCTGTCGGCGCGCGCAGCCGCGCCGATCGAGACGGTCGTGTTCGTTTTCATCGTGTCCCCCGATGCGCCGTGCACCGGAGAACTCATCGACAGGTGCGCCGGACGCGGACTTATTCGAAATATTGTGTGCGCGCCGATACGGTGGGTCCGGCGTCTCTGGCGTGAACGCATGGAGCGTGCCACGGCCGTCGATGCACGCGGGCAGGCGGCCGGCGGCGCGGCCATGCGGGTCGGGACGCTCGCCGTCGCCGGAAATGTGTCGATCCTGAAACGGTCGCGCGCCGCGAATCGGCTCGGCCGTCGTTCGTCGCGTTGTCGAATGCCGGCCGCCATCTCGGCGCGGTCGCGCTCAACGCGAAGGCGACGGCGCCGCGCTGCGATCGCGCAACCGCGCCGCACCGCGCACGCGCGGATATCGGGCAAGCCGCGAGGCGGCGTCGGGAGCGTCTGCCGCAGTACGGACCGCGCCGACGCGCGCCTACCTGCGTCTGACGAAACCGGACGACCGCACTGCGGTTCAGGTTGCAGATCTGAAACGTCGCAACCGGTCGTTGGCGGCGAGGACGGCCGCTCGCGCGATGCCGCGTGCGCTCAATCGAAGTACGGCTGCAGCACGCGTTCGATCCAGTCCATGAACGCGCGCACGCGCGGCGACAGATTGCGCCGATGCGCCACCACCAGCGACGCGGCGAGCGGTTCGGGCCGCAGGTCGGGCAGCACCTCCACCAGCGCGCCGCTCGCGATGTGCGGCGCGACGCCCGAATAGCCGGCCTGGATCAGGCCGATGCCGGCCAGCCCGGCCGCATGATAGGTCTGCACGTTGTTCACCTGCATCGCGCTCGGCAAGGCGAGCGTCGCGTAGCCGTCGCCCTTCGGGTATTCCCATCCGGCGTGCCGCGCGCCGAGCGTCAGCGAGTAGTGGACCATCCGGTGCCCCTGGCCGAGCAGATCGTCGAGCGTATGCGGTACGCCGTGCCGCGCCAGATAGTCGGGGCTCGCCGCATTGATCATCCGCAGGCGGCCGAGCGGCCGCGCGATCAGCGTGTCGTCGATGATCGGGCCGAGCCGCACGACGCAGTCGAACCCTTCCTGCACGAGATCGACGCGCCGGTCGGTGCTCGACAGTTCCAGCTCGAGCTCGGGATGCGCGGCCATCAGCTGCGGCAGCGCCGGCACCACGACGCTGCGCGCCAGCTCGGTCGGCATGTCGACGCGCAGCCGCCCGCGCAGGCGCGTGCCGCTGCCCGAAAACATCGACTGCAATTCCTGCACTTCGGCCAGCAGATCGCGGGCGCGCGCGTAAAACGCGCGGCCGTCCTCGGTCAGTTGCACGCTGCGCGTCGTCCGGTGCAGCAGCGCCACGCCGACGTCGCGCTCCAGCTGGCGGACGACCATCGATGCGCGTCCCTTCTGGATCCCCAGGCTCTCGGCGGCACGCGTGAAGCTCGTCATCTCGGCCACCCGGGCGAAGATCAGAAGCGCATCGAGGTTTTGCATTGTTCTCTCCGGGGGTAACAGAACGTTCAAAGGTCGCCCATTTATAACGCATTTGCGACTCAGTAAAGTGCGTTCCCATGTCGTCGCCCGACGGCAACCCGAACCAAAGGACGCTCAACCATGACGCAATCGACTTCCTCCGCGGCCGGCACGGTCGTCGTCTACCACTCCGGCTACGGCCATACCGAACGGATGGCAAAGGCCGTCGCCGATGGCGCGGGCGCCGTGCTGGTCGCGATCGACGCCGACGGAAACGTCGCCGACGACGCGTGGCGCACGCTTGCCGCGGCCGACGCGATCCTGTTCGGCTCGCCGACCTACATGGGCGGCCCCAGCTGGCAGTTCAAGAAATTCGCCGACGCCACGTCGAAGGCGTGGTTCGAAGGCGCATGGCGCAACAAGCTGTTCGGCGGCTTCACCAACAGCGCGAGCGTCAACGGCGACAAGCTGAACACGCTCGAGTACTTCGTGTTGCTGGCGGGCCAGCACGGCGGCCTCTGGGTCAGCATGGACCTCAAGCCGGCGAACCTGAAGGCGTCGCAGCGCGACGACCTGAATCGCATGGGCTCGTATCTTGCGCCGATGGCGCAGACGCCGGCCGATGCGTCGCCCGATGAAATGTCGCTGGGCGATCTCGAGACCGCCCGCCGCTACGGCGAGCGCGTCGCGACCGTCGCCGCGCAGTGGCGCGCGGGGCGCGCGCAGATCGGCTGAATTCGCATCCGGCGCGCGACGCGTGAGCGCGCGCCGCCGCATGCGGTGTTGGCGAACCGGAAAGGAACCAGGATGAAATACAAGCAATTGGGCCGCACGGGCCTGTACGTCTCCGAGCTGTGTCTCGGCACGATGACGCTCGGCGGCAATGCGGACGCCGGCATGTGGGCGGCGATCGGCGCCGTCGGCCAGCACGACGCGAACCGGCTGATCGAACGCGCGCTGGCCGGCGGCATCAACTTCATCGATACCGCGGACGTCTACTCGTTCGGCCAGTCCGAGCGCATCGTCGGCCAGGCGCTGAAGGACCTCGGCGTGCCGCGCGCCGACGTCGTGCTGGCGACCAAGACGGCCGGCGCGATGGGTCCGAAGCCGAACGATCAGGGCGCGTCGCGCGCGCACATCATGGATTCGGCGCAGCGCAGCCTGGAACGGCTGCAGGTCGACCATATCGACCTCTACCAGATCCATGCGAACGATCCGGTCACGCCGATCGACGAGACGCTGCGGGCGCTGGACGACCTGACGCGTCAGGGGCTGGTGCGTTATGTGGGCGTCTCGAACTGGCGGGCCGGCAAGATCGGCAAGGCGCTCGGGCTCAGCGAAGCGCTCCGCGCGACGCGCTTCGAGACCCTGCAGGCCTATTACTCGATCGCCGGACGCGACGTCGAGCGCGAGCTGGTGCCGCTCGCGCGCGACGAGCAACTGTCGCTGCTGGTCTGGTCGCCCCTCGCCGGCGGCCTGCTGTCGGGGAAGTTCGGGCCCGGCGCGCCGGCCGACGCCGGTGCGCGCCGTGCGCATTTCGATTTCCCGCCGGTCGATCTCGAGCGCGCGTGGCCGTGCGTGGCGGCGATGCGCACGCTCGCCGACGCGCGCGGCGTGTCGGTGGCGCGGATCGCGCTCGCGTGGCTCCTCGCGAAGCCGCATGTGACGAGCGTCATCGTCGGCGCCAAACGGATCGAGCAGCTCGAAGACAATCTCGGCGCGCTCGACGTCGTGCTGAGCGCGGACGAGCTGGCGCATCTCGACACGGTGAGTGCGCTGCCGTCCGGCTATCCGGACTGGATGATCGAGCGTCAGGCGGCGGGGCGGTATCCGCGGCCGTTCGTGCCGGCCGCCGCGGAGTAATGCCGGCGCCTCCGTCCGCAGCGAGGCCGCCGCCGCCATGCAGCGCGGCCGGCGAGTGGCCGGTCAGCGTTACGGCGCGACCGACGCGCCGCTGATCCCGTGCCGCCGCAGCGCATCGGCGACGAAGCCGGACGCCTTCATCTCCTCGACGAACGCGCCGAGCAGCGCGGCGGCCGCTTCGCCGCGACTCTTCGGCACGCCCATCGCCTGCCGGATCACCATGAAGCGCTCGCCGAGCAGCCGCAGGCCGGGCGTCTTCGCCGCATCGGCCTCGAGCTGCTGCTTCACGCCCGCCGCGACTTCGAGCCGCTCGTCGACGAAGGTCGGCACGACGTCCGCCGAAGTCGGCGCACGCACGATCTGCGCGGCCTTCAGCTCGCGCGTGAGAAACAGGTCGTACGCGCTGCCCTTGCCGACCGTCACGCGGTTGTGCGGCTGATCGACGTCGGCATTGCTGCGGATCGGCGAATCGTCGCGCACCAGGTAGTAGCCCTCGATCAGCACGTACGGCTCGGTGAACGCGACCGTCTCGCCGCGCAGCGGATCGATCGCGAAGAAGCCGAAGTCGGCGCGCTCGTCGGCGAGCGCCTGCACCGATTTGCCGGCCGCGTCGAACACGACCAGTTCGAGTTCGGCCGACAGGCGCTCGGCGAATGCGCGCGCGAGGTCGATCGACACGCCGAACGGCTCGCCGGTGGCCGGGTCGCGGTTCGCGAGAATCGGGTTGCCGAGATTGATCGATGCGCGCAGCTTGCCGGTCGGCGTGAAGGCGGCGAGGACGGAAGGGTCGATGGTCATTGCGAAGGCTCGTAGAGGATCGGTTGCGCGAGGTGCGCGGGATGCGGCGTTGCGCTCACGCGCGAACGGCGCGCGCGAGTGCGCGTGCGAGTGCGCGTGCGGGCGCGGGCGCGACGCCGCCGATGCGGGGCGGCGCGCCGGCGTGCCGCTCGCGTGTCGCGGCGCTCACTTCACCGCGACTTCCGTATGCACGACCTGCGGCGGGCTCTTGAAGAACGGGCCAGCCAGCTGCCGCCACGCCTGGAAGTCGTCCGACTGGCGGAAATGCACCATGTGGTCGTCGACGGTCTCCCATTCGACGACGAGCAGATAGCCGCCGCTGCGCTCGATCACGCGATGCAGCTGCGCGCCGCCGCAGCCGCGCGCCCGCGCGAACAGCGGCAGTGCGGCGCGAACCGCCGCTTCGAATTGGGCGGCTTGCGCCGGATCGATTTCGAGCGATGCCATTTCCAGGATCATGCGTGCTCCATAGGTTGAATGAGTGTGCAGCCGGCGCGCGCCGCGCTCGGCGCGCCCCGCCACGATACCGGAAGCCGGCGCGCGTCGCAGCCAGCTGCGCCGCCAGTCGGCTGCGCTGCATCAGCGTTTTCCCCGATACGGAATACGCGGCGCCGGCCGTTCTCACAGAGGAGAGGTGGTGAAGACAATTGATCCGAGGCCGATTATGACGATTTCCGCGACGAACGGAACAGACGCAACCGATGGCGCGACCGGCATGACTGCCGCGCTGCCTGAAACGATCGGCGCAACGGCGGACGGCGAGCCGCGCCGCACGGCGTCGATCCTGCTGGTCGACGACGAGCCGAACGTGCTGTCCGCGCTGCGGCGCGTGCTGCGGCCCGCGAATTACGAAGTGTTGACGGCCGACAGCGGGGAGGCGGCGCTGGAAATCCTCGCGACGACCGAAGTCGACCTGATCGTGTCCGACATGCGGATGCCGACCATGAGCGGCGCGGCGTTTCTCCGCCGTGCCCGCGCGCTGTACCCGGAGACGATGCGGGTGCTGCTGACCGGCTATTCCGACATCGCGTCGATCGTCGAGGCCGTCAACGAGGGCGGCGTGTATCGCTACCTGAATAAGCCCTGGGACGATCAGGACCTGCTGATGACGCTCGAGCAGGCGCTCGAGCAGCGGCGCCTGCGCGCCGAGGCCGCGCGGCTCGCCGCGTTGACCGAAGCGCAGAACGAAACGCTGCGCCGGTTCAACGCGGAGCTGGAGACCCAGGTGCGCGCGCGCACCGAGGAGCTCGCGCAGACCGTGCTGTTCCTCGAAGCCGCGCAGCAGGACCTGAAAAGCAGTTTCACCGCGATGGTCCAGGTCTGCGCCAGCATGATCGAGCTGCGCTGCGGATCGGCGAGCGGTCATGCGATGCGCGTCGGCGAGATCGCGCGCCGGCTCGCGCTGTCGGCCGGGATGAGCAGCCTGCACGCGCAGGACGTGTATTACGCGGGATTGCTGCACGGCATCGGCAAGCTGTCGCTGCCCGACGAGCTGCTGCACAAGCCGATCGTCAAGATGACGACCGACGAACACAGCCTGTTCCAGCAGCACCCGCTGCGGGCGCAGATGGTGCTGACACCGATCGCGCAATTGCACAAGGTCGCGTCGATCGTGCTGCACCAGTACGAGCGCTTCAACGGACGCGGGACGCCCGACGGCCTCGTCGGCGACGCGATTCCGCAAGGCTCGCGGATCGTCGCGATCGCGCGCGACTTCGAAGGGTTGCGCAACGGCGAAATCGGCGCGCCGCATTCGGTCGAGCAGGCGATCGACGTGCTGCGCTCGCAGGCCGGCGTGCGCTACGACCCGCTGCTCGTCGCGCGCTTCATCGACCTGATGCGCGATCCCCAGAACCTCGGCATCGCGGCGTCGGTGGCGGAGATCCAGTCCGCGCAGCTGCGCGAGGGCATGCAGCTCGCCGACGATCTGCGCACCCATCGCGGCGTGCTGCTGATGACGAAGGGCAGCGTGATGACGGCGCACCAGATCGAACTCGTGCGCCGCTTCGAGGCGCGCGAAGGCACGTCGTTCGACATCCTCGTGGTGGCCGGCGCGACCGGTGCGACCGGTGCGACGGGCGCGGGCGCGGCTGCGGCGAGCCACGCGCCGCCCGCCTGAGCCGGCGCGCGGCTGCACGGCCCTCGCACGCGAGGGCCACGCGTTCAATCCGACCGAGGCGCAATCATGCATGGCACCTACAATCTGCCGCTCGTCCTGCTGTCGCTCGTGATCGCGACGCTCGCCTCGTACACGGCGCTCGACCTCGCCGCGTTCATCTCGCTGCTCGAGAAGCGGACGCTCAGGCGCGCCTGGCTGGCAGGCGGCGCGGTCGCGATGGGCACGGGGATCTGGTCGATGCACTTCGTCGGCATGCTCGCGCTGTCGCTGCCGATTCCGCTCGGTTATGCGCTGACCGATACGGGCGCATCGCTGGCGATCGCCGTGCTCGTGTCGTACTTCGCGCTGACCGTCGTCACGCGTGCGCGCCTGGGCGGCGCGCGGCTGCTGGCCGGCGGCATGCTGATGGGCGCGGGCATCGTCGGGATGCACTACACCGGGATGGCGGCGATGCGCATGACGCCCGGCATTCGCTACGATCCCGCGCTGTTCGCGGCGTCGATCGGCGTGGCGGTGATCGCATCGACGGCCGCGCTGTGGATGGCGCAGGCGTTGCGCGCGCAGCACGCGCGCCATGCGAGCGCGCTGCGGATCGGCGCGGCGCTCGTCATGGGCATCGCGATCACCGGCATGCACTACACGGCGATGGCGGCCGCGCATTTTTCGCCGGACGCGCGCTGCGGCGCCGCGAACGGGATCGATGCGCCGTGGCTCGCGACGACCATCGCGATGTTCACCACCGCGACCTTGACCGTCACGCTGCTGGTGTGCCGGTTCGACGCCCGCACGACGTTCCTGCGCGGCATGACCGACACGCTCGAGCGGCTGGTGCGCGTGCGCACCGCGGAGCTCGAGACCGCGTTGCGCCGTTACGAGCAGACCACCGCGATGCTGCAGCGCACGCGCGAGAACATGGCGACCGAGATCGACGAGCGCCGTGCCGCGCAGGCGCGGCTCGAGCAGGAGAAGGACGAACAGCGGCGCCTGTTGCGCGCGCTCGAGGACACCCACGTGCAGCTGCTGCAATCGGAAAAGCTCGCGTCGATCGGCCAGCTCGCGGCCGGCGTCGCGCACGAGATCAACAATCCGATCGGCTTCATCAGCGCGAACCTCAACACGCTGCGCACGTGGGTGCGCAGCCTGCTCGACGTGCTCGCCGCGCACGACGCGCTGCTGCCGCAACTCGAGCCGGCCGCGCGCGACGCGCTGGCGGCGCAGCGCCGCGCGGCCGACCTCGACTACGTGCGCGACGAGATCGTCACGCTGATCGACGAGTCGATCGACGGCGCGGTGCGCGTGCGGCGCATCGTGCAGGACCTGCGCGATTTCTCGCGGCCGGGCAGCGGCGAGTGGAGCGTGGTCGATTTGCACGCGGGCCTCGACAGCACGCTGAACGTGGTCCACAACGAACTGAAGTACAAGGCCGACATCGTGCGCGAGTACGGCGACGTGCCGCCGGTCGAATGCCTGCCGTCGCAGTTGAATCAGGTGTTCATGAACCTGCTGGTCAACGCGGCGCACGCGATTCCGACGCGCGGCGTGATCACGATCCGCACGTCGAGCGACGGCGAATGCGTGTCGATCGCGATCAGCGACACCGGAACCGGCATGGCGCCGGACGTCGCGCGGCGGATCTTCGATCCGTTCTTCACGACGAAGCCGGTCGGACAGGGTACGGGGCTCGGGTTGTCGGTGTCGCACGGGATCGTCGAGCGCCATCGCGGCACGATCGACGTGACGAGCGTGCCGGGGCAGGGCACGACGTTCTGCGTGCGGCTGCCGATCCGGCGGTCGCACGCGGACGCGAGCGACGCGACGGCGATCGCGCAGCGCGCGTGAGCCGTGCATGCGCGCCGCCGCGCTAGCGCTTGCGCCGTCGCCTGCGGAAGAAATTCCAGAACATCGCGGTCGCATCCGGCCCGGTCGCGGAATGGAACGCCTCGCGCGGATCGCCGCCGCTCCACGCATGGGCGAGGCCGTGCACGATGCAGACGCGCACGATCACCCGGCCGCCGCGCAGATAGTCGGTGTAGCGCACGCCGTCGTGCGTGTACGTGCGCTGCTCGCCGACGCGCGGCTCGCCTGCCTCGTCGATCAGCCGATTGAGGCGCGCGAACGCGACGCCGAGCTGCACCGCGTTCTGCTCGGCGACGACCGTGTCGAGCCCGCCGTGCACGATCAGCGCGGGCATGCCGGGGTAATGACGCGTGTCGACGCAGGTGTCGACGGTGCGGATCGGATCGTCGCGCAGCCCGCGCCGCATCACGCTCATCGCGGCCATCGTCGACAACGGCGGCGCGATGGCCGGGCCGGAGTGCAGCCCGACGGCCGCGAACCGGTCGGGATAGTCGAGCGCGAGCCGCGCGGCCAGCCCGGCGCCAGCCGACATGCCGGCCAGATAGACGCGGTCGCGATCGAAGCCGCGTTCGCGCACGATCGCATCGACCAGCGACGCGATCGCCGGCGCTTCCGACAGCGATGCATCGCCATGCCAGTTCCAGCAGCGGTGCGAGTGCGCCGTCTTGGCCTGCTCGGGCAACAGCACCGCAAACCCGGCGCGCGCCGCGACGCGGCAGATGCGCGTGCCGGCCGCGAACGATTCAGCGGTCTGCTTGCAGCCGTGCAGCATCACGACGAGCGGCATGTCGCGCGTCGTCGCCGCCGCGGCGGGCAGGTACAGCGCATAGGCGAGATGGTTGACGAGGCGGCCGGCGGCCGGGCGCGCCGAATGGAACGAACGCAGCCACGCCCCCTGCGTCTCGCGCGGCGACGTGCGGGCCGCGGGCGCGGCGGGGCGGGCGGCGCGCGCCGTCTTGGTGGCGGCGCTGCGCTTGACCGACGCGGCGGGCTTCGCGGTTTTACGTTTCGGCCGCGTGCTGGTGGCGGCGGCAAGCAGGTCGAAGGGCCGGAGCCAGAGGCTGGATTTTTTCCTGGGCATGGACGAGTCACGAGTCTCGTGCCGACGGCGCGTAGCGCCGAAGCCGGCGTCGAATGGGAGGCGGGTGCGCACCGAGCACGATTCGTGCCGCGCAGCGTGCGAGCGTCGCCGCCGTCCCGCGGCGGACATGCCATCCTAGCAGGCGCCGCGCCGATCGGCTGCGACGGTTCGATGACCGTTCGATGAACGTCGCGACACGGCCGCGCGTGCGGCGCATGCGATCGGATGCGAGCGGTAGACCGAAGCAGCGGTATCGGCGGAAGCGGTGCAAGCCGCCGCATCGCCGTCTCATGCAACGATTGGATGCAGGCCGCCGTGCCTCGCACGACGCCGACGCGTCAGCGATACGTCCACGCGCGGTGCATCACGAACATCGTCGGCGGGATCAGCAGCGCGATCGCGACGATGGTCGCGCCGCGCGATACGTCGAGCAGTTCGGCGGCGCGCGCGAGCAGCATCGTTTCGATGAAGCCGGCCGTTGCGACGGTGAGGTAACGCAGCAGGTTGCGCGAATGCAGCGTCGACGAGAAGCTCCACAGCGTGTTCGCCAGATACGAGAACGCGGTCGCGCAGACGAACGCGGCCGCGTTCGCGGCGACCTGCGTCGCATCGAACCACGCGTACAGCGCGGATGCGACCAGCACGTGCAGCGCGGTCGAGCCGAGCCCGGTCACGCCGAAGCGCGCCAGCCGCGCACGTTCGGCATACAGCAGCGCGAACATCGGCGTCCCGCGGCTCAGCGCGCGCCGACCCGCACGCGCGCCGGCTGCACGCGCCGGCGTGCGCCGGCGCGTCGCGCATCGCGCGTGACCGGCAGCTCGATCACCTTCGCGTGCGCCTGATAGCGGCGGCGCACCAGATAGACGGGCCGTTGCTTCGTCTCGTCGTAGATGCGCCCGACGTACTCGCCGACGACGCCGATGCCGATCAGCTCGATCCCGCCGATGAACAGCATGATCGACAGCAGCGACGGATAGCCGAGCACCGGATTGCCGAACAGCAGCGTGCGGGCGATGATGAACGCCCCATACAGGAACGCGAGCGCGGCGATGCACACGCCGATGTAGGTCCAGCTGCGCAGCGGCACGGTGCTGAAGCTCGTGATGCCTTCGAGCGCGAGGTTCCACAGCTTCCATCCGGAGAACTTCGAGTGCCCGGCGCTGCGCGCGTCGCGCTGATACTCGACGATCACGGTGCGGTAGCCGACCCACGCGAACAGCCCCTTCATGAAGCGATGCCGTTCGGGCAGGCTGCGCAGCGCGTTGACGACCTTGCGGTCCATCAGCCGGAAATCGCCGACGTTCTCCGGCAGCTTCACGTCCGACAGCAGGTTGTGCACGCGGTAGTAGATCGCGGCGGTGGTGCGCTTCGCGAACGAATCGCAGGCGCGGCTGCTGCGCTGTGCGGCGACCACTTCCGCGCCGTCGCGCCAGTGTTCGATCATGACGGGGATCAGGCTAGGCGGATCCTGCAGGTCCGCGTCGAGCGGGATCACCGCGTCGCCGGCCGCCTCGTCGAGGCCGGCCGTGAGCGCCGCTTCCTTGCCGAAGTTGCGGGTGAGGTCGATGATCCGCACGCGCCGATCGCTCATGCTGGCGCGGATCAGGCGGTCGAGCGTGTCGTCTCGGCTGCCGTCGTTCACGCAGACGATCTCGAAGCGGATCGCCTCGATGCCCGCCATCAGCGGAATCACGACGTCGAAGAAGCGTTCGACGGCTTCGCCTTCGTTGTAGAACGGCACGACGAGCGACACGAGCGGTGTATAGAGCGATTCGCGCATGACGGGTTCCCCTGTAATGACATATCAGCGATCGGCGCCGAACAGCGGGCGGCCGATGCGGCGCAATCCGTGCGTCGAGCGGTGATGCGACCGGGCCGGATGCGTGAAGCCGGTGTCGGTCGAGTGATCGTGCGCGTCGGGCATCGACGGCACGTCGCGTCGTTCCTGTGCGATCCGGGCGGCGAGCATCGCGAGCGACGCGAGCGTGACGAGCGGCATGAACTGGAACGACAGATGCGGCACCA
This sequence comes from Burkholderia vietnamiensis LMG 10929, assembly GCF_000959445.1. Classification (NCBI taxonomy): domain Bacteria; kingdom Pseudomonadati; phylum Pseudomonadota; class Betaproteobacteria; order Burkholderiales; family Burkholderiaceae; genus Burkholderia; species Burkholderia vietnamiensis. Next base: position 1,037,232 of record NZ_CP009632.1, on the reverse strand, counting down.
GCACGAGGCCGGCGAGCGGCATGACCCACATCAGCAGCAGCCACTCGCGATCGAAGCGCCGCCAGCCGTGCGTCCACGCATAGCGTGCGTACCACGCGATCACGAGGCCGTACCACGTGAGGTCGTAGTCGAACAGATACGGGCTGACCAGCAGGCAGGCACAGGCGAGCGTCGCCGCGCGCAGCGCATACGAACACGCGCCGCGCCACGCGTACCCCACGACGAGCGCGGCGGCCGCGCCGGACAGCAGCTGCAGCGTGCGCGCCAGCGCGGCCGGCCAGCCGGCGTACGCGGCCAGCGCGAACACCGTCGGCATGCGCGCGAGCTGCGCATGGCCCGCGTCGACGTTGCGGTATGCGTCGGCGATCCCGTGTCCGAACGCGATCCACGTCTCGAAGCCGAACGCGAGCGTCGACAGCACGACGCCCGCGGCGAGCGTCGCGGCCCATGCCGCCAGCGCGCGCCATTGCGCGGCGCACAGCAACGCGAGCGGGAACAGCACGGCGATCTGCGGCTTGACCGTCAGCAACGCGAAGCAGATGCCCGCCGCGACCGGGCGCCGGTTCAGCGCCAGCAGGCCGAGGCCCGCCAGCGCCGCGCTCGCGAGGCTCGTCTGTCCGGCGAGCAGCGCGACGAACGCGCCGGGAAACGCCAGCGCACACAGCAGCGCGGCGTCGCGCTGCACGGTCGCGCGGATCGTCGCTGCGAACAGCATCCACGTGAGCCCGAGCCAGATCGCGAGCGCGCCCGGATACGGCAGCCAGCCGAGCGGCGCGACCAGCAGCAGCATCGTCGGCGGGTAGAGCCACGGTGCGGAGCCGCCGGCGAGATTCAGCGTCGGAATCGCCAGCCGCTCGATCGCGAACAGCGACGGAAAATGCCATGCATCGAGCGCATGCCCGTGCACCGCGAGCCGCGCGGCGCTCCACAGCGGCGCGAAATCCTGCGCGAGCGGCTCGGGCACCGACGTATGCGAGCCGTGCACGCGCGCGAGATAGACGCAGACGAACAGCAGCTCGGTCAGCAGGGCCGCCGCCGCATACGTGCGCACGCGATCGCGATTGAGCCAGTGCGGATGGCGGCGCGGGCCGGCGATCGGCAGCTCCGGATGAGCATCGATCGCCGAGCCGCCATGCAGCAGGAAGCGCGGCGCCTTCATTGCCGTTCCCGCGGCGGCAGCGCGACGCGCCGCACGGTGATCAGCAGCACGGCGAGCAGCACGACCGGGCCGATCTGCGGCCACTTCGTGATCCGGTTGAACACTTCGAACACCGGCAGCAGCCACGCGAGAACGATCACGATCTGGTCGCCGGGCAGCCAGCCTTCGTCGAGGCCGTGCGCGATCAGGCAAAACACCGCGATGCCGAGCCAGGTCAGCTCGTATTGCCACAGGTACGGCGTCGCGAGCAGCGTCGCGACGGCCAGCACCGCGCCGCGCAGGCGCATGTCGGTCGTGCGGCGCCACACGGAGACGGCCGCGGCCATCGCGAGCAGCGCGACGGCGCCCTGCACCGCGAGCGACACCGCGATGGACGCACCGGCGAGCCGCAGCGCGGCGAACGGCGTCGGCGACACGAACCAGTACGCGGGAAGCGTGAAGTGCATGCCGCGCACGATCGACAACGCGTGAGCGAGGCCCTCCAGCGAGCCTGGGCCGGTCAGTGCGAAACCGGCCGCGGTGAACAGCGTCGTCGTGACCGCCGCCGCGCCGAACGCGCGCCATGCGCGCGTCGCGATCAGCACGAACGGGAACACCGTCGCCATCTGCGGCTTGATGGCGAGCAGTCCGATCAGCACGCCGGCTACGATCGGGCGCGGGCCGAGCAGGTGCAGCGCGAGCGCCGCGATGCCGGCGGTGAGCAGCCCGTTCTGCCCGTACAGCACGCACGCGCAGACGGCCGAGTAGCCGAGCACGACGAGCACGGCGGCGCGCGGCACGGGCAGGTGCGCACGCAGGCCCGACAGTCGCAGGACGGCGTACGCATAGCATAAAAGACTGCCCGCAAAAAAGAGGATGTACGCGGGCAGGAAAGGCACGAGGGCGACCGGCGCGATGAACAGCAGCATCGTCGGCGGATAGAGCCAGGGCAGCGACTGGTGACCCATGTAGGCACCGAATTTCGCGACCTCGGCCCGTGAGAAGAACACGGGATCGTAGACGGCTGCGGCATGACCGTGCAGCACCAGATGCGATGCACTCCAGAACACGGAGAAGTCGACGCCGGGGCGGGCGGTGGTTTGCGCCGTGAACGCGTCGGTGGTGACGGCCCATGTGATCACGAAGCCCACGCACAACAGCAGCATCACGCAGCTGTACGGAACGATTCGGTCGGCCGTCAGCCATTGAGCACAGCGTGTCGCGCGATAGCGCATTCCATCATTGGCCGTGTACATGATGCCCCGTGTTTGGTGAATGCCGCGTGGTGTGCGCGCGGCTTTTCGTGTTGTCGTGTATCCGGATCGAATCGCATTCGATGGCGCTGTCCGGTGAATGCATTGTTGGAGAAAAAATCGCACGACGCAAACCGCGGCCGGAAACGCGCGATGTCGATGCGGCAGTTCTTCGGCCGAAAACGGCGCTTTTACGTCAGAGAAATCGGTCGCCGCGCAATTCATGTTTCTCGCTTGAAACATTCCGCGTTTGTCGCTGCTTCGGGACTGCATCGAATACGCGTCGGATGAACGGCGTCGCGGGTTCGGGAAAGTCCCGAGAAAATTTTTCGAACCGCCCTGGCAGCGCGCCTGCGCCCGGCCGACGCGCGCCGATGCCCGCCGCGCATATATCAAATCTGAAACATTTCGGGTGTCGCACTGCCGCCGGCCCGGCGCATGGATCGTCGGAATCCTTGCTGCGCCTCGATTGTCGGTCGGCTGGCCTGCTCTTTGCGTCTAGGGCTGCACGGCAGGCGACGATGCGAGCCGCGACCGGTTGACGCAGCAGAACATACCGGAGCGCCTCACCCGTGCAGGACGATGGACCGCAAGCGCGTCGGGGAATACGGCGTAGTGGTCCACGCAGCGGCGGGCAGCATCGTCGACCGCTCGATCGAGCGAGCGTCAGCATCGTTCGCGCAATAAGAATCAGATGACAGCATTGGGGAATAAAAATGACAGACCACAGCACCACGCGGCTCGCATGCCGCGACGGGAACCTTCAGCAGTATCGACGCGCTTGCGTCGGTCATTCAATCCGCGGCCTTGTGCAGGACGGCAGCCGTGCCGTCCGGTTCGATCGTGATGTATCGCCGATCGGTCCACGCATGTGCAGCGCACACACCAGCTCACCGACGTCTCCAGGTCCGGATCGGCTCGCAGCCGGCCGCACCCGTCGCTGAGCCTCGGCTCCGAGTTTCTTTGTAGTACCGGTGGTACCCGCTCCCCGCGTCTATTCCAGACCACGGGGTTTTCGTAGCAGTGCAAAAGGAGAGTAGCCATGTCCACGTTCATCCAGAAGGTCCGCGGTTTCGTTCAAGACGAGCAAGGCGTGACGGCCATCGAATACGGCCTGATTGCCGCGCTGATCGCAGTCGGCCTCGTTGCCGCGCTGACGCTGGTCGGTAACGACCTGAAGACTGTGTTCAACACGATCGCAGACGACCTCAACGCGGCGATCTGAATGACGGGGCGACGAACGGCTGGTCCGGCCCGTTCGTCGCCATGTCGTCCGTCGAGCAGGGCCGGACATACCAAGCAACGAATGTCTGATGGACCGAATGGCGGATGGCTCGGCCGGTGCGCTCCGCGAGCCGTCTCCCGCTCGGTCGATCAACCGGATCGGAGGCCGTCATGCGCGCCAGGGTACTTGCAGTAGCGGTATCGCGATGGATCGACGACGAGCGAGGGGTGACGTCGATCGAATACGCGCTGCTCGCAGCGGTGTTCGCGACCGTCGTGCTCGGCGCCGTGGTCGCGCTGAAGGGCTCGGTTCAAGGCGCGTACGACGCGATTGCGTCGATCGTGACCGCGGCGGTGAATACCGCGCTCGGGCAGTAATCCAGATCGTTTCATCTAACCGAGGTTCGCCATGTTGCCAGTTGCGCCGCCTTATCCGGTTCCGTTGTGCGTGACGCTGCTCGTGATCGTGGCGGCCAGCACGGACCTCGCGAGCCGCCGCATCCCGAACCGGCTCGTCGTCGCAGGGCTCGCCGGTGCGCTGGTCGCGCAATGTGCGCTGCACGGCGTGCCGGCCGGCGTGCTCGCGTGGCTTGCCGGCGCGGCGACCGGCCTCGGGCTGCTGCTGCCGTTCTATCTGCTGCGCGGCATGGCCGCCGGCGACGTGAAGCTGATGCTCGCCATTGGCGCATGGGTTGGCGCGCAGATGACCTTCTACATCGTGCTGGCCACCTTCGTCGCGGGCGGCGTCGGCGCACTCGGCTTCGCGCTGCTGCGCGGCCGCATGCGCCGGATGTGGACCAACGTGTGGATGCTGGTCGCGCATCGCGCCGCCGCGCCGCTTGCAGGGGCAACCGACGGCCCCGTCGAATCCGCGTCGGTCGGCGCGTTGCCGTATGGCGTCGCAATCGCCGTCGGCACGCTGGGCATGCTGTTCGCATCGTGCGCATAGCGCGGCGTATCCGCAACGAGGATGGAACGAACATGAACACGAATCCCACCGAACCGAAACGCGACGCGCAGGTAGCGCATCTGCCGCAGCCGTCGCCGCAGCGGGAAGCGCATGCGAAGCCCGACGCGCAGCTGCCGCCGGCGCCGCGCTCGATCGCGGAAACCGGGCTGAGCCAGACCTTCGTGGCTGGGCTCGTGCTGAAGGCGACGCTGGTGCTCGGCCGCCCGTCGTACGGCGATCTGATCGAGCGCCACTGTCTGCCGCTCGCGGTGCTCGACGACGTGTTCGCGTTCCTGGTGCGCGAGCACCTGGTCGAGCTGACCCATCGCGGCACGACGGACCTCGACGTGACGTTCCGCCTGACCGACGCCGGCCGCGTCGCGGCGCTCGAAGAGCGCGCGCGAAGCAGCTACAGCGGGCCGGCGCCGGTGCCGCTCGATGCGTATCTCGCCTGCATCGACGCGCATTCGGTGCGCAAGCTGCGCGTCGCGCAGAACGACGTGTGGGCCGTGTTCGACGGCGTGATCATGGACACGTCGATCCTCGACGCGGCCGCCGCCGCGCTGAATGCCGGGCGGCCGCTGCTGATCCACGGGCCGGCCGGCAGCGGCAAGACCTACCTCGCCGAGCGGCTCGGCGCGCTGATGGCCGGTCATGTGCCGGTGCCGTACGCGATCTGCGCGGCCGGCGAAGTGATCCAGATCCACGATCCGCTCGTGCACATCGACGCGCCTTCGCAAGGCGAAGGACAGTCGGTCGATCGCCGCTGGCGACTCTGCGAGCGGCCGGTCGTGATGTCCGGCGGCGAGCTGACGCTCGACGAGCTCGACCTGCGCCGCGACGACGCGGCCGGCTTCTACCAGGCGCCGCCGCACATGAAGGCGAACATGGGCATGTACATCGTCGACGATCTCGGCCGCCAGCGCGTCGAGCCGCGCGATCTGCTCAACCGCTGGCTGCGCCCGCTCGATCGCGGCGTCGATTTCCTGACGCTCGATTCCGGCACCCGCTTCGTACTGCCGTTCGACGTGTGGCCGGTGTTCTCGAGCAACCTCGCGCCGGAGCAGTTCGCCGACGAAGCGTTCCTGCGCCGGCTCGGCTCCAAGCTGCACGTCGGCGCGATGTCGATCGAACACTACCGCGCGGTGTTCGACGCCGCGTGCGAGTCGCTCGGGCTGGTGTCGTCGCAGGACGCCTTCGACTACCTGCTGCACCGGCTGCACCTGCCGACCGGCAAGGCGTATCTCGCGTGCTACCCGACCGACCTGCTGCGCCTCGTTGCCGCCGGCGCGCGGTATCGCGGCGATCCGCCCGAAGTGACGCACGACGCGCTGCATGACGCCTGGGCCAGCTATTTCGGCGCGGCGCCGGAGCGCGACGGCGGGTATCTGCCGCCGGGCGAGCGCGGCGGTCGCACGCACGTCGCCGGTTGAGTTGTTTCTTTCACGATTCGTCGAGGAGCATTGCCATGAAAAACAGTCGAGCAATCTTGATGCTGGTGGTCGCGATGGTCGCGGGGCTTGCCGCGGTCGTGTTCGCGTCGCGCTGGTTGATGAACACGTCCAACGGTTCGGTCACGTCCGTCGCGGTCGCGACCACCGACCTGAATCTGGGCGAGCCGCTCGGGCCGAACCAGATCCACATGGTGAGCTGGCCGGCGGGCAGCGTGCCGACCGGCGCGTTCACCGACACGAAGGAACTCGAAGGGCGCGTCGTGCGCACCAGCCTCGCCCGCGGCGAGCCGGTGATCGAGTCGAAGCTCGCGCCGGTCGGCACCAAGGGCGGGCTGTCCGCGGTGATCGCCGACGGCAGCCGCGCGATCACGGTGCGCGTGAACGACGTGGTCGGCGTCGCGGGCTTCGCGCTGCCGGGCAACTACGTCGACGTGATCGTCAACACGCAGGAGCAGCAGGGCAAGACCGACGGGCAGAGCATCTCGAAGATCGTGCTCGAGCACATCCTGGTGCTGGCGGTCGCGCAGCAGGTGAGCCGCGACGACACCGCGCCGAAAGTCGTCAACGCGGTGACGCTCGAAGTCACGCCCGACCAGGCCGAACGCCTCGACCTCGCCCGCAGCGTCGGCACGCTGTCGCTGGTGCTGCGCAACCAGGTCGATCACAAGACGCTCGCCACCGACGGCGCAACCAAGATGACGCTGCTCGGCAAGGCACCGGTGCCCGATGCACCGCCCGCGCCGGCACCGGCCCGCGTGCGGACCGTGCGCGTGCACGTCGCGTCGCACGCGTCGTCGGAGGCACGCCGCGATTGCATCGGCGTACTGACCGGCGTGCACGGCAGCGTCGAGTGTTTCTGAAGCCGCACGACAGGCCCACACAACAGATTAACCAGATCGGCCGCCGTCAGGGCACGGCGGCCTTGGAAGTCGACAACCGGCGCTGCGCCGGTCACTCGGGGGATCAGACGAAATGAAGATCAATCCGCAACACTCAGGTACCGGCCCGGTGCGCACACGTATCGCACGAGGCGCGATGATGGCCGCGATCCTCTGTACCGGAACGCTGACGGTATACAGCGCACTGGCGCAGGAAGCCGCCGAATCGGCGGCATTGACGAAGGGCGGCGCGAGCGCGCCGGCCGCCGTCGCGAAGGGACCGATGCAGATGACGATCAGCATGGCGCCGGCGATCGCCGCCGCGCCGGCCGCGGCTGCCGGGCCGCTGCGCGGGCCGAACTGCGTGGGCGCGGTGCGCGATTCGACCAGCGTCAGCGTGCCGCTCGGCAAGTCGTTGCTGGTGCCGATGCCGGAGGCAGTCCGCAATCGCACCATCGGCAATCCGGCCGTTGCGCAGGCAACCATGGTATCGCCACAGACGCTCTACATCCTCGGGCTGTCGGTCGGCACGACCAACATGATCGTGCAGGGCAAGAGCGGCGCGTGCCGCGTGATCGACGTGGCGGTCGGCGCCGATGCGGGCGGCCTGCAGGCGTCGCTGCTGCAACTGATGCCGGCCGAGCGCGACATTCACGTATCGACCGCGGCCGGCACGATCGTGCTGGCGGGCACCGTGTCGAACTCGCAGGCCGCGCAGCAGGCCGTGCAGATCGCGCGCGCCTACAGCGACAGCGCCGGCGGCGGCGAAGGCGGGACGGCCAAGGGCGGCGGCGTGCTCAACATGCTGTCCGTCACGTCGCCGCAGCAGGTGATGCTCGAGGTCAAGGTGGCCGAGGTGTCGAAGACGCTGATCAACCAGATGGGCAGCGCGCTGAACATCCAGGGCGGCTTCGGCTCGTGGAGCGGCGCGCTGGTCAGCAACCTGCTCGCCGGCGTCGCGAGCGCCGCGGTGTTCAACAAGGCGAACAACAAGCCGTTCAGCATCGCGGCCGACGCGCAGAACACCGACAACCTCGTGAAGATCCTCGCCGAGCCGAACCTCGTGACGATCAGCGGCCAGGAGGCGACGTTCCTCGCCGGCGGCAAGATCTTCATCCCGGTTCCGCAAAGCAGCGGTACCGGCGTGTCGACGATCACGCTGCAGCAGGAGGAATTCGGTGTCGCGCTGAAGTTCACGCCGACGGTGCTCGCGAACGGCCGCATCAGCCTGAAGGTCGCGCCGGAAGTGTCGGAGCTGTCGCAAACCGGCGTCACGCTGAGCGCGACCAACATCGGCGGCACGTCGATCCTGCCGCTCATCACGACGCGGCGTGCCTCGACGACGGTCCAGATGAGCGACGGCGAGTCGTTCGCGATCGGCGGGCTCATCAAGGACAACGCCACCGGCGCCCTCAAGGCGATCCCAGGCGTCGGCGAAGTGCCGGTGCTCGGCGCGCTGTTCCGCAGCACGTCGTTCCAGCAGGACCGCACCGAGCTGATCTTCCTGATCACGCCGCACCTGGTGAAGCCGCTGCAGAGCGCCGACCAGCCGATGCCGACCGACAGCTTCTCGAAGCCGAACGAAGCCGACGTGTACGCAACCGGCAACATGGAAGGCCGCCACGGCGTGCGCCGGCCGGCCGCGCAACCGGCGAACGGCGCCGCGGATGCGCCGCAGGCACCGGCGCCCACGCCCGTGCAGCAATCGGCTGCGCCGGCGGCGGCCGCGCCCGCACCGCGTGCCCCGGCGCCTGCCGACGCGCCGGCGCCTGCCGCGGTCCAGCCGGAGAACGCGGCGGCAGCCGCACCGGCTGCGGCCGGTGCGGTGAGCGCGGCGCCGGCCGTCGCGCAGCCGCCGGCCGATGCGGCCAACGCAGCCAACGCAGCCCGTGTCGCACGCATCGAAGCCGCCGCCGCGCGTCTCGCGGCGGCCGCGGGCAACACGCCGCCCCAGAAGCCCCGGCTGCCAGCCGCCGCCCACGCGCAGGTCGCGCGGGCGAACGCAGGCCCCCAGTCCACCGATCGTTGAAGTCATCCAAGGGGAAGCTCATGAAATCCGCCTACCTCGTATTCGTGCGCCGCGCGGCGCTCGCCGCACCGCTCGCGTTCGCGCTGGCCGGCTGCATGTCGTCGACGCCGGTGTGGGACACACGCTTCGGCGACTCCGTGCGCGCCGTCACGCAAGCACAGATCATCGATCCGCACGCGGCCGAACACGCGTCGCAGCCGGTGGTCGCGGGCAGCGCCGCCGCGTCCGCCCTCGACAACTACGACAAGTCGTTCAAGCAGCCGGAGCCGAAGGGCAATGCCTTCGTGATCGGCATCGGCAAGTCGGCGCAATAACAACAGGCAAGCTCAGGGAGAACGCCATGTCCAGCGCAGCTCGTCATCCGAAACTCACGCGCCGCAGTTTGCATCGACAGCGCGGTGCCGTCGCGATCGTCGTCGGTCTCGCACTGGCGGTGATGATCGGATTCGTCGGTCTCGCGCTGGACCTCGGCAAGCTGTACGTCACGCGCAGCGAACTGCAGAACAGCGCCGATGCATGCGCGCTGTCCGCCGCGCGCGACCTGACTTCGGCGATCAGCCTGTCCGTCGCGGAGGCGGACGGCATCGCCGCCGGTCACGTCAACTTCGCGTTCTTTCAGAAGAGCGCGGTGCAGATGCTGACCGATTCGAACGTCACGTTCAGCGATGCGCTGACGAATCCGTTCCTGACGAAGACGGCGGTTTCGACGCCGGCCAACGTCAAGTACGTGAAATGCACGGCCACGTTGAGCGGCATCGCGAACTGGTTCGTCGGCGTGCTGAACGCGATGCCCGGCGTACAGGTCGCGAACGCGACGCAGGTATCGGCGAGCGCGATCGCGACCGTCGCCGCCGGGCAGACGACCTGTGCGATTCCGGTGTTCGTGTGCCGCGCCTCGTCGGCGGCGCCGTACAAGGTCGGCGACTGGATCTCGTCGCCGTCCGGGTCGTCGTCGACCTACGGGCCGGGCAACTTCGGCTGGGCCGCGCTCGATGGCTCGACCAACGAGACGACCATCGCGAGCGAGCTGTCGGGCAACACCTGCAACATCACGTCGCCGCCCGATCTCGGCTCGACCGGCTTGAAGTCCGCGTCGCTGCGCGCCTGGAACACCCGCTTCGGCATCTATACGAACGGCGCGAACGGCTCGAGCGGCCAACCTGACTTCACCGGCTATGCGTACGTCGGGCCGAAATACGGGCCGCCCGGCACGCCGGGCATCGTCGGCGATGCGTACACACAGTTCGTGCTCGATCGCGCCAGCTTCAAGTCCTACCAGGGCGACGGCGCGCCGCCGGCCGGCAGCGGCATCGCGACCAACGGGACGGCCACCGCGAGCAACTATCAGACGTACGGCGGCGATCGCCGGCTCGCGCTGGCGCCGGAGGGCGACTGCTCGACGCTGTCGGGCAGCAGCAGCAAGCTGCACGTCACGCAGTGGGACTGCGTGCTGATGCTCGATCCGTTGCCGTTCAGCCCGGGCGCGGGCGGCGTGGTCGCGCACCTCGAATATCTCGGCTCGACCGCATCGGGCTCGACGCCTTGCGCGACGCACGGGCTGCCGGGCATCGGCAGCTCGGCGGGCGTCAAGGTGCCGATGCTCGTTCAATAGAGGAGACGCGATCATGAAAAGGCTTCCGATGCACCGTTCGCGCATGCGCGGCGTGGCCGCCGTGGAGTTCGCGCTGGTGCTGATCCCGCTGATCGTGCTCGCGACCGGCGTGGCCGAGTTCGGCCGCGCGATCTACCAGTACGAGACGATCACCAAGGCGACCCGCAACGCCGCGCGCTACCTGTCAGTCTATCTGCCGAGCGACGCCGCCTATCCGCTTGCCGCGGCGCAGTGCCTCGTCGTCTACGGAAACACGACGTGCGGCGCGGCCGGCACCGAGCTGGTGCCGGGGCTCACCACGTCGATGGTGATCGTCTGCGACGCCGCGCACACGCCCGACTGCGCCGATGCGTCGGATCCGCCGCAGTTCGCGAACCTGCCGACCTACGACTCGAGCAACAACGCGCCGAGCGGCACCGCGACCGGCAGCATCAACGTCGTCGAAGTGAAGGTGAAGGGCTACACGTACCAGCCGATCCCAGCCTACCCGGGGCTGTCGTCGATCACGTTCGGCAACATCGTCACCGTGATGAGGCAAGTGTCATGAACGCACGCCATGTTCCGCTGTCGCGCCGCCGCGGCCAACGCGGCGCGACCATCGTCGAGTTCGCGTTGATCTCGTCGATTCTCGTCATGCTGCTGTTGGGCATCTTCGAATTCGGCCGGGTGCTGTTCTACTGGAACACGGCCACCGAGGCGATGCGGCTCGGCGCGCGCACGGCGATCGTGTGCGACGTGAACGCCGCCGGCATCGTCAAGCGCGTGAAGTCGATGCTGCCGATCCTGGCCGATGCGAACGTCGCGGTGACCTACACGCCGTCGGGCTGCGACGTGAGCAGCTGCTCGTTCGTGACGCTGAGCATCACGAACCTCACCGTCAAGACGATGGTCCCGTTCGTCAACGTCGCGCTCACTATGCCGCCTTTCACGACGACGCTCACGCGCGAAAGCCTGAATTCCTCGACCGGCGGATCAGCCTGTCAATAATTGCACGACGAGGCACAGTCATGATCAATATCCTCGTAGCTTCCGACGACACGGCCCGGCTCATGCGGATCGCGCGTCTCGTCAGCGACGCCGGCCGCTACCGCGTGACGCGCGCGGCCGGCCGTCCGTCGCAAATCGAGCATCGCACCGACGGGCTCGACTCGTTCGACATCCTGCTGATCGACAGCGGGCAGATCGATGCGGCTGAGCTGGCGGCGCTCGAACGCATCTGCCGGCAGCATCCGGGCCTGACCGGCATCCTGGTGAGCGCCGACGCATCGCCGCAGATGCTGCTGGACGCCATGCGCGCTGGCGCGCGCGACGTGCTGCAGTGGCCGATCGACACGGCCGCGCTCGCCCGTGCGCTCGAACGCGCGGCCGCGCAGAGCACGCGGCGCGACGGCGACGATACGCGGATCATCTCTTTCACGTCATGCAAGGGCGGCGCGGGCACGAGCTTCGTCGCGAGCAACGTCGCCTACGAGATCAGCGAGCAGTTCAAGCGGCGCGTGTTGCTGATCGACCTGAACCAGCAGTATGCCGATGCCGCGTTCCTCGTCAGCGACGAGACGCCGCCGTCGACGCTGCCGCAGCTGTGCGCGCAGATCGAACGGATCGACGGCGCCTTCCTCGATGCGAGCCTCGCGCACGTGACGCCGACCTTCCACGTGCTCGCGGGCGCGGGCGACCCGGTCAAGGCCGCGGAGATGCGCGAGGACGCGCTCGAGTGGATTCTCGGCGTGGCGGCGCCGCGCTACGACTTCGTGATCTTCGACATCGGCGTGAGCATCAGCGCGCTGTCGATGGTCGCGCTGGACCGCAGCGACCAGATCCAGCTCGTGCTGCAGCCCGCGATGCCGCATGTGCGCGCGGGGCGCCGGATGCTGGAAATCCTCGTGTCGCTCGGCTACTCGAGCGACCAGCTGCGGCTCGTGGTGAACCGGATGACGCGCACGGGCGAGCGCACCCGCACCGCGCTCGAGGAAGTGCTCGGGCTGCACGCGAGCACCACGATTCCGGATGACGCCGACACCGTGCGCGAAGCGATCGACCAGGGGTATCCGGTGTCGCGCCTGGCGCGCACCGCCGGCGTCGCGCGCGCGGTGCACGCGTGCGCGAAGCAGATCGTCGAAGGCGACGTGCGCACCCAGCCCGACGCGGCCAGCAGCGAACCGTTGATGTCCCGGCTGTTCGGCCGCAAGGCCACGCCGAAGCTCAAGTCCATGTGAATCTTTCGGGGAAACCATCATGTCATTGCGCGAACAGATGTCGTTGTATCGGACCCAGGCGCCGGCAACGGGCGCGGAGTCGGCCGGATCGGGCCATCCGTCGGTACGCGACGCGTATCAGAAGCTGCGCCGCGAGATTCATCTGGCGGTGCTCGAGCGCGTCGAGCTGGAGCGGCTGTCGCGGCTGCCGCAGGAGCAGGTCCGCCACGAGATCTCGGCGCTGATCTCGCGCATCCTCGACGAGGGGCGCATGCCGGCGAACGACATCGAGCGCCGCCAGCTCGCGATCGACGTGTACGACGAGATGTTCGGCTTCGGCCCGCTCGAGGCGCTGCTGCGCGACCCCGGCGTGTCCGACATCCTCGTGAACACGTACCGGCAGGTCTACGTCGAGCGCGGCGGCCGTCTGGAGCTGACCGACGTGACGTTCTACGACGACGCGCACCTGATGAAGGTGATCGAGAAGATCGTGTCGCGCGTCGGGCGCCGCATCGACGAATCGAGCCCGATGGTCGACGCGCGGCTGCCGGACGGCTCGCGCGTGAACGCGATCATTCCGCCGTCGGCGATCGACGGGCCGCTGCTGTCGATCCGGCGCTTCGCGGTCGACCCGTTGAAGATCGACGACCTCCTGCGCTTCCAGAGCCTCACGGAGCCGATGGCCGAGCTGCTCGAGGCGCTCGCGAAGGCGAAGGTGAACGTGCTCGTGTCGGGCGGCACCGGCAGCGGCAAGACGACGCTGCTCAACATCCTGTCGGGTTTCATTCCGCGCACGGAACGGATCGTGACGATCGAGGACGCGGCCGAGCTGCAGCTGCAGCAGCCGCACGTGCTGCGGCTCGAGACGCGGCCGCCGAACATCGAGGGCAAGGGCGAGATCACGCAGCGCACGCTGGTGCGCAACGCGCTGCGGATGCGGCCGGACCGCATCATCCTCGGCGAAGTGCGCGGCGCGGAAGCGCTCGACATGCTCAACGCGATGAACACCGGCCACGAAGGCTCGCTCGCGACGATCCACGCGAACACGCCGCGCGACGCGCTCACGCGGCTCGAGAACATGATCAGCATCGCCGGGCTGTCGCTGCCGCCGAAGACGATGCGCCAGCAGATCGCATCGGCGATCACGGTGGTCGTGCAGGCGTCGCGGCTCACCGACGGCAAGCGCAAGATCGTCAGCATCCAGGAGCTGACCGGGATGGAGGGCGACATCATCAACATGCAGGAAATCTTCACGTTCAAGCGGACCGGCATGAACGGCGACGGGTCGGTGCGCGGCTACTTCTGCGCGACCGGCGTGCGGCCCAAGTTCGCGGAGCGGCTGCAGTCGTTCGGCATCAACCTGCCGGACGCGCTGTACGACCCGACGCGGCACTACGAGACGAACTGACGACGGCCGGAGGCCTCATGGACTCGATCTTTTACGGTTTTGTGATTCTCACCTTCGTCGCGGTCGTGCTCGCGATCGAGGGCGTCTATCAATGGTGGAACGCGCGGCACGGCAATGCCGCACGCCGGATCGAATCGCGCTTGCGCGCGATGTCGGCCGGCGGCAGCGTGCAGCAGGAGCGGATGTCGATCCTGAAGAAGCGCATGCTCGACGACTCGAAGCCGTTCGACCGGCTGCTGCTGCGCGTGCCGCGCGTACAGTCGCTCGATCTGGTGCTGCAGCAGTCCGGCCTCGACTGGACGGTCGCCAAGCTGGTCGTGCTGAGCGGTGCGTTGTGCGCGGCCACCGCGCTGGTGCTGAGCGTCACGCCGCTGCCGCTCGTCGCGGTGCTGCCGGTCGCGCTGTTCGCCGGCTGCATCCCGACGCTGTACGTGACGCGGCATCGCCGCCGCCGCATGCTCAAGCTCGAGCGGCAACTACCGGACGTGTGCGACATGATCGCGCGCGCGCTGCGCTCGGGCCACTCGTTCACGAGCGCGCTCGGGATGGTCGGCGAGGAGTTTCCGGAGCCGATGAGCGGCGAGTTTCGCATCACCTTCGACGAGATCAACTACGGCGTGTCGCTGCACGATGCGCTGGTGAATCTCGCGACGCGCGTGCCGGCGAACGACCTGCGCTACTTCGTGATCGCGGTGCTGATCCAGCGCGAGACCGGCGGCAATCTCGCCGAGCTGCTCGACAGCATCGCGGCGCTGGTGCGCGAGCGCTTCAAGCTGTTCGACAAAGTCCGCGTGCTGTCGGCGGAAGGGCGGCTGTCGGCGTGGATTCTCGGCCTGCTGCCGTTCGGCACCGCCGGGATGATGGCCGTGCTGAACCGCGAGTTTCTGTCGGTGCTCTGGCAGGACCCGGCGGGCGTCAAGATGGTCGGCGCGATGCTGACGTCGATGGCGTTCGGCCTGCTGTGGATCCGCCGGATCATCCGGATTCGCGTCTGACGCGTGTCTCAGGCTTCACGAACCGATTCGAGGCTGTCATGCAAAACCTGAGCGTAGTACATACCGTGATGCTCGCCGGCTTGTTCCTGTTCGTCGCGGGCGGCGTGCTGGTCGCGATGCTGCTGTTCGCGCCGCGCAACCTGCAGCGCCGGCTTCAGCAGGCCAGCGGCGCGAGCGTGGCGGTCGGCGCGGCCGGCGCCGGAGCGGACGACGCCGGCGCGCCCGGCCCGCGCTGGATCGCGCGGCTCGTCGAGCTGTCGCAACCGATCTCCAAGCTGTCGGTGCCGCAGGACGGCTGGGAGAACTCGCCGCTGCGGGTGCGGTTGATGAATGCCGGATGGCGCGACCCGAGCGCGGCCGGGCTCTACTTCACCGCGAAGACGGTGCTGGCGCTGGCCTTGCCGGGCGCCGCGCTGCTCGCGCTCGCCACGACGCGGCTCGCCGATCAGCGCATGCTGCTGTCGTTCATCCTCGTCGCGCTGGCCGGCATCGGCTACTACCTGCCGAACTTCGTCCTGTCGCGCCGCATCACCAAGCGTCAGCGGACGATCTTCGAGGATTTCCCCGACGCGCTCGACCTGCTGACGGTTTGCGTCGAGGCCGGGCTCGGGCTCGATGCGGCGTTGATGCGGGTCAGCGAGGAGCTGCGCTTTCGCAGCGAAGTGGTCTCGGGCGAACTCGACCTGCTGCTGCTCGAAATGCGCTCGGGCTTCACCAAGGACACGGCATTGCGCAACCTCGCGCTGCGCACCGGCGTGGAAGACATCGAGTCGTTTTGCGCGATGCTGATCCAGGCCGACCGGTTCGGCACGAGCGTCGCCGAATCGCTGCGCGTGCTGTCGGACATGCTGCGCACGCGGCGGCGCATGCGCGCCGAGGAGCGCGCCGCGCGCATCGCGCTGAAGCTGCTGTTCCCGCTGATCTTCTGCATCTTCCCCGCGCTGATGGGCGTGCTGCTCGGGCCGGCGATGATTCATGTGTACCGCGTGCTGCTGCCGAGCTTCGCGACCATCGGCCAGTAAGCGGCGCGGCGCGGCCGGCCGCGCCGTGGATCGGCGCGCCGGCTGCGCGGCATCGCGAGCCGGCACGGCAACCGTCTTCATGGGAGGCTCGTCGTCCCCCGGGCGGCGTCGCGAGACAGGCCGATCATAGCGGCGTCAACGCAACCCGGACCCATGGTCGACCCTGGACGTGGCCGTAGTCCACCGCCCGCGCGGGTGGCCCCCTACGGCCATTGGAACGCACGGCGCGCGTGCGAGCCACGCGCGATGCGGCGCGCGCGAGCCGCGATCGCGTTGCACGGCCCGATGCCGTCCGTCACCCGTCACCCGTCACCCGTCACTGAAAGTGATGCACGTACCGTAGCACCATCCGCGTGCCCTGCGGGCGGTTGCGCGCATAGGTCTCGAAGTAGGCGTTGAACATCACGTGGTCCTGCGGCGAGAAGCTGTACATCGCGCCCGGTCCGATCGCGAACACCGCTTCCCGCGTGCCCGCCACGTCCTGCCCGTTCGCCTTCATGTCGGTGGTCTGACGCAGCCAGTAGCCGTTCAGCCCGAGCCGCAATCCGGGGCGCACCTCGTAGTCGGTCGCGAAGTTCGCATGCACGGCCTGACCGGCCTGCGTCGACGTCACGTCCGGCCCGAGCGAGGCGGCCGGCGCGTGATTGGTTGCATTCCACAAGTAATGCAGCCGCCACGACACGGTCCACTTCGGCGTGATCCAGAAGGTGGCGGCCCAGTACGGATCGAACGACCAGAAATGACTGCCCGGATTGATCGCGCGCGTGCGGTCGTACGCGCCGGTCGGC
The DNA here is from genome assembly GCF_000959445.1 of Burkholderia vietnamiensis LMG 10929. Classification (NCBI taxonomy): domain Bacteria; kingdom Pseudomonadati; phylum Pseudomonadota; class Betaproteobacteria; order Burkholderiales; family Burkholderiaceae; genus Burkholderia; species Burkholderia vietnamiensis. The sequence goes on along the minus strand of NZ_CP009632.1, from coordinate 1,020,287 downwards.
GCGATGAACTGGAATTCCACCCGCTGCGCGAAGCGCGGTCCGTGCGCGCCCATCACCGGGTCGAACTGCACGAACGGGCCGATCAACAGATCGCCGAAGCCCGCACGCGCGTTCAGCGCGACGTTGCCGATGCCGTCGTCGGTATGGACCGAGCCGACCCACGGCAGGATCACGTCGAGCCCCGGATGCATGCCGCCGAACGTCAGCGGCGCCTGGTAGACGAGCTGGCTCAGCCCCGCGAACAGGTCGATGTCCTGCTTCGGCAGCCCGACCTTGTTGCCCGCGTTGTCGTTGACGCGGCCGGCCGTGTAGTACTCGAGGTACTGCGTGCCGTACCAGCCGGAGCCGGCCGGCGGCAGCCCGTCGACGAAGCTCGTCATCCCCAGGTTGACCGACGGCAGGTCGGCCGCCTGGGCCGGCGCGTGGACGGCCAGGCCGGCGACCACGATGCCCGCGATCGCGAGCAGGCGAGAGCCGCAATTCCTCATCACCACCTCCTGTTGCGTTATGAGTAGAGCCGGTCAAACGGCGCGTGCGAGATCCGGGTGCGCGCAGAGCGCGCGATATTCGCCGGCATGGAAGACCAGCGGCGCCTTGCCGAACGCGTCGAACGCTTCGATCCGGCCGATGAACAACAGGTGGTCGCCGCCTTCGTAATGGCCGACGTTGCGGCACACGAAGCGCGCGCTCGATCCGTGCAGGCACGGCACGCCGCCGGCTTCGGCGTCGTCGTGCGGCACGCCGTCGAACTTGTCGGCGCGCGGCGTCGCGAAGCGGCGCGACAGCTCGAGCTGGTCGTGCGCGAGGATATTGATCGCGAAGTGCGTGGCCGCAACGAAATCCGGCCGGCTCGGCGCCACCTTGCGCAGGCTCCACAGCAGCAGCGGCGGATCGAGCGACAGCGACGAGAACGAATTGGCGGTAAGCCCGACCTTGCGGCCGTCGGCGGCGCGCGTGGTGATCACGGTGACGCCGGTCGGAAAATGCCCGAACGCGGCGCGCAGTTGCAGCGGATCGACGGCGGCGAGAGGGGAGGAAGCGCTGGCGTTCATCGCGCTTGCTCCGAACGTGCCGCGTGTTCGCGGATCATCGCGGCGCACGCGGCCGGCTCGAACCACCACGGCGCGAAGCGGCGCGGGTCGTCGAAGCCGTCGACGAGCGTCGCGGCCAGCGTCGGATACTGGCCGGCCGCGCCGAGCAGTTCGAGCACGTGCGGCGGCGGCGGCGTGAGCAGCGAGTTGGTCCAGCGCACGACGTGCTGCGCGTAGGCCCAGTAGCGTTCGAACGTGTCGTGCATCCAGCCTTCGTCGAACGGCGCGGCCTCGCGCGTGAGGATCGCGTCGCCGTAAACCTTCGCGCATTTCGCCGCGTTGTTCGAGCCCTGCCCGGTGATCGGGTCGTTCACGACCACCGCGTCGGCCATGCCGAACACGGTGCGGCCCGACGGCAGCCGCAACAACGGCTTGCGCACGGTCGGCGTGAAGCGCCCGGCGAGCGTGCCGTTCGGATCGGTCAGCTCGACGTCGCGGCAGCGCTCGAATTCCCACGGCACGTAGCGTTGCAGGAACGACAGGCTGCGGTCGAGGTGCTGTTCGGGCGTTTTCACGTCGGCCCAGCAGTCGAGCGGGCCGCCCGGAATGCCCTCGAACACCATGATCTCGCACGGGCCGGTCGTGGTCAGCGCCGGAAACACGAAGTATTCGCCGATGCCGGGCAGCAGGTTGAAGCGCACGCGCGCATACGGCTGGCTCGGCGTCATGCCCTTCACGTAGGTCAGCGCGAGCGCGCGTTGCGGGCGCTCGAACGCGCTGCGCGCGTCGTCGCGGCCCAGCAGGTTGACGATGTCGCCCTTGCCGGCCGCGAGCAGCACGAGATCGTGGCTGCTCGCGAGCGCTTCGAGCTCCGCTATGCCGACGTCGCAGATGCGCACGTCGGCGCCGCGGTCGCGGACTGCGTCGAGCCAGTCGGCCATCTTCACGCGCTGGTCGACCGACTGCGCGTAGCGGGTCAGGCGCGACGACCAGTCGATCGCCTTGCGGCCGCCGCCGTCGGGATGCGGCACCGCGACGCCGATCCCCTCGATGGACGGGCACGCTTCTTCCCAGTGGTTCAGGCCGGCATCGCGCTCCAGCTGCAGCGCGGTGTGGAACATGCATTGGCTCGACATCACCTTGCCGGAGCGGATCTGCTGCGCGTCGCGGTTGGTCGCGAGCGTGACGTGATAGCCGTGGTCGAGCAGCGTGAAAGCGAGTTGAAGGCCGGACTGGCCGGCACCGACGATGGCGATGCGCTTCATGATGAAATCCTTGGTATGACGAATCAATCGGGTCGTGATGCGGCGCGGCGAATCGGCTTGCCGCTATTGCGCGAGCTGCGGGATCGCCGGCACGGCCTGCTCGGGGCCCATCGCGGAATAGCCGCCGTCCACCGCGTAGTCGGCGCCGGTGACGAAGCTCGCCGCGTCGCTGCACAGGAACGTGACGACCTGCGCGACTTCCGACGGGTCGCCGACGCGCCCGAGCAGATGAAACGGCGCGGCCACGCGGTCCGTCTTCGCGCGGTCGCCGTGCGTCATCTCGTCCATCACGCGCGACCAGGTCCAGCCCGGCGACACCGAGTTCACGCGGATCCGGTCCGCCGCGAGATCCATCGCCATGCTGCGGGTGAGCTGGCGCATCGCGGCCTTCGAGGTCGGGTAGAGCCAGCGGCCCGTCTGCGCGCATTGCGCCGAGATCGAGCTGAAGTTGACGATCGCGCCGCCGCCGCGTCGCACCAGGTGCGGATGCACGGCCTTGACCAGCATCGCCGCCGATACGACGTTGACGTCCATCGCCGCGAGCCAGTCGCGGCGCGTCGCGCGGATGCCGTCGTCGACGTAGCTGCATGCGAGGTTGATCAGCAGATCGATCGCGCCGAAGCGCTCGACGACGGCCGCCACCGCGTGCTCGATCGCACGATCGTCGGTGATGTCTGCGGCGATGAACATCGCGTGCTCGCCGAGCGTGTCGGCGACGCGCGCGCCGTTCTGCACGTCGAGGTCGACGATCGCGACGCACGCGCCGGCGCGCACCAGATCCTGCGCGACCGCCGCGCCGATCAGCGTGGCGCCGCCGGTGACGATCGCGACTTTGCCTGCCAGAGCTGTCATGGGGTGTCTCCTGGAATGATTGAGTGAAGGCGACGCGCTCGCGCTGCGGGCCGTCGCTCGGGCGCTTACGCGCTGTCGCGCCAGCGCTGCATCAGTCGGTTCGACGGCACCGTTTCGTCGAGCAGCTTGCGCGCCGTTTCGACGCCGGCGACCGGCAGCCCGGCCGCGTCCAGCAAGCCGATCTGCACGAGCACGCTCGCCTGGTCCCAGTAGATGTGCTCGTGATACAGCTTGTCGCCGCGGAACTTGACGATCGCGACGAGCGGAATCTCGACGCGTTTGCCGGTCGGCGCGACGCCGGGCAGCATCCAGTCGATCTCGGTGGTGTGGGTGAAGCAGAACAGCAGTTCGTCGACGATCTGGCTCGCGCCGATCGTGCGCGAGATCGGCGTGATCGTCGTGTCGGGCGGGTTCGCATGCACGAAGTGATGCGTGTAGAAGCGCTTGAGCTCGTCGTGGCCGACGCCGCCGGTCAGCGTCGGGATATGGTTCACGTACGGTTGCGCGACCATCGTGGCCATCGTCGCGTCGACGTTGCGCGTGTCGAATTCGTGGCGCAGGTGTTCTTCCCACAGTGCGGACAGATCGTAGTGCGGGCCGAGCGCCGCACGGAACGCGGCGATCGCGCGCTGATGCGCCATCACGGCGGCCGCCTTGTCGAAGTGATCGCCGCCGCTGCGCGCGAACGCATGGTCGACGCCGGGATACACGTACACCTCGACGCCATCGCGGCCGCTCAGCGCTGCGACGATGCGCGCCTGCGCGTCCGGCGGGCAGAAGCGGTCCTGCGCGGCGATCTGCAGCACGAGCCGGCCGCGCACGCCGGCCGCCTCGTCGAGCGCGTGCTCGATCCCGACGCCGTAATAGCTGACCGCGGCCGCCACGTCCGGCAGCCGGCACGCGGCCAGATAGGCGAGCTTGCCGCCCAGGCAGAAGCCGAGCACGCCGGCCTTGCCCGTGCACTCCGGCCGGCTGGTCAGCGCGGCCAGCGCGGCGGCGACGTCGTCGACGCCGTCGTTTTCGTCGTAGTCGCGGTACAGCGCCATCGCGCGCTCGAAGTCCGGCGCGGTGTAACCGAGCTCGATGCCCGGCGCCTGACGCCAGAACAAATCGGGCACGAGCACCGTATAGCCTTCTTCGGCGTAATAGTCGGCCACCTCGCGCATCGTCGCGTTCGCGCCGAAGATTTCGTGGCACAACACGATACCGGGCCCCTTGCCGGCCGCCGGCGTGCTCAGATACGCGCGAAACGTGCCGCCGTGCGGCGACGGAACCTCGATGTGTCGTCCTTTCATGCGTCCCTCCCTTCGGTGCGTTGCTTGGATGGACCCAGTATTGGTGGACGAAATTGGCACTTCTATCCGCTTTCTTCGGCCGGTATCCGCGGATTCCGGAAACCTGCGGCGCGCCATGCGGCGCCGCGGCCGGCGCGCGGCGCACTGCGGGTATGTGCGGATGCGGAAGACCCGCGCAGTTTTCTACGATGCGCGAACGGTCCGCTTCTTGCGTGATGGGCGTGGGGCTTGCGCGCGCGACGGCGCGGACTGTCCGGATAGTCCGGGTGCTATCCGGATCGTGCGACGGGCTTCCCAGGAATCGGGAACACGTGCACTGCGCAAGTGCGATCGGGCACGACGGGAGAACTTCGATGGGGCAATTTACGGGAACGGGCTGGCTGGGCGAGGCCGCCTGTTTCAATCGCGACACGCTGTTGCTGCAGTCGAACGACGTCGACGAGGTGCGCGCGCGCGTGGCCGACGTGTTCAAGCCGCATCGGCTCACGCCGACCGGCGCCGCGCACGCGCTGCACGGCTGCATGCATCACGCGCGCTGGGGCAACCTGTCGCTGAACCTGCTCGACTACGGCGGGCAGGTGGCGATCGAGCCGGGGCCGCTCGAACACTTCTATCTGCTGCAGATACCGTTGCGCGGGGATGCCGAGATCGAGTGCGGCGCGGCGCGCTTCGTGTCGTCGCCCGACACCGCGTCGCTGCTGTCGCCGACGCTGCCGGTCCGGATGCAGTGGGGCGACGCGTGTCCGCAGGTGATCCTGCGCGTCGAGCGCGAGGTGATGGAGCGGCATGCGCGGCGCCATTTCGGCGACGAGCGCCGCGCGCCGGTGGAGTTCGAGCCGGAGTTCAGCCTCGCGTCGCCGCAGGGCGCGTGCCTCGCCCAGATGCTGCCGATGCTGGCCGACGCGATCGCAACCGACGGGCATCCGTTGCGCCATCCGCTCGCGTTCGAGCAGTTGGAGTCGACGCTGCTGAACCTGCTGCTGTACGGCCATCCGAACAGCATACGCAACGGCGCACGTCCGGCGCCGGCGCCGCTCGCGCCGTTCTACGTGCGGCGCGTCGAGGAGTACATCCGCGCGCATCTCGACGAGCCGTTGACGATCGAGCGCCTGGCCGAATTGGCGGGCGTGAGCCCGAGCACGCTGTTCGCCGGGTTTCGCAACCGCCACGGCAGCACGCCGATGGCGTATCTGCGCCAGTTGCGGCTGCAGCGCGTGCGCGACGAATTGCTCGACGACGCGACGCCGGGGCTCGCGTCGGTGACGGACATCGCGCTCAAATGGGGCTTCGCGCACCTCGGGCGGTTCGCGATCGAATACAAGCGGGCGTTCGGGGAATCGCCGTCGGCCACGCTGCGGATGCGACGCGCGCGATGCTGACGGGGCGATGACAACACACGCGCGGTTGCGAAAGTCTGGCACATGCGTGAAGCGCGAGCTTGACGCAGGTCACGAACGCGGACGATGCCACCGCGCCGCGTAGGGGCACCCGTCGTCGCGTGCGTCGGAGGTCTAGGATGAACGACGTCATCCTCGATCGACGGAGCGCACATGAAGATCAGCGAGCCCATGCAGGCGCCATCCGCGCCCGCCACGCCGCCGCTGCTGCAACTCGGGCTGCGGCCTTTCTATCTGACCGGCGCAGGGTTCGCGAGCATCGCCGTCGCGGTGTGGCTCGCGGCTTGGCACGGTGTGCCGGCCGCGGGGCGCGCGGGCGCGATGACCGGCCTCATGTGGCATGTGCACGAGATGATCTTCGGCTTCGTCGCCGCGATCGTCGTGGGCTTTCTGCTGACCGCCACGCGCGCGTGGACGTCGCGCGAGACGCTGCGCGGCCCCGCGCTCGGAGCCCTGTGGCTGCTCTGGCTCGCCGGACGCGTGCTCGTCTGGTCGGGGCCGGCCGTGCCCGCGGCGATCGTCGATGCGCTGTTCCTGCCCGTGACCGCCGCCGTGCTGCTGCGCGTGCTGCTGGCCGCGAAGAACCGGCACAACGTGTTCCTGCCGGTCGCGCTGCTGCTGTTCGGTGCGCTCAACGTGCTGTTCCATGTGGCCGTGACGACCGGCCGCGCGGATCTCGCGCTGCGCGCCGCCTACGCGGCGACGGGGCTCGTCGTGTTCTTCGTCGCGGTGATCACGGGCCGCATCGTGCCGATGTTCACGATGAACGCGATCCCCGGCTTCACGATGCGCCGCTTCCGGCTCGTCGATACGCTCGCGGGGCCGGCGGTCGCGCTCACGCTGTTCGCTGATGCGCTCGGCGTACCCGGCGCATTGCAGATCGCCGCCGCGCTCGCGACTGCGGTGCTGCATGCGTGGCGCATCGTCGGGTGGCGCTCGTGGCGCGTCGGCAAGCGGCCGATCGTGTGGATTCTGCACGTGTCGTGTCTGTGGATTCCGATCGGCTTCGTGCTGCTCGCGTTGTCGGTCGCCGGCGTGGTCGCGCACTCGCTCGCCGTGCATGCGTTGACGGTCGGGGCGATCGGCGGCGCGATCGTCGCGATGATCACGCGCACCGCGCTCGGCCACACGGGGCGCATGCTCGTCGCCGGCCCGTGGGAGCAGCTGTGTTACTGGCTGGTGATCGTCGCGGCGGTGCTCCGCGTGTTCGGGCCACTCGTGCCTGGGGTGGGCTACGTCGTGTGGCTCGATGCGTCCGCTGCTTGCTGGATCGTGGCATTCGCCGCGTATGCCGTGCATTACGCGCCGATCCTGATGTCGCCGCGCGCGGATGGTCGCAGGGATTGACGGGCGTGCGACCGGACCGCGCGTATGTGTGAAGCGCCGCCGCATTCCCGGCGCAGCAGGCCGCGGCCGGCGCGATCGTGACGCACCCGCAGAATGCACGACGCCGGCTAAACCTCGCGGTTTGCCGGCGTCGTCATGCGGCGCGACCGGCTGCGTGGCCGGCCGGTCGGATGGGGATCAGAAATGCACGACGGTGCGGATCGACTTGCCTTCGTGCATCAGGTCGAACGCTTCGTTGATGCCGGTGAGCGGCTTCGTGTGCGTGACGAACGGTGCGAGCTGGATCTTGCCGGCCATTGCGTCCTCGACCATGCCCGGCAGTTCGGAGCGGCCCTTGACGCCGCCGAACGCGGTGCCGAGCCAGCGGCGGCCGGTGACGAGCTGGAACGGGCGCGTCGAGATTTCCTGGCCGGCACCCGCGACGCCGATGATGACGGACTGGCCCCAGCCGCGGTGCGCGCATTCGAGCGCCGCGCGCATCACGTTGACGTTGCCGATGCACTCGAAGCTGTGGTCGACGCCCCAGCCGGTCATCTCGACGATCACCTGCTGAATGGGCTTGTCGTAATCGGTCGGGTTCACGCAGTCGGTCGCGCCGAACACGCGCGCGAGGTCGAACTTGCCGGGGTTCGTGTCGACCGCGATGATGCGGCCGGCCTTCGCGAGCTTGGCGCCCTGGATCACCGCGAGGCCGATGCCGCCGAGGCCGAACACGGCGACGGTGTCGCCTTCCTGCACCTTGGCGGTGTTCTTCACCGCGCCGAGGCCGGTCGTGACGCCGCAGCCGAGCAGGCAGACCTGCTCCGGGTTGGCGTCGGGGCTGATCTTGGCGAGCGACACTTCGGCGACGACCGTGTATTCGCTGAAGGTCGAGCAGCCCATGTAGTGATAGACCGGCTGACCGTTGTAGCTGAAGCGGGTGGTGCCGTCCGGCATCACGCCCTTGCCCTGCGTCGCGCGCACCGACACGCACAGGTTGGTCTTGCCGCTCTTGCAGAACAGGCACTCGCCGCATTCGGCGGTGTACAGCGGAATGACGTGGTCGCCCGTCTTGACGCTCGTCACGCCTTCGCCGACTTCGACCACGATGCCGGCGCCCTCATGGCCCAGCACGGCGGGGAACAGGCCTTCCGGATCGTCGCCCGACAACGTGAACGCATCGGTGTGGCATACGCCGGTGTGCGTGATCTTGACGAGCACCTCGCCCTTGCGGGGCGGCTCGACGTCGAGCTCGACGATCTGCAGCGGCTTGCCCGCCTCGAATGCAACTGCGGCACGTGATTTCATGGGAATCCTTTAAGTAATCATCGAATGAATCGGCACGTCGACGATCCCGTATCGGTCAGCGCAAATACGACCGGACGAGCGTCACGATATCGTCGATCGACCCGGAAGCGGGGCGCGTCGCGTCCGCGAGCTGGGTGAATTCCTCGCGCAAATGGCTTTCGAGCACGCCGGCCATCACGCCGTTGATCGCGCCGCGAATCGCAGCCAGTTGCTGGAGTATCGGGCCACAGTCCGCGCCGTCTTCCAGCGCTTGCTCGAGCGCGTTCAGTTGCCCGCGCACGCGGCGCACGCGGGTCAGGACGCGCTTCTTTTCTTCGGGGGAATGCGGCATGGGATCGTGGGCTCCGGATACTGGGGGGCAGTATAGAGGAATGTCGGGGGGAGGTATACGGGGGTGTTGCCGGGGGGATGACTGGGCGGCAGGGAAGGGAGGTCCGTCGCGATCGGGATGGGAGCGGCAATGGCAGCGTTACCGGCGGCTCCTGCTCGGGGGTGTGCGACCGCAGGACGTTCGGCAGTTCCGGGCTGCCGGTGTCGCGGCCGGTCGCGCGGCCACGTCGCGTTCGCCATTTTTTTGTGAAACGCGGCCAATTGATTCGGTTCCGGAGTTCGGATATGGTGACCGGCGCGATTCACGGGTCGGGAACACTATATTGAATAACCGAGCGATCGAAGGGGCCGTAGATGAGTCAATGGCGAGAATCGCTGCTGGCGAGCATGGAGCAGGCGGAAACCGCATCCGACGCATTCGATGGCCTCGCGCCGGCCGTTCGCGCGCTGGGGTTCGAATACCACGCATATGTGCTGCGGGTCACGATACCGATTACGCGGCCCGCCAGCATGGAATGGAACAATTTTCCGCAAGCATGGCGCGCCCATTACGCGCAAAAGCGGTATCAGCATGCCGATCCGGTTCTCCATTACGGACAAGCCTGCACCCGGCCAATGCCCTGGCCGGGGCCGCTGGCCGGCCATGACGCGTTCTGGCGCGACGCAGCGGACTTCGGCCTGCGCCACGGCTGGTCGCAGACGCTCCGCGATCATCGCGGCGCGATGGGCACCTTCAGCCTCGTGCGCGGCGGGCCGCCCATCTCGCCGGAAGAGTTGCGGCGCACGGAGCCGGAGATGATCTGGCTTTGCCAGTTCGTGCACGCGACGATGAGCAACCTGATCGTTTCGGACGTGATGCCGAGCGGCGCAATGCGGTTGTCGCTCCGCGAGAAGGAAGTGCTGCACTGGACGGCGGAGGGCAAGACGGCCGCCGAAGTCGCGGCGATTCTTCAATTGACCGAACGCAACGTCGGTTTCCATATCCAGAATGCGATGGACAAGCTCGACGCCACCAACAAGACTCACGCAACGGTCAAGGCGGCGATGCTCGGGCTGATTCCGGTTCGCGATTAGTCCCGGCTTGGCACTGGCAGCAAACGCCGATTCCTGCGCGACGGCAGCCGTCGGTGGACTGCCGGCGCGTCCGCGTCGGGCGGTGCGAGCATAGCAACGTGCGTGCGACGCCGTCTTGAGGCTGCTCGATGGCGGAGGTCGTATCGCACGCGGCGCTGGCGGCGGCGATCGGCGGGAGGCCCGCGCCCTGATTGGCTTGGTCCGGCACCGGTCGGTTGCCATGCCGTCGCGATGCGCCGGCAGCGACACGCGCACCGGCGTGGTTCGGCGCATGACGCGCTCACTAGCAGTTTTCCTGGAAATTTTCACGCGCCGGCGACTGTGAATTTTCACACTTGATCGGGCCGCGGCCGTCGATAAGATGAGACCTCGATCGGCATCGCAGCGTGAGAAGACCACTACGCGGAAAACGAAAACGGCAACGCCGTCGTGAGGCCGCACGGCGATGTGTGCAATGCGGTCACGCAAGAGCTCCATCGCGACCGCGACGACGAATCCATCTTGTCGTAGGAATCGCTCGGCCGTCGTCTATCCGTCGAAGACGCGCCCCGAATGCCGCACGGCCCGTCCAGCAACGGCGCATCAGGCCGGCTCGCCCCGAACACCGGGTCGATCGTCGTTCCACCAACCCAACGAACAGGTGAAAACCCATGAGTCACGATACGAAAACCCTCGCCGAGCAAGTCGTCCGCGCGTTCGAGGCGCGCGATATCGAGTCGATGTCGGCGTTGCTCGCCGACGACGTGCGCCTCGAGGACGTACCGCTCGGCGCGCATGTCGGCAGGCATGCCGTCGTCGAGAAGATCACCGACTTCTTCGGCAAGGCAAGCACCTATCGCTGGGAGCAGCAGCGCTTGATCGCACAGGGCAGCACCGCGATCGTCGAGCGCACGAGCCATATCGTGCTGGGCGGCAAGGAGATTCGGTTGCCGATGGTGGTGATTCTGGAGTTCGACGCAAACGGCAAGTTGACGCTCTTCAAGGACTATTTCGATCTGCAGACGCTGGAGCGGCAACTCGCATGACGGCGTGGCCGGCGGCCGTGCCGAGCGGCGTCGCTCGGCACGGCCCTGGTTCATCGCGACGACAGATGCACATGTTCCAGTGAGCGATCAGCGCAGCCATAACGAGGCAATTCAATGAAGAAATGGATCGTTCTATTTTCGATCGGCATCTGCCTGCTGCTCGCCAATCTCGACATGACGATCGTGAATCTGGCCTTGCCGGCGTTCTCGACCGAGTTCGGTGCGTCGATGCAGCAGATTCAGCTCATCATCGTCAGCTATCTGACCGCGGCTGCGGCGTTCTTCTGCCTGTTCGGCAAGATGGCCGACAGCGTGGGCCGAAAGCGCGTGTTCATGTTCGGCGCGGTGCTTTTCATGGTGTCGTCGCTGTATCTCGGCGCGTGGTCGAGCACGGTCACGGAGATCATCGTCGCGCGGTTCGTCCAGGGCGCGGGTTTCGCCGCCACGCTGGGTCTTGCGCTCGTGCTCATCGCGAATGCGTTTCCGCCGGACCAGAAGGGCTTCGCGACCGGCGTTGCGGTCACCATCACCGGGGTCGGCATGGCGCTCGGACCGCCGACCGGTGGCTTCATCCTGCAATATCTCGGGTGGCGCTGGATCTTCCTGCTGAACGTCCCGCTCGGCTTGCTTTCGATCGTACTGACCTGGATTTTCGTGTCTGACGACGCAGCCGGAGCGCGTCGCCCGCTGGCGCTAGACGTCGCGGGCGTGCCGTTCTACCTGTTCGCCCTCGGTTGCCTGATCTATGTATCGAACATGCTGAGCACGGCCGCGACCGCCACACTCGCCGCGATCGCCGTGGCCGGGCTGCTGTCGGCGGCGATATTCGTGCGACGCAGCCTGCGCAAGCCGGCTCCGCTGATCAACGTGACGTTGTTGACGAGCCGCGGCTATCTCACGGTCATCCTGATCCGGATGATCTTCAATTACACGATGGCCAGCTTTCTGTTCGTGCTGCCGCTGTTCATGCAGAACGTACTCGACTACTCGAAGCTGAAATCCGGCATGTGGCTGCTGTGCATGACGATCGCGGTCGCGTTCATCGCGCCGCTGGCCGGCAAAGTGATCGATCGCGTTGGCTTCCGCATTCCTACGCTCGTATCGATGTCGCTGCTGTTCGTCAGTTGCGCGGCGTTCTGCGTGCTCGGGCCCGCTACGTCGAGTGCGATCTTCGTCGTTGGGTTGTTCTGCTTCGGTGTGTCCAACGGCATGCTGACGACCGCGACCATCAACGGCGTCACCACCCAGGTGCCTGCGAAAGATGCCGGTACGGCGATCGGCTTGTTCTTTACGCTCGTGATGGTGGGCTCGATGTTCGGCGTGAGCGTCGCGGGGCTCGTGCTGGATCGCGTGAGCCACGCGGAGGTGGTCGCCCGTCTCGCGCATGCGGCACTGCCGCTCGCCGAACCGGCACGCGCTGCACTGTTCATGGCCGCGAACGGCAGCCGCAATATTGCCGAATCTGTATTGCAGAACGATGCGCCGACGTTCGCGGCCGCGACGCAGATTGCGCATGCTGCCTACTACTCGGCGCTCGGCAAGCTGATGACCGGGAACGCGCTACTGACCCTGGTCGGTGTCGGGCTCAGCATCATGCTGTTGAAAAAGCAACCATCCAGATCGATGTCCGGAGCGACGCATGCGATCGAGATTCCCGAGCGCTGAGTGGAGCCGTCGCAGCGCTGACAGCGGCGGGGGATACGTGTGTCAGCTCAGCTATATCCCAACGGCACGCCACCTGCGCCCCACATCACGCATCGCGGCCGCGCAGACGATCCGCGCACGAACCGAAGCCGAATTCGACCGCAACTCACCCCGAGCACCGCAGCACGACGCTATCACGCGCGCCGCCGGCGAACCGCGGCATGCACGCGCCCACTACCCCCGCACCCCCACCCGATACCGCGTCGTCTGCCGATAAACCTGCCCCGGCCGCAGAATCGTCTCTTCGCGCAACCCATCCATATTGACCTGATCCGGAAAGTACCCGGCCTCGACGCACAGCGCCGCATGCGGCGCGCACACCACACCGCCGCTCACGCGCAAGCCCTGCAGATAGTTGCCCGTATAAAGCTGCAGCCCGCGTTGGTCGGTCGACACGGCGAGCTCGCGCCCGCTCTCCGGATCGTAGATCGACGCAACCGTGCGCACGCCGCCCCCCGGTTCGCGCAACACGTAGCAGTGATCGAACCCGCGCCCGCGCGCGAGCTGCGCATGCGGCCAGTCGAGGCGCGCGCCGATCGGCGCGCTCTGGCGGAAATCGAACGCGCTGCCCGTCACGTCGGCCGTGCCGGTCGGGATCAGCGCGTCGTCCACTTCGACGAACGCATCGGCGTCGATCTGCAGCAGATGTCCGCGCACGTCGCCGCCCGCGCGTCCGCTCAGGTTGAAGTAGCTGTGATTCGTCAGGTTCAGCGGCGTCGGCGCATCGGTCACGCCCGTGTAGTCGATCGTCAGCGTGCCGTCGTCGTCGAGCGTGTAACGGACCTGCACGCGCACGTTGCCGGGAAACCCCGCATCGCCTTCCGGCGACTCGAGCCGCAGCGTCAGCCCGCCGCGGTCGTCGATCACGTCCCAGCGCGCACGATGAAAGCCGCTCGCGCCGCCATGCAGCAGGTTGCCGTTCTCGTTGCGGTCGAGCGGATAGTCGATGCCGTCGAGCGTGAAGCGCCCGGCGGCGATCCGGTTGGCCCAGCGGCCGACCGTCGCGCCGAGGTACGCGCCCGCGTCGAGATACTCGGCCGGCGTGTCGTGCGCGAGCACGATGTCGGCGAAGCGCCCGGTGCGATCCGGCGCGAGCCACGACACGACGGTCGCGCCGAGATCGCTGACGACGACGCGCACGCCGTGCGCATTGCGCAGCGTATAGCGCCGCACCGGGTCGCCGCCGGGCAGCGTGCCCCACGGCTCGGACGGAATGCGGCCGACGTCGGTCGCCGGGTGAGAAGTGTCGGTATCGATACGCATGAGTGGTTCGCTGGTGGCGGTGAATTCAGTGGGCGGCCGCCGCGCGCTCCTGGTATTCGCGCGGCGTGCAGCCGAGTTCGCGGCGGAACACCGCATACATGTATTGCAACGACGTGAAGCCGCAGCGGATCGCGACTTCCGCGCTCGGCGCATCGCGCGCCGCGAGCAGCGCCTGCGCGGCCTCGAGCTTGTGACGCAGGATCTCCTGATGCACGGTGCGCTGCAGCTCGCGCCGGAAATGCTCTTCGAGCAGCGAGCGCGACACGCCGACATAGTCGGCGACCTGCTCGGTCTTGATCCCCTGGCACGCGTACTGGCGGATGAAGTGCCGCGCGCGCATCACGTGCGGGCTCGCGAGCGGCTGATGGCGCGTCGATTCGAGCACGTTGATGCCGACCGGCGGCACGAGGATGCGCTGCCCGGGAAACCGCGCGCCGCGCAGCATCCGGTGCAGCAGGTGCGCCGCGGTGCGGCCCATTTCCTCGGTGCCCTGGATCACCGACGACAGCGGAATGCGCGTCAGCGTGCGCGTGAGCGGATCGTTGTCGATGCCGATGATCGCGACCTGCTCGGGCACCGCGATGCCGGCGATCAGGCACGCCTGCAGCAGATGCCGCGCGCGCGCATCGGTCACCGCGATGATCCCGACCGGCTTCGGCAGCTCGCGCAGCCAGCCGATCAGCTGCTCGATCGCGTGATCCCAGCCCGATGCGCTCGTCGACACGCCGCGGTAGATCGGCGCATCGAGGCCGTCTGCGCGCGCGAGGCGGTCGAACGCGAGTTCGCGCTGCTGCGCCCAGCGGTTCTCCTGCGCGGCCGGCAGGCTGTACATCGCGAAGTGCGCGAGCCCCGCGCCGATCAGGTGCGTATAGGCGAGCGACACGAGCTTCGGATTGTCGGTCGCAATATATGGGACATCTTGCGGGTACTGCGCCGGGTCCTCGTACGACGAACCGAGCGCGACGACCGGCAGCGGCGAGCCGGCGAGCGCATCGGCCACGGCCGGATCGTCGAAATCCGCGATGATCCCGTCGCCGTCGAAGCGCTCGATGCCGGCCAGCCGGCAGCGAAAGTCGTCTTCGAGGAACAGGTCCCACACGACGCGCGTCGTGTGCAGATACTGGCCGATGCCGCTGATGATCTCGCGGTCGTAGACCTTGTTCGCGTTGAACAGCAGCGCGATGCGGTGCGGTGTCTGGGCGGAAGGGGCGCGGGTCATGTCGGTGTCGGGGCGGGCGCCGCCGGGGCGCCGCGCCGTTGTCTCCGGGGCGCGCCGCGGGCGGCGCGCGTTCGTCTGGTGTCCGGCGATTGTAGGACGGAACGCGCGCCGCGCGTGCGCGGCTGGCAAGAAACGTTAAGCGTGCTGCGCAATTTCGCAATTGCCGGCCGGCAGGCGCGCGGGCACGATCCAGCCAGATCGAATTCGGCTGCGCGCGCCACCCCGGCGCGCTGCGCTGCAACACGACCCCGGATGGAGACGCCATGTCGTATTTCGAACACATTCCCGCGATTCGCTACGAAGGTCCGCAGTCGGACAACCCGCTCGCCTATCACCACTACGACCCCGCCAAGCGCGTGCTCGGCAAGACGCTCGCCGAGCATCTGCGCATCGCGGTGTGCTACTGGCACACGTTCGTCTGGCCGGGCCACGACATGTTCGGGCAGGGCACCTTCGTGCGGCCCTGGCAGCAGCCGGGCGACCCGCTCGAGCGCGCGCGGATGAAGGCCGACGCCGCGTTCGAATTCTTCTCGAAGCTCGGCACGCCGTTCTACACGTTCCACGACACCGACGTCGCGCCGGAAGGCGACAACCTGCGCGAGTACACAGCGAATTTCGCGCGGATGGTCGACTATCTCGGCGAGCGCCAGCAGGCGAGCGGCGTGCGGCTGCTGTGGGGCACGGCGAACCTGTTCTCGCATCCGCGCTTCGCGGCCGGCGCGGCGACCAACCCGAACCCCGACGTGTTCGCATGGGCGGCGACGCAGGTGCGCCACGCGCTCGACGCGACGCACCGGCTCGGCGGCGAGAACTACGTGCTGTGGGGCGGCCGCGAAGGCTACGAGACGCTGCTCAATACCGATCTGAAGCGCGAGCGCGACCAGTTCGCGCGGTTCCTGTCGATGGTGGTCGAGCACAAGCACCGGATCGGCTTCAACGGCGCGCTGCTGATCGAGCCGAAGCCGCAGGAGCCGACCAAGCACCAGTACGACTACGACGTCGCCACGGTGCACGGCTTCCTCGTGCAGTACGGCCTGCAGGACGAGATCCGCGTGAACATCGAGGCGAACCATGCTACGCTCGCCGGCCATTCGTTCCATCACGAGATCGCGAATGCGTTCGCGCTCGGCGTGTTCGGCAGCGTCGACGCGAACCGCGGCGATCCGCAGAACGGTTGGGACACCGACCAGTTCCCGAACAGCGTCGAGGAGCTGACGCTCGCGTTCTACGAGATCCTGCGGCACGGCGGCTTCACGACCGGCGGGATGAACTTCGACGCGAAGGTGCGGCGCCAGAGCGTCGCGGCGGAAGACCTGTTCTACGGCCACGTCGGCGCGATCGACGTGCTCGCGCTCGCGCTCGAGCGCGCGGCGGTGCTGGTCGAGAACGACCGGCTCGACGCGCTGCGCCGGCAGCGCTACGCGCAGTGGGACGACGCGTTCGGCCGCAAGATCCTGTCGGGCGGCTACACGCTGCAGTCGCTCGCCGACGACGCGCTCGCGCGCGGCGTGAACCCGCAGCACGTGAGCGGCGCGCAGGAGCGGCTGGAGAACATCGTGAACCAGGCGATCTACGCGCTGCGCTGACGCCATGTACATCGGACTCGATCTCGGCACGTCGGGCGTGAAGGCGGTGCTGCTCGACCGCGACGGCGCGGTGCGCGCCTCCGCCAGCCACGCGCTGACGGTGAGCCGGCCGCATCCGCGCTGGTCCGAACAGGCGCCGGGCGACTGGTGGGACGCCGCATGCGGCGCGCTCGCGGCGCTCGTCGCCCACGCGCGCGCGGCCGGCATCGACGCGCGCGACATCGTCGCGCTCGGGCTGACCGGCCAGATGCACGGCGCGACGCTGCTCGACGCGCACGGCGACGTGCTGCGCCCGGCGATCCTCTGGAACGACGGCCGCGCCGACGCGGAATGCGCGGAACTCGAACGCGCCGCGCCGACGCTGCGCGCGGTGGCCGGCAACATCGCGATGCCGGGCTTCACCGCGCCCAAGCTGCTGTGGGTGCGCCGTCACGAACCGGACGTGTTCGCGCGCATCGCCCACGTGCTGCTGCCGAAGGATTATCTGCGCTACCGGCTGACGGGCGCGTTCGCGACCGATGCGTCGGATGCGGCGGGGACGCTGTGGCTCGACGTCGCGAAGCGCGACTACGACGACACGCTGCTCGCCGCGTGCGGACTGTCGCGCGCCCAGATGCCGACGGTGTTCGAAGGCAATCGCGTGACCGGCACGCTGCTGCCGGCGGTGGCCCGCACGCTCGGGCTGCGTGAGATCCCGGTGGTGGCGGGCGGCGGCGACAACGCGGCCGGCGCGGTCGGCGTCGGCATCGTGCGGCCCGGCGATGCGCTGCTGTCGCTCGGCACGTCGGGCGTGTACTTCGCGGTGTCGGACGGCTTTCGCGCGAACCCGGAATCGGCCGTGCACAGCTTCTGTCACGCGTTGCCCGACACGTGGCATCTGATGTCGGTGATGCTGAACGCGGCCGGCTGCATCGACTTCACCGCCCAACTGACCGGCTACGAAGGCGTGGCGGCGCTGCTCGCCGACGCGGAAGCGAACGCGCGCGACGCGCGCCCGTGGTTCCTGCCGTATCTGAGCGGCGAACGCACGCCGCACAACGACGTGAACGCGAAGGGCGTGTTCTATGGGCTCACGCCCGACACGCGGCGCGCCGATCTGGCCAATGCGACGCTCGAAGGCGTCGGCTTCGCGCTGCTCGACGGCATCGACGCGCTGCATGCGGCAGGTCTCGCGCCCGAGCACATCACGGTGATCGGCGGCGGCTCGCGCAGCGCGTACTGGACCCAGATGCTCGCCGACCTGAGCGGCCGCGCGCTGACGCTGCGCGAGGGCGGCGAGGTCGGCCCGGCACTCGGCGCCGCGCGCCTCGCACAGCTTGCGTGCGAACCCGCCGCGTCGCTCGACGACGTGTGCCCGCAGCCGCCGGTGGTCGCGGTGCGCGAGCCGGATCGCGAGCGGCACGCGTGGTATCGCGACGTGCGGCGGCCGACGTTTCGCGCGCTGTACCGCGCGCTCGAACCGGTGTTCGCGACGGGCGCATGATGCGCCCGGCGACGACTCGATGCGGGCGGCCCGTTCCGACGGCCGCCCGGCGTTCGTAAGGTGGTTCCATAACAAGGAGTGGAGACATGCAATCCGTGACGCGTCGTACCGTATTGAGTTCGCTTGCCGGCGCCGCTGCGCTGGCGATCCTCGCACTGGGCGCACCGCTCGCGCATGCGAGCAAGGACAAGCCCGAGATCGGCTTCTGCATCGACGATCTGCGCGTCGAGCGCTGGTCGCGCGACCGCGACTATTTCGTTGCGGCGGCAACCAAGCTCGGCGCGAAGGTGTCGGTGCAGTCGGCCGATGCGAGCGAGGAGCGGCAGATTTCGCAGATCGAGAACCTGATTTCGCGCGGCGTCGACGTGATCGTCATCGTGCCGTTCAACTCGAAGACGCTCGGCAACGTCGTCGCCGAGGCGAGGAAGGCCGGCATCAAGGTCGTGTCGTACGACCGGCTGATCCTCGATGCGGACGTCGACGCCTACATCTCGTTCGACAACGAGAAGGTCGGCGAACTGCAGGCGCAGGGCGTGTTCGACGCGAAGCCGAAGGGCAACTACTTCCTGCTCGGCGGCGCGCCGACCGACAACAACGCGAAGATGCTGCGCGAAGGGCAGCTCAAGGTGCTGAAGCCGGCGATCGATCGCGGCGACATCAAGGTGGTCGGCCAGCAATGGGTGCCCGAGTGGAGCGCCTCGACCGCGCTGCGCATCGTCGAGGACGCGCTGACCGCCAACAACAACAAGATCGATGCGATCGTCGCGTCCAACGACGGCACGGCCGGCGGCGCGATCCAGGCGCTCGCCGCCCAGCATCTGGCCGGCAAGGTGCCGGTGTCCGGGCAGGACGCGGATCTCGCCGCGGTCAAGCGCGTGATCGCCGGCACGCAGACGATGACCGTCTACAAGCCGCTGAAGCTGATCGCGAGCGAAGCCGCGAAGCTCGCGGTCGATCTCGCGAAGGGCACGAAGCCCGCGTTCAACGCGCAGTACGACAACGGCAGGAAGAAGGTCGACACGGTGCTGCTGCAGCCGACGCTGCTCACCAAGCGCAACGTCGACATCGTCGTGAAGGACGGCTTCTACACCCAGGCGCAGCTGGCGAGCCAGTAACGGCGCGCGCGGCGCGCTGCACGCGGCCGGCCCTGTGCGCGGCCGCGTGCCGATTGCGAGGCAATGAACGTATGACCGAACCCTTGCTGACGATGCGCGGCATCGTCAAGGCATTCGACGGCGTGAAGGCGCTCGACGGCATCGACCTGACCGTGCGCCCCGGCGAATGCGTCGGCCTGTGCGGCGAGAACGGCGCCGGCAAGTCGACGTTGATGAAGGTGCTGTCGGGCGTGTATCCGCACGGCACGTGGGACGGCGAGATCCGCTGGGAAGGCGCGCCGCTCGTCGCGTCCGGCGTGCGCGACACGGAGCGCGCGGGCATCGTGATCATTCACCAGGAGCTGATGCTCGTGCCCGAGCTGTCGGTCGCGGAGAACATCTTCCTCGGCAACGAGATCACGCTGCCGGGCGGCCGCATGCATTACGCGGAGATGGTGCGCCGCTCGGAGGCGCTGCTGCGCGAGCTGCGCATCGACGCGATCAACGTCGCGCAGCCGGTGATGAACTACGGCGGCGGCCACCAGCAGCTGATCGAGATCGCGAAGGCGCTCAACAAGCGCGCGAAGCTGCTGATCCTCGACGAGCCGTCGTCGTCGCTGAGCGCCGCGGAAACGCGCATCCTGCTCGACATCGTGCGCGACCTGAAGCGCCGCGGCGTCGCGTGCGTGTACATCTCGCACAAGCTCGACGAGATCGACGCGGTGTGCGACACCGTGACCGTGATCCGCGACGGCCGCCACGTCGCGACCGAGCCGATGCGCGCGCTGAGCACCGACCGGATCATCTCGATGATGGTCGGGCGCGACATCGGCAACCTGTATCCGCGCGAGCCGCACGAGATCGGCGAGGTCGTGCTCGAAGCGCGCAACGTGACCTGTCACGACGTCGCCAACCCGCGCCGCAAGCGCGTCGACGACGTGTCGTTCAGCGTGCGGCGCGGCGAGATCCTCGGCGTGGCCGGGCTGGTCGGCGCGGGCCGTACGGAGCTGATGCAGGCGATCTTCGGCGCGTATCCGGGGGCGAGCACGGCCACCGTGCGGATGAACGGGCGGCCGCTCGCGATCCGCTCGCCGGCCGATGCGATCCGCGCGGGCATCGCGATGGTGCCCGAGGATCGCAAGCGTCACGGGATCGTGCCGCAGCTCGGCGTCGGCCACAACATCACGCTGTCGGTGCTGCGCCGGTTCGCCACGCGCGGCCGGATCGACGCGGCCGCCGAGCTCGACGCGATCCGCACCGAGATGCAGCGGCTGTCGGTGCGCGCCGCGCATCCGTTCCTGCCGATCGCGAGCCTGTCGGGCGGCAACCAGCAGAAGGCGGTGCTCGCGCGGATGCTGCTCGCCGACCCGCAGGTGCTGATCCTCGACGAGCCGACCCGCGGCGTCGACGTGGGCGCGAAGGCCGAGATCTACCGGCTGATCTTCGCGCTCGCGCGGCGCGGCGTCGCGCTGATCGTCGTGTCGTCGGAGCTGCCGGAAGTGCTCGGGCTCGCCGATCGCGTGCTGGTGATCGGCGAAGGCGAGCTGCGCGGCGATTTCGCGAACGACGGTCTCACGCAGGAACAGATTCTCGGCGCCGCGCTGAAGCCCGCGCGGCGTCCGGCCGAACCCATTGCAGCGAGTGCGACATGAATACCGAACTTTCCTCCTCTTCCGCCGTGCCGCCGGACGCCGACGCGCGCCGCCTGCGCGGCCATCCGCTGCGGCAGATCTTCGTGCGCTACAAGGTGCTCGCGCTGCTGTTCGCGGTCGTCGCGATCTGGGCGTTCTTCTCGGTGCTGACCGACGGCGCGTTCGTCACGCCGCGCAACGTGTCGAACCTGCTGCGGCAGATGTCGATCACCGGCATGCTCGCGTGCGGGATGGTGTTCGTCATCATCGCCGGCGAGATCGACCTGTCGGTCGGCTCGCTGCTCGGGCTGCTCGGCGGCGTCGCGGCGATCCTCGACGTCAACCGCCACTGGCCGGTGGCCGCGACGGTGCCGGCGGTGCTCGCGCTCGGCGTGCTGGTCGGGCTGTTCAATGGCTGGTGGTCGACCTATCGGCGCGTGCCGTCGTTCATCGTCGGGCTCGGCGGGATGCTCGCATTCCGCGGGATCCTGCTCGGCGTGACCGGCGGCTCGACGATCGCGCCGGTGTCCGACGGCTTCGTGTTCCTCGGCCAGGGCTATCTGCCGCGCGCGGTGGGCGACGGCCTCGCGGTGCTGTTGTTCGCGCTCGTCGCGCTGCTGGTCGTGCGGCAGCGCGGCACGCGGCGCCGCTACCGGCTCGCGGTCGTGCCGCCGTGGCAGGACGTCGCGAAGGTCGTCGGCGCCGGCGCCGTGCTGTTCGCGTTCGTCGCGACGCTCGATCGCTACGGCGGCATTCCGGTGCCGGTGCTGCTGCTGCTCGCGCTGCTCGGCGTGTTCTCGTGGATCGCGACGCAGACGGTGTTCGGCCGGCGCATCTATGCGGTCGGCTCGAACCTGGAGGCCACGCGCCTGTCCGGCGTCGATACCGATCGCGTGAAGCTCGCGATCTTCGCGCTGATGGGGCTGATGTGCGCGTTTGCCGGCATCGTCAACACCGCGCGGCTCGCGGCCGGCTCGCCGTCGGCCGGCACGATGGGCGAGCTCGACGCGATCGCCGCGTGCTTCATCGGCGGCACGTCGATGCGCGGCGGGTCGGGCACCGTGTACGGCGCGCTGATCGGCGCGCTCGTGATGGCGAGCCTCGACAACGGGATGTCGATGCTCGACGTCGACGCGTACTGGCAGATGATCGTGAAGGGCGCGGTGCTGGTGCTGGCCGTGTGGATCGACGTGGTGTCGCGCTCGAACCGGCGCTGACGGCGCGGGCGCGTCGGCGGGGGCCCGACGCGCCAGCCCGGCCCGGCCCGCGCCTGGGTGGTCGGCAGGCTTTACGCTATCCTGTCGCGATCGCCTTTTCGCCGGAACCCCGCCGGACCCCATGAAGCGCCCGTCGTTTTCCAACCAGCTCGTGATGTTGTGGTCACTCGTTGCCGTGCTGTGCGCGACGCTCGTCGCGCTCGTGTGGATCGTCACGCGTTCCGCCGCGAGCGAGCAGATCGCCGATGCGCGCACCCAGGCCGCGGCGGCGTGTGCAGCGGTCGCGTCGCGCTACGCGGGCGCGGGCTCGCCGCCCGGCGCGCAACCGGACGCCGACCGGATGCACGCCGTCCTCGACATCGTGCTCGCCCGCACGCCGGACGTCGAAGGCGGCTTCTGGACGCGCAGCGGCGCCGGCGCCGACGGCCGCTTCGTCGCGTATGCGTTTCCGACCTATCAGGGCAGCGGCATCAAGCGCGACGTTCCGGAGGACGAAACGCCGCTGATCGTGCGGACGCTGCGCGCGAGCGCGGCGATCGGCATCGCGTCGACCAGCGTGGTCGAAGGCGCGCAGGACGCGGTCGTCGCGGCGGCCTGCCCGGTGCCCGGCATGCCGGGGCTGTTCGCGTGGATGCTGACCCGCGCGCATCCGCCGCTCGGCCGGCATGGCGAGTTGCTCGCGACGGCGCTGGCGGCGGTGCTCGCGGTCCTGCTCGCGATCGCGGCGGGGCTCGCGTTCGCGCTGCGCGGCTGGAACCGCAAGCTCGGGCGCATCGAGGCGGCGCTGTCGACCGAGGGCCGCGACGCGCAGCTGCCGCGCGTGGGCGAGCCCGATCTCGACCGCATCATCGACGCGTTCAACGCGCGCACGCGGCGGGCCGAACGCCTGCAGCAGCAGGCCGGCGAACTCGGCGCGCGGCTCGTGCAGGCCGAGCGCTTCGCGATGCTCGGCAAGCTGGCTGCACAGCTCGCGCACGAAATCCGCAATCCGATGGGCGCGATGCGGCTGAAGGCGGAGAATGCGCTCGCCGGCGACGTGAGCCGGCAGCAGGACGCGCTGCGCATCATCCTCGCGCAGATCGCCCGCATCGACGCACAACTGTCGGGCCTGCTCGCGCTGACCCAGCCGGTGAGCCCGCACGCGACGCGCGTCGATCTCGACACGTGGCTGCCGCAGGTGGTCGATGCGCATCGCGAGCTCGCGCAGCGGCAATCCATCGCCGTGACGTGCACGCCCGACGGGCGGGGCGAGCGCTTCGCGGCGCCCGCCGACGGCCCGGCGTTCGACGCGGAGCAGATGCGCCGTGCGCTCGACAACCTGCTGCTCAACGCGCTGCGCCACGCGGGCGACGGCGGTGCGGTCGCGGTCGCGGCCGCGCGCTCGACGGCCGACGGGCGCGCGATGCTCCGCTTCACGGTGTCGGATACGGGGCCAGGCGTACCGGACGCGCAGCGCGAGCGGATCTTCGAGCCGTTCGTGACGGGCCGGGCGGACGGCACCGGCCTCGGCCTCGCGGTCGTGCGCGAAGTGGCCGCGGCGCACGGCGGCCGCGCGTGGGTCGACACGACGCCGCGCGGCGCTTCCTTCGTGATCGAGATCCCATGGCAAGCATCCTGATCGTCGACGACGACGCCGCATTCCGCGACGGCCTCGCGGAAACCCTCGGCGATCTCGGTCATCGGGTCGTCGAGGCCGCATCCGCGCGCGCGGCGCTCGCGACGCTGCGCGACGGCGCGCGCGTCGATTGCGTGTTCCTCGACTTCCGGCTGCCGGACCTCGACGGCCTCGCGGTGCTCGCGCAATTGCGCGACGACCCGGCGCTCGCCGCGATTCCGGTCGTGATGCTGACCGCCCATGCGACCAGCGACAACACGATCGACGCGATGCGGCTCGGCGCGTTCGATCATCTGACGAAGCCGGTCGGGCGGGACGACATCGCGCGCCTGCTCGAGCGCATCGTGTCCGCGCATGCGCCGCTGCCGGCCGGCGACGCCGAACCGGCCCGGTTCGCGGGCGAGAGCGCGTCGGACCGGCCGCGATTGCTCGGCGCGAGCGCCGCGATGCGCGACGTGCAGAAGCAGCTCGGCCGCGCCGCGACCAGCGACGCGACGGTGCTGATCACCGGCGAAACCGGCACCGGCAAGGAAGTGGCCGCGCGCGTGCTGCACGCGGCGTCGGCGCGGCATGCCGGGCCGTTCGTCGCGGTGAACTGCGCGGCCGTGCCGGCCGAGCTGCTCGAGAGCGAACTGTTCGGCCATCGCCGCGGCGCGTTCACCGGCGCGCATGCGGATCGCGCGGGGCGGCTCGTCGAGGCCGACGGCGGCACGTTGTTCCTCGACGAAATCGGCGACATGCCGGCCGCGATGCAGGCGAAGCTGCTGCGCGCGCTGCAGGAGCGTCAGGTGACGCCGCTCGGCGCGGACCGGCCGACGACGATCGACCTCCGCGTGGTGGCCGCGACGCACCGCGACCTCGCGGCCGCGGTGGCGAACGGCACGTTCCGCGAAGACCTGTTCTACCGGCTGAACGTGATCCCGCTGCATCTGCCGCCGCTCGCCGAGCGGGTCGCCGACATCCTGCCGCTCGCCGCGCATTTTCTCGAGCGCGCGGCCGGCGCGCGTGCGCTGTATCTGACCAACGATGCGCAGCGCGCGCTGCTCGCGCACCGCTGGCCCGGCAACGTGCGCGAACTGCGCAACGTGATGGAGCGCGCGGCTGCGCTCGCGCCCGGGCCCGCGATCGGCGCGGCCGATCTCGCGCTCGGCTTGGCATCAGCGTCGGCGTCGGCGGCGCCCGCGGACGACGCGCTGCCCGCGTACCTGTTCGATCTGCCGCTGCCCGATGCGCTCGCGACGGTCGAGCGCGCCGCGATCCTGCGCGCATTGGCGCTCGCGAACGGCAATCGCGCGCAGGCGGCGCGGCAGCTCGGCATCGGCCGCCAGTCGCTGTACGCGCGGATGGCGAGCCTCGGCATCGAGCGCGACGACTGAACGGCGCAGCGGGTGTCGGGTTTCCCGACACCGGCCGGCTGCTGCTGTCCGTCTTTCCGACACCTGGGGCGTGACCGCCGCGATCGCCGCACGGCCGCGCGGGCCTGCGCGCACTGGCACGGCGTTTGCAAAGAGAGGCGGACCGCAACCCGTCGTCGCGGTCCGTCACGCCGCCGTCGCCGCGCGTTCGACGCTGCGCGCCGCCCGGCCGCCGCAGCGTACGCCGCGGCCCTCGGTGCGACGCCTGCGGCGACACTCCGATGAGGACCCCACGATGCACTGGATCGATCCGGCGTGCCTGCCCGAAACGCGCGGCCGCGTCACGCAGTTTTTGCTCAACCCGCATGGCGAAGTCGACGGGCTGATCCTCGACGGCCAACTGCAGGTTCATGTGCCGCCGCATCTCGGCCGCGCGCTGGTGCGGCACGTGGCCAGCGGCGACCGCATCCGCGTGCGCGGCGTCAAGCCGCGCGGCGCCGACATGGTGGCGGCCGTGCAGCTGACCGCTCGCGACGGCGCCGAGCTGGTCGACACCGGCCCCGGCCCCGAACCGCATGCGCGGCCGCATCCCGCCCGCGAGCCGATCGACCTGTGCGGCCAGATCGCGTTCGCGCTGCATGGCCCGCGCGGCGAGTGCAACGGCGCGCTGCTGACGAGCGGCGCGGCGCTGCGCATGCCGCCGCACGCGGCCGCCGAACTCGCCGACTACCTGCGTCCCGGCACGCACGTGCAGGTGTGGGGCGATGCGGTCGTCACGCCGCACGGCACGACGATCGACGTCGTCGAGATCGCCGAGCTCGTCGATGCGCCGGCCGACTGAACGCGCGGCGACCATGCGACCGGCGCGCGCGCTCGAGGCGCTCAACTTCTTCATCGCCGACGTGCAGGCCGGGATCGGCCCGTTCGCCGGCGTGATCCTGCTGTCGCGCGGGTGGAGCGCCGACGCGATCGGCTCCGTGATGACGCTCGCCGGGCTCGCGGCGATGGCCGCGACGCCGGCCGCCGGCGCGCTCGTCGACGCGCTGCGCGCGAAGCGGCTGCTGATCGTCTGCGCGACAGCCGCGACCGCGCTCGCGTCGCTGACGCTGCGTTTCGCCGACGGCTACGGGGCCGTCGCCGCATCGCAGGTCGTGGCCGCGGTGTGCGGCGCGGCGCTCGCGCCGGCCATCGCCGGCATGACGCTCGGCATCGCGCGCAGACAGGGCTTCGACCGCCAGTTCGGCCGCAACCAGATGGCGAATCACGCCGGCAACGTGGTCGGCGCCGCACTCGCCGGCTGGCTCGGCTGGCACGCGGGATTCGATGCCGTGTTCGCGCTCGTCGCCGCGTTCGCGGTGCTCGCGATCGTGAGCGCGTGCGCGATTCCGGCGCGGGCGATCGACCATGCGTGCGCGCGCGGCCTCGCGATGCCGGACGACGCAGCCGGCCGCGCGCGCGGCGAGCCGGCGTCGGATCGCGGCCGCTCGGCCGGCGGCGCGGCGCGGCCTGCGCGCGCATGGCGCTCGGTGGCCGCGAACCGGCCGCTGGTGCTGCTCGGCGTATCGCTCGCGCTGTTCCATCTCGGCAACGCGGCGATGCTGCCGCTGTACGGAATGGGCGTCGTCGCCGCGCACCGCAGCGATCCGAGCGTGTTTACCGCGCAGACCATCGTGATCGCGCAATGCGTGATGATCGCGGCGGCGTGGTGCGCGCCGCGGCTGATTCGTGCGCACGGATACTGGTGCGTGCTGCTGCTGTCGTATCTGGCGCTGCCGCTGCGCGGCGTGCTCGCGGCCGCGCTGATGAGCGAGGCCGGCGTGTGGCCGGTGCAGATCCTCGACGGGATCGGCGCCGGCCTGCAAAGCGTCGTCGTGCCGGCGCTCGTCGTGCGCCTGCTCGACGGCACGGGCCACGTGAACGCCGGGCAGGGCGCGGTCGCGACCGTGCAGGGCATCGGCGCGGCGCTCAGCCCGACGCTCGGCGGCGTACTCGCGCAGCATTACGGTTATCCGGTCGCGTTCGTCGTGCTGGGCGCGGTGTCGACCGGCTCGCTCGCGCTGTGGCTCGGCTATGCGCGCTCGCTGCGCGCGGCGTGCGGCAAGCCGCCGGGCGGCGCGGACGGCGGTGAGCCGGCCGACCTGCCGGTCGCATCGCGATGAAGCGCGCGTCGATGCATTGCAGCCGCCCGGTATGCCGATGAATTCCGCTCCGTTCGCGTGGTCGATCGCCGCGCTCGCGACCGCCGGCGTGATCGTGCGGCCGTTCGGCTGGCCCGAGGCGATCTGGGCCGTGGCCGGCGCGGTGCTGCTGGTCGCCCTCGGCCTGTTGCCGGCCGACGCGGCGCTCGCGGCCGTGGCGAAAGGCGGCGACGTGTACCCGTTCCTGACCGGGATGATGCTGCTGTCCGAAGTGGCGCGGCGCGAGGGGTTGTTCGACTGGGTCGCGGCCCACGTCGTGAACGGCGCGCGCGGTTCGCCGCGGCGGCTGTTCGCGCTCGTCTATCTGGTCGGCACCGTCACGACCGTGTTCCTGTCGAACGACGCGACCGCCGTCGTGCTGACGCCGGCCGTGTTCGCGGCTGCGCGCCGCGCGAAGACGGACCCGCTGCCGCTGCTGTACGTCTGCGCGTTCGTCGCGAACGCGGCGAGCTTCGTGCTGCCGATCTCGAACCCCGCGAATCTCGTGCTGTACGGTGCGCACATGCCCGCGCTCGGCACCTGGCTCGCACGCTTCGCGCTGCCGTCCATCGCGTCGATCGCGTGTACCTACGCGATGCTGCGCGCGACGCAGCGTCACGCGTTGCGCGGCCGGTGTGCGTGCGATCTGCCGGTGCCCTCGCTGAGCGCGGGCGCGCGCATCGCGTTGGCCGGCATCGCGGCGACGGCCGCCGCACTGATGATCGTGTCGCTGCTCGACCGGCCGCTCGGCTTGCCGACTGCGCTGGCCGGCGCGCTGACCGCGGCCTGTGTGCTGGCGCGCGATCGCGCGGCCTGCGGGCCGACGCTGCGCGCGATTTCGTGGAGCGTGCTGCCGCTCGTGGCCGGACTGTTCGTGCTGGTCGAGGCGCTCGAGCGGACCGGCGCGGTGGATGCGCTGGCGGCGTTGCTGCGCACGCTGACGGCCGGCGGTACGGCGCATGCGGCGGCCGCGTCGGGCGTCGCCATCGCGCTGGCGTCGAACCTCGTCAACAACCTGCCTGCGGGGCTCGTCGCCGGCGCGATCGTGGGCGTCGCGCACAGCCCGCAGCCGGTGGTTGATGCGCTGCTGATCGGCGTCGATCTCGGGCCGAACCTGTCCGTCACCGGCTCGCTCGCGACGATCCTGTGGCTCGCGGCGATCCGGCGCGACGGGCTGCAGGTGAGCGCGGGGAAGTTTCTGGCGATCGGCGCGTGTGTGATGCTGCCGGCGCTGGCGGTGCGGCTTGTGTAGAGGTGGGGGGCTTGTGGGGCGGAAGGCGGGCGCGGGCGGGGACATCCGCGCCACGTCATGCGCTACGCGGCGTCGGCCTCGATGAAATCGGCGAACGTGTGCAACGGTGCAGGTATAGCGGTGTGTGTGCTTAGGCGACGGAAAGCCCGCGCGGACCACGGCCGACATCGACGTGTGGCTACGGTGATCCGGCGGCCGTCGGACACCCGCGCCACGTCATGCGTTACGCGGCGTCGGCCTTGATGAAGTTGGCGAACGTATGCAGCGGTGCAGGTATAGCGGTGTGTGTGCTTAGGCGACGGAAAGCCCGCGCGGACCACGGTCGACATCGACGTGGGGCTACGGTGATCCGGCGGCCGTCGGACACCCGCGCCACGTCATGCGTTACGCGGCCTCGGCCTTGATGAAGTCGACGAAGGCGCGCAGCGGCGCGGGCACGAAGCGCCGGCCCGGATAGTACAGATACGGGCCGGAGAACGGCCGCCACCACGCGTCGAGCACGGGCTCGAGCGCGCCGCTCGCGAGCTGCGGCGCGAGCCAGTCTTCGTACAGGTGGACGATGCCGACGCCCGCGCATGCGGCATCGACGACGAGATCGACGGCGCCGCCGATCTGCACGACGAGCGGCCCCGACGGCTCGACGCGCACCACTTCGCCGTCGCGCTCGAACTCCCACGCCGGCATCGCGCCGCTCGCGAACCGGCCGCGCAGGCACGCGTGGTCGAGCAGCTCGCGCGGATGGGCCGGCCGGCCGCGCCGCGCGAGATAGGCGGGCGCCGCCGCGGTCGCGAAGCGCTGCGAGCGCGGGCCGATCGGCACGGCGATCATGTCCTGTTCGAGGCGGTCGTCGTAGCGTATGCCGGCGTCGCAGCCGGCCGCCAGGATATCGACGAAGCTCTCGTCCGCGACGATGTCGAGCCGGATCTCCGGATACGCGTCGAGAAAGCGCGGGATGATCGACGGCAGCACGAGCCGCGCCGCGCTGGTCGGCACATTGAGCTTGAGCGTGCCGACCGGCCGCTCGCGGAACGTGTTCACCACGTCGAGCGCGGCCTGCACCTCGCTCAGCGCGGGCGTGAGCCGCGCCAGCAGACGCTCGCCGGCTTCGGTCGGCGACACGCTGCGCGTCGTCCGGTGCAGCAGCCGGACTCCCAACTGCGCCTCCAGCCGGCGCACCGCCTCGCTGAGCCCCGACGCGCTCGCGTCGGCCAGCCGCGCGGCCTCGCGAAAGCCCCTCGCGCGCGCCACCGCCACGAACGCGTTCAGATCGCCGAGATCGACTTGCATTGTTCGTCCTTTCGTACAGGTCGTGCAGATTATGACGGGTTATCGCGCAGTGCGAGGCGGCGTAACCTGCGTTCTGTCATTCGAAAACAGGAGCACGATCATGTCCCCCATCGTTCAATCGGGCACGTTCGCCATCGCCGGCCGGCGCGTTCACCGTCTCGGTTACGGCGCGATGCAGCTGGCCGGGCCCGGCGTGTTCGGGCCGCCGAAGGATCGCGACGCCGCGCTCGCGGTGCTGCGCGAAGCCGTGGCGGCGGGCGTCGACCACATCGACACCAGCGACTTCTACGGCCCGCATGTGACGAACCAGCTGATTCGCGAAGCGCTGCACCCGTATCGCGACGATCTGCTGATCGTGACCAAGGTCGGTGCGATGCGCGGCGACGACGGCTCGTGGCTGCCGGCCTTCTCCGCCGACGCGCTCGCCGCGGCCGTGCACGACAACCTGCGCAACCTGGGCCTCGACGTGCTCGACGTCGTCAACCTGCGCATCATGTTCGACGTGCACGGGCCGGCCGAAGGCTCGATCGAGGCGCCGCTGAGCGCGCTCGCCGAACTGCAGCGGCAGGGCCTCGTGCGGCACATCGGGCTGAGCAACGTGACGGCCGCGCAGATCGCCGAAGGGCGGCGGATCTGCGACATCGCGTGCGTGCAGAACCACTACAACCTCGCGCATCGCGACGACGATGGCCTGATCGACGCGCTCGCACGCGACGGCATCGCGTACGTCCCGTACTTTCCGCTCGGCGGCTTCAACCCGTTGCAGTCGTCGACGCTCGACGCGGTCGCCGCGCGGCTCGGCGCGACGCCGATGCAGACCGCGCTCGCGTGGCTGCTGCGCCGCGCGCCGAACATCCTGCTGATTCCGGGCACGTCGTCGGTCGCTCATCTGCGCGAGAATCTGGCCGCCGGCGCGCTGACGCTGCCGGACGATGCGATGCGCGAACTCGACGGCATCGCGGCGGTGCGCGGCTGAGGCGGGCGGGGCGGTTGGCGGGGCTTGCTGCGGGAGGTGCTGCGCGAGGTGCTGCGTGCGGCAGCGTGCGGCTGCGTGCGCCCGAAGCGCCGGCCGCCCGAGCCGCGCCGAGCGCGGGGTGCCGCCTGCGCGTACCCGCGTGCTGGATACATATGATGTCCGCGGTAACGGGAAGCGCGTTCGCTGCGGTCGCGCGATATCGAACCGCGTGCACCGCCCGTCGCGCGCGGGCTTGCGCCGCCCGCGACGCGCGCGAATTCAGCGCGGCTGCGGCTGACCGAGCTGCTCGTCGAGCGTGCGCGTCAACGGCGACTGCACGTCGCCGGTGTGCTTCGTCTGCACGGGCTCGATCAGCACGATCCAGCATTCTTCTTCGGCGATCGGGTTGTGCAGCGTGCCGCGCGGCACCACGTGCATCGAGCCGGCGGGCAGATCGACGACGCGGCCGCCTTCATACTCGATCTTCAGGTGGCCGCGCACGACGAAGAACAGCTCGTCTTCGCCGACATGGTCGTGCCACACGAGCCGGCCGCGCACCTTCGCGACTTTGACGTACTGATCGTTGACCTGCGCGACCACCTTGGGCGACCAGTATTCGGATACGTCGTCGAATGCGGCTTCGAGATCGAACGATTCGGCGAACGGAACGGCGGGGAGGGTCATCTCGTCTCCAGAGGCGAAGGGTGTTGCCCGGAATGGGAAGTGCTGCGTCATCGCGCGCGAACGCGGCGAAAGGTCCGATTATAGGGAGGCCGTCACGCGGCTGCTTGGGTCGTGAATGCGGCGATGCGGGGTGGTCGATGTGCGGGGCGTTTTGCCGTGATGGCGCCGGTCGCGGCCATCGCGGCGGTAGATCGGTCGCGGCGATCGCCGCGAACCGGCCGCCGATGACGACCGGCTCGACGGCGTCCAGCCGCATCCGACCAACCGCACCGCGCCGCAGCACGGCGCATCGCCTTACCGCGCATCGCATGCCAGTGCGTCCCGGCGCACCAGCGCACTTGCGCATCGACACATCGGCGCACCAGCGCACTTGCGCATCGACACATCGGCGCATCGGCGCATCGGCACATCTGGCTCATCCGGCTCATCCGGCGCTGGCGCTAGCGCGCCAGCACCACCCACAACACTCACCACTCACCCAGCCAGCGCCGTCGCGAACGCGCGGTACGTGTGCAGCGGCCGCCCCAGGATCTCGATCAACCGTTCGACGGCGCCGCTTTGCGGCACCATCCCGTCGCTGACGTAGCGTTGTGCCATCAAGCGCATTTCGTACGCCATCCATTTCGGCATGAAGGTCGCCAGATTGTTTTCGAACGCGCTGGGATCGTCGCCGCCATACGCAACCGGACGGCCGAGAATCTCCGACCAGATGCCCGCCAGTTGCTCGCCGGTCAGCGTATCGGGGCCGACCAGGTCGATCGTCTCGACCGGCAGCTTGCCCGGCGCGTCGTTGCGGCGGATCAGCTCGAGCGCCGCGACTTCCGCGATGTCGCGCACGTCGACCATCGCGACGCCCTTGCCGCCGATCGGCATCGGATAGACGCCGTGGCCGACGATCACGTCCCTGACCATCCGTTCGTTGTCCATGAAGTACGCGGGACGCAGGATCGTCGCGCTGAAGCCGAGCTGTTCGATCATCCGCTCGGCGCCGAATTTCACGGCGAAGTGCGGCACGTCGACGAAGCGGTCCGCGTGCAGCACCGACAGATAGACGACGCGCTCGATCCCCGCGTCGCGGGCGAGGTTCAGCGCGATCAGCGCCTGCGTGAATTCGTCGCCCGCCACGCCGTTGAGCAGGAACAGCGTGCGCACGCCCGAATAGGCATTGCGCAGCGAGTCGATGTCGAGCATGTCGCCCTGCACGACGTTCGCCGCGGCCGGGAAATCGGCCTTCGACGGATCGCGCACCAACGCGCGCACGCTGGCGCCGCGCTCGACGAGTTGCTGGACGACCTGGCGGCCGACGCGGCCGGTGGCACCGGTAACGAGAATGGTCATGATGTCTGCTCCTGAAATAACGGTTGGGTTGACCTGCCCTCGTAAGTTAGGTGATCCACCTGCGGACCGGAAGATGTGATAAATAGACTCGGTGTCTCATTGGTGGAACGCATTGAGGAAACGCATTGGTGGAACCCATGGACCTGCTCGCGCTTGCCGATTTCAATCTGGTCGCCCGTCATGGCAGCTTCGGCGAAGCTGCGCGTGCGGCCGGGCGCCCGAAGGCGACGCTGTCGCGCCGCGTGTCGGAGCTGGAGAACAGCCTCGCGCTGCGCCTG
Source organism: Burkholderia vietnamiensis LMG 10929 (assembly GCF_000959445.1). Classification (NCBI taxonomy): domain Bacteria; kingdom Pseudomonadati; phylum Pseudomonadota; class Betaproteobacteria; order Burkholderiales; family Burkholderiaceae; genus Burkholderia; species Burkholderia vietnamiensis. The sequence continues at coordinate 987,246 of NZ_CP009632.1, read as the reverse complement.
TTCGAGCGCGGCTCGCGCGGCGTGACGCTGACGCAGGAAGGGCGCGCGCTGTACGAGCGCACCGGTGCGCTGCTCGCCGAGCTGGCCGACAGCGCCGCCGCGATCGCGTCGGGCGGCGAGCGGCCGCGCGGCCGGCTGCGCATCAGCGCGCCGATGCTGTTCTCGCAGCTGGCGATGGGCAAGCTCGTCGCGACGTTCGCGTTGAAGTATCCGGAGGTGCGACTGGAAGTGACGACCGACGACCGGCCGGTCGACATGATCGAAGAAGGCTACGACCTCGTGATCCGCGTGAACCCCGACCCGGACGCAACGCTGATCGGCCGCGTGTTCCTGCGCGACCGGCTGGCGGTGGTCGCGACGCCGGCGCTCTCGCGACCCGGCGACGGCGCCGCCGCGCCGGCCGTCGTGCGCACCGCCGACGACCTGCGCACCGCGTGGGACGTGATCGGGCCGGCCGGGCCGGCTCGCATCGCGTTCGAACCGGTGGCGCGGCTGTCGTCGCTGGTGATGGTGCGCGATACGGTGCGCCTCGGGCTCGGCGCCGCGTGCTTGCCGGTGTCGCTCGTGAGCGGCGACCTCGCGGCCGGCACGCTCGTCAGCTGGGGCGACGTGCCGGGGCCGGACATCGCGCTATGGGCGCTGTATCCGTCGCGGCGGCTGTTGAGCGCGCGCGTGTCCGCGTTTCTCGCGCATCTGTCCGATGCGTTTCCGTCCGCGAGCCCCGACGCGCTCGCCGCCTATCTCGACGCCGCGTGACGCCCGCGCCTAGGTGCGATCGCGGCTGCGCGCGCGCGTGGCGCCCGTGATCACCGCGATGCCGAACAGGATCACGGCGACGATCTCGACGACATGCTGCGACACGTGCAGCGCGATCAAGCCCCACGCGACGCCGCCGATGAAAATGAGCCATCCGACCAGATAGATGAGCAGGGTCATCGTTCTTCTCCTTGCGGTTGCGGTTCAGCCTGCGGCGCGCTGTCCGCTGCGGCCGCCGCGTCGTGCGCCCGCACGCCGAGGCGCGCCATCAGGCGCCGCGCATCGAACGGCGCGCGCGTCTTCGTATCGTTGTCGAAGTAGCAGTAGACGGCGCGCGCATGCGCGCGCGGCGGCGCGAGGTCCGGTGCGGCGAGGCGCGCGTCGGCCGGCTGCGCGCCGCGGCTCCACGTTTCGATGCGCTGCGCCCAGCGGTCGAGCGACGCATCCGAGTACTCGCCCGAATATTTGGTCTCGGTGCCGTGCAGCCGCATGTAGACGAAGTCGGCGCTCAGGTCCTCGAACTGCGGCCACGGTTCCGTCGAATCCGACACGACCAGCGCGACCGCGTGCCGGCGCAGCAGCTTCACGAACGCCGGGTCGACGAAGCTCGCGTGACGCACTTCGATCGCGTGTCGTAATGCGCGCTTGCGGTCGATCTGGAGATAGGGCGTCCTGACCCGCCCGTCGTGCCGTTGCGCGAGCGCCAGCGCCGCTCCGGTATCGTGCGGCAGCAGGCCGAGGAAGTGTTCCATGTGGTCGGGGTCGAATCGCAGCGACGGCGGAAATTGCCAGAGGAGCGGGCCGAGCTTGTCGTTGAGCGCAAGCAGCCCCTGCGCGAAAAAGTTCGCGCACGCGACCGTCGCGGTTTCGTCGCGAAACCGCAGCATGTGGGTCAGATAGCGTGCGCCTTTCACCGCGAACGTAAAACCGGGCGGCGTTTCGTCGTACCAGCGCCGCCAGCTGGCGAGCGATTGCAGGCTGTAATGCGTGCCGTTGATCTCGATCGTCTGCAGCCGGCTCGCTGCGTAGCGCAACTCGTCGGCCTGCTTCAGCCCTTTCGGGTAGAAGGTGCCGCGCCAGCCGGCGTAGCGCCAGCCGGAAATGCCGATATGGATGCGCGCTGATGGGCTCGTCACGTCGATACCTCGGAGATGCCGTGGATCGTGTCGCGACGAGCAAGGCGCGTGCCGGCCGGTATGAAATGGGGACCTGCACACAGCGTGCTCGCGACGGCCGCGCGGCACGCTGAGGCTGGACCGCCGATCAGGACGCCGACAACACCACCGACACGCCCGTAGCCGTATAAACCGGCGTTGCCTTGAAGCCGTCGACCGTCACCGTCGCGAACTTCGCGGCGAGCGCCGCGCCGTCGATCAGCGCGATCGTGTCGCCGGCCTTCGGCGCATAGCCGTTCACGAACTTCACGTGAAGCGTGCCGCCGGCGACGGTGAGCGGGCCGCCGACGCGCAGGCGGCCGCCGCCTTTGCCGTCGATGTCGAGTTCGAGCGTCGTGTTCGCGAGCTGCGTGTAACGCGTCGCGATCGTGACCGGCGCGGCCGCCGCGATCCGGACGCCGCCGCCCGCGCCGACGTACACGTCGCCGTTGCCGAACGCGCTCGCGGACGCCGCGGCGAGCGTGCCGCCGTTCACCTGCGTGCCGCCCGTGTAGCTGTTGTTGCCGGCGAGCGTCAGCGTGCCGGTGCCTTGCAGCGTCAGCTTGCCGGCGCCGCCGATGTCGTTGCGCCACTGGTCGGCCGCGTAGAAGCCGCCGCGCGACGCGTCCATCGACACGACCACGTTGCCGTTGAACGTGCCGTAGCCGTCGGCCGCGGTGAACAGGTTCAGGCGGCCCCAGCCTTCCGCATCGTCCATCACCGGGTAGCCCGACGGCAGCTCGGTGGTCTTCAGCACGACCCGCCGCTGGTCCGCGCTCAGGTACGGGAAGCGCGTCTGCAGCAGCACCTCGGCGCCCTTGGGCACGACGGGCGGCGCGTCGGTCGATTCGATCGCGCCGAAGCCGAACGTCAGGCGGCGCAGGAACGCGGCCCGGTTCGCGGTGTAATCGGCGAACCGGTCGGTCGCCGTGGTGCCCGAATGCGCGAACGCGGCGAACGTCGCGTCGGTCGTTCCCGTGAGCTGCTGCAGCGCCTGATGCGCCTGACCGTACGCGGCCTGCGCGTCGCTCGCGTAGGCGGTCAGGTTCGCCGCGCTGATGGCGAGCGCGAGCATGCGGCCGCCGATCACGTCGAGCGGCGAATGCATGCCGGCGAGGATCCGGTTCTCGCCGAGTTCGAGGCCGCGGCTCACCATCTCCTGGAAGCGCTCCGGCACGAGCCACGCCATCGTCGTCGCGTCGCGCATCGCTTCGGCCTCGTGGCCGCTGATGAAGCCGCCGTCGGTGGCGGGCGTCGCGCTTTCGGCGGGCACGAGCGTCGGCGCGACGGCGACCGCGGCGCTCCAGCGGTACGGACGCGCATATTTGTAGAAGCGCTTCGACGGTTCGGTCGACGCGTTGGTGCCCATTTCGTTGAGCAGATCGACGACCTTGCCGAAGTTCGCGTTGGTGCTGCTGCCGACGCCGGTGTTGTTGCCGGCGTCGTTGTACAGCACCGTGGTCGCATCGGCCGGCACGCTGGTGATGCTGGTCGTCTGCTGCGCGGCCGTGCGCCACGCGTCGGTGAGCGGGCCCATCCCGTCGGTCACGCTGTAGCCTTTGCCGCGCCGGTCGTCGAAGTAGGCCGCATCGGCCTGCTGCTGCGTGCGTGCGGTCGTTGCGTCGACCACGTATTGAACGTTGGCGGCGAGCACCGTGCCGTTCAGAATCGTGCCGCACGGCGTGCCGCTGCTGGGCAGGCCGGAGCACGTCGACGCCACCACGGCCGGAAACGCGCCGTTGGCCGGCGCGTTCACGCCCGCGTCGACGATCATCGTCGACGGCTGCCACAGATCGAGGAAGCGGCTCACGACCCGCACCGCGGCGTTGGTCGACAACGTCGCATAGCGCGCGTCGCCGCGCTGGTTGGTCGCGATGTTGTCGACGAACGCCGGCACGCTCGGCACCGGTGCGCTGTCGACGAAGCCGGGGTCGGCGGGCGGCGCCGGCATCGCGGCGCTGGTCGCCGGGGTCGATGCGACGTCGTCGCCGCCGCCGCAGGCGGCCAGTGCGAGCGCGCTCGCGAGTGCTGCGACGTGCAGCGGAAAACGGCGGGGTGACACGATCATGCGGACTCCATCCTGAAGGTCGAAGATGGCGGATTGTCGAGCGCGATCGTGACGCGGCCGTTAAGGAATTGTGGCGCGTCGCGGTCGACGCGGCCGAATGCTCACTATTTGGTGAATTCGTGCTGCAAAACGTTTGCGGCCAGTATGAACCGGCCGCGTGCGGCTACGCGTGGGCTGCGCTCTCATCGAGTCGAAACAGCGCGACTGCGTTGGCCAGCTGGCTGCCCTGTTCTTCGAGCGATCGGGATGCGGCGGCCGCTTCCTCGACGAGCGCGGCATTTTGCTGCGTGACTTCATCCATCTGTGTGATCGCCAGCGTGACCTGCTCGATGCCGCGGCTTTGCTCGCTCGACGCCGCCGCGATCTCGCCCATGATGTCCGTCACCCGCGCGACGGCCTGCGTCACCTGGCTCATCGTGTCGCCCGCGTGGTTCGCGAGGCGCGATCCGTCTTCGATCTTCTCCACCGAATGCGAGATCAGCTCGCGAATTTCCTTCGCGGCGCTCGACGAGCGCTGGGCGAGGCTTCTGACCTCGCTCGCGACCACTGCGAAGCCGCGCCCTTGCTCGCCGGCGCGGGCCGCCTCGACGGCCGCGTTCAGCGCGAGGATGTTGGTCTGGAACGCGATGCTTTCGATGATCCCGGTGATATCGGCGATCTTGGCTGAACCGGCGCTGATGTCAGTCATCGTCTCGACCATCGATCCGACCGCGACGTTGCCGCGCTGTGCGACTTGCGACGCGTTGTCGGCCAGCGCTCTGGCCTGCTGGGCGTTGTCGGCGTTCAGCCGCACGGTCGACGTCAATTGCTCCATGCTCGACGCGGTTTCCTGCAGCGATGCGGCCTGCTGTTCGGTGCGGGACGACAGGTCGACGTTGCCGGACGCGATCTGGCTCGCTCCCGCCGCGACGTTGCTCGACGCGGCGCGGACCTGCGCGATCAGCCGCACGAGGTTCGCCTGCATTTCGTGCATCGACGCCAGCACGCTGCCGCGCGGTGCAGCGGCGCTCGCGGCGTTGCCGGCGAGGTCGCCGGCAGCGATGCGCTGCGCGATGCCGTTGAGCATTGCCGGTTCGGTGCCGAGCGAGCGGATCAGGTCGCGCGCGATCGCCCAGCCGGCCACCATCGCACCGACCGCCGCGGCGAGGCAGATGGCGATCTGCAGCAGCCGTTGCGACGTATAGCGGTCGCCCGAATCGGTCACGAGCTGCGCGGCCCGCTCGCGCGAATAGGTCGCAAAGGCGTCGGTCGCGGCGACGAGCCGGACCAGCAGCGGGCGGCACTGTTCGTCGATCATCGTGATCGCCTGATCGCGCCGGTTGTTCACGGCGGCATCGACGATCGCGCGCGCGACGGGCCCGTAGCTGGTCTCGACCGTGTCGATCTGTCTGACGAGTTCGCGCGCCTTGTCGGTCGCGTCGGTGCCCGGGCCGACGGCGAGCCGCAACTGGCGAAGCAGGGTGCCGACGTCGCGGTCCGCCTGCAGCGCCGCCTCCTTTTCGTGTTCGACGTCGGCCGCGGAGCCTGCGAGCACGATGTTGCGCGCGGCGATTGCGCGCCGGTCAACCGCGACGTGCACGCGGTCGGCGAGCGTCGCGCGCGCGTTGATGCCGTTCACGTAGTCCGAGAACCTCCCATGCGCGCGGCTGAGGGAGACGATGCCGAGCACCGACACCAGCAGCACGACGCAGGTCAGAACCCCGAACGCGAGCATCAACTTCGCGCGAATGGTCAACGGCTTGTTACTCATCTTGCACATCCTGTCATGTAATTCGATAGCGTTCCGGATGGCGCGCACGGTACATGAAGGATATGGGGGTGTGAATCGCCCAATCGTTTGCGGGTCGCGTATGCTCAAACGAACGATCGAAGCGGTACGGTCAAGCCGGTTGCGCAAACGATTTCGCGTCCGCGCGGCACACGCGATTGCGGCCCTGGCGCTTCGCCGTGTAGAGCGCGAGGTCCGCGTGATGCGACAGGGCCTGCACGGATTTCGGGTGGCCGCGATGCGCGGTCGCGCAGCCGATGCTGACCGTGAACGCGGGCATCGTCGCGTCGAATCCGTCGAGGCAGTTGCGCTCCACCGCGCCGCGAATCGCTTCCGCGACGGTCGCCGCGCCGCTCTCGTCGGTATCGGGCAGCACGGCGACGAATTCCTCGCCGCCGTAGCGCGCGGCCAGATCGCCGCGCCGTCGCGTATGGGCGCGGATGCATTCGGCGAGAAAACGCAGCGCGGTATCGCCTTGCGCATGGCCGTAGCGGTCGTTGTACTGCTTGAAGTGATCGGCGTCGATGAACAGCATCGACAGGCTGCCGTCGTTGCCGCGCTGCAGGCGCTGCCATTCGTCGGCGAGCGCTGCGTCGAGCGCGCGGCGATTGTGCAGGCCGGTCAGCGGATCGGTGCGGGTGAGGTCGGTGAGCAGCGTCTGCTTGCGCAGGTTGTCGCGCAGCGCGAACGCGAGCAGCCACATGACCGCGCAGAACAGCGCACCGATCACGGACGCCGACACGCCGACCTTCCATGACAGCCGCGTGATGTCGGCCAGCACGTCCTGTTCGGCCGGCGCGACCACCGCGATTAGCGGCGTGCCCGGCACCTGCTGGTACGTATACAGTCGCAAGGTCCCATCGATGCTCGAGCGCGCCGCGTAGAAGCCCGATTCGTGCTGCACCATCCGTTCGAACGCCTTCGAGCGACGCAGGCGCACCATCTGGCCATCGCTCAGCGGTGGGTTGCGCGCGAGTATCGTGCCGTCGGCGCGCAGGATCGCGCTGATGCCGTGGGGCCCGACGTTCAGGCGCGACAGCAGCCGGTCGAAATACGCGAGGTCGATGGCGACCACCGCGATGCCCTCGAACGTATGGTCCGGCCGTTCGATACGGCGCGACAGCGCGATCGATTCGGTGCCGCCGCGCGAGCGCGCACGGTACGCCTGGGATACGTAGAGGCCCACGCTGTCCGAATCGCGATGGACCTTGAAGTAGTCGCGATCGCTGAAATCCCAGCGGTGCGACGGGCCGCAGCAGCCGTCGATCAGTCGTCCGTAGCGGTCGGTCACGCCCATGCCGGTCACGTATTGCGCGGCCGTGCGCTCGAACAGCAGATCATGGCGCAAGCCGGCATTCATGCGGGCCATCGCCGGGTTGCGAATATTGGTCGCGAGCGACGCGAGCGCGCTGTTCGACGTCTCGACGGTGCGTGCGACCTCGCTCGCGAGCACGGCGGCGACGTTGCGCGAGTTTTCCCGCGCGTGCTCCACGACCTCGCTGCGCGCGGCCCATAGCGTCGCCGCGCTGATGCCGAGCGCCGCGACCGACATCAGCGTGCCGAGTACGCCGACGACCAGATGGTGGCGGCCGGCCCAGTCGGCAATTTTCTCGATCGAAAGAGTTGCAGGCATTGGTCGCGCTCGTTCCGGAAGCCGGCCGCGACTGACGCGGCCGGGTCAAATCCGTGTTAACGGCAGGACTGCCCAGAAATCGAGGCCGGCATGCGGGGCGATGATGGCGGCGGCGCAACCGGCTATGGGCCGGCTGCGGCCGTTTATGCGATGCGATCGTGACAATCGCGGCAATCGTCGCGCTGGTTGCGCTTGGCGAATCGGCGCCGCCCAACCGATCAGTCGAGCCCGCCCTGGCACAGATACTTGATCGACAGGTAGTCGTCGAGGCCGTACTTCGAGCCTTCGCGGCCGTAGCCCGACTCCTTCACGCCGCCGAACGGCGCGGCCTCGCTCGCCAGCGCGCCTTCGTTGATGCCGACGATGCCGGTTTCGAGCCGCGCCGACACGCGTGCGATGCGCCGCACGTCCTGCGTGTAGAAATACGCGGCGAGCCCGAACGGCGTGTCATTGGCGGCGTCGACGGCCTGTTCCTCGGTATCGAACCGGAACAGCGCGGCGACCGGCCCGAAGGTTTCCTCGCAGCTCAGCTGCATATCGGCGGTGGCGTCGGCCAGCACCGTCGGCGCGTAGTAGTTCGGGCCGAGCTGCGACAGCCGCCTGCCGCCGGTCAGCACGCGCGCGCCGCGTTCGAGCGCGTCGCCGACGTGGCGCGCGATCTTGTCGACCGCGCGCGCGTTGATCATCGGGCCGATCTGCGCGGCCGGATCGGTCGCCGGCGCGAGCTTCAGCGCGGCGACGCGCGCGGCCAGCTTCGCGGCGAACGCATCGTAGACACCGGCCTGCACGTACACGCGGTTCGGCGACACGCAGGTCTGGCCGCCGTTGCGGAACTTGGCGGCCATCAGCCCGTCGACCGCGGCGTCGAGCTGCGCATCGTCGAACACGATGAACGGCGCATTGCCGCCCAGCTCCAGCGACAGCTTCTTCAGCGTCGCCGCCGATTCGCGCGCGAGCAGCTTGCCGACCGCCGTGGAGCCGGTGAACGTGATCTTGCGCACGCGGGCATCGGCGAGCCAGTCGGCCACCGCGTCGATGCCGCGCTCGCGCGACGCGGCGATCAGGTTCAGCACGCCGGGCGGCACGCCGGCTTCCATCGCGAGGAAGCCGAGCGCGAGCGCGGTCAGCGGCGTGTCCTCGGCCGGCTTCGCGACGACCGTGCAGCCGGCCGCGAGCGCCGGCGCGATCTTGCGCGCGATCATCGCGAGCGGGAAATTCCACGGCGTGATCGCCGCGACGACGCCGATCGGCTCCTTCACCGCGCTGAGCTGCTTGCCGCGCTGCTGCTGCGGAATCAGATCGCCGTAGGTGCGCGTCGCTTCCTCGGCGAACCACAGCACGTACGACGCGCCGTATGCGACTTCGCCGCGCGCTTCGGCGAGCGGCTTGCCCTGTTCCAGCGACATCAGTTTCGCGAGATCGTCGGTGTGCGCGACGATCGCCGCATGCCACGCGCGCAGGATCGCCGCGCGCTCGCGCGCCGGTGTCGCGCGCCACGCGGGTAGCGCGCGGGCGGCCGCATCGGTCGCGGCGCGCGCGTCGGCCGCGCCGCTGTCGGGTGCGTAAGCGATCGTGTCGAGCGTCGCCGGGTTGGTGACATCGAAGCAACGGCCATCGAGCGCGGCGCGCCAGCTGCCGTCGACGAGATTGGCGGTGCGAACGAGTTCGGTGCGTGACAGCGTAAGCGGCATGACAGGTCCTTGCAATGAGGCGAAACGGTTCGGCGCCGGCGGCGCGCGCGCAACGACCCGGCGCGGCCGGCGTGCTGCCGCGTTGGGGGCTGCTGCGCGCCCGCCGTCAGTGGCGTTCGCCGAACAGCGATTCGAGCGGGTAGTGCCGTTTGACGAACGGCGATTTGATGATCACGTAACTGAAATACTTCTCGATGCCGATGTTCTGCTCGAGCAGCCCTTCGACGATCGTCTGGTAATGGCTCACGCTGCGCGTGATGAACTTCAGCAGATAGTCGTAGCCGCCGCTCGCGAGGTGGCACTCGACGATTTCATCGACGTTGCGGATCGCCGCGACGAACCGGTCGAAGTCTTCGCGCCGGTGGTCGGCCAGCGTGACTTCGGTAAAGACCACCTGCACGTCGCCGAGCTTCTCGAGCTGGATGTGTGCGCCGTAGCCGCCGATGTAGCCGGCCTTCTCGAGCCGCTTCACGCGGATCAGGCACGGACTGGGCGACAGCCCGACCGCATCGGCGAGCTCGACGTTGGTCATGCGACCGCGCTTTTGCAACTGGGTGAGGATGCGCAGGTCGATGCGATCCAGCTTGCTGTCCGTCATGTTCACGTGAGAGGGCAAAAATGGAATGTCCGGTTACTTTAGAGTCGAACGATGGCCGCCACAAGCCCGGCTTTCCCTCGTCCGGCTCAGGCCGGCTGCGCGTGGGCGGCGTCGAGCGCGCGTTGCACGCCCGGGTCGGCCAGCACGTCGTCGAGCGTCTTGCGCACGCGTTCGAACATCAGGTCGAATTCTCCCGCGGTGAAGCTCAGCGCCGGTGCGAAGCCGAGCACGCCGTCGCCGAACGCGCGAAACACCACGCCGTTCGCGTACGCGGCCGCGGCGATCTTGTCCGGCACGTTCAGCGCCGGGTCGAAGCGCGTCTTGCGCGCCTTGTCGGCCACCAGCTCGAGCGCGCCGAGCAGGCAGGCCGAACGCGCGTCGCCGACGAGCGGATGCGCGCGCAGCGCATCGAGCCCCGCGGCAAAGCGCGGCGCCTGCGCGCGGCCGTTCGCGAGCAGCCCGCCCTCGTGATAGAGCTTCAGCACCTCGAGGCCGATCGCCGCGCTGACCGGGTGCGCGGAATACGTATGACCATGGCCGACCACGGCCGATTCGGTACGGCTACCGGCGAGCCCCTCGTAGATTTCGTCGGACATCAGCACCGCGCCCATCGGCGCGTAGCCGGCGGTGAGCCCCTTCGCGACGGTCATCAGGTCCGGCTCGACGGATTCGGTTTCGCACGCGAACAGCGGGCCGGTGCGGCCGAAGCCCGTGATCACCTCGTCGGCGACGAACAGGATGCCGAGGCGCCGGCACGCGTCGCGCATCGCCTTCAGCCAGCCCGCCGGCGGCACGATCACGCCGCCCGAGCCCTGGATCGGCTCGCAGAAGAACGCGGCGACGTTGTCGGCGCCGAGCGCCGCGACCTTCGCCTCGAGCGCGGCGACCGAGGCGGCGATCAGCGCCTGCGGGTCGTCGCCGAGCGGATGGCGGTACGGGTAGGGCGACGGGATATGGTGCTGATCGGCGCGCGGCAGATCGAAATGACGGTGGAACGCGGGCAGCGCGGTCAGGCCGGCGCCGATCGACGACGAGCCGTGATAGCCGCGCTCGAGCGCGATCATCTGCTTCTTCGACGGGCGGCCGGTCGCGTTGAAGTAATGCGTGATGAAGCGCACCGCGGAGTCGACCGCGTCCGAGCCGCCGAGCGTGAAGTACACGCGGTTCAGCGACGGCGGCGCGAGCGCGGCGAGCCGTTCGGCGAGTTCGATCGCCGGCTGCGAGCCGAAATGGAAATAGCCGGTCGCGTAGGGCAGCTTCGCCATCTGCTCGGCGGCGGCCTTCACGATGCTCTCGCGGCCGTAGCCGACGTTCACGCACCACAGGCCCGAGAACGCGTCGAGCAGCGTATGGCCGTCGCCATCGCGCAGGAACACGCCGTCGGCGGATTCGAGCACGGTGACGCCGCGCGCTTCGTGCGCGCGATAGTTGACGACGGGATGGATCAGATGTTGACGATCGGCTTCGATCAGCGCGGCTTGGTTCATGGCGGGGCGGGGTTCTCGTCGGGTGTCAGCGATGAGTTCATGCTACCGGGCGAGAATTCCACATGCGTCTTCAATTTGCGGGCGGAAACGTATGGAGACGGCGTTTGCGCGGGGCGCTTCGGCATTTTCTGCTGCGCGCCCCGCGGGGCAGGGGCGCGTCAGTAGCCGCGCGCGCGATCGACGACGCCGATCATCGGTTGTCCCGCGCGATGGCGCGCGAGGTTGGCGAGCACGGCGTCGACCGCGCCGTCGGGCCGCGTCGCGCTGGCGATGTGCGGCGTGATCCGGATGCGCGGGTGCGTCCAGAACGGATGGCCGGCCGGCAACGGTTCGGGGTCCGTCACGTCGAGGATCGCGCTGTCGAGGCGGCCGCCGTCGAGCGCGTCGAGCAGCGCGCTCGCGTCGAGCTGCTCGCCGCGGCCGACCTGCACGAGCGACGCGCCGGCCGGCAGCGCGTCGAACACGCGCGCGCCCAGCAGCCCGCGCGTGGCGTCGGTGAGCGGCAGCAGGCAGATCAGAATGTCGGTGCTGGCCAGGAACACATCGAGCGCCGCGTCGCCCGCGTAGCAGTCGACGCCGTCGAGCGCGCGCGGCGTGCGGCTCCAGCCCGCGCACGGGAAGCCGAAGCGCCGCAGCGTGTCGAGCACGGCCTGGCCGAGCGTGCCGAGGCCCAGCACGCCGACGCGCCGCGATGCGGCCGCGCGCACCGGCTTCTCGCGCCACACTTGCGCGCGCTGTTGGGCCGCGTAGTCGAACAGGTCGCGATGGATCGTCAGCACGGCCTGCGTCACGTATTCGACCATCCCTTCGACGATCCCCGGCTCGATCATCCGCACGACCGGAATGTGCGCGGGCACGCGCGACAGGTCGAACTGGTCGATGCCGGCGCCCACCGAGAAGATGACCTCGAGATTCGGCAGCAGCGCGGCCGGGTCGTCCGGCGGCTGCCAGGCGGCGAGATAGCGGACGGCCGCGGCGTCGCCGAGGTCCGGCCAGATCCGGAACGCGAGGTCCGGCGCCCGTTGTGCGAAGCGCTGCGCCCATTGCGCGCCGCGCACCGGGTCGGCTTTGTACAGGAAGCTCATCGCGCGGCTCAGCCGAGTGCCTGATTGACGATCGCGAACGCGCGCAGCGCCGGGTCGCGCTCGGGCGCCGCGCCGCGCGCCATCGCGACGACGGTATCGACGCGCGGCAGGCCGAGCCCCTGCAGCCAGTCCGACAGCCCGCTATCGCCCGGTACGTCGAGGCGCACGAACATGCCTTCGTGCAGCGCGAGCCAGTGGCTGATCAGCGCCTGCGCACGCAGCGCATCGGGCGCGATCACGGGGCCGATCACGTGGCCGCGGCCGAAGCGGCGGAACAGCGCGAAGCCGAGCAGTTCGCCGTCGCGGTCGAGCGCGATGCCGTTGGCGACGTCGAGCAGCGCGTCGATCACCGTGCCGCGCGCATGGCCGGCGGCGCGCGACGCGAGCGCCGCGAGGCGCGGCCCGTCGTTGACGCCGAGCGGGCGCAGGCGTTCGCCGGGCGGCAGCGAGATCAGCGGCGGCTGGAACGCGGCGCCCTGATGCTGGTCGATGGTGCCGATCGCTGCGAAGCCGAATTTCACGTAGAGCGGTTCGCCGGACGGCGTCGCATGGAGGAAGATGGTGCGCGCGCCGAGGCTGTCGATCACGCGTGCGAGCAGCTCGCGGCCGATGCCGCGGCCCTGCTGCTCGGGCGACACGATCACCATGCCGAGCGACGCGCAGGCGTCGTCGAAGCGCCAGCCGAGCGCGGTGCCGACGACGCCCGATTCGTCCTCGGCGACGAAGCCGCTGCCGAGCTGGAATGCGAAGCGCCAGTCCTCGACGCGGTGCGGCCACTTGACCGCCTCCGACAGCCGGTGCGCGGCGCTCAGGTCGGTTTCGGCGAAGGGGCGATAGGTAAGCGTGCTGGAAGGGTTGAGGTCGGACACGCCGGACTCCGGATGGATGGGAATGACCCGCTCACTCTGCCAGCGCGGTTGCCGCGCGGATAGGACGATTCGCCTGTTTTGCGGCGGCTGCCGCCGCGCCCGCGAGATCGACGCAAACCCGCTCGATCCGTGCCGACGAACGCGTGGAGCGTGCCGGCAAGGGCCGCCAATCCGACAGCTCCTGCTGTGGGAATGCCACTACGATGACGGCAGGGTGGCGCTGCCGCTTGCAGAACGGCTCGCCGAACGGCTTGCCGTGCGGCGCCTGCCGGCCGCGCCGCAGATCGTGCTGCACGCGCCCGGCAACACGCGGCGATTCTGCCTTTTGAGCGGCGCCGAACGATGCGCGAACGACTTTTTGCCTTGATTCAATTTCGTTGAACCCAGCCCGTCCCCGGCCCTGCCGGGGCTTCACACCGACAGGACGTCACCATGATCCAGTTTGAACCCAAGTTCATCACCTTCGACTGCTACGGCACGCTGACCCGTTTCCGGATGGCCGACATGGCGCGCGAGGTCTACGGGGACCGGCTTTCGCCGGTCGCGCTCGAGGACTTCGTGCGCGCGTTCGCCGCGTATCGGCTCGACGAGGTGCTGGGCGCATGGAAGCCGTATCGCGACGTCGTCGTCAACGCGATCCGCCGCACCTGTGCGCGGATCGGCGTGAAGTTCGACGAAGCCGAGGCCGAAAGTTTCTATCTGGCCGTGCCGACGTGGGGCCCGCATCCGGACGTGCCGGCCGGGCTGTCGCGGCTGGCGAGCAAATACAAGCTCGTCATCCTGTCGAATGCGTCGGACGACCAGATCATGAGCAACGTCGACAAGCTCGGCGCGCCGTTCCATGCGGTGTTCACCGCGCAGCAGGCGCAGTCGTACAAGCCTCGGATGCAGGGCTTCGAATACATGTTCGACAAGCTCGGCTGCAAGCCCGAGGACGTGTTGCACGTGTCGTCGAGCCTGCGCTACGACCTGATGACGGCCGAGGATCTCGGCATCAAGCACAAGGCGTTCGTGAACCGCGGCCACGAGCCGGGCACGCCGTTCTACAACTACTACGAAGTCTCGGACATCGGCCATCTCGCGACGCAGCTCGGCCTGTGAGCGACGCGCGCGCCTGCGCCGGCAGGCGGCGCGCCATGCAGGCGGCCGCTTGCATGGCGCGTGCGCTCAACGCACGGATCGAGGGTAAATACCGATAAGGACTCATTCAAGATGGGGCCGGTCGAGCCGATATATGTACCAGACGGTTAATATATCGAGGCCCCCGCATGAAGTTGTCCACGAAACTGCTGCTGTTGGTCGCCGCGGCGCTGCTCGGCGTCGTGTTGCTCGCCGCGATGTCGCTGTACACGCTGCGCGACGCGCTGATCGACAGCCGCCGCGACGAGATCGTGATTCTTCTGACGAAGGCCGAGCATCTGGTCGATTCGTACCGCGCGATGCAGGCGAACGGCACGCTGACCGCTGAGCAGGCGCAGCAGCAGGCCAAGGCCGCGCTGTCGGCGCTGAATGCGAATTCGAAGAGCTACTTCTGGGTCACGACGTCGGACGGCGTCAATCTCGTGCATCCGAACGCGAAGTTCATCGGCACCCGCGCCAAGGGCAATCGCACGACGGGCGGCCTGTCGGACAGCGACGCCTACCGCGAGGGGATGGCGCGCGATCACTTCGCGCTCGTCGACGTGCTGATCAAGCGCAGCCCCGACGCCGACCTTGAGCCGAAACTTCAGGGCGTGGTGGCCATTCCGGACTGGAACTGGTGGATCGGCACGGGCTTTTTCTACGACGACATCAACACCGTGTTCAGCCGGCTCGCGTGGGTGCTGGGCGGGATCACGCTGGTGATCGCCGCCGCGCTCGCGGCGATCGCGTGGGGCGTGCTGCGCAGCGTCAGGCGCACGCTGGGCGGCGAGCCGGCCCATGCGACGCAGATCGCCGCGCGCATCGCCGCCGGCGAGCTGGACGTGCAGTTCGACACCGCCGACGCGGCGCCGGGTAGCCTGCTCGTCGCGCTCGGCGACATGAAGGCACGGCTGACCGAGACCATCGCCGACATCCAGGCGACGACCCATTCGATCGCCGTCGGCACCGGCGAGATCGCGCAAGGCAATCTGGACCTGTCGCAGCGCACCGAGGAGCAGGCGGCGTCGTTGCAGCAAACGGCCGCGAGCATGGAACAGCTCACGTCGACGGTCAAACAGAACGCCGACAACGCGCGGCAGGCCGATGCGCTGGTGACCCGCGCGAAGGAGGCGACCGAGCTGGGCGGCGCGGCCGTGCAGGAAGTCGTCGAAACGATGCGGCAGATTGCCGATGGGTCGGTGCGGATCGCCGACATCACCGTCGTGATCGAAAGCATCGCGTTCCAGACCAACATTCTTGCGCTCAATGCCGCGGTGGAAGCGGCGCGGGCCGGCGAGGAAGGGCGCGGGTTCGCGGTCGTGGCGGCGGAGGTCCGCTCGCTGGCGCAGCGCAGCGCGGCGGCCGCGAAGGACATCAAGGGATTGATCGACGCGTCGGTCGAGCAGGCCGGTAGCGGCAGCCGGCTCGTCGAGGCGGCGGGCACGCGCATGACGGAGATCGTGCGGTCGATCGACCGGGTGGCCGCCATCATGGGCGAGATTTCCGCGGCATCGGCGGAGCAGAGCACCGGCATCGAGCAGGTCGGCCTGGCCGTCGCACAAATGGACGAAGTCACCCAGCAGAATGCGGCGCTGGTCGAGCAGGCGGCTGCGGCCGCGTCGTCGCTCGACGAACAGGCGGCGCGGCTCAGGGCGGCGGTGGCGGTGTTTAGGGTGGCGGCTTGATGGGGGTGGGGCGGGTGCTGCGTGCGGCGAGCACGTGCATCCGGCGATAGCTATATCGGCGCTTCTGCGCGGCGATGGCCATCATCCGGCCAGTCAGCGCTTCGTCGTCAACTCGGCGACGTGATTCGTAGTGGCACAGCTCCACCGGCTTCAGGCCAGCCTCGGCTTCCTTCAAGATGCCGATGATTTTGCTCTTCGGTGAATCGCCTTTTCATTGCCGTTCCTCTCTGGAACGGACTCTACACCGTCACCGTACTAAACGCCGGGAGCAGGTCGCTCGGAAGAACAGAAGAACGGGGCACTCGAGCACTACGTCAATCACGGGCGCTGCTTCACTTTCACTGCTTCGGTCTTCGACATGGGGTTCCCTCGACCTTTCATATCATGCTCCACGGGGGCATGAATCGGGACCTCCGTCGCATCTATGCCGACTACGAGCCATTGCACCCGGAACATCTCTGTAAGGGTTTTCCCGCCCCTCAAGAAAATTCAAGGCCTTGTCGAAAATACGTCTGCCGGGTGGGCTGTTGATGCTGCTTCCGGGGCCGTCAAACCAATCCTCTGAAGAATCGGAATGAAAGTATCGAATTCGATCGGTTTCAAGATCAACCTTGCGTTCGGTACTGCGCTGGTTCTCAGCGTCGCCGTGCTGGCGACCGTCGGCGCGCTGAATGTGCGCCACCAGGCCGTCAGCGAGTTCGAGCAATCGAGCCAAGCGCGCATCACACAGGCTGACGGCTCGCTCGACGGAACCTTCAGCGAAGTCGAGCAAAACCTCACGTATCTCGCACAAACCCCCGAGTTGACGTCGGCCGACGCCACCATCACGAACTATCTGACCCACACCGGCAAGATGACGCCTGACAGCAACGGTGGCGTTGAGCAGCGCATCTTCACGGTACTCAAGCAGTTCGGCGACGCGCACCCCAACATGCGCTACCTCGATATCGGCACGCACTGGGGCGGTTACGTGCAGTGGCCGTTGGAAACCATGAACGGCGACCACTACGATCCCCGTCAGCGGCCGTGGTATACCGCCGCCATGGCAACCCCCGACCGCGTGGCGCGGCCCGCGCCGTACCTGAGCGCGGCGGGCTCCGGCGGCGCAATCATTCCGTTCGCGCGGGTGGTCAAAAACGCCGGCGGCGAAGTGCTGGGCGTGCTCGAGGGTGACCTCTCCCTAGAAGGCTTCGCCAAGCTCACCAGCGGCATCCGCTTCGGCCAGAGTGGTTATCTGATCGTGACCGACAACAACGGCAAGGTGCTGATCGATCCGCGCGACAAGAGCCACGAATTCAAGGAATTCAAGTCGCTCGGCGGTGGCTACGACCAACTCGCGTCCGCCGCCGACGGCCGTGCTGTCGTGACGATCAACTCGACTCGCTACCAGGCCTATGCCTACACGTCGCGCAAAAACGGGTGGCGTTACTACGCGCTCGAGCCGGAGGCGGAGATGATGGCTGCCGCGAACCGGCTAACCTTCCAACTGGTCGGCACGGGCGCGCTGGTGATCGTGATCGCGCTGTTCGCGATGGTCGTGCTGAGCCGGCAAATCGTGGTACCGCTGCGCACGCTCGCGGATTCGATGCACGAGATCGCGGTCGGCGACGGCGACCTGACGCGGCGCCTGCCGGTCGTCAACAGCGACGAGGTCGGGCTGCTCGCGGGCCGCTTCAATGCATTCGTCGAGAAGCTGCACGGCGTGCTCGTCAAGGTGTCGTCGAGCATCAATCATCTCGAAACCGCCTCGCGCGAAGTCTCTTCTGGCAACAACGACCTATCTGCCCGAACCGAGCAGCAGGCCGCCTCGATCCAGCAGACCGCGGCCAGCATGGAGCAACTGGCCAGCACGGTGCGGGAGGCCGCCGATCGCGCCAAGCACGCCAACGCGATCGCGTCCGGCGCCGTCGCCACCGCGTGCCGCGGCGACGAGGCGGTGGCCGATGCCGCGAAAACCATGCTGGCGGCCGTGAACGAATCGGAGCGCGTCATCGGTATCGTCGGGATCATCGAGGGTATCGCGTTCCAGACCAACATCCTGGCGCTCAACGCAGCAGTGGAATCCGCGCGGGCCGGCGAGAGCGGCCGCGGCTTCGCGGTAGTCGCCTCCGAAGTGCGCAACCTCGCGCAGCGCTCGACCAGCGCGGCGAAGGAGATCAAGGCGCTGCTCGAAACCTCGGTCAGCAACGTGCGCGAAGGCGCCAGCCAGATCGGGCTGGCCGGCAAGACCATCGCGGAACTTAACGCGGCGGTGGGCAACGTCGCCCAGATCACCACCGAAATTTCGGCTGCGGCCGAGGAGCAAAGCCGCGCCATCGACGAGGTCAACCAGGCAGTCGCGTCGATGGACCAGAACACACAGCAGAACGCGGCGCTCGTCGAGGAAATCGCGGCGGCGTCCGAATCGCTGAGCGTGCAGGGACGCGACCTGCACGCGACGGTCGGCTTCTTCAGGCTACAAACATGACCCTGCCGCTCGAGACAGATCTGGATGCGGCGGTGACCGGTGAATGATATGAACGCCCCCCACCATCGCTGCGTGTAGCGTCGGCGGTACATTCGTGCCATGCGGTCGCTACTGAATAGAAATCGGTAGATCATATTGGCCTACTCAGCCGGAGGATCCATCATGACGCATACGATCGTGGGTGTGGACATCGCAAAAAACGTAATGCAGGTGCACTGGGTGGACCCCGAAACCGGTGAGATCGTGAACAGACCTGTGAAACGAGCGGCGTTTCTCGAATATTTTGCGAATCGTAGTCCCTGTCTTATCGGGATGGAATCCTGCAGCGGATCCCAACACTGGGCGCGGCGATTGATCGAGATGGGCCACCGGGTGAAGCTGATGCCAGCGAAATTCGTCAAGGCATTCAACATCCGCAACAAAAACGATGCTGCCGATGCTCGAGCAATCTGGATGGCTACGCAGATGGACAGCAAGGAAGTTGCCGTGAAGACCGAGGCTCAACAGGCAGTGCTCGCGCTGCATCGCATGCGGCAGCAACTGGTGAAGTTCCGCACGATGCAGATCAACAGCCTGCGCGGATTGCTGACCGAGTATGGCGAGGTGATGGGTGTCGGTCGAGCTGCGTTGGACAAATCCGTCGTTGGGGTTTTGGAAAGATTGTCGGGACGCCTGCCAGCGATACTGATCGAAACGTTACGCGAGCAATGGAAAGGTCTGGATGACCTCGATCGGCGGATCGGCCAGATCGAGCGCCGTTTGCATGAGTGGATGAAAGACGACCCGTCTGCCAAAGCAATTGCAATGATCCCAGGCGTAGGCCTGCTTACCGCAACGGTGGCAGTGGCAACGATGGGACAGGCCAAAGCCTTCAAATCCGGCCGAGAGTTTGCTGCGTGGCTCGGTCTCGTCCCGGGACAGACGGGTTCCGGCGGCAAGATAGAGCTACAGGGAATCAGTAAGCGAGGTGATACCTATCTCAGGACTTTGCTCGTGCACGGCGCGCGCAGCATCATCTACCGCGTGAGAGAGCCAGGTCTATGGGTGACGCAGATGAAACAGCGGCGTCCATTGAACGTCGTCATCGTCGCGATGGCCAACAAGCTTGCCCGAATAATCTGGGCAATGCTGGCACATCAGCGACCCTACCGGAAGGACTACGAAAGCGTTAAACCGGCCTGATTTCTCTGGTTTGTCTGAAAGTTGAGCTGAAGGGGTGGAACGTCAAAAGTTGCGGTGGCATTCGAGCGTGATGACAAGACAGGTAGGACCTGGGACTCACTAAGCCTGAAAAGTTGTCTGAGCCTGACCAGCTCGCGAGGTGAATGAGGCGTGAGTCTGCGGATTTCATAGGGGCCCGCAGCGAATCAGGCTGCAACAAGGCCGAATGTAGAGCTGCAGCCCATCCTGTTTTTCGAAGACTCGAAAGTCCGGCGCAAAGGGGGGCGTTCATGTAGACGACTTTAATTCGCGACGTGCAACTCGTGAATCGACGACCGCCCTCCGCAACACCGGTCAGCCAGCATCAGATCGTCCCGAACAGCGCTCTCGGACGGTCTTTGAGCGTCGCAGTCAACAACCTTAACGCACTCACCAGTTGATCACGGCTCGTCGCGCACGCGAGGTTGATGCGCACGCCGTGCTCGATCTCCGAACGGTCCACGGCAAACGCCGACGACGGCATCACCACCACGCCGCGCGCCTTCGCGTTGGCGGCGAAATCGTCAGCACGCCACGGCGGCGGCAACTTAAGCCATACGAACATGCACGCCGGATCGGTCTGCAGCAACTCCTGCGGCAACAGTTCGCACGCCAGATCCTGGCGCGCGCGAATTTCAGCAAGCTGTGCGTCCATGATGTGACGCGCGGTGCCGTCCTCGATCCAGATTGACGCGATCAGCATCGACATCGGCGCAGGCATCCACGCAGTGGTACGCACAGCCTCCGCGCATAGCGCTGAACTGTCCGGCGGACTCAGCAAATAGCCGAGCCGTAGTCCGGGTGCGAGGATTTTCGACGTCGCGGCGATGTGGAACGTCAGTTCCGGGCACAGGCTCGCGATCGTTTGCAGACGCTGCGACACCAGCGGCCCATACACATCGTCTTCGATGATCGCCACGCCATGCCGGCGCGCAATGTCGACGAGTGCCACCCGGCGCTCGAGACTCATCGTTATGACTGTCGGGTTCTGCAGATTCGGCACCGTGAAGATGGCCTTCACCGGCATGCGCCGGCACGCGCGCTCAACTGCGTCGGTGAGCAGACCATCGCGGTCGCTTGGGATGCCGACGATTTCAAACTGGAAAACCGGCGCAAGCGCTTTCAGGCCATAGTAGGTAAGTTGATCGGCGAGGATCACCCCGTCCGTGCCGATCAGGCTGTTCAAGACAGCATACAACCCGTGCTGTGCGCCGCTCGTCACCACCAAATGGTCTGCCGTCGGCTCAAAGCCGGGCGCGGCCATCCAGCGGGCACCGGCGGCGCGCGCCCATAGAGGCCCTTGCGGCGACTGATATTCCTGCAGTTGCGCGTAGCGCGGGTCGCTCGGCAAGTCCGCGAGTGTGCGCGCGAGGCAGGTCAGGAATTCACCGGTCGCAGGACGGTTCACGGTGAGGTCGATCGCCGCATTGCTCGGCGCCTGCGCGGGTTCGACGCTCGGCATCGCTCCGCCTGTCACCAGCGAGCCGCGTCTCTTGCTTCCAATCACCAGCCCGCGCAACTGCAATTCCTTGTAGGCGCGCGACACCGTCGACACATTGATGCCCAGGTCGGTTGCGAGTTGCCGCTGTGGCGGCAGGCGGCTGCCTGGCGGATAAACACCACGACGAATCTCGTTCTCGAGCGAACTCGACACCTCAATATAGGTGGATCGCTTTGCCTGGGCGGGCGCTACATGGGGGGCGCGTGCTGCGTCTTTGCCAGAAGCCATAAGAACAGATGTCTCCATACAAAACCGGCTTTGTCCGCAACTGTGCGGAGTTTTGCCGATTCTATACCAGACATGGACTACTGCGACGCTCTCCGGGAAGCGCCGACTGCGCAGAACGCTTGCGCTAGCACGGCACCTGCGACCGTTCACGCAAAATTCTCAAGCCACACAATATGTATTTTAATTGCACACAAAAAAATGTTGTGTGATTCTAGTCGCCAGAGTTTGTCTGGTGATGTGCGTCGAGGCGCCACCGGGCAGTGTCCAGGAATCTGTCAGCAGGAGTTGCCTCGTGAATGCGTCCGGTGCGGTCATTCGGCTCGTCTATCTCGCGTCGTCGTCGGCGGCGAATCTGCTGGCAGCGAAACGCCGGCACGGCGGCGCCAGGGTTACTGGATATCCTTCGCCAATTGGCAAACATGCGATAGAAGGGCGCAAGTGATGTCAGACATCGCCATCCTCGGAGCGGGATTCATCGGCCTCGCGAGTGCCGCGTCGCTGATTCGCGACGGTCACCGTGTGACGTTGTTCGACGCCTCCGGCGTCGGGCAGGGGGCGTCGTTCGGTAATGCCGGGACGTTCGCGCACTACGCGTGCATCCCGGTGAACAACCCGTCTGTGTTCCGCGATCTGCCGCGCTTCCTGTTATCGCACGACAGTCCGTTCCGGTTGCGCTGGGGATATCTGCCGCAACTTGCGCCGTGGCTCGTGCGTTTCATGATCAGTTCGTTGCCGCGCCGCTATGAAGGGAGCGCGGGAGCACTCGCCGCGTTGCTCGGACGCGCACAGGATGGTTACGCGCCGCTGCTGGAGGACGCGGAACTCGCCCGCTTCGTCCAAGCGCGTGAGTGCCTTTATCTCTACTCCAACTCGGAATCGTTTGACGCCGCCCGTCCTGCACTCGATCTGCGCCGGAAGCTCGGCGTCGCCTTCGATGTGCTTTCGGGAAATGACATTCGCGCGCTCGAACCGTCGCTCGCGCCGATTTTCGAGCGCGGCGTGTTGTTCAGCGACAGTTGGCATTTCTCCGACCCGCAGGGCTTTCTACAGACTCTGTACGAACGGCTCGCGGCGCAAGGGCTGACGTTGGAGCGTTCAACAGTGACCGCGGTGCAACCGTCGGATGACGGCGTGACGGTGACGCTCGACGGTGTCGCAAGACGTTTTGGGCATGTGGTGATCGCTACCGGTGCACGATCCGCGAAGTTCGCCAAACAATGCGGGGATTCTGTGCCGCTCGATACCGAACGGGGCTATCACGTGCGCTATCCGGGCGCGCAGCAAATGATTTCGAGACCCGTCGGTTGGGCCGAGCGGGGCTTTTACATGACGCCGATGAGCGACGGTATTCGCGTCGCGGGCACGGTCGAACTTGGCGGTTTCAATGAAGCGCGTAATCGCTCGCTTCTCGATCTTCTGACGTTTTCGTCGAAGCGGGCGTTGCCCGCGCTCGATACGCCTGACAGCACCTGGCTCGGCTTCCGTCCCACTTTGCCGGACGGTGTGCCGGTTCTCGGCCGTTCGAGCGCAAGCGAACGTGTGATCTATGCATTCGGTCATCAGCATCTTGGACTCACGTTAGCGGGTATTAGCGGACGCATAGTCGCCGATCTGATCGCGGGGCGCACTCCGTCGCTCGATCTCACACCGTACGCGGCCACGCGGTTCCAGATTGCGGCTGGAACCGTGCAGCACAGGCATTAAGTTTTACCGCAAGTACCGCAGGACGGTCCGACGCGTCGCGCATCGAACCAGTCGATCCACACAACGCGCGACGTGACATCTTGCAAGGAGCACATCATGAACCGCCGCTATTGGCTTTTGAGTTTGGCCGTCTGTGCACTAGGCACGCATATGACGTCGTCGCGGGCCGCCGATCCCCAAGTCGTCAAGATCGGTTTTGTCGGACCGTTGACCGGTCCGGTTGCACGTGTCGGCAAAGACTTGCAGTACGGTGCGCAACTAGCACTCGACGAAGAGAACGCCAGGCATCCGACGATCGGCGGCAAGCCGGTCACGTTCGTGCTCGACGTGCAAGACGATCAGGCGGACCCGCGCGTGGCGATCCAGGTCGCGCAGAAACTGGTCGACGACGGCGTAGTTGGCGTGATCGGCCACTACAACTCGGGGTGTAGCATCCCCGCATCGACCGTCTACCATCAAGCGAACGTCGCGATGATTACGCCGGGTTCGACCAATCCCCAATTGACCAAGCAGGGCTACAAGAACGTGTTTCGCACGATGGGGCACGACGGCATTGGCGGTGTCGTCGCGGGGCATTTCGTGGTCGAACAGATGAAGGCGAAGCGCATTGGGATCATCGACGATCGTACGGCGTTCGGGCAGGGGCTTGCCGATGCCTTCGAAAAAGGTGTTAAGAGACGGTTTCAAAAAGGCCCCGTGGGGCTGTTAACTTTCGCGGTGAGCTGTTAACCTCAGGCATCGGAACAACCGAGACTGAGGAGATGGCCAAGCCGATCATCGACGATGAATTGTGGACACTGATCGAGCCGTTACTGCCGCCACCCAAGCCGCGGCGCGAGAAGAACCCGGGCCGCCTGCCTGTTTCGAATCGCGCCGCGCTGACCGGCATCCTGTTCGTTCTCAAGACCGGACTACGCTGGCGCGACCTGCCGGCCGAGATGGGATGCGGCTCGGGCGTGACATGTTGGCGCCGGCTGCGCGATTGGCAAGCAGCCGGTGTCTGGGATCGCTTGCACGAGCTACTGCTCGCAAAGCTGCGCGCAGCGGACCAGATCGACTTCTCACGAGCCGCCGTCGATTCATCATCGATTCGCGCCGTTGGGGCAGGCCAAAAACTGGGCCAAACCCCACCGATCGCGCGCGACCCGGTTCCAAGCACCACATCGTCACCGACGCCAACGGTACGCCGCTCGCCGCGATCCTGACCGGCGCGAACGTCAACGACGTCACGCAATTGCTGCCGCTGATCGACGCGATTCCGCCGATCCGCGGATTGCGTGGCCACCCATTGCAGCGGCCGCGTGTGGTCTACGCGGATCGCGGTTACGACTCCGAGCGACATCGGCGCGCGTTGCGCGATCGCGGTATCGAGCCAGTGATCGCCAAGCGCCGTACCGAACATGGCAGCGGCCTTGGCAAATATCGCTGGGTCGTCGAACGCACGCATGCCTGGCTGCATCACTTCCGTCGTCTCCGTATTCGTTTCGAGCGCCGTGCAGACATTCACGGCGCGTTCCTCAAACTCGGTTGCTGTCTGATCTGCTGGAATACCCTTCGGCGGGCCGATCAGTCTTTATGAAACCGTCTCTAAGGAAGCGAACGGCTACGTGGTCGATCGCGAGTTCACCAATGACAAAGCCGTTGATTTCCGCGCCATCCTGACGACGCTCAAGAGCAAGAACGTTGACCTGATTTTCTTTGGCGGTCTGGATGAACAGGGCGCCATGCTCGTCAAACAGATGCGCTCGCTGGGTATGCCAGCGCAATTGTTTGGCGCGGGTGCATTGAAGAGCAACGCTTTCCTGCAGATCGCAGGTGCAGCGGCGGACGGTACGCAGGACCTGGAGCCCGGCCCAGCCCTTGATAAACTGCCTGCCGCGCAGCAATTTGGCAAACGTTACAAGGCGCGGTTTAACCAAGACGTCGAACTGTACGCGCCGTTTGCGTATGACGCAGCACTCGCGCTGATAAAAGCGATTCACAGTGCCGATTCGCTCGATCGGGGGAAGATCGTCGATAATCTTTCGAAGGTCACTGTCACGGGTGTTACCGGCAAGATCACGTTTGATCCGTACGGCGACCTGATCAAGCCGCCCTACACGCTGTTTCAGGTCCAGCAGGGACAATGGAGGAGTATCAAGACGGTTGGGAGCAGTGGCGTTTAGTAATTTGCGCAGGGGTTCCCGGAAGCTTGCTTTTGGGAACAAGTGCCGTGCCTAAGACCACGCGTGGCAGAACTCAATGCGGACCTGGCGGGATCCGCTAGGTGGTTTTCCACATCTCAAAGGGCTGAAAGCCGGCGGCGACTGGTCATTCAGAACCGCCGAGCGACTGACCTGTCCGGGTTCTTTCGGTTGAAAAACTCTTCGACCACAGCTGCGGCGAGGGGCCTCTTACCCCAAACCGATGCTCGCGAGCCGCTTGTAGGGCGATCTGAGAGATCGATTTTTCGCGAGTCGGTCCCGCGGCACGAGCGAAGGAGTTTTTCAACAGAATCGGTCGATCACGGTCCTTGATTAAGCGACGGCTAAGCAATCTCAGACCTAATCTGACGCCGACTGACAGACCAAGTTTCGACTAATGCACGTCACGCTCGCATTGCGTGCGTATCCCACACGTATTCAGCCCGTACCCACACCCACACCCAAGCCCAAGCCTGTATCCAGGCCCGTATCCGAGCCCGGTACCACCTCGCCCCCGCCCTCGGGCAAACCCGCTTCTCGTGAAGTGCCATTTTCGTCTGCTGAATCTCCCCCCGCCGCCGCACCGCCGCCCGCCCGCACATTCCACTCAAACATGCCGTTTGCGCGCGCCAAACGCGTTTCGGACGCCGAATCCCCAATTTTGTCGGTGCAATCTGCCGCGCGTGCCGCTTTACGATTCCCTTCATCGGCATGCGCGGCGCGAGCGCGACGCCCGGGCGCCCATCACCCGGCGACGCGCGCAGGCATGCAGCAATTCATGCTGCGCGGGCGGTCCAAAACGGTCGATTCGTATCGTGCGGCCGGCCCGAATCGCGACAAACCGCATTTTGGCGGTGCTTAAATGAATTGCAACTGCACGACGTCGTACCCGCCACCAGCATGCGGGCGCGGCGGGATTCGACAACCACGCTGGACCCCAGGACCCACTTTCCACAGTCAGGAGCAGTTCGGATGAACGACGATATCGACAACGGCAGCGGCAAGGGCGGCTTCACGCGCCGCGACATGATGCGGGTCATGGCGGCGAGCGGCATGATGGCCGTCGGCGGCGGCGGACTGCTGCTCGACGCGCAGTCGGCGTTCGCCGCGCCGGCGCCCAAGCGCGGCGGCAAGATCCGGGTTGCGAACGAATCCAGCTCGACGGCCGATACGCTCGACCCGGCCAAGGGCTCCACAGGCGCCGACTACATTCGCTTCTTCATGTTCTACAGCGGCCTCACGCAGCTCGACGCGAGCCTCACGCCGCAGATGAACCTCGCCGAGTCGCTCCAGACGACCGACGCGAAGACCTGGATCATCAAGCTGCGCAAGGGCGTCACGTTCCACGACGGCAAACCGGTCGGCCCGGCCGACGTGGTGTTCTCGCTGCTGCGCCACAAGAACGCCGCGACCGCATCGAAGGTCAAGCCGCTCGCCGACCAGTTCGCCGACGTGAAGGCGAGCGGCCCCGACGAAGTCACGTTGACGCTCGCCAGCGCGAACGCCGATCTGCCGGTGATCCTCGCGACGCCGCAGCTCGTGATCGTCAAGGACGGCACCACCGACTTCAGCACCGGTATCGGCTGCGGCCCCTACAAGCTGAAGTCGTTCAAGCCCGGCGTATCGACCATCGGCGTGCGCAACGACAGCTACTTCAAGCCGGGCATGCCGTACCTCGACGAGATCGAGATGATCGGCATCAGCGACAGCGCCGCGCGCCTGAACGCGCTGCTGTCGGGCGACGTGCACCTGATCAACGCGATCGATCCGCGCTCGACGCAGCGCGTCGCGTCGACGCCCGGCTATGCGCTGAAGGAAACCAAGTCGGGCCTGTACACCGACCTGATCATGCGCAGCGAGAACCCGATCACCGCGAATCCCGATTTCGTCGAAGGGATGAAGTACCTGTTCGATCGCGAGCAGATCCGCTCGGCGGTGTTCCGCGGCTACGCGGTGATCGGCAACGATCAGCCGATCCCGCCGGGGCATCGCTACTTCAACGCGTCGCTGCCGCAGCGCCCGCACGATCCGGACAAGGCGAAGTTCCTGTTCCAGAAGGCCGGCGCGCTCGGCGCCACGCTGCCGCCGATCTACGCGACCTCCGACGCGAACGGCTCGATCGAGATGGCCGTGCTGCTCCAGCAGGCCGGCGCGAAGATCGGGCTGAACCTGCAGGTGAACCGCGTGTCGCCGGACGGCTACTGGTCGAACCACTGGATGAAGCATCCGCTCGGCTTCGGCAACATCAACCCGCGCTCGAGCGCCGATGTGCTGTTCACGCAGTTCTTCAAGTCGGACGCGCCGTGGAACGAGTCGGGCTGGAAGAACGCGAAGTTCGACCAGTTGCTGCTCGCCGCGCGCTCGGAAACCGACGACGCGAAACGCAAGCAGATGTACGGCGAGATGCAGGTGCTCGTCGCGCAGCAGGGCCGGGTCGGGATTCCGTCGTTCATCAGCTTCCTCGACGGTTACGACAAGCGGCTCTCAGGCCTCGGCTCGATCCCGACCGGTCCGATGATGGGCGGCATGTTCGCCGAGCACGTCTGGTGGAACGCCTGACGCCATTGCCTGCTGCCGCGTGCGGCCGGCGCCGCTGTGCGCGCCGGCCGCACGCGGCCTTTCCGGGAACGCAAGCCCATGAACCGAATCCTGCTCGGGCTGATCGGCCGGCGCATCGCGGTCACCGCGCTGACGCTGCTGATCGTGTCCGCGATCATCTTCACGATCACGAATCTGCTGCCGGGCGACGCCGCACAGGCCGCGCTCGGCCAGTCCGCCACGCCCGAGACGGTCGCGGCGCTGCGCCAGCAGTTCGGCCTCGACATGCCGGCGCACGTGCGCTATCTGCATTGGCTCGGCGGCCTGCTGCACGGCGATTTCGGCCGCTCGCTGTCGGGCGACCTGCCGGTGTCGGAGATGATCGGCGGACGCCTGCCGAAGTCGCTCGCGCTCGCCGCGATCACGACCGCCGTGTCGGTGCCGATCGCGCTGCTGCTCGGCATCGTCGCGGCGGTGAAGCGCGAGTCGGTGGTCGATCGCGTGATCAGCCTCGGCACGCTGGCGCTGGTCGCGACGCCCGAATTCCTGATCGCGACGGTCGCCGTGCTCGTGCTGGCCGTGAAGCTGCACTGGCTGTCCGCGCTGTCGTACGGCGGCCCGATCGACGGCATGCACGACTTCCTGCGCGCGTACGCGATGCCGGTGCTGACGCTGTGTGCGGTCGTGATCGCCCAGATGGCGCGCATGACGCGCGCCGCGGTGATCGAGCAGCTGAGCGCGTCGTACGTCGAGATGGCCGTGCTGAAGGGCGCGAGCCCCGCGCGCGTCGTGCTGCGCCATGCGCTGCCCAACGCGATCGGCCCGATCGCGAATGCGATCGCGCTGAGCCTGTCGTATCTGCTCGGCGGCGTGATCGTCGTCGAGACGATCTTCAACTATCCGGGCCTCGCGAGCCTGATGGTCGATGCCGTCGGCAACCGCGACTTCCCGCTCGTGCAGGCGTGCACGCTGATCTTCTGCGTCGCCTATCTGCTGCTCGTGCTGTTGGCCGATCTGTGCTCGATCGTGTCGAACCCGCGCCTGCGCACCTGAGTGTTTCGCTTTCTTCCGAGATGCCGATCATGCAACCGACCGACTCCGTTCAACGCAGCAGCACGCTGCCGCCGTCCGGCGACCCGCGCCCGTCGCGCGGCGGCCCGCCGCCTGCGGCGCCCACGCCCGGCGCGCCGCGCAAGCGTCGCGCGCCGCGCCTCGCCCTGACCGGCGGCGGCCGCGCCGGCCTCGCGATGGTCGCGCTGATGCTGTTCATCGCGGTGTTCGCGCCGCTGCTCGCGCCGCACGACGTCGGCACGATCGTCACGCCCGACGTGTTCGCGGCGTTCAGCGCGAAGCTGCCGTTCGGCTCCGACTTCCTCGGCCGCGACATGCTGAGCCGCATCCTGTACGGCACCCGGCTGACCGTGCTGCTCGCGCTCGCGGCGGTGCTGCTCGCCGCGCTGACCGGCACGACGCTCGGGCTGCTCGCCACCGTGTCGGGCCGCGCGGTGGACGAGACGATGAGCCGCCTGCTCGATGCGCTCACGTCGATTCCGTCGAAGATGTTCGCGCTGATGCTCGTGGCCGCGTTCGGCTCGTCGCTGCCGCTGCTGGTGCTGACCGCCGCGGTCAGCTACATGCCGGGCTCGTACCGGATCGCGCGCGCGCTGGCCGTCAACATCAGCACGCTCGAGTTCGTGCAGGTGGCGAAGGCGCGCGGCGAAAGCGCGCTGTACATCGCGTGCGTCGAGATGCTGCCGAACATGATTCATCCGATGCTGGCGGACACCGGGCTGCGCTTCACGTTCGTCGTGCTGCTGCTGAGCGGCCTGAGCTTTCTCGGGCTCGGCGTGCAGCCGCCGTACGCGGACCTCGGCTCGCTCGTGCGCGAGAACATCGCGAGCCTCGGCGACGGCTCGGCCGTCGCCATCATGCCCGCGGTCGCGATCGCGATCCTGACGGTGGGCGTCAACCTGTTGATCGACGGCCTGCCGCACCGCGGCCGCCGCAAGGGCGCGGCTGCGGCCGCGGGAGAACACTGATGCGAGATGAATCGACTCCGCTCGTCGAGGTGCGCGGGCTGCGCGTGGTCGGCGGACGTCCGGGCGGCGCGGAAACGACGATCGTGCACGGCGTCGACTTCGACATCCGGCGCGGCGAGGTGCTCGCGCTGATCGGCGAGTCGGGCTCGGGCAAGACGACGATCGCGTTGTCGCTGATGGGCCATGCGCGCGCGGGCTGCCGGATCGCCGGCGGCTCGGTGAAGTTCGACGGCGCCGACGTCTGCACGCTGTCCGCGCCGGCGCTCGCGGCGCTGCGCGGCCGCAAGGTCGCGTACATCGCGCAGAGCGCGGCGGCCGCGTTCAACCCGTCGCGCACGATCCTCGATCAGGTGATCGAGAGCGCGCTGATCCACCGCACGATGACGAAGCGCGCTGCGCAGGCGAAGGCGGTCGAGCTGTTCCGCGCGCTCGCGCTGCCGGAGCCCGAGACGATCGGCAGACGCTATCCGCACCAGGTGTCGGGCGGTCAGTTGCAGCGGCTGATGGCGGCGATGGCGCTGATCACCGATCCGGAGCTGGTGATCCTCGACGAGCCGACGACCGCGCTCGACGTGACCACCCAGATCGACGTGCTGCAGGCGTTCAAGCGCGTGATCCGGGATTGCGGGATGAGCGCGGTGTACGTGTCGCACGATCTGGCGGTGGTCGCGCAGATGGCCGACCGGATCGTCGTGCTGAGCGACGGCGTGATCCGCGAGGCGGGCGCGACCGAACAGATCCTGCATGCGCCGGCCCATCCGTATACGCAAAGCCTGATCGCGGCCGTCACGCCCGACGGTGCCGCACGCGAGCCGCAGATGCCGGCCGCCGCGCCGGCGCCGCTGCTCGACGTGCGCGGCGCGATCGCCGGCTACGGCGCCCGTAACGCGCAAGGCTGGCCCGCGAAGGTGATCCTGCATGAGGTCGACCTGCGCATCGGGCGCGGCCAGACGGTCGGTGTGATCGGCGAATCGGGCTCCGGCAAGACCACGCTCGCGAAGGTGATCGCGGGGCTCGTGCCGGCGACGGCCGGCCAGATCCTGCTCGACGGCCAGCCGCTCGCGCTCGACATCGGCAAGCGCTCGAAGGAGCAGCACCGGCGCGTGCAGATCGTGTTCCAGAACGCCGATACCGCGCTCAATCCGGTGCATACCGTCGAGCGGACGCTCGCGCGGCCGCTTGCGTTCTATCACGGCATCAAGGGCGCGCGTGCGCGGCAGCGCGTCGCCGAGCTGCTCGAACTCGTGCGGCTGCCGCCGGCGGTCGCCGCGCGCCGCACCGGCGAGCTGTCCGGCGGACAGAAGCAGCGCGTGAACCTCGCGCGCGCGCTGGCGGCCGAGCCCGACCTGATCCTGTGCGACGAGGTCACGTCGGCGCTCGACACCGTCGTCGGCGCCGCGATCATCGACTTGCTGCGCGATCTGCAGGCGAAGCTCGGCGTGTCGTACGTGTTCATCACGCACGACATCGCGAAGGTGCGCGCGATCAGCGACGACATCGTCGTGCTGTACGCGGGCCGGCGCGTGGAGACGGGCAGCCGCGACGCGCTGTGCGCGCCGCCGTACCACCCGTATTCGCACCTGCTGGTGTCGTCGGCGCCGGAACTGCGCGCGGGCTGGCTCGACGTCGCTGCCGAGCGCTGCCATCGGCCGCTCGTGCCGATCGGCGCGAGCGCCGACGATGCCGGCCTGTGTCCGTTCCTGTCCCGCTGCGCGATGCGGGTGGACGGCATGTGCAACCTCGCCGCGCCGCCGCTGCGCACGCTCGGCAACGGCGCGCAGGTGCTGTGCCATCGCAGCGAGGAAGATCTCGCGCGATTCCAGGCCGAGCCGCAGCCCGAAGGCGCCGTGCTGGGGCAGCCGGTGCGGCTGTAGCGATGTGTATGGCGCGCCGGCGGCTCGTGACTCACGGCTTATGGCTGATGCAGATGGACGCTGCGCACAGTGTGCTGCGGCGGTCGTGCAAAACGATGCAACCGGCGCGTGCCGCGCACGAATACGCGGCAAATGCGCTTTTTGACGGTGATTAAATGGTTTCCGGTGAGCGATCGCCGATCGCGTCCGCCGCAATGTTCGAGAAGGATCGGATGAAATTCGAATCGTACTGGCTGGATACTCGTCCGCCGTTTCATGCCGGCTGCGAAGGCCCCGTCGACGGGCGCGCCGACGTGGTCGTGATCGGCGGCGGCTTCACCGGTCTGTCGGCGGCACTTGCACTGGCGCAGCGCGGCGTCTCGGTCGTCGTGCTGGAAGCCGCGCAGATCGCCGGCGAAGCGTCGGGACGCAACGGCGGACAGTGCAACACCGGCGTCGCGCAGGACTACGCGTCGCTGGCCGCGCGCATCGGCGCGGAGCCGGCGCGGCAGTTCTATCGGGCATACGAGAGCGCCGTGAAAAGCGTCGAGGCGCTCGTCGCCGAACACGCGATCGATTGCGATTTCCGGCGCGCCGGCAAGCTCAAGCTCGCCGCGAAGCCGCAGCATTTCGCGGCGCTGGCGAAGACGTACGACGCGCTGCGCCGCGACGTCGATGCCGACATCGAGCTGATCGAGCCGTCGCGGGTGCGCGACGAGATCGGCTCCGACGGTTTCCACGGCGGGCTGTTGCAGCACAACGGCGTGCAGATGCACATGGGCAAGTTCGGCGTCGGCCTCGCGCAGGCGGCGGCACGGGCGGGCGCCCGCATCTACGAGCACGCGGCGGTCACGCAGATCGAGCGGCTCGGCGGCGAGCGTCACACGATCGTCAGCACTCGCGGCACGATCGTCGCCGATCGCGTGCTGGTCGCGACCGGCGCATCGCAGCACGGGCCGTTCGCGTGGTTCCGGCGGCGCATCGCGCCGGTCGGCAGTTTCATCGTCGTCACCGAGCCGCTGCCCGACGCGCAGCTGAACCGGCTGTTCGTGCATCGCCGCGCGTACGTGACGTCGCGCCAGATCGGCAACTACTTCCGCGTCACGCCCGACAACCGGCTGCTGTTCGGCGGTCGCGCCCGCTTCGCGATGTCGAGCCCGCGCTCCGACGCGAAAAGCGGCGAAATCCTGCGCGCGGGCCTCGCCGGCTATTTCCCCGAGCTGGCGGCCGTGCGGCTCGATTACTGCTGGGGCGGGCTGGTCGACATCACGGCCGACCGGCTGCCGAGGGCGGGCCAGCACGAAGGGCTCTACTACTCGATGGGCTACAGCGGTCACGGTGTGCAGATGGCCGTACACATGGGCCGCGTGATGGCCGACGTGCTGTACGGCGCGGCCGCGTCGAATCCGTGGCGCGAGCTCGACTGGCCGGCGATGCCGGGCCATTTCGGGCACGCGTGGTTCCTGCCGTTGGTCGGCGCCTATTACCGGATGCAGGACTTCCTGCACTGAAGCGAATGCCGCAAGGACTGGATATGACCGCACGATTCGTTTGTCCGCCCGCCGCGTGCGCGGCCGCATGAGGACCGCGAGCATGGCGACCCTGTTTCCCGTTGCGCCCGAACGCGAGGCAGCGCGCGCCCGGCGCGCGCCGTATTCCGCGCCGTGTTCCGCGCCGTGTTCCGCGCCGTGTTCCGTATCGCCCGCGATCGGCGACGTGCTGCGCACCATCGACGCGTCGTTCGCGCAGCCGCTGAACCTCGACACGCTCGCGGCCGTCGCCGGCCTGAGCGT
This sequence comes from Burkholderia vietnamiensis LMG 10929, assembly GCF_000959445.1. NCBI lineage: Bacteria > Pseudomonadati > Pseudomonadota > Betaproteobacteria > Burkholderiales > Burkholderiaceae > Burkholderia > Burkholderia vietnamiensis. The sequence continues at coordinate 953,824 of NZ_CP009632.1, read as the reverse complement.
GTCGCGCTTCACCGCGCGCTTTCGCGGCGAAGTCGGCCTGTCGCCGCATCGCTATCTGTGCCTGGTGCGCGTGCGACGCGCGCAGGAACTGCTGCGCGCGGGGCTGGCGCCTTCGGTCGTCGCGACCGACGTCGGCTTCTTCGATCAGAGCCATCTGTGCCGGCATTTTCGCCGCGTGCTCGGCGTCACGCCGCGCGACTACGTGGGCGCGCGGCAGGACGGCGCGGCGCTGCGCGCGGCGCCGCGGCACGCGTGCGCCGAGCGCCGCGACACGCCCTGTCACGTTGCATAGGCGCGGGTCGCGACGGGAGGCGCGGGCACGTTTGCCGCATTAAGCGGCGCTTAACGATGGTTTTGTGAGGCGTTAATCCGGTAGGCGAACCGACGCGACACAATGGTTCGCAAGTGGCGCAACCGCGTTCGAGTGCGCCGAGGGGTGCGCGGACCTGACGTCCGCAAACGCATATTTTGCAACACGCGCGACCGCTGGGCTGCCACGTCGTCGCGCATCGGCTGGAGCAGAAATGACCGCAGCTTACGTATTGCACCGCGCCGACGGCACGGCTGACACAACCGCGTTTCGCCAGCAGGCGTTCGGCGAGCACGACCCGTTCGCGCGTGAGCGCGAGATCGCGTGGGAAGGCCCCGACGCGATGGCGGCCGGCCGGATCGGCTTCGTCGGCGAGCTCGACGTCGCGCGTTATCCGCACGTCGAAAGCATCGTCGTCGTCGAAGGCGAGCTGACGCTCGACGCAGCGGGCGGCGCCCGCTTGGTGCTGGGGCCGGGACAGGGTGCGGTCATCGGCGCCGGCACCGCGCTGCGCATCGGCGCGGCGTCGCCGGTGCGGCTCGTGTTCTGCGCCGCCGCGTGCCCGCAACCGACCAAGCGCGGCCTGGTCGCGCTGCGCGCCGACGCCGACTTCAAGCCGTCGGCGTCGCTGCCGCCCGACGTGCTGCTCGGCCCCGCGCCGGCCTGCCGCAGCGACAACGTGTTCGTCGAAGACGGCATCGGCCACTGCGCGGGCACCTGGGATTCGACGCCGTATCACCGGATCGTCCGGCCGCATCGCGTCAACGAATTCATGTTCCTGCTGGCCGGCAGCGTGCGCTTCGCCGCGCCCGACGGCAGCGTGCTGACGCTCGGCGCCGGCGACGCGCTGTTCGTGCCGCGCGGCGCGCCGATCGGGTGGGAAAGCCGCGAGCACGTGGCCAAGTTTTACGTCGTGCAGAACGTCAACGCATCAACCGAACGGAACTGAACATGTCGCCTCCGCTGCGCCAAATAGAAACGTCGCCGACGCTGCCGGCCGAAGCAGATGTCGTCGTGATCGGCGGCGGCATCATCGGCGTCTTCACCGCGTACTACCTCGCCCGGCGCGGGGTGTCGGTCGCGCTGGTCGAGAAGGGCCGTATCGGCGCCGAGCAATCGAGCCGCAACTGGGGCTGGTGCCGGCAGCAGAACCGCGACGAGCGCGAGCTGCCGATGGCGAGCAAGAGCATCGACCTGTGGGAGCGCTTCGCTGCCGAATCGGGCGAGGACACCGGCTTTCACCGCTGCGGGCTGCTGTACCTGAGCAACGACGAGGCCGAGCTGTCGCGCTGGGCGAGCTGGGGCGAATTCGCGAAGACGGCGGGCGTGACGACCTACATGCTCGACAGCAAGCAGGCCGGCGAGCGCGGGCGCGCGACCGGGCGTGCGTGGAAAGGCGGCGTGTTCTCGCCGAGCGACGGCACCGCCGACCCGGAGAAGGCCGCGCCGGCCGTCGCGGCCGCGCTGATGAAGCTCGGCGGCAGCGTCCACCAGCACTGCGCCGCGCGCGGCATCGAACTGGCGGCCGGGCGCGTCGCGGGCGTCATCACGGAGGCCGGCGTCATCAAGACCCGCAAGGTCGTGCTCGCCGGTGGCGCGTGGGCGTCGTCGTTCTGCCGGCAGCTGGGCGTCCGGTTCCCGCAGGCGTCGATCCGCCAGTCGATCCTGAGCGTGTCGCCGGTCGAGCAGGCGCTGCCGGGCGCGCTGTATACGTCCGGTGTGTCGGTGACGCGCCGCAGCGACGGCCGCTACGCGCTGGCCATCAGCGGCCGCGCGCGCGTCGACCCGACCGCGCAGTTCCTGCGCTTCGCGCCGCAGTTCGTGCCGATGTTCGCGAAGCGCTGGCGCAATCTTCTGCCGGGCGGCCTCGAAGGCGTGCGCGGCGGCCACGAAACGCTGAAGCGCTGGCGTCTCGATGCGCCGACGCCGATGGAGGCCGTGCGCATCCTCGACCCGAAGCCCGATCTGCCGACGGTCAACGAAACGTATCGCCGCGCGGTCGAGCTGTTGCCCGAGTTGCGCGACGCAACGATCACGCATGCGTGGGCCGGCTTCGTCGACAGCACGCCGGACGGCGTCCCCGGGATCGGCGAACTGCCGGGCGTGCCGGGCCTCGTGCTCGCGGCGGGCTTTTCCGGCCACGGCTTCGGCATCGGCCCCGGCGCCGGGCATCTGATCGCGGATCTCGTGACGGGCGCGCAACCGCTGGTGGACCCGACGCCGTACCGGCCGAGCCGGTTCGCCGATTCCGCGTGGGGCAAGGTCGCCGATTTCTAGGCCGACGCCGGCGGCGTGACGACGCTGCGCATCGTCACGCGCCGTTCGCGCAGGCAGACGATACGACACGGTGCGACGCGATGCGACGCGAACAATGCGCACCATGCCTCGCGGCATGGTGCGGCCGACAATGGAGTGCGTGATGCGTTTCGGTTCCTATTGGCTCGATACGTCCGAGCCCTTCGCGAGCCGCTCGCCTGAGCTGCCGGACGGAATGTGCGACGTGGCGGTCGTGGGCGGCGGGATCACAGGTTCGGCGGCCGCGCTCGCGCTCGCGAAGAAGGGCGCGCGTGTGGTGGTGTGCGAAGCCGGCACCGTCGGGCACGCCGCGTCGGGCCGCAACGGCGGCATGTGCAACAACGGCTTCGCGCAGGACTACGCGATGCTGTCGCAGCGCATCGGCGCCGAGCTGGCGAACCGGCTGTATCAGGCGTTCGACGCGGGCGTCGACATGGTCGAGCGTCTGGTCGAAGAAGAGTCGATCGATTGCGATTTCGTGCGGCGCGGCAAGCTCAAGCTCGCGGCGAAGCCCGCGCACTACGACAAGCTCGTGCGCAGCCAGGCGCTGCTCGCCGCGAACGTCGATCGAGACACGCGCATCGTGACGAAGGCGCAGCTGCGCGACGAGATCGGATCGAGCCGCTACCACGGCGGCTTGCTGTTCGAGAAGAGCGCCGGGATGCACGTCGGCCGGTATGTGCGCGGCCTCGCCAACGCCGCGCAGGCGCGCGGCGCGCACGTCGTCGAACATGCGCCGGTGCTCGGGATGAAGCGCGACGCGGGCGGCGCATACGCGCTGCGCACGCCGCTCGGCGAGATCCGCGCGCGTCAGGTGCTGCTCGCGAGCGGGATCTCGCAGGTGGGGCCGTTCGGCTGGATCCGGCGCAGGATCGTGCCGGTCGGCGCGTTCATCATCGTCACCGAGCCGCTGCCGCGCGAACTGCTCGACCGCCTGCTGCCGACCCGCCGGATGGTCACCGACACCAAGAACTTCGTGAATTTCTTCCGCGTGACGCCGGACCACCGGATGCTGTTCGGCGGGCGCGCGCGTTTCGCCACCTCGAACCCGCGTTCGGACGAAAAGAGCGGACTGATCCTGCGCCGTCAGATGGCCGCCGTGTTTCCCGAGCTGGCGAACGTGCGCGTCGACTACTGCTGGGGCGGCATGGTCGACATGACCGCCGACCGGCTGCCGCGCGCCGGCGAGCGCGACGGCGTGTATTACTCGATGGGCTACAGCGGCCACGGCACCCACATGGCCACGCTGATGGGCACGCTGATGGCCGAGATCATGGACGGGCGCGCCGATCTCAACCCGTGGCAACGTTTCGACTGGCCGGCGATTCCCGGCCACTTCGGCAAACCGTGGTTTCTGCCGCTCGTCGGCGCATGGTACCGACTCAAGGACACACTCCAATGACTTCTTACGACCAATCACCGGTTCGTCACCTGCTCGAGGCCGGCCGGCTCGAGCGCTTCTTCATCGACGGCGACTGGGTCGCGCCCGACGGCGGCGGCCGCTTCGCGGTCGTCTGCCCGTCGACGGAAGACACGCTGTGCGAGATCCCGCTCGGCAGCGCGCGCGACGCCGATCGCGCGGTGCAAGCCGCGCGCCACGCATTCGCCGGCTGGGCCGCGACGTCGCCGCAGGAACGCGCGGCGCTGCTCGACCGCGTGCATCGGCTGCTGCTCGAGCGCGCCGAGCGGTTCGCGACGGCGCTCGCGCTGGAGATGGGCGCGCCGCTCGGCTATGCGCGCAGCGCGCACGTGCCGCTCGCCGCCGAACATATCCGGGTCGCGCGCGACAACCTGACCGATTACCCGTTTCGCAAGCAGCGCGGCACGACCGCGATCGTGCGCGAGCCGATCGGCGTATGCGCGCTGATCACGCCGTGGAACTGGCCGATCTATCAGATCACCGCGAAGGTCGGCCCGGCGCTCGCGGCGGGCTGCACCGTGGTGCTGAAGCCGAGCGAGCTGTCGCCGCTCAGCGCGCTGCTGTTTGCGGAAGTGCTCGCCGATGCGGGCGTGCCCGCGGGCGTATTCAACCTGGTGAGCGGCACCGGCGCGGAGGTGGGCGCCGCGCTGTCGTCGCATCCGCTGGTCGACATGGTGTCGATCACCGGCTCGACGCGCGCCGGCGTGCTGGTCGCGCAGGCCGCGGCGCCGACCGTCAAGCGCGTCGCACAGGAGCTCGGCGGCAAGTCGCCGAACGTCGTGCTGCCCGATGCCGACCTGGAGCGCGCCATCGCGCCGGGCGTGGCCGCCGCGTTCCGCAACATGGGGCAGTCGTGCAGCGCGCCGACCCGCATGATCGTGCCGCGCGCAGCGCTCGGCGCGGTCGAGGCGCTCGCTGTGGCCGCGGCGCAGCGTTGCGTGGTCGGCGATCCGTTCGCCGACGCAACGACGCACGGGCCGCTCGCCAATCGCGCGCAGTTCGAGCGGGTCGCGCAGATGATCGACGTGGGCGTCGCCGAAGGCGCGAAGCTGATCGCGGGCGGCCCCGGCCGCCCGGCGGGATGCGAGCGCGGCTTCTATGCGCGGCCGACGATCTTCTCCGACGTGCGCACCGGCATGGCGATCGCGCAGCAGGAGATCTTCGGCCCGGTGCTCGCGATCCTGCCTTACGACAGCATCGACGAAGCGGTCTCCATCGCCAACGACACGGTGTACGGGCTGGGCGCACACGTGCAGGGCACCGACAGGGAACGCACGCGCGCCGTCGCGGCCCGCATCCGGGCCGGGCAGGTGCATCTGAACTACCCGGCGTGGGACCCGCAGGCACCGTTCGGCGGCTACAAGCAGTCGGGCAACGGCCGCGAGTACGGCGTCGAGGGGATGGAGGAGTACATGGAGGTCAAGTCGATTCTCGGCTACTACGACTGAAGCCTTGGCCGCGCGACGTCCGCGCGGCGATGCACAATCCCGACCGTCCATCATCGAAGGTGTCGAACTTGGAACACGCCATTCTCTCCGAAGCGTCGCTGAGCGCGCATCGTGCCCACTGGGCGAGCTTGCGCCGCGACCTGCATGCGCATCCCGAATTGCGATTCGACGAGCACCGGACCGCCGACGTCGTGGCCCGCGAACTCGCGGCGCTCGGCTACGCGGTGTCGCGCGGGCTCGGCGGCACCGGCGTGGTCGCGAGCCTGCCCGGCACCGACCCGCGCCGCGGCATCGTGCTGCGCGCCGACCTCGACGCGTTGCCGATTCGCGAAGCCAACGACTTCGCGCATGCGTCGTGCACGCACGGCGTGATGCACGCCTGCGGGCATGACGGTCATACGGTGATGTTGCTCGGCGCCGCGCGCGTGCTCCGGGAGCTGCCGCAGCTGGCCGGCAGCGTCCACTTCGTGTTTCAGCCGGGCGAGGAAGGCGGCGCGGGCGCGCGCAAGATGATCGACGACGGCCTGTTCGAGCAGTTTCCGACCGAAGCGGTGTTCGGCATGCACAACTGGCCCGGCTTGCCCGCCGGGCACTTCGGGTTGCGCACCGGCCCGATCATGGCGGCCGGCTCGCGGTTCCGCATCACGGTGACCGGCAAGGGCGCGCACGCGGCGCAGCCGCATCTCGGCATCGATCCCGTCCCGCTCGCCTGCGCGATGGTGCTGCAGTGCCAGACGATCGCCGCAAGGCACAAGGACCCGGTGGACCCGGCCGTGATCTCCGTCTGCATGTTCCAGGCCGGCACCACGGACAACGTCATTCCCGACAGCGCCGAGCTGCGCGGCACGATCCGCACGCTGTCGTCCGCGTTGCAGCAGCAGTTGCAGCGCGACGTCCGGCTCATGTGCGAGGCGCTGGCCGGCGCGAGCGGCGCGCGCGCGGACGTCGAGTTCTTTCAGTACTACCCGGCGACGGTGAACACGCCGGCCGAGACGGCCCTGTGCGAAGCGGTGATTCGCGACACCTTCGGCGAGCAGCGCCTGCGCCGCGAGGTGCCGCCGAACATGACGTCCGAAGACTTCGGCTTCATGCTCGAGGAGCGGCCCGGCGCGTACGTGCTGATCGGCAACGCGGCGGACGGTGACGCGGCGCCGGCGCTGCATCACCCGAAATACGATTTCAACGACGACATCATTCCGGCCGGCGTGCGCTACTGGGTGTCGCTGGCGCAGCGGTATTTCGCGCGCGCGGCGTGACGGTGCGCGGCTTCGAACGCGCCGCATTAAACGGCGGCTAACGAACGCTTAAGCGCGCGTTAGCCACAGCAAACACGTCTGTTCCTATAGTGACCGCTGCGAACACGCCGCGCGATGTCGCCGGCGATACGGCAACACAGGCGCGGGCCGTCGTCCGTGCCGGCTCGACACACGACACAAGAGGGATCGCCCGATGACACACGAACACGCGACCAACGCTGCCGCGCCGGCGACGGCGCTGCACTATCGACGCTTCACCGCCGCCGACGTGAGCGGAGCTCACGCGCTGTCGATGGCGCTGCGCTGGCCGTTCAGGGCCGAAGACTGGCAGTTCTCCGCCGACACGTCGACCGCGTTCGTCGCCGAGGAGGACGACGTGGTGATCGGTACGGCGATGTGCTGGAAGTACGGCGCGGATCGCGCTGCGCTCGGACACGTGATCGTGTCGTCCGAGCACCAGGGCCGCGGCATCGGGCGTGCGCTGATGGAGATCGTGCTCGACGAGCTCGGGCCGCGCATCACGTTCCTGCACGCGACGCCGGCCGGCCAGCCGCTCTACGAAAAGCTCGGCTTCGCCGTGTGCGGCTCGCTGGACCAGTTTCAAGGCAACGTCGAGCGGCCTGCCTCGCAGACGCTCGCCGACGGCGAGCGCCTGCGGGCCGCCACGCCGGGCGACCTGGATTGCCTGGTGGCGCTCGACACGCGCGCGTCCGGGCTCGGGCGCGCCGCGCTGCTGGCCGCGTTGCTCGCGCGCGGCGAAGGCGTCGTGCTGGAGCGCGGCGGCGAGATCGCCGGCTTTGCGGTGCTGCGCCGCTTCGGCCGCGGCCACGTGATCGGCCCGGTCGTCGCGCCGCGTTCGCCCGACGATGCGCATGCGAAGGCGCTGATCGCGCACTGGCTGCGCGCGCGCGACGGCGAATTCGTCCGCATCGACGTGCCGTCCGGCACCTGCCTGCCCGACTGGCTCGATGCGCAGGGCCTGAAGCGCGTCGACACCTGCTCGAAGATGGTCCGCAACGCGCCTGCCGCGGCGCACGGCGCGCCGCACGATCCGGACTGCGGGCTGTACGCGCTCGTCAGCCAGGCGATGGTGTAACGCGCGTCCGGGCGCCGACGCGCAGACGGCATCGCGGCGGTGCCCGGCGGTGCCCAGCTCGCCGCCGGGCCGGCCGCATGCCGCACGCCATGTGCCGCGTGCCGCGATCGCCGCCGAACGCGATGATGACCGGCACATTACAGTTTCGTCATCGACGCTGCCGACGCATGCACGGAACGTCTCGCCATCGCCGTTTCCCGGTAACATCGCCGCATCTTTCCCCATGCGACGGAGCCGGCGATGCGCATCCTGATAGTCGAAGACGAACCGAAGACGGGCGCGTACCTGAAGAAGGGTCTGGAGGAGTCCGGATTCAGCGTCGATCTCGCCAAAGACGGCGGTGAAGGGCTGATGCTCGCGCAGGAAGAGCGCTACGACGTGATCGTGCTCGACGTGATGCTGCCCGTGCTCGACGGCTGGGGCGTGCTCAAGCGGCTGCGCGACACGCACACCACGCCCGTGCTGTTCCTGACCGCGCGCGACGACGTGCAGGACCGCGTGCATGGGCTCGAACTCGGCGCCGACGACTACCTCGTGAAGCCGTTCGCCTTCGTCGAGCTGCTGGCGCGCATCCGCACGCTCGCGCGTCGCGGCCCGCCGCGCGAAACCGAGCATCTGGCGGTCGGCGATCTGGAGATCGACGTGGTGCGCCGCCGCGTGAAGCGCGGCGCCGTGCGGATCGACCTGACGCCGCGCGAATTCTCGCTGCTGCAACTGCTCGCGCGCCGGCAGGGCGAGGTGCTGAGCCGCACGCAGATCGCGTCCTACGTCTGGGACATGAATTTCGACAGCGACACCAACGTCGTCGAAGTCGCGATCCGGCGGCTGCGCGCGAAGATCGACGATGCCTTCCCGGTGAAGCTGATCCATACGGTGCGCGGCGTCGGCTACGTGCTCGAACCGAAGGACGACGCGTGACGCGCTTGCGATCGCTGTCGGCGACGCTCGCGCTCGCGTTCGCCGCGACCACGCTCGCCGCGTTCGCGCTCGTCGGCGCGTACGTGTACATGGGCCTCGAGCGGCAGGTGAACACGCAGGACGATCTCGACATCGTGCTGGCCGCGCGCCACACGCGCCGGCTCGCGGGCGAGCTCGAATCGCTCGATGCGGTGCGCGCACATGCGGAGCGCTTGACGAGTCAGGTGCTCGGCAACGAGGCGCTGTCGATGGCCGTTTTCGATGCGAACGGCGACGTGCTGGTGCGCCACAACGTCCGGCTGAGCGCACCCGACGCGGCGCTCTACGACGCGCCGGGCGCACCGACCGACGCGCAGCTGCTGGCACCCCGCGCCGAGCCGGTGCCCGACAACGAACGGATCACGGCCGAGCGGCTGCAGACATGGACGGTCGACGGCGGCACGCCGATGCGCGGCGTCGTGATCGCCGCGGCGCTCGGCGATCACACGCCGATCCGCATCGCGATCGCGCGCAACATGCGCGACCGCGCGCAACTGCTCGACGGCTACCGAGACCGGCTGAAGATTGCGGGAGCGGCAGGCGCGCTGTTCGCGCTGCTGTTCGGCTACTGGCTGATCCGCACGGCGCTTGCGCCGCTGCGCGAGATCGTCGCGAACACCGGCCGGATCACGGTCGACAAGCTCGACACGCGGCTCGACGCGTCGCGCGCGCCGCACGAGCTGCGCGCGCTGGTCGACGCGCAGAACGCGATGCTCGCGCGCCTGCAGCAGGCGTTCGCGCACCTGTCGCAGTTCAGCGCGGATCTCGCGCACGACCTGCGTACGCCGCTGAACAACATGCGCGGCGCAACGGAAGTCGCGCTCGCGCGGCCGCGCTCGGCCGACGAATACCAGGCGCTGCTCGAATCGAACCTCGAGGAATACGACCGTCTCGCGCGGATGATCGACAACGTGCTGTTTCTCGCGCGCGCCGAGCACCCGAGCTTCGTCACGCGGCAGCGCGCATTCGACGTGCGCGACGAACTCGATCGCATCGCCGAATACTTCGAGGGGCTCGCCGACGAAGCGGGCTCGACGCTGCGCGTCGAAGGGCACGGCCGGCTGACGGCCGACGTCGAGCTGTTCCGCCGCGCGATCGGCAACCTGCTCGCCAACGCGCTGCGCTACACGCCGGCCGGCGGCGTGATCACGCTGGCGGTCGACGAAACGGCGGACGCCGTGCAGGTCGTCGTCGCGAATCCGGGCGAGCCGATCGACGCGGCGCTGCTGCCGCGGATCTTCGACCGGTTCGTGCGCGGCGACCCCGCGCGCAGCGGCGGTGCGCCGGGCGGCACGGCCGGGCTCGGCCTCGCGATCGTGCGCTCGGTGATGGAGCTGCACGGCGGCAGCGTGCGCGTCGAGAGCGACGCGCGCGGCACGCGTTTCATCCTCACGTTCAACCCGCCGCCGCCGGCGTGACGGCCGCGCGGTCGTCCGTCGCCGCTGACGGCGCCGGTTGCGCGCCGGCCGCCGCGTCTGCGTCGCGGCTCGCGGCGCCTTGCCAGCCGCCGCCCAGCGCCTTCAGCAAGCCGACTTCGGCTTCCATGCGGCGCGCGTCGATCTGGTCGGCCGTGCGGCGGTTCGTCAGCGCGATCGTCTGGGCGGTGACCACGTCCAGATAGCTGACCGCGCCCGCGTTGAAGCGGTTCGTCGTCAGCCGCAGCGACAGGTCGGCCGCGTCGGTCGCGCGCTGCTGGCTGCGCGCTTCGGACGCGAGCGTGGCGATCGTCGACAGTTGATCCTCGACCTGCTGGAACGCGACCAGCACCGTTTGCCGATAGCCGGCGACCGCGCCGTCGTATTGCGCGTGCGCGCCGCGCAGCGACGCGCTGCGGCGTCCGCCGTCGAACAGCGTGCCGGCGAGCTGCGGGCCGATCGACCAGAACAGGCTCGGCGCGGTGAGCCACGGCGCGAAGAACGAGCTTTCGAGGCCGGCGCTCGCGGACAGCACGAGATCGGGGAAGAACGCGGCGCGCGCCTCGCCGATCTGCGCGTTCGCGGCCGCGACGCGGCGTTCCGCCGCCGCGATGTCGGGCCGCCGTTCGAGCAGCTGCGACGGCACGCCGGCCGGAATGGCCGGCACCGCGAACGGCGTCATGCGCGGCGGCAGAGCGAAGGTCGACGCGCTCTCGCCGACGAGCGTCGCGATCGCATGCTGGAGTTGCGCGCGCGCTGCGTCGATGTCGGTGTCCTGCGTGCGCGTCGCTTCGAGCTGCGTGTCGGCTTGCGCGACCGCCGACGCGTCGATCGCGCCGGCCGCCAACTGCTGCTGCAACAGCGTGAGTGCGTCGGCGTACGCGCGCACCGTGTCGTCGAGCAACTGCTTCTGCGTATCGAGCGAGCGCAGCGCGAAATAGTCGGTCGCGAGTTCGGCGGTCACCGACAGCTTCACGGCCTGCAGGTCGGCCGCGCTCGCGGCCGCATCGGCCTGCGCGCCGGCCACCGCGTCGCGCACGCGGCCGAACACGTCGGGCTCCCAGCTCGCGGCGACGCCGGCCTGATAGTCGGGCGTGGTCTTGCCGGCGAGCGACGAGCCGAGCCGGTTCTGCGACACGCGCGCGCGGCTTTGCGCGGCGCCCGCGGTGATCGTCGGCAGGAAGCCCGCGTGCTGGTAATCGACCATCGCGCGTGCTTGCTGCAGATCGGCGACGGCTTTCTTCACCGTCTGGTTCGACACGTCGACGCGGGCTTCGAGCGCGTTCAGGTCGGCGTCGCCGAACACGGTCCACCACGCGCCGCGCGCGGCGGCGTCGGCCGGCACCGCGACGTGCCAGCCGGCCTGGGCCGCTGCGGCGGCCGGGGCGCCCGCGTAACGGGCGGGCACGGCGACGGACGGCGGCGCGTACGGTGGCAGCGTCGAGCACGCGCTCAGCGCGGCGGCGACGCCGAGCGCGACGATGCGGCGGGCAAACGGGAGCGGATGACGAAGAAGGCGCATGGCGGGTGTCTCGCGGGTTGTCGTCGATGAATCAGCTTTGGGTCGGTGTCGATGTCGACGCAGATGGCGGCGGGGCGGCGGCGGTCGTGAGCCGGGACGGTACGGCGTGCGCGGTCAGCGCGGCGGCGGCCCCGAGCGCGACGATGTGCCGGGCCAACGGGAGCGGATGACGAAGAAGGCGCATGGCGGGCATCTCGCGGGTGGTCGTCGATGAATCAGCTGTGGGTCGGTGTCGATGTCGGCGCAGACGCCGGTGACGCGGCGGTCGTGGGCCGGGACGGCACGGCGTGCGCGGACGATGCGGCAAGCGGCGCGGCAACGGCTGACGCAACCGACGCGCCAGCGGGTGAGGCAACCGGTGCGCCAACTGCCGAACCCGCGCGGGCCACGATCTTCACGGCTTCCCCCGCGGCGATCGCATCGCCCGGGTTGTCGATCACGCGATCGGTCGGCGCGAGCCCTGCGACGATCTCCACGCGCGTGCCGAAATCGCGGCCGATCTGCACGGTTTTCAGCGCGGTGCGTCCGTGCGCGTCGACGGTCGCGACCGTCACGCCGTTCGGACGGAACAGCAGCGCGCTGACCGGCAATTCGAGCGCGGGCGCCGCGCTCGGCACGACGAGATGCGCTTGCGCATAGGCGCCGGGCAGCAGCGCGCCATCGCGGTTGTCGACGTCGATCTCGACGCGCAGCGTGCGCGTGACCGGATCGATCGCCCCGGCGGTGCGCGCGACGCGCGCGGCGAAGCGGCGCCCCGGATACTGCTGCGTGCTCAGGTAGACCTGCGTGCCGGTCGTGATGCCGGTCGCGCTGTCCTGCGGCACGTCGACGAACACGCGCAGCGTGTCGGTCTGCTCGAGATGGAACAGTTCGCCGGACAGCCCCGCACTGCCCGGCGTGCCGCCCGCGGTGACGAGCGTGCCGACGTCGACGTCGCGCGCGGTGATCACGCCGTCGAACGGCGCGGTGACCGACTCGTACGACACGAGTTCGGCGAGGTGCGCGACATTGGCCTGCGCGGAGGCGAGCATCGCGCGCTTCGCGTTCATGTCGGCGGCCTTCGTGTCGGCGTCCTGCTGCGATACCGACTGCGTGGCGAGCATCTGCTGCCAGCGCTGCGCGGTCGATTTCGCATAGTCGTAGTTCGCCTGCGCAGTGGCCGCGTCGGCGCGCGCCTGGCGCAACTGCGCGTCGAGGTCGGGCGCGGCGATCTGCGCGAGCGCCTGGCCGGCCTTCACGCGCGCGCCGAGATCGGCGCTCCAGTGCGCGATGTAGCCGCTCGTACGCGCATAGATCGACGCCTCCTCGTACGGCATCACCGCACCCGGCAGCGTGAGCGTCTGGTCGGCCGGCGCCGCGCCCGGCACGATCACCGACACCGGCAGCACCTGCTGGGCGGCCACCTGCGCACGCTGCGCGGCGCGCGCGTCGAGCCGCGGCACGATGCCGATCGCGAGCAGCACGGCCGCCAGCGCGATGCCGGCGAGCGGCACGGCCAGCTTGCGGCCGCCGCGGGCGGGCGGCGCGTCGGGTGCTGCATAGGGTGTGGCGGTGGGCGTGGCATACGTGGCGGACGTAGCAGACGTGGCCGAGGTGGCCGAGGTGGCCGAGGTGGCGCGCGTCGCAGACGTCGCTGGCGTCGCAGTCGCGGCGGTTGAAGTGCCGGCTTCGCCAGCCGGCGGCGGGGCGGGTTCGATCGAGTCGTTCATGATGGGTCCGGGGTCGGGGCGAGTCGAGGGATGAAGGAGCGGCCGTCCGCGCTCAACGCAGCGCCGGCGTATCGGGGGCTTCGGGCGCACCGGGCGCATCGCGCATATCAAGCGCACCACGCGCGCCCGCCGCGTCGCGACGCCGCTCGAGCCACGCGTGCACGAAGCCGAACACGACGGGCACGAACAGCAGCGTCGACAGCGTGCCGAACGCGAGCCCGCCGATCACCGCGCGGCCGAGCGGCGCGTTCTGCTCGCCGCCGTCGCCGAGGCCGAGCGCCATCGGCAGCATCCCGATCAGCATCGCGAGCGCGGTCATCACGACCGGACGGAAGCGGCTGAAGCCGGCGTCGAGCGCGGCCTGCCACGGCGATGCGCCGCCGGCGAGCAGCTCGCGCGCCGCATTGACGACGAGGATGCTGTTCGCGGTCGCGATGCCGATGCACAGGATCGTCCCGGTCAACGCCGGCACCGACAGCGTCGTGCGCGTCACGAACAGCATCCACGCGATGCCGGCCAGCGACGCCGGCAGGCCGCCGACGATCACGAGCGGATCGAGCCACGACTGGAAATTGACGACCATCAGCAGGTAGACCAGCGCGATCGCGAGCGCGAGACCGCCGAGCAGCCCGGCGAACGACTCGTGCATCGCCTGCACCTGGCCGCGCAGCACGATCGACGAGCCGGGCGGCAGCTGCGCGCGCGCGTCGTCGACGAGCTTCGTCACGTCGGCCGTGACCGCGCCGAGGTCGCGCCCCTGCACCGACGCGAAAATGTCGAGCACCGGCTGCACGTTGTAGTGCGACACGACCGCCTGCTGCGTCGTGCGCGAGAAGCTGCCGAGCGTGCCGAGCAGGTTTTGCGCGGGCGCACCGGCCGCCGGGCCGCCGGCCGGGCGCTGCGGCGACGGCGCGTCGCTGGTCGGCAACGGCACGTTCGCGAGCGCTTGCAGCGAATCGATCGTGTACTGCGGCGTCTGCACGAGCACGGGGTAGCTCACGCCGTTGCGCGGATCGAGCCAGAAGTTCGGCGTCGTCTGCGAGCTGCCGGACAGCGCGATCAAAAGGTTCTGCGCGACGTCGCGCTGCTGGAGCCCGGCCTCGATCGCCTTGGTGCGGTCCACGTTCACGTCGATCGCCGGCTCGTCGCCGGGCTGCTGGATGCGCGCGTCGACCAAACCGCGCACGCCGCGCAGTTTCGCGAGCAGCGCGTTCGCGACCGCGCGGTTCTGATCCAGCTTGTTGCCGACGATCTGGATGTCGACCGGCGCGGGCAGCCCGAAATTGAGGATCTGGCTCACGATGTCGGCCGGCAGGAACGCGAACGTCACGCCGGGGAACGACTGCGCGAGCAGGTTGCGCAGCCGTGCGACGTACGCGGCGGTCGGCGCGTGGCCCGGCTTCAGCGTGATCATCACGTCGGCGTCCTCGGTGCCGATCGGGTCGGACGAGTCGTAGGTGAGGTTGATCCCGCTCACCGGCACGCCGATGTTGTCGAGCATGCCGGCCAGTTCGCGCGCCGGAATCACGCTGCGCACCTTGGCCTCGACTTCGTCGGTCAGCCGTGCGGTCTGCTCGATCCGCGTGCCGGTCGGCGCGCGCAGATGCAGGCGGATCTCGCCGGTGTCGATCGCCGGGAAGAAGTCCTGGCCGGCGAACGCGAACAGGCCCGTGGACGCCACGCACGCCAGCACGAACGCGGCCGCGAAGCGGCGCCGGTGCGCGATCGCCGCGGCGAGCAGCGCGCGATAGCCGAGCCGGATCGCGTCGAAGCGGCGTTCGAACGCGGCCTGCAGGCCGGCGATACGCGCGAACACGCCGCGCGGCGGGCGGCCCTGGCCCTTCGCGCGCATCAGCACCATCGCGAGCGTCGGCACCAGCGTGCGCGAGAAGAAGTACGACGCGACCATCGCGAAGATCACCGCCTCGGCCATCGGCACGAACAGGTAGCGTGCGACGCCCGTCAACAGGAACATCGGCACGAACACGATGCAGATCGACAGCGTCGACACGAAGGTCGGCACCGCGATCTCGCCGGCGCCGGTGAGGATCGCGTCCTCGAGCGGCTCGCCGCGTTCGAGATGATGCGTGATGTTCTCGATCGCGACGGTCGCGTCGTCGACGAGTATGCCGACCGCCAGCGCGAGCCCGCCGAGCGTCATGATGTTGATGGTCTGGCCGAGCGCGCCGAGCGCGAGCAGCGACGTCAGCACCGCGAGCGGAATCGACACCGCGATGATCAGCGTCGCGCGCCAGCTGCCGAGGAACAGCAGGATCATCAGCGCGGTCAGGCACGCGGCGATCAGCGCCTCGCGCACGACGCCCTGGATCGCGGACTTCACGAACACCGACTGGTCGTCGAGCGCCGCAATGTGCAGCGCCTTCGGCAGCCCGGCTGCGATCTTCGGCAGCATCGCCTTCACCTGGTCGATGATCGTCAGCGTCGATGCGCTGCCGGTCTTCTCGACGGTCAGCAGCGCCGCGCGCTTGCCGTCGGCGCGCACGATGTTGGTCTGCGGCGCGTAGCCGTCGCGCACGTGGGCGACGTCGCGCACATAGACGACGCTGCCGCCGATCGTCTTCACCGGCAGGTCGTTCAGCGCGGCGACCGTCTGCGTGCTGCCGTTCAGCTGCACGTCGTACTCGTGCGTGCCGATCTTCGCGGTGCCGCCCGGCAGGATCAGGTTCTGCGCGTTGATCGCGTTCACCACGTCGATCGGCGCGAGCCCCTTCGCCTGCAGCGCGCGCGTGTCGAGATCGACGACGATCTGGCGGATCTTGCCGCCGTACGGCAGCGGCACGGCCGCGCCCTGGACGGTTGCGAGCTGCGTGCGGATGAAACTGTTGCCGAGGTCGTACAGCTGCTGTTCGGCGAGCGTGTCGCTCGACAGCCCGAGCTGCAGGATCGGCACCGTCGACGCGTTGTACGTGATGATGTTCGGCGGCAGCGTGCCGGGCGGCAGGATGCGCAGGATCGACGCGGCGTTGCTGGCGGCTTCCGCGATCGCGCGATTGATGTCCGCGCCGGGGTGGAAGAACACCTTCACGACCGACACGCCGTTCAGCGACTGCGATTCGATGTGCTCGATGTCGTCGACGTCGGACGTGAGCGCGCGCTCGTAGTTCGACGTGATGCGCTTGGCCATGTCTTCGGCGGAGAAGCCGTTGTACGACCAGACGATGCTGACGACCGGGATGTCGATGTTCGGAAAGATGTCGGTCGGCATGCGCAGCAGCGCAAGCGGCCCCGCGATGAAGATCAGCAGCGCGAGCACGACGAACGTATAGGGCCTGCGCAATGCGAGCCGGACGATCCACATGATGTTGTTCCTCGAAGCAGGGCACGGATGCCGCGTTCGATGCGGCGAGCATGCAGTCTGCCGGCGCGGCGTTGACCCGAGCCTGTCGCGAAGATTACGAAACCGTCATCCGCGTGCGGCGGCGGCGGATGACGAATTTGTCATGTTCCGGTCAGCGTCGCGTGCACCGCGATCGCCAGAATGAAGACGTCAGGCAGCGAGTCGCATCGGGGCTCGTGCCGGCGGCGCATCGACGATGCGTCTTCATCGAATCGTTTCCGGGAGTTCCATCATGAACCGCAGGATGATTGCAGCCGCCTTGCTCGCGCTCACCATCGGCACGCCGGTGGCCGCGTTCGCCCAGAGCGCCTCGGCGGGCCTGACCCGCGCCGACGTGCTCGCCGAATTGGTCCAGGCCCAGCGTGACGGCACGGTGCCGACGTCGCGCTGGGATTACCCGCCGAGCGCGCCGACGATCGAGCGCAACCGCGAGCTGTATGCGCTCGGGCATGGCGAGCAGCACACGCAGAGCGCCGCGGCGGCGCCGTCCGGGGCGACGGGGAGTGCGTTGTGAAGGCCCGTGTGGTCGTGGCGCGCGTGACGGCGCTGGCGCTCGCCGCAGCGCTCGCGGCCGCCGTCGCACCGGCGTTCGCGCGCGGCCAGCCGCAATTGCCCGACGACGACGGCGGACGCGCCAGCGTGCTCGCCGCGTTGAATCCGCAGCACGACGCGACGCCCGAGCGCGCGGTCGCGGCCACGGGCACGGGCACGACGGGCGAGGCGCGGGTCGCGCATGCGCATGCTCATGCGGCGCCCATCAAGCGCGCGCCGAGCGCGATGCCGCGCGCGGACACCAGCGCGCTCGCCGCGCGCTGATCGGCATCCCAGGTCGCGAGTGCGGCGTCGAACGCCGCGCCGGGCGCAACGTCGTGCAGTGCCGCGGCGAGCGCGACCGCGTTGTCCGCCGCCTTCGCGACGCCCGCCGCGGTGTGCGGACGCACGACGCACGCGGCATCGCCGAGCAGCACGGTGCGGCCGAACGCCATGCGCTCGACGGCCAGATCGTAGATCGCCTGCGCGAACGGGGCCGGTGTCGTGTCGACGAGCGTGGCGAGCGTCGGCGCGAGCATGCGGTCGGCGGCGTCCACGAGTTCGGCGCGGTTGTCGTCGCGCATCGCGCCCGGCGGCAGCGACCCGTCGCGCTGCGTGCCGTCGCGGGTCAGGAACAGCGACGGCAGCCGCTCCGACGCGAGACGGCGATACCAGACCCAGTTCACGCGCCGCTTGCCGGGTTCGATCGCACCGTCCGCGCCGGGCACCAGATAGGTCAGGAACAGGTGCGCGCCGCCTTGCTGGAACGTGAAGCGCTCGCGCAGCAGGTACAGCACCTGCTCGGGCAGCGCGTGTTCGTCGACGAGCCCGCGCCACGCGACGTAGCCGGCATACGCGGGCCGCACGTCCGGCAGCAATTGCGCGCGCACCGTCGAGCGCGCGCCGTCGGCGCCGATCAACAGATCGGCCGTCTCGACGCGGCCGCTCGCGAACTGCGCGACGACCCGTTCGCCGTCCTGCTGGAACCGCTCGAACGCGTCGCCGGCATGAATCACGTCGTCCGGCAGCGCATGCTTCAGCGCCGTATAGATCACGTTCCATCCGGTTTGCGTTTGCGGCATGGTCAGGCGTTGCACGACGCGATCCTGCGCGTCGACGTAGATGCGCTCGATCGAATCGACGCCCGCATTGGCGGGCAGCGCGACGCCGCCGAACGCGAACGCGCGCTCGATCGGCGGTTGCAGCACGATGCCGCCGCCGCGGCTGTCGAGCTCGCGCGCCGATTGCTCGAACACGCGAACGTGCCAGCCGCGCGCGCGTAGCGCGGTCGCGGCGAACAGGCCGCCGACCGATCCGCCGACGATGACGGCCTTGCGGCCCGATGCGCGTTCCATGATGTGTGCTCCCGACGAAGATCCATGCGAACGGCGGGCGGCCGTGCGCGGCGGCGTAGCGCCGATATCGCACCGAGCTTAGGGCAGGATGGGCGCGCGCGAGTTGAATCGTTCTGAAGCGCTCGGACGGCGGGCGGGGTTTGCGCTACCCGCGCTTGCGGCGCGGTGTGGGCGTTGGCTCGGGTGTAGTCGTGGTCGTCGGCGTGTCCGCCGCCACGCGCTTCAGCGCGGCCGGCGTGCCGTTCAGGAACGCGTCGATCTGCCGCTCGATCTCGGCGTCGACGTCGTCGGGCACCGGCAGCCCGTACACCCATTTGCGCACGCCGAGATAGAAGATGCTCGCGTGCAGGCTCCACACCAGCTCGATCTCCGCATTGCGCTGCGCGTCGGACGCCGGCGTCGGGATGTCGTATTCATGGCGCAGCTCGCGCAGCACGGGCAGGAACACGCGCTCGCGCAGCCGCGACAGATAGCGCGTATTGAACCCTTCTCGGCTCAGGCCGGCGAAGATGAAGGTGCGGATCCATGCGCGCCGCAGGATCGTCTGCGCGTACGAACGATAGAACGCGACGAGCCGCTGTTGCAGCGGAATCGTCCGGTCGGCGATCAGTTTTTCCCAATCGGGATTCCACGTGTAGACCTCGTCGTACACGCGATCGATCAGCGCTTCCTTGCTCGGGAAGTAGCGGTACAGCAACGGCTGCGTGACGCCGATCTGCCGCGCCAGCTCGCGCGTGCTGCCGGAAAAGCCGTGCGTCGCGAAGTGTTCGACCGCCTTTTCGACGATCTGCCGCTCGCGGGCCTCCGGCGTGAGGCGGCGGCCCGGCGTGGCGGCCGGTTCGGCGGCCGCCGTCCGGCTCGGGCGGGACGCTGCTTTGCGCTTGGTTTCGGTCATCCATCGGCTCCTGAGTGGCGCCCATTCTGCACTTATCGGTCGAAAAATAGCAAGGCGAGCCGGCCGCCGGATTCAGAAGATTTAAGTTCGCCGCCATGACTTTAAGGATGGCGTTCCTTAGGCTGCTCCGTGATCGCCGCACGCATCGGACGCCGCCCGGCGCCGGCCCGTGCGCCGCAACCGAAACGGACCATGCCTCACCTGATCTCGCTGGGAGCCGGCATCGCAGCCGGCCCGCCGTACTACCTGGCGCGCATGCCATCGCTCGCGCCGCCACCGGGCGCGCCTGCCGGGCCGCTCGACATCGTCGCGGGCGAGCCCGCGCTTCCCTTGATGGCCGCGCCGATGCGCGCGCCGCAGAGGACGAAGGAGGGTGCGTCATGCCAGCTGGCCAGCTAGCGGCAAGCGGCGCGAGCGCGCCCGATCACGTGGCCGGCGAGGACGTGATGCTCGCGTCGATCGCGGGCTACGTCGACACGCTCGGCTTCGTCGCGCTGTTCGGGCTGTTCACCGCGCACGTGACCGGCAACTTCATCCTGATCGGCTCCGGCATCGCGGGCGTCGGGCAGGGCCTCGTGATCAAGTGGCTCGCGTTTCCCGCGTTCATCGCCGGGATCGTCGCCGCCCGCCTGCTCGATCACGGGATGCGCGTGCGCGGCCACGGCCCGCGCGCGTGCTCGCTGTATGCGATGCAGGCGATCCTGCTGACCGGCTTCATGCTGGCCGGGGTGGCGGCGTCGCCGATCGCGAGCGCCGATGCGCCCGCGACGATCCTCTGCGGGCTGCTCGGCGCCGCCGCGATGGGCGTGCAGAATGCCCACGGCCGGCTGACCGCGCGCTCGGTGGTGGCGAACACCGTGATGACCGGCAACGTCACGCAGGCCGTCATCGACGCATTCGACTGGCTCGTGCCGATCGCCGCGCCCGCGGAGCGGGAAGCCGCCCGCGCCCGGTTGCGGCGCACGCTGCCGCCGGTCGCCGGTTTTGCGCTCGGCGCGGGCGCCGGTGCGACCGCGTATCTGTATGCGGGGTTCTGGGCGCTCGCGCTGCCGCTGGCGGTGCTGGTGTTTCTTGCCTGTCGCGCGGGCCGCCGCGACGCGCGGCCCGCATCCCGCTGAATCCGAATCCGCGCGCGGCGCCACGCCGCGCGCGTCACCATCAAGGAGAAACCCGATGAGTTCACTGAATCTGCGCAGCATGCTGCGCTCGACCGCCGCGGCGTCGGCCGTGCTCGCCGCGCTGCTGGTCGGCGCGCCCGCCCATGCCGACGAAACCCACCTCGACGACATCGCGTCGCCGGCCGCCTCGACGCGCCTGCCGGCCGTCGCCGTAGGCCCGCAGTACGACACGACCCATGTGTGCGTGGCGCCGGAAGACTTCGACCGCTTCACCGACAGCTTCGTCGCGACTTTCGGCGGCAAGAAATCGCAGCAGGGCGTGTTCCAGGTCACGCCGACGCCGAGCCAGACGATGTCGCAACTCGTGCTGACGCCGGTCGGCACGATCTCGGTGTTCGGCTTCAAGACGCCGATCCCGTATCCGTTCTGCGACGAGCGCACCGGCTATCTGGTCAGCGACATCGACGTGGCGGTGAAGTCGGCGCGCGCGCACGGCGCCGACGTCATCGTCGCGACGTTCCCCGATCCGATCGGGCGCGACGCGATCGTCCGCTGGCCGGGCGGCGTGAACATGCAGCTCTACTGGCACACGCAGGCGCCGAACTACGACCCGCTGCAGACGGTGCCGGAGAATCGCGTGTACGTGTCGCCGCAAAGCGCGAGCAAGCTCGCGCGCGACTTCGTCGCGTTCTCGCACGGCAAGATCGTGTCGGACGTGCGCCATGCGCCGGGCGTCGAGATCGGCCGGCCGAACGACACGTATCGCCGCATCCGGATCGAATCGGGCTTCGGCAAGATGACCGTGCTGGCGACCGACGGCCATCTGCCCTATCCGTTCGGCCGCGAGATGACCGGCTATGAAGTGACCGATCTCGCCGCGACGCTGAAGAAGGCCGAAGCGGCCGGCGTGACCGTGCTCGTGCCGCCGTTCGCATCGGACGGCCGCGAGGCGGCGCTGGTGCAGTTCCCCGGCGGCTACGTCGCCGAGATCCACGCGCGGACGAAATAACCGTGCGCCGCCCGATGAACCGAGCGTGGCGCGGCGCGCTGCCGTGCGTCGTGCTGGCGGGCGGCGTCGCGTTGCACGCGGGCGCGGCGGCCGGCGCCGAAGCGGCAGACGCGACGGCCCCGGCGGCCGCACCGGCCGCCACGCCCGCTGCGACACCCGCAGCCGCGGCCGCTGCGACGTGTACCGCGAAGCGGCCCGTCGTGCTGTTCAACCGCTGGCAGGAAGACTGGTCGGTGCTCGCGAACCCGTGCGTGCCGCGCAAGCCGTTCGACTCGCTGAAATACGTGCCGCTCGGCGACGACCCGTCGACCTACCTGTCGCTCGGCGCGAGCCTGCGCGAGCGCTTCGAGCTGAACAATGCGCCGCTGTTCGGGCTGGGCGCGGCGCACGACGACAACTACGTGATCCAGCGCGCGAACGTCCATGCGGACCTGCGCTATCGCGGCCATCTGCAGGCGTTCGTGCAGTTCGTCGACGCGCGGCCGTTCGGCAAGAACACGGTCGGCCCGGTCGACAAGGATCAGCTCGATCTCGAACAGGCGTTCGTCGCGTACGTCGATCAGGTGGGGCCCGGCACGGTCAAGACGCGCATCGGCCGGCAGGAGATGGCGTTCGACTTGCAGCGCTTCGTGTCGGTGCGCGATGGTCCGAACGTGCGGCAGGCCTACGACGGCCTGTGGGCCGATTATGAAATCGGCAAGTGGCGGCTGATCGGCTATGTGACGCGGCCCGTGCAGTACCGCGACGACGCGGCGTTCGACGACGTGTCGAACCGCCATCTGCGCTTCGACGGCGTGCGCGTCGAGCGCAACGGCACGGGGCCCGGCGACTTGTCCGCGTACTGGTCGCGCTATACGCGCGACAACGCGCGCTTCGCCGACGCGGCGGGCACCGAGCGCCGCGACGTGTTCGACGTGCGCTACGCGGGCAAGGCCGACTCGCTCGACTGGGACGTCGAGGCGATGCTGCAGACCGGTCACGTCGGACAGGACACGGTCGGCGCGTGGGCGTTCGGCGCACTGGGCGGCTATACGTTCGCGAAGACGCCCGGCACGCCGCGCGTCGGCATCCAGGTCGACGGCGCGTCGGGCGACGCGCATCCGGGCGACCACCGCGTCGGCACGTTCAACCCGATGTTTCCGAACGGCTATTACTTCACGCTCGCCGGTTACACGGGGTACAGCAACCTGATCCACGTGAAGCCGTCGCTGACGTTCAAGCCGTCCAGCTCGGTCACGGTGCTCACGGCCGTCGGTTTCCAGTGGCGGCAGACCACGGCCGACGCGATCTACGGGCAGGGGATGTCGGCCGTGCCGGGCACGGCGGGCAAGGGCGGCGCGTGGACCGGCATGTACGCGCAGGCGCGCGTCGACTGGCTGGTCAACGCGAACCTCGCGCTCGCGCTCGAGGCCGTGCACTTCGAGCTCGGCTCGTCGATTCGCGCGCTCGGCGCGCGCAATGCCGACTACGTCGGCATGGAAGCGAAGTTCGGCTGGTAACGCGCGTGACGGCCGACGTGTGACGCGGGACGCGTCATGCCGGCGCGCGGGCGAGCGCGGCGACGAAGTCGATGAACGCGGCGACGCGCTTCGAGCCGCGCTGGTTCGGCAGGTACAGCGCGGTGATCACCGCGCGTGCGGCGCCGGGCGTGACGTCGTAGTCGTCGAACAGACGCCGCAGGCGGCCGGCCTCGACGTCCGCATCGACCAGCCAGTCGGGCAGCAGCGCGATGCCCGCGCCGTCGAGCGCGGCTTCGCACAGCACTTCGCTGTGATTCGATTTGAGCCGGCCGGCGACGACGACCTGTGTGGTCCCCTGCGCGCCGACGAAGGTCCACGCCTGCTGGTCGACGCCGAAGTGAAAGCGCAGGCACGCGTGGTCGACCAGGTCGCCGGGCGTGGCCGGCGTGCCATGCGCGTCGAGATAGCCTGGGCTGGCGACCACGTGGCGCCGGAACGTGCCGAGCGGGCGCGCGACGACGTCTGCGCTCGGCGCCGCGTCGCCGAGCCGGATCGCGACGTCGATCCGGCTCGTCACGAGGTCGACGCGTTCGTCGGTGAGCTGCAGGTCGATGTCGAGCTTCGGATGGCGCGCGAGCAACGCCGCGACGTGCGGCGCGATGCGGCGCAGCCCGTAGGCGACCGGCACCGACACGCGCAGCGGCCCGGACGGCTCGCTGCCGCGGTCGGCGACGAGCGCATCCGCATCGGCCAGTTCCTCCAGCACGCGCTTCGCCCGCGCGTAGTAGACGACGCCGGCATCGGACAGCGTGACCTGCCGGGTCGTGCGGTTGAACAGCACCGTGCCGAGCGATGCCTCGAGCGCGTCCACCGCGCGCACCACCGACGAAGCGGCGAGTTCGAGACGCCGTCCGGCGCTCGAGAAACCGCCGGCTTCGGCCACTTCAACGAACGCGCGCAGTGCGGAGAATTTGTCCATCGGGTCGCCCTCGTGCGTGTCGCAACGTCGCGTTGCATGCGGTTCGCATTCTAGCGTCGGCTGCGTGGGGCGCAGCGGCGGCGTGGGCGATCTTCAGGACGATTCAGGGGCGGGGTGGGAGGAGGGTTGTGAGGTGTGCGCGTGCATTCTGCGACGCGCACGCCTGACGGCTTCGCGCAACGTCAGGCCCGCTTCTTCGACGGCGCGAGGCGCAGCAGCTCGGCCACGCTGTCGACGTTGAACTGTTTCATGAGCCTCGCATGGCGCGCTGCGCGCCGACGCCGTTGCCAGGCCGACGCGATCAGCGCGAGCGCGCGCGGCGCCACGCGCCGGGCGGATGGCCGATCACGCGCAGGAACACGCGGTTCAGATGGCTCTGGTCGGAGAACCCGCAATCGGCGGCGATCTCGGCGAGCGTCATGTCGGACGTCTCGATCAGATGGCGCGCCCGCGTCACGCGCTGTTCGAGCAGCCACTGGTGCGGCGTGCGGCCGGTGGTGCGGGAGAACGCGCGGATGAAATAGCCGCGCGACAGGTCGCATTCGTTCGCGACTTCCTCGATCGACACGCCGAGGTTCGCCTTTTCCATCAGCAGTTCCTTCGCGAGCGCCACTTTTGCCGGCGACAGCACGCCCTTGCGCTCGAGGTCGCGCACGCGCGCAGCGCCGTAGCGGCGCAGCAGATGGGTGCCCATCGCCAGCCCGATCTGCTCGATGAACAGCGCATCGAGCGGCCCGGGCGCGTCGAGGCTGTCGGCCACGGCGTGCGCGAGATGGCCGAGCACCGGGTCGCGCACGTCGGGCCGCGAGGTCAGGCCGCCGACCGCGCTGCCGCCATGCTCCCGGCCGACGCGTTCGAGATACGCGGGCGGCAGCTCGACCAGCACGAAGTCGAAATTACCGTACAGGTCGGCGCGGAAATGGCGCGAGAAGTCGCGAATGTAGATCGAGTGTTGCTGGAACCGGCGCTCGCTCGCGCCCGCGCGCCCGTAGAGCGTGCGGCGGTGGCCGCCGTTCAGCGATACGCCGACCAGGAAGCCGCGATCGCATGCGGGCATGTCGATATGCTCGACGTGCGCCTCGCGCATGCATTTGCGGTGCAGCTTCAGGCCGCCGGCGGCCGTCTCGATGTCCTTCGACAGCAGGCTTGCCGCGCAGCCGAGCGTGTCTTTCGGCGTTGGCGCGACCGGGGCGTCCGGCGCTGCGATGACGAGGTCGGGCATGGATTTTCCTGCGAGTGACTCGTGGCGCGTTACGACGAGTCGAGTTTATACGGGCACGCGTGCATTCAAAATGAATTTGTACAAAGGTCCGCTCGCGACCCTGACGATCGGCTTTCGATGCGCGGGCGCGACGGCCGCACGCCCGAACGCCCGCGCGGGGCACGTGTGCGCGGGGCCCGGCACAGTATAGCGGCGCTGCCCGACACGCAAGTGACCGCGCCGAGCGGCGCGCCGGCACCCGTGCAGCGCATTTTTCTTCAAGATTTCCGCCGGACGTCCTTTTACACTGGGCCGTCAATTCGATATTTCCCCGCCCGGCGCGATCGCGCGCCGGGCTCCGACTTCCTGCCGCGTGAGCTGCCGCGCTCATGCGGCGGTCATCCTGAGGTACCCGGAGGCGGCCATGATCCAGATCGGTACTTTGTCGGTCGATTTCGAGCAGCGGGACATTCGTCGTCACGGCGCGTCGCTGCGCATCGGCGCGCGTGCGCTCGACATCCTCGAAGTGCTGCACCGCGCGAGCGGTTCGGTCGTGTCGAAGGACGACATCATGGATGCGGTCTGGCCGGGCCTGATCGTCGAGGAAAACCGGCTGCAGGTGCACGTCGCGACGCTGCGCAAGGCGCTCGGCGCGAATCGCGATCTGATCAAGACGGTTCCCGGGCGCGGCTATCTGCTCGTCGCGAGCGCGTCGGCCGCGGCCGGGCCGGCGCCGGACGTCCCAGAGGGCGGCGAGCCTGGGCAGGGCATGTCCGCGGCCGCTGCGCCCGCTGGATCCGTTGCGCTCGTGGAGTCCGCAGCCCCCGATCTCGCCGCGCTGCCCGACGCCTCCCACGCCGTGCCGACCCCGCCGCTGGTCGGGCGCGATGCCGAGCTCGCGCAGATCGTCGCCATGTTGGCGCGCACGCCGGTCGTCACGCTCGTGGGCGCGGGCGGCATCGGCAAGACGAGCCTCGCCGCGCATGTGGCGCACGATGCGCGCTGCCACGGACGCGAGCGCGTGCTGTTCGTCGAGCTCGCAGCCGCGTCGACGCACGACGACATGCTGATCGCGATCGCGGCCGAACTCGGGCTCGACGTCGACGGCATACCGGCCGTCGAGTGCGTCGGCGCCGCGTTCGCCGAGTCGCGCAGCCTGCTCGTGCTCGACAACGCCGAGCACATCGTCGATCTGGTCGCGAAGCTCGTCGAAACCCTCACCTCCGTTGCCGGGTCGCTGCGCGTGCTGGTCACGAGCCGCGAGCCGCTGCACATCTCGGCCGAAGCGGTGCTGCGGATGAGCCCGCTCGCGGTGCCGGCAAGCGATGCGTCGTTCGACGAAATCGCCCGGTGCTCGGCCGTCGCGCTGTTCCTGGAACGCGTACGCGCCGCCGCGCCGGAGTGCCCGATCGACGAAGCGGCCGTGCGGCTGATGGGCGACATCTGCCGGCGCCTCGACGGGCTGCCGCTCGCGATCGAGCTGGCCGCGGCAAGGGTGGCGACGCTCGGGCTCGCGGTCGTCGCGTCGCGGCTGGACGACCGGCTGAACCTGCTGACCGGCGGCCTGCGGTCGTCGCTGCCGCGCCATCAGACCCTGCGCGCCACGTTCGACTGGAGCTACGTGCTGCTCGATCCGACCGCGCGTGCGCTGTTTCGCCGGATGGGCTGCTTCATCGGGCCGTTCTCGTTCGATGCCGCGCGCGCGGTCGCCGCGGAGCCCGACACGTCGGCGTCGGACACGATCGCGGTGCTCGGCGAACTGGTCGCGAAATCGCTGGTGAGCGTCGAATTCCATGGCGCATACGTGTGCTACCGGCTCACCGAGTCGACGCGCGCCTATGCGCTGGAGAAACTGCACAACGAGGGCGAGTTCGAGCGGATCGCCGCGCGCCACGCGCTGTACGAGCGCGAACATGCGCCGGCGCGTGTGGGTGTCGGCGCTGAAGCGGGCACGGACACGGACGCGGACGGGCGCGCGGCGCACGCGGACGATGCGCGGGCGGATGCGCAAGTCCATGCGCAGGCCCACGCGCAAGCCCGGATCATGGCAGCGGCCGAAGCCGAAGCCGAAGCCCAAGCCCAAGCCCAAGCCCAAGCCCAAGCCACGACCGACCCGGCGCCGCCGGCCGCCGCCATTCCCGACCCCGACCCGGACCTGTTGACGCACGCATTGCAGGAGCCCGCGCGGATGCGCGAGTCCGCCGCGCACGCGAGACAGCTGCTCGACGCGCTGGACGCAGGCGCCGCCGCCCCGCTCGACGCGGGCCGCGAGATGCGGTTGCGCGCTGCATGCGCGTCGGCGGTGCTGCACACCGACGGCGATGCGCTGGCCGCGGCCGCGATGTGGGACCGCACGCTGGGCCTCGCGGCCCGCAGCGGCGACGACGCGTTCGACGCGCGCGCGCTGGTCGGATTGTGGAACACGATGCTGACGCTGTCCGATATCCACGAATCGCTGCGCTACGCGATGCGCTTCGAGCGCGCGGCCGAGCGGCGCGGCGACCCGTCGCAGCGCTTGCTCGCGCATGCGATGGTCGCGACCTCGCTGCACTATTTCGGCGAGCACGCGCAGGCGCGCGAGCGGCTGGAGGCGGCTACGGCCGGCCTCGCGGACGCCGGCGAACCGCCGTGCGCGCAGGCGGCGCTCGGCGTCGACGTGGCGACGCTCGCGCGCACCATGCTCACGCGGCTCGTGTGGATGCAGGGCGAGCCGGAAGCCGCGATGCGCTTCGCCGCGCAGGCGGTCGAGTGCGCACGCCGCGCGGGCTCGCCGCTCGCGCTGTGCATCGTGCTCGGCGCGGCCGCCGTGCCGATCGCGCTGCGCTACGGCGATCACGACATCACGTCGGACTATCTCGCGACGCTGCGCGCGAGCGCCGCTGCGCACGGCTTCGACATCTGGCGCAGCCACGCGGAATGCCTGACCGGCCAGTTCGACATCCAGGCCGGCCATCCGGGCGCGGGGCTCGCGCGGCTCGAGCCGGCGCTGCAGCGTGTCGACGCGAGCGGGTTCCGCAGGCTGCTCGCGCCGCTGAACGTCGCGTATGCGGAAGGGCTGGTGCGCACCGGCCGCGCGGCGCAGGCGCGCGCGCTGCTCGACGCGACGCTCGCGCGCTGCCGCGCGCATGGCGAGCACCTGTTCGTCCCCGAACTGCTGCGCGTGCGCGGCGTCGCGATGCTCGAGCACGCGCGTACCGTCGGCGCGGACCTCTCGGTCGCATGCGAGGCGGACGGGCAGCGTCATCTGCAGATGGCGATCGAGACGGCGAACGCGCAGGGCGCCGGGATGTGGGCGCTGCGCAGCTCGCTGGATCTCGCCGATCACCTGATCGAGCGCGGGCGTACCGCGCAGGCGTCGACGCTGGTCGCCGGCATCGTGCAGGACTTCGACCCGCGCTCGCGCGCGCACGACGTGCGCCGGCTGCTGCGGGTGCAGAGTTTCGTGCGTCAGGACGCGGCGCCCGTGCCGTCCCGCCCGCGCGCCCGACACGACGCCGTCGACGCGGCGCAGCAGGGGGCATGACGATGCGCGCATTCGGGGCGGCGGGGCCGCTGTGGGTGGGCGGTATGCGTGCCGCCGTGCGCGTGCCGGCCGCATTGGCGAGTGCGTACGAGCCGCGGACCGCGCGGCGCGCCGCGCACCGGAGGCCCGACAGTGCTTAGAGCGACGGAACCCGCGCACTCGGCGGATCTCGTCGTCTTCAACGGCAAGATTGCGACACAGGACGAGCGGGGCTCGTTCGTCAGCGCGCTCGCGGTGAAGGACGGGCGCATCGTCGCGACCGGCGACGATCGCGACGTGCTGCGCCATGCGGGCGTCGCCACGACGCGCATCGACCTGCACGGCCGCACCGTGATTCCCGGCCTCGTCGATGCGCATCTGCAGGCGATCCGCGGCGGCCAGACCTTCAACCTCGAATTGCGCTGGGACGGCATACCGTCGCTCGCCGACGCGCTCGACCGGTTGCGCCGGCAGGTGCGGCGCACGCCTGCGCCGCAGTGGGTGCGCGTCGCCGGCGGCTGGAGCGCGCTGCAGTTCGCGGAAAAGCGCGGGCCGACGCTGGCCGAGCTCAATGCAATCGCGCCCGATACGCCCGTGTTCGTCCAGCACCTGGGCGACAGCGCGTGGCTGAACGCGGCCGCGCTGCGCGCGCTCGGCTACGACCGCGACACGCCCGATCCGGGCGGCGGCGAACTGCGGCGCGACCGCTACGGGCGACCGACCGGGCTGCTGCTCGCGCGGCCCGACCCGGCCGTGCTGAGCGCGGCGCTCGACCCAGCGCCGGCGCTGTCGGACGGCGACCGGCTCAACTCGACGCAACAGTTCATGCATGCGCTGAATCGCGTCGGCGTGACGAGCGCGATCGACGCGGGCGGCGACGGCCTCGTCTATCCGGACGACTATGCGGCCGTCATGACGCTCGCGCGGCGCGGCGAGCTGACGACGCGCATCGCCTACGCGCTCGGCGCGCGGCATGCGGGCCGCGAAGTCGACGACTTCGCGAAATGGATCGCACTGACGGCGCCCGGCGACGGCGACGCGTTCCTGCGCACGCACGGCGCCGGCGAGCGGCTGCTGTTCTCGGCGGTCGATCTCGGCAACTTCCTCGAGCCGCGCACCGAGCTGCCGGCGTCGCTCGAGGCGGATCTCGCGGCCGTCGTGCGGCTGCTGGTGCGCCACCGCTGGCCGTTCCGGCTGCATGCGACCTACGACGAGTCGATCGGCCGTTTCCTCGACGTTCTCGAAGCGGTGAACCGCGAGCTGCCGTTCGACGGCTTGCGCTGGTGCTTCGACCGTTGTGAAACGCTGTCGGACGCCAATATCGCCCGGATCGCAGCGCTCGGCGGCGGCGTGACCGTGCAGCCGCGCATGGCGTTCCAGGGCGAGGCGTTCATCGCGCGCTACGGCGCGACCGCGGCGCGCCGCGCGCCGCCGATCCGCGCGATGCTCGCGGCCGGGCTGCCGGTCGGCGCGGGCTCCGGTGCGACGCAGACGGCCGGCTACAACCCGTTCGTCGCGCTGTACTGGATGGTGTCGGGGCGCTCGGTCGGCGGCACGCCGCTGTACCCCGCGCGTGCGCGGCTCGGCCGGATGGAAGCGCTGCGCGTCCACACGCTCGGCAGCGCGTGGTTCTCGGCGGACGAGCACCGCAAGGGCGCGCTGACGCCCGGCCGGTACGCGGACTTCGCGGTGCTGAGCGACGACTACTTCGCGATCGACGTCGCGCGCATTCCGCAGTTGTCGTCGGTGCTGACGGTCGTGGACGGCAAGGTCGTGCACGCGGATGCCGAATTCGCGTCGCTCGCGCCGCCGTTGCCGCCCGTCAGCCCCGCGTGGTCGCCGGTGGCCGACCGCGGCGCAGACGGCGGCGCCGACGATGCGGCGGGCGGCGCGCGAGCCCGTGCGCGCGCGTCGGCAGCGGCGGGCGCATGCGCCGAGCCGGGGATGGACGCGTGCCGTACCCGCGGCCACGGACGCCGCTTCGCGCGCTCGCGCTTCCCGACGGCGAGCGCCGCCGGCGATCGTTGCGACGCGTTCGGCTGCCGCTGCGTCGCGTTCTAGCGCGCCGCCCCGGCGTGCCGCGTGCGCGGCCGCGCGTTGCATTGAACGATTTTCCGCCCCGTGCACGGGGCATGAGGAGACGAGATGAATGCTGCGCACACGCGCGCACCGGCTGACGGCGGCGAAGTGGCCGGCGTGCGCATTCCGCGCACGCCGCTGGCGATCGACGCGGCCGACGCGGCGCGCGCATCGTTGCCTGCCGCGCTCGCCGGTCACGCCGCGCGCGTATTCGTGTTCGCGTCGCTCGCCGCGCGGCGCGCGGGCGACACGTGCGATGCCGATGCGCTGTATGTCGCCGCGATGTACGTGAACATGGGATTGAGCCACGCGTACTGCCGCTCGACCGCACGTTACGAGCTCGACGGGGCGGATGCCGCGCATGCGCTGCTGCTGCGGCATCGCCGCTCGCGGCGCATGCGCGACGACGTGTGGCACGCGATCGCGCTGCATACGACGCCGGGCGTGGCCGTGCGCGCATCGCCGCTCGCGCGCGCGCTGGCCGGTGCGGTGTCGACCGATCTGATGGCGACCGACTTCGACGCCTATACGGCCGCCGAGCGGGCCGCGCTGCTGGCCGCGTACCCGCGCGGCAGCGGTTTTCGCGAAGCGTTTCTCGACACGGTCGCGCGCGGCGTCGAACATCGGCCGCAGTCGACGTTCGGTACGTGGAGCGCCGACGTGCTCGAACGCGCGGACCCGGATTTTCATCGGCCGAACTTCTGCGGGCGCGTGCTGGGCGCGCGATGGACCGACGCGTGACGGCGTCGGTGCGGCCGGGCGAAGGCCGGCTGCCGCGGGATGGGGCGGGCGGCGACGGGTAACTGCACGCTCTCCGCCCCCCACATCCCTACACCCCCGCTTCCGCCGCATCGTGCCGCGCATAGTCCACGTAACCGGCGCGGTCGCCGCCGTACCAGCCGCTCGACTTCGGCTGCGCGAGCGGTGCGCGCGTCGCGAGGCGCTCGACGAGATCGGGGTTGGCGATATACGCACGCGCGAACGCGACGAGATCGGCGTCGCCCGCATCGAGCAGCGCGTTCGCCGCGTCCGGCGCGATGCCGCCGTTGACGATCAGCGTGCCGCCGAACGAGCGGCGCGCCTGCGCGACGATGCGCGGCAGATCGGGCTCGCCGCTCCAGCCGTTGGTGTCGGCCGCGTGCAGGTAGGCGACGCCCGCGTCGTCGAGCATGCGCCCGACGTAGGCGTAGGTCGCATCGGGATCGGCGTCGCGCACGTTGTTGTACTTCGCGTACGGCGAAACGCGCACGCCGACGCGGCTCAGCGGCATCACGCCGCCCACCGCGTCGACGATCTCCTCGAGAAAGCGCGCGCGGTTCGCGACCGAGCCGCCGTAGCGATCGTCGCGGCGGTTCAGCGTCGACGACAGAAACTGGTGCGGCAGATAGCCGTTGGCCGCATGGATCTCGACGCCGTCGAAGCCCGCGGCCATCGCCTGCATTGCCGCGTGGCGGAATTCGGCGACCGCTGCGACCACTTCGTCGGTCGTCATCGCGCGCGACGGCGTCGCGTGGATCTTCGTGTAATAGCCGTTGTGCAGCTGCGCCCACACCTGCAGCTGCTCGAGGTCGTCGTTCACGCCCGACGGCGACAGCGGCGCGGCGCCGTCGAGCAGCGCCAGCGAGCCGACGCGCCCGCCGTGCCACAACTGCGCGAAGATGCGCCCGCCGTTCGCATGGACGGCGTCGGTGATCTTCTTCCAGCCGGCGACCTGCGCATCGTCGATCAGCCCGGGCGTCGATTCGAACGCCGCGGACGCCGTGCTGACGTTGGTCGCCTCGGTCACGATCAGCCCGGCGGACGCGCGCTGCGCGTAGTACTCGGCCATCAGTTCGGTCGGCAGGCCGCGCGACGGCGCGCGCGAACGCGTCATCGGCCCCATCACGACACGGTTGGGCAGCGCGAGGCCGCGCAGGTCGTAGGCACTGAGCAGGGAAGACATGGTGGACTCCTTTCGTTTCATGTTGGGCGCGGTGACGTCCGCGCCGTTAGCCTTGGGCGTGGCGGCGCGCATGCGGCCGCCCGATCGCGAGGTAGTGCGCGAGCGCGACGACCGGGAACACACCAGCCACCGCCGCGACGAGTGGCCAGCCGCCGCGTTCGTAAAGCGGGCTCGCGAGCGCCGAGCCGAGCGCGCCGCCGACGAAGATGCTCGTCATGTACAGCGCGTTCAGGCGATTGCGGCTCGCCGCATGCAGCGCATAGATCTCGCGCTGGCCGAGCACCATGTTCATCTGCACCGCGAAGTCGAGCACGATGCCGGTGACGACGAGCCCGTAGAGGCCCGCGCCGTGCACCAGCGCGATCGCATACGCGAGGGCGCCGGCGATCAGCGCGATCAGCGTCGCGCGCACCGTATGGCCGGCGTCCGCGAGCCGGCCGGCCACCGGCGCCGACGTCGCGCCGATCGCGCCGACCAGCGCGAACACGCCGATCGCCGTTTGCGACAGACCGTAGTGGCGCGTCAGCTCGACCGGCACGGCGGTCCAGAACAGGCTGAACGACGCGAACATCAGGCCCTGGTAGAACGCGCGGTGACGCAGGATCGGCATCGTGCGGACCAGATGCAGCAGCGAGCCGATCAGCTCGAAGTAGGTCGCGCGATGGTCGGGCTGGCGCGCCGGAATCGTCAGCGCGAGCACCGCGGTGACGAGCGTCATCAGCACGGCCGCCGCCGCGAACACGAAGCGCCAGCCGAACGCGTCGGCGACCACGCTCGACAGCGGACGCGCGAGCAGGATGCCGAGCAGCAGCCCGCTCATGATGGTGCCGACCACGCGGCCGCGCGAATGATCGGGCGCGAGATGCGCGGCGAGCGGCACCAGGATCTGGACCGCCACCGAGCTGAAGCCGATCAGCAGCGAGATCGCCAGAAACAGCCCGGCGGTGTGCACGAACGCGGCCGCCGCGAGGCTCGCGATCGACACGACGGCCGTCACGATCATCAGCTTGCGGTTCTCGAGCAGATCGCCGAGCGGCACGATGAAGAACAGGCCGAGCGCATAGCCGATCTGCGTCAGCGACACGATCAGGCTCGCCGTGTCGCCCGACATGTGGAGCCCCGGCGCGATCAGTTCGGTGATGGGCTGCGCGTAGTACAGGTTCGCGACGATCGCGCCGCAGCTGAACGCGAACAGCAGGATCAGCCCCTGCGTGAGTTTGGCGCCGTGCGCGCCCGCCGCGAGCGGCGTTGAATCTGCTGACATGGTCGACTCCTGAAAAAGGGAAGGGCGGGCGCCGTATCACCGCGCCGGCAGCGCCTGTCGGCCCGGCGGGCGACGATGCACCGCATTGCCGTCGATACTATTGATCATTCGATAAAACGGGAATCGAGCGGGCGCGCAATCGAGCGTTGCGCGGCACGCAAAGGTGCCGCGCCGCGCGGGTTCAGCCGCGCTGGCCCTGCAGGGTGGGAATCCGCTCGAACTGGCTCGCGAGCCAGTCGACGAACACCTTGAGCTTGACGGGGATGTGACGGTTGGGCGGATACAGCACCGAGATCGGCCGCGGCGGCGCGTTGAATGCGGTCAGCACTTCGCGCAGCCGCCCCGACTTCAGGTACGGGTCGACCAGATACAGCGACGTCTTGATGAGGCCGATGCCGGCCACGCCGCACTCGATGTAGTTGTCCGCATCGTTGACGGCCACCGTGCCGCACATCTGCACGACGCGCGGTTCGCCGTCGACCACGTAGTCCCACACGCGCGGCCGGCCGGTGTCGGCCGAGATGTGGCTGACCGCGACGTGCTGCGCGAGATCGTCGACGGTCTCGGGTTCGCCGAAGCGGGCGAGGTACGCGGGCGACGCGCACGTGCAGGTGGTCAGGCTGCCGATTCGCTTCGCGATCATCCCCGAGTCGTCGAGCGCACCGATGCGCACCACGCAGTCGACGCCTTCGCCGACCAGGTCGATCTGCCGGTCGGTCACGCCGAGCTCGATCATGATGCCCGGATGCGCTTCGAGAAACTCCGGCAGCGCCGGCACCACGACCTGCCGCGCCATCGCCGGCGGCAGGTTCACCTTTAGGCGGCCGCGCGGCACGTTGCGCGCGTGCGATACCGACGCCTCCATGTCGTCGATCTCGCGCAGCACCGCGACCGAGCGCTCGTAGTACGCCTGACCGTCCTCGGTCAGCGAGATGCGGCGCGTGGTGCGGTTCAGCAGCCGGCAGCCGAGGTGCTGTTCGAGGGCGCTCAGCAGCGCGGACACGCGCGGCGTCGTGAGGCCCGTGGTGTCCGACGCGCGCGTGAAGCTGCCGGTTTCGACGATGCGCGTGAACACGCGCATCGAAAGCAAGGTATCCATCGTCGGGGTTCTCCAGGCGGTGGGCGCGTGGCGCCGGTGCGCGCCGGCGCCATCGGCGCGGGTAGGTCGGGCGTCGCGCGGCGCGCTACGCGTCGATGCGTTTTCTCAGCGCGTCGCCGGCGAACGGCATCTCCCGCATGCGCTGGCCGGTCGCATCGAAGATCGCGTTGGCCAGTGCGCCGGCGGTCGGCCCCATCGACGCCTCGGCCGCACCGAGAAACGGCGCGCCCGGACGATTGACGAGGTGCACCTTCACGCTTTGCGGTGCGGCGGAGAAACGCAGGATAGGATAACTGCTCCAGTCGAAGCTGCGGATCCGCTCGGTGTCGTATTTCAGCGCCTCGTACAGCGTCCAGCTCGCAGCCTGCACGATGCCGCCCTCGATCTGGTTGCGGATGCCGTCCGGCGACACGATCTGGCCGGCGTCGACGGCCGCTTCCGCGTGCTCGAGCGTGACCTGCCCCGTCTCCGGCACGATCGACACCTCGACGGCGATCGCGACGTACGCCATCAGGTTCTTGTACTTGCCGAACGCGAAGCCGACGCCGCGGTTGCGCGCGCGCGGCGGCCGCGGCCAGCCGAAGTGCGTCGCGACGAGCTTGATGACCTGGCGCGCGCGATGGTCGTCCATGTGGCGCAGCCGGAACTCGACCGGATCGACGCCGGCCGCGTGCGCGAGCTCGTCCATGAAGCTCTCGATCGCCCAGACGTTGGTGTGTGCGCCGAGCGAGCGCATTGCGGAGGTCTGCAGCGGCATCGTCGGCGAGAAGTTGTTGACGATGTGCTGGTTCGGCAGCGTGTACAGCGGGATCGCGTTGCGGTCGGCGCCGCCTTCGGGCTGCAGCATCGGCGTCGACGGCGCGGGCACGAACGGCGGCTCCAGCATGCGCGCGGGCAGCAGCCGGCCGGCGTCGACGATCCGCTCGTTGTGCGAGCTGCTCCACAGCGCGTAGTTCCAGTCGACGATGCGGCCGCTCGCGTCGAGCGACGCGCTGACCTCGGTCACCATCGCCGGCGTGAAGTGATCCCACGTGTGTTCCTGCTCGCGCATCCACTGCACGCGGATCGGCTTGCCGGGCAGCGCGGCCGCGATCAGCGCGGCGTGCGCGGCCACGTCGTCCGCGCCGTTGTGGCCGTAGCAGCCCGAGCCCTCGGTGTGGATGCAGCGCACGTTCGCCTTCGGCATCGACAGCATCTGCGCGAGCGCATCGCGCAGCGGGTAGACGCCCTGCGAATGGGTCCACACCGTCATCATTCCGTTCTCGAGATGCGCGACCGAACACGACGGCCCGATCGACCCGTGCAGCAGATAGTTCTTCAGGAACGTCGCGTTCAGCGTCTTCGCGGCCGGCGCCGTCGTCGCGTGCGTGTTCGCGATTTCGATGCGCTGCGTCGAGATCCGCTTCAGGTCCGCGTGGACGGTGGCGCGATCGGGCAGCTTGCGGCCCGGCGACCAGCGGCAGCCGGCGGCCAGTGCGCGCTGCGCGACCACCGCCTGCCACTCGCCCTGGGCGACCACCGCGAGCATGCTGCCGTTGCGCACGATCCGCACGACGCCCGGCAGCTTCAGGATCGCGGCTTCGTCGAACGACAGCAGCTTCGCGTCGTACACCGGCGGCATCACGACGCGCGCGTGCAGCATGCCGGGCAGCTGCATGTCCTGTACGTAGCTGACGCCGCCCGTGACCTTGTTCGGAATGTCGACGCGCGGCAGCGACGTGCCGATGACCGCGAACGTCGACGGATTCTTCAGCGGCGACGTCGGCGCCGCGTTGCGGTGCAGGTCGACCGTGCGGATCGCGTCGCCGTAGGTCATCGTGCGGCCGTCGGGCGCGCGGATCACCGCGTCGGCCGTGGTCAGCGTGTTCGGAGCGACGCCCAGGCGCTTCGCCGCGCCCTCGACCAGCAGCGCGCGCACCTGCGCGGCCGCATTCAGCAGCGCGGAGCCGCTGTCGGCCATCGTGTGGCTGCCGGCGGTCAACCCCTCGTCGGGCGACGCGCCGGTGTCGGCCGTCAGGAACGTGATCAGCGACGGCTTCATGTCGAGCTGCTCGGCGGCGACCTGCAGCAACGCGGTGCGAATGCCGGTGCCCAGCTCGACCTTACCGGTGAAGACGGTCACCTTGCCGTCGGGTGCGATCTTGATCCACGCGTCGAGCAGCGGATTCGTCTTCAGACTGCCGGCCAGCGCCTGCGTGGCTTTGGCGACGTGAACGGCCGCGCCTTCGTCGGCGATCACGAGCTGCGCCGCCGCACGCGCGGCAGGCGCGAGCGTAAACGCGACGAACAGCGCGCCGGAGACGATGAAATGCCGGCGGCCTTCGTCGATGTCGTCGTGGGAATTCATCACAGTGCCTTGCTGATCGTGACGGGAGCGGAAGCCGGTTCCGGAGCCGGCAGCCCGGCGACCGAGCGCACGGCCGCGAGAATGCGCATGTGCGTGCCGCAGCGGCACAGATTCGGCTCCATGTGCGTGCGCAGCTCCTGCTCCGTCGGTTTCGGATTGCGCTCGAGCAGCGCCTGCGCGCGCATGATCATGCCGGCGATGCAGTAGCCGCACTGCGCGGCCTGGTGCTCGACGAACGCGCGCTGCAGCGGCCCGGGATGCTCGGCAGTGCCGAGGCTTTCGATCGTGCGCACGTTGCGCGAACCGACCGCGGCGACCGGCATCAGGCACGAGAAGGTCGGCTTGCCGTCGACGATCACGGTGCAGGCGCCGCATTGGCCGAGCCCGCAGCCGAACTTCGCGCCGTGCAGGTGCAGGTCGTTGCGCAGCGCGTACAGCAGCGGCGTGGATGGATCGATGTCGAGCGTGTGCCGCACGCCGTTGACGGTGAGGGTGATCATCGAGCGGTGTCCTCTTTTCTGAGCTTGGCGGCCATCGCGTCGGCACCGGTCCACGCGGGGCGATCGGTGTATGCCGCGCGAACGTACGCGGCGAGATCGGCGATCTGCGCATCGTCGTACTGGTCGACGAACGACGGCATGTAGTTCAGCGTGTCCTCGCCGTGCCAGCCGATGCCGTTGAACATCATCTGGATCGCGTTGCGCGGCGTATCGGCGTTCAGCGCGGTGCTGAACGCGAGCGTCGGACGCTCGCCGATCGACTGCATCGGCGCGCCCGGCCCGTGGCACTGCGCGCACGATGCCTGGAACAGCACGGCGCCGCGCTGCGCGGCCGGGTCCTTCGCGATGCGTTCCGACCCGGACGCGGTGTCGCGCGCCCGCGCATCGGCCGGTTTCTGGATCGACAGGATGTACGTGGCGATCGCTTCGACGTCGTCGGCCGGCACCGTCGCGAGATCGCGCGTGACCGGCAGCATCGGCCCCGCTGCGGCGCCGTGCTCGCTCGCGCGGCCGGTGCGCAGATACGTGACGAGCTGCGCCTGCGTCCACGGGCGCGCGGCGTGGCCGAGCGCGTTGAGCGGCGGCGCTTCCCAGCCGTCGACGAGGCCGCCGTCGAACGCGCGGCCGCCCTGTTCGCCGCCGATCGCATTCAGCGGCGAATGGCACGACGCGCAGTGGCCGAGGCCATCGACGAGCATCCTGCCGCGGTTCCATTGGGCGGATTGGGCCGGGTCGGCGCGATAGGCGCCTTCACGCAGGAACAGCACGTTCCAGAACGCGACCAGCGGCCGGAAGTTCAGCGGGAACATCAGGTCGTTGGCCGGCGCGCTCGCGTGTACCGGCTCGCGCGTCATCAGGTACGCATAGGCTGCGGCGATGTCGTCGTCCGACATCCGCGTGAAATGGATGTACGGGAACGCCGGGTAGAGCGGCTGGCCGTTGCGGCCGATGCCGGTGCGCAGCGCGCGGGCGAACGCGTCGCGCGACCAGCGGCCGATGCCGGTGTCCGGATCGGGCGTGATGTTGGTCGCGTAGATCGTGCCGAACGGCGTCGCGAGCGGCAGGCCGCCGGCGAACGGCTTGCCGTCCTTCGCGGTGTGGCACACGACGCAATCGCCGAGCGCGACCACGCGCGCGCCCGCGCGCACGAGTTGCGGATCGAACGAAGCGGCGGCCGGCGGATCGATCGGCGCGATCGCGGGCCGCACCATGATGCCGATCGCGACGGCGATGCCCGCGATCGCGATGCCGGCTGCGCCGATCCAGAGTCGCTTGTGCTTCATGCGTGCTCCGTGCGCGTCGGGGCGCCGCACGACGCGTGCAGGCCGTGTCGTGCGGGTCGGGTTGTCGCGCGCCGGTGATGGGCGACAGGGGTCATGTGATTACTCCAGCAGTCGATGACGAGCGCACGCGCGGTGCTGCGCGGCGGCTCAGGATGGCAGTCTACGCACGGGGCGCGATCAAGGCCTGAAGCCCGGCTGAAACGTTCTGAACGCATCGGACCGGTGAACAGGCCCCGGCGCGGCGCGCGCCACGCCCGCGCCTAGATCCGCAGCAGCCGGCCGGCATTGCCGCCCAGCACCATCGCGCGCTGGGCGGCGGTGAGGTCCAGCCGGTCGAGAAAGCGCACCGGCTGCGCGTAGCCCATGTCGAAACAGTAGTCGCTGCCGAGCACGAGCCGGTCGATGCCGACCGTGTCGATCAGGAAGTTCAGCACTGGCCCCGAATGCGACACGGTGTCGTAGCTGAAGCGCCGCAGGTAGCTGCTCGGCTGCTGCGCGAGCCGGCGCGTTTCGGGCCGCACGCTCCAGCCGGCATCGAGCCGCCCGACCAGGATCGGCAACGCGCCGCCCGCATGCGGCAGCGTGAAATGCAGCGCCGGATGGCGGTCCAGCACGCCGCCGAGTATCAGATGCGAGCCGGCGATCGCGGTGTCGAACGGATTGCCGAGCAGGTTGCTCAGATAGAAATCGCCGAGCCGCGCGCCTCCGACCGTCTGCTGCGGATGCAGGAACACCGGCAGCCCGAGCTGCTCGATGCGGGCGAAGACCGGCGCGAAGCGCGGGTCGTCGAGGTCGCGGTTGTCGATGTTGGTGCCCATGTAGACGCCGCGTACGCCGGGCAGCTGCGACGCGCGCTCGAGCTCGTCGATCGCGTCGGTCGCATCGAGCATCGGCAGCGTCGCGAGCACGACGAAGCGCGTCGGATGACGCTGATGCACGTGCGACGCGGCCGTGTTCCAGGTGCGCGCCAGTTTCGCGTTGAACGGCCGGTCGCCCCAGTACGCCATCGGCACGCTCAGCGACAGCGCCTGCACGTCGACGCCGGATGCGTCCATGTCGGCGAGCCGCGCGTCGACGTCGATGAACTTCATCGGCAGCGGCCCGAGGCCGCCGGCCGGCGTGCGGAACGTGAAGCTCGTGTCGTCGCAGGTGAACGCGCCGCCGAACCGCTTGCCTTCGCCGCCGACCAGCGAGCAGAAGCTCTCCGGGTAGTAGTGCGCGTGAATGTCGATCGCGCGCGGGTGGGCGGCGGGCGGCGTGGATGGAGCCGATGAAGCCGATGAAGCCGATGCAAGCGATGAAACCGAGCCCGGCTCGGCGGCCGTCGCCGGCCGCCCGGCAACCGCCGCGCCGGCGAGCGCCGCGAATGCGCCCAGCATGCGGCGCCGGCCGCTGGACATGCAGCAGGTACAGGTCATCGTGTCGTCTCCAGGTTGTGATGGTCGTACTGCGACGGCACGACGCCCAACTCGCATGCGACGAGCTGCAGATCGAACAGCTCGCGTTCGCGGCGCGCGCGGGCCGACCGGTCGGTCACCGACACCGCGACGATCGCGACGAACGCCGCCGCCATCGAGAACAGCGCCGGATACTCGTACGGGTAGGGCGCATGCGCGTGGCCGAGCACCTGCACCCAGACGGTCGGGCTCAGCACGGTCAGCGCGACCGCGGTGACGAGGCCGACCGCGCCGCCGACTACCGCGCCGCGCGTGGTGAGCCCGCGCCAGTAGATCGACAGCAGCAGCACCGGGAAATTGGAGCTGGCCGCGATCGAGAACGTCAGGCTGACGATGAACGCGATGTTCTGCTTCTGAAACGCGATGCCCAGCACGATCGCGAGCACGCCGAGCACCAGCGTCGTCGCGCGCGCGACGCGCATTTCGTCGCGGTC
This sequence comes from Burkholderia vietnamiensis LMG 10929, assembly GCF_000959445.1. Classification (NCBI taxonomy): domain Bacteria; kingdom Pseudomonadati; phylum Pseudomonadota; class Betaproteobacteria; order Burkholderiales; family Burkholderiaceae; genus Burkholderia; species Burkholderia vietnamiensis. The sequence goes on along the minus strand of NZ_CP009632.1, from coordinate 912,583 downwards.
GGTGGCGCGGCCGCGGCGCAGCACGTTCGCGTAGAGGTCGTGCGAGATCGCCGACGAGCCGGCCAGCGTCAGCCCGGCGACCACCGCGAGAATGGTCGAGAACGCGACCGCGCAGATGAAGCCGAGAAACAGGTCGCCGCCGACCGCGTGCGCGAGATGGATCGCGACCATGTTCGCGCCACCCGCGATCGCGCCGCTTGCGTCGTGATACTGCGGGTCCGCGGCGACGAGCGCGATCGTGCCGAAGCCGATCACGATGATCAGCGCATAGCCGGCGCCGACGATGCCGGTCGCATAGAGAATGCTCTTGCGCGCGGCGCCGACGTCGCCGACGGTGAAGAAGCGCATCAGGATGTGCGGCAGGCCGGCCGTGCCGAAGATCAGCGCGAGCCCGAGCGACACCGCGGACACCGGATCGGACACGAGCCCGCCCGGCCGCATGATCGCCGCGTGCTTCGGATGGATGCGCATCGCCTGCGCGAACAGCGCGTCGAGGCTGAAGCCGAAGCGGCTCAGCACCATGACCGCCATGAAGGCCGCGCCGGCGAGCAGCAGCACGGCCTTGACGATCTGGATCCACGTGGTCGCGAGCATGCCGCCGAAGAACACGTAGACGACCATCAACACGCCGACGATCACGACCGCGACCGTGTAGTTCAGCCCGAACAGCAGCTCGACCAGCTTGCCGGCGCCGACCATCTGCGACACCAGGTACAGCAGCACGATGACGATCGAGCTCGACGCCGCGAACGCGCGGATCGGGCGTTGCTGCAGCCGGTACGACACGACGTCGGCGAGCGTGTACTTGCCGAGGTTGCGCAACGGCTCGGCGATCAGGAACAGGATGATCGGCCAGCTCGCGAGGAAGCCGACCGAATAGATCAGCCCGTCGTAGCCGCTCGTGAACACGAGCGCGGAGATGCCGAGCAGCGACGCGGCCGACATGTAGTCGCCGGCGATCGCCCAGCCGTTCTGCAGCGCGGTGATGCGGCCGCCGGCCGCGTAGTGATCGGCGACGCTGTGGTTGTGGCGCGCGGCCCAGCGCGTGATGACGAGCGTCGCGGCGACGAACAGCATGAACATGCCGATCGCGAGCGGATCGTGCGCGGGCGCATGCACGGCCGGTGCGGCCGCGCATGCGGGCGTTGCGCCGGCCGCCGCGACGATCGACGCAGCGATGGTGGCGGCGCGCTTCATTGGCCGCCTCCGTCGCGAATCGACGCGACGCGCGCGTCGTGTACCGAATTGGCGCGCCGCACGTACAGCGCGACGAGCGCGAAGGTCGCGACGAACATCCCGAAGCCGACGGGGATGCCCCACGTCGTCGTGCGGCCCGGCGCGATCGGCCGGCCCAGCCAGGCGGGCGAGAACGCCAGCGCGAGAATGAACGCGAAGTAGAGCGCGAGCATGACGGCGGTCAGCGACCACGCGAACCGCCTTCTGCGCGCGACGAGTTGGCGGAAGCGGGCATCGCGCAGCAGCGGGTGCTGGGGCGCGGCGAATGCGTCCGGATCGGGGACGGGGCCGGCGCAAGCCGGAATCGAGCGGTTCACGGTGTCTCCTGGTTGGTATCGGTCATGACGTGGTGCGGCACGTCGGGCAGGCGGCCTGCGCGATTCACAGTTGCGGCGGCACGGCGGTGTCGCGCATCACGATTTCGGGCGTGCGATAGCGCTCGGCCATTTCGCGTTCGGTGTCGTTCTGCAACTGCGCCTGCATGTACGCGCCGAGATGACGCGCATGCTGGACGATCGCGGCGCCGAACGCGGTGCGCGTGTCGCTGTAGGCATGCAGCGCATCGAGCGTATCGGCGTGGGCGCCCAGCGCCTGCACGAGCGCCATCGCGTCGCCGGCCGCCTTCGTGACGCCCATCCCGCAGTGCGGGCGCGCGACGAACGCGGCGTCGCCGAGCAGTGCGATCCGGTCGAACGTCATGTGCGGCACCTCGAGGTCGTAGATCGGCTGAAACAGCGGCTGCGCGGCGCGCGACACGACTTCCGCGAACTGCGGCGCGAGCAGCGCATGCGCGGCGTCTTCCATCGCGGCGAGCACGTCGGGCCGGATCAGCGTCGGCGGAATGCCGCCGGCCCACTGCTTGCCGGTCGCGTCGGTCAGCAGGTTCGGCAAGTCGGTGTCTTCGCGGGTCGCGCGATACCAGACGAAGTTGTAGCGGCGCTCGCCGGGCTGCGTGCTGTTGTGCCGCCCGGCAACCGGGTAGCCGAGGATCTGTTCGCGGGGCGGCAGCCCGAATGCGAACTTGCCGAACAGCGTCGCGTGCGTCGTGTCGGACAGCTCGCGTTCGTCGACCAGCCCGCGCCACGCGACATAGCCCGCGTATTGCAAGCGCGCGTCGGGCAGGAAGGTTTCGCGGATCGCCGAGCGCAGGCCGTCCGCGGCGATGACGAGATCCGCGTGGACCACCGAGCCGTCGGCGAGCGTGACCGACGCGCGATCGGGGCCGTCCGCCACGTCGGCGACCACGGCGCCCGCGTGGTAATGCTGGTCGGGCAGCGCGGCGCGCAGCACGTGGTACATCTTGCTCCACGCGGTGAGCGTCTGCGGCAGCGGCCGCTCGGAGGCGAGCGAGCCGTCGCGTGCGAGCGTGATGCGCGCCTCGACGTTCACGCCGATCGACGCGTCGATCCGGACGCCGGCCGCGCGCAGCACGTCGAACAGCTCGGGATGCGTGACGATGCCGGCGCCGCGCCCGGACAGTTCGTCCGGCACGCGCTCGAACACGTCGACGTCCCAGCCGTTGCGCAGCAGCAGGTTCGCGGCGAACAGGCCGCCCAGTGAGCCGCCGACGATGGCGGCATTGCGCTTGGTCGAATTGCGGTCGTTCATGTCACGCTCCACGGGTAGCCGCGGCTGCGCCGCGCGGGTCGAGGCCGGCCACTTCGGCGGCCGGATAGTTCAGTTCGATCGTCACGCCCGACGGGTCTTCGATGAAGATCTGATGCAGCCCGAGGCTCGGCACGGTGCGGTCGCGCCACGCGACGTTCTCGGCGCGCAGCGTGCGCCACATCGCTTCGACGCCGGTCGCGAGGAACGCGATGTGATCGACGGTGCCGGTGCCTGTCGCTGGCACGGCCTTGTCGCCGAGATAGGCGGCAAGGCCGCGCGGGTCGGCCGGATCGATGCCGATCAGGTGCACGATTCCGTAGTCGGCTTCGTCGTCGCCGGCGTATAGCCACGCGCCCGGGAAGTCGAATGGCGGGCGGTAGCCGCGCTTGAAGCCGAGCACCCGCTCGTAGAACCGGCACGACCGGTCGAGGTCGAGCGTGCGGATCGAGTAGTGCGCGAGTCGCGAGACAGGCATGGCGAACTCCTTGTTTATCGAGAGATAAGTTATCGGTCGATAAATTCTAGGCGAAAAGACGCACGGCACAAAGCCGGAAGTGCGCCGTGTTAACCCTCGGTGTCGGATGGGGCGGGATCGGGCCGCCGCGGCTGGGTTGGAGTGACCCGGGCGTCGAATCAGTGGCGGTCAGCCGCCCGGCGTGTCAGCCACATGCGGCCGGGCGGCTCGAAGTCGGTGCCGAACCGCACCAGGCCGGCTTTCTTCAGATGGCCGCGTCAAGGCCAGCCGCTTGATGTAGAACCTGGACTGATCGGCAAGCAGCCGGGACGCCATGCCTACGAGCAGGCCGCCGTTGAGGGGACCGATATCCCGGACCATCTCTATCGTGAATTCGGAGTTGCCGGCCCGTCAGCGAGCCGTGATTGCATCGAACGATGCTCTGGAATACAGCACAAAGTCTGGGGTTCCGACCGTGGCCTCTCGGCAGGCTACAACCCGCGTTATAGCGCCGGCGCGTTGAGTGAAGGCTGACCGCGCCAGCCCCCACCCACCCCGCCTTAATTGTTATGAACCCCGCCACGCACCGCGCCCCACGGCGTACATTCGCGACTGCGGCGGCGATCATCCCACCAGCCGGCCGCGTCCCCATCGCCAACATCGGGAGCCGCGCATGAATCAGCCGCACCACATACGAATCATCGGCATGCCGCGCAGCCGCGACGCGTATGCGATCCGCGATTTCCTGCAGCGTCGCATGGTCGCGTACGACTGGTGCGAGCTCACCTCCGACGCCGACAGCACGCGCGAGCTCGGCATCGCACCATTGCGCGACGTCCGGCTGCCGGTCGTGATCTTTCCGGACGGCTCGCGCCTGTACCGGCCGACGCTCGCGGAAATCGCCGCGCGGCTCGGCTGGGTCGCGCAGCCGCGCTTCGTCGAATACGACGTGTCGATCTACGGCGCGGGGCCGGCCGGTTTGTCGGCGGCCGTCTATGCGGCATCGGAAGGGCTGCGCGCGGTACTGATCGAGCGCGCCGCGGTGGGCGGTCAGGCCGGCACCAGCTCGCTGATCGAGAACTACATGGGCTTCCCGGACGGCATTCCCGGCGCGGAACTCGCGGAGCGCGCACGAGAACAGGCCATGAAGTTCGGCGTCGAACTGCTGACGATGCGCGAAGGCGTGCACGCGCGCTTCGTCGACGGCAAGATTCACGTCGATCTCGCCGATGGCTCGGTGCTCGTCGCCCGCTCGAACATCTGCGCGACCGGCATCGAATACCGCAGCCTCGGGCTGCCGGAGGAGCCCGCGTTTCTCAACGCCGGGCTGTTTTACGGCGCCGGATCGAGCGAGGCGCCGATGTGCTCCGGTGAACACGTGTTCATCGTCGGCGGCGGCAATTCGGCCGGCCAGGCCGCGATGAATTTCTCGCGCCATGCGCGCGAGGTCACGATGCTCGTGCGCGGCGCATCGCTCGCCGACACGTTGTCGCGCTATCTGATCGACCGGATCGAGCGCACGCCGAACATCGCGGTGCGCTACCGGTCGGCGGTCGACGCACTGTACGGCGACGGCTGGCTCGATGCGATCGGAATCCGCACGGACGACGGCCCATCCGAACGCGTGCCGGCCACACGCCTGTTCGTCTGCATCGGCGGCGCGCCGAATACCGAATGGGCGAAGGACACCGCCATCATCCGCAATTCCGGCGGCTATCTCGTCACCGGCACCGATCTGTACGACTGTCCGGCGTTCGAACGGGTGTGGCCGCTCGAACGCCGTCCCTACTATCTCGAGACCAGCGTGCCGGGCTCGTTCGCGGCGGGCGACGTCCGGTCCGGGTCGGTCAAGCGCGTCGCGTCGGCAGTCGGCGAAGGCGCGATGGCCGTGACCTTCGTGCACCGGTTTCTCGGCGAGGATGCGCACCGGCTCGCATGATGCGCGCGTGCATGCGCGCACCGCACGACGAGCGCGGCTTCACTGCGCATCGGTTTGCACCGCATCGCGCGCCGCTTGCCGGCCCGCTCCCGCGGGCGCCGTCCAGCCGCCACCCAGCGCACGCACGAGGCTCACCGTCGCGATCGCGAGCGCTTGCCGGCTGTGAATCAACTGGCGCCGGGCATTCAACGCGTCACGGTCCGCATCGATGACTTCCAGATAGCCGACGTAACCATGCGCATAGCGGCTCAGCGACAGCCGCGCGGCGGCATCCGTCGCGCGCACGGCGTCGCCGTAGCGCGCGATCCGCTCCCGTTGCGCGGCGATGTCATTGAGCGCGTCCTGTACGTCGCGCAACGCGCCGATCGCAGTCGCCCGGTAGTTCGCGTCGGCAACCTCGACGCCGGCTCGCGCGGCCGCCACCGCGGCATCGCGTTTGCCACCGTCGAACAGCGTCAGCGCGACGTTCGCGCCGAGGCTCCACAGCGAGCTGTTGCGATCGATGAAGGTGCGCAGGTCGCGGGTCGCGAAGCCGCCGTCGGCGGTCAGCGTCAGCGTCGGCAGCCACGCGGTGCGCGCGATGCCGACCTCGAGCGACGCGGCATCGACACGCCGCGCGGCCGCGAACACGTCCGGACGGCGCGCGAGCAGCGTCGACGGCAGGCCGGGCGGCACGTCCGGCACGCGAACGGGCACGGCGCTCGCCTCGAGCTCGAACGCGCTCGGGGCCATACCCGTCAGCACCGCAATGGCATCGACGAGATTCTCGCGCAAGCGCCGGCTGTCCGCGAGATCGGCGCGCGCGGTATCGAGATCGGCCGACGCGCGCAGTGCGTCGAGGTCGCTCGCCGCGCCGGCCCGCACGCGGGCGGCGATCACGTCCAGCGCGGTGCGGCGCAGCCCGATTGCGCTGTCGAGCGTCGCGAGATCGTCGTCGACGTAGCGCAGCGTCAGGTAGTCGACGGCAACCTCGGTTGCCACCCGCAGCCGAACCGCATCGCGATCGGCCGCGGCTTGCAGCACATTCTGCGCACCGACATCCGCGTCGCCGCGCAGCCGGCCCCACAGATCGACTTCGTAACTCGCGGCGACGGGCACCGACCAGTTGTGCATGATGCGCTTCGGCAACGCGTTGTCGACGGTGCCTGATACGCGCGCGTGGCTGAACGACGGATCGACGCGCACGCTCGGCCACAGCGCGGCGTCGCGCATGCCGAGCAGCGCTTGCGCCTGCGCGACGCGCGCGGCGGCGGCGCGCACGTCGAAGTTGCGCGCGAGCGCGGCGTCGACGAGCGAGTGCAGTTGCGGGTCGCCGAACCATGCGGGCCATGCTTGCATCGATGGCGCATGCTCGGCCGACGCGTCGGCATGCTGAAACCCGTCGTGCCCGAGCGCCACCGGCGCGAGCGGCTGCGGTGCGATCGAGCACGCGCTCAACAGGCTCGCGGCGAGCAGGGCGGATGCGCGCTTCATCGTGCGTCAGGGCTGCGCTGCAGCGTGACGACGACCGACAGCCCGGGCCGGATGCGCGGCTCCGTCGCCGCCGGGCCGTCGAGCAGGATCTTCACCGGCACGCGTTGCGTGACCTTCGTGAAATTGCCGGTCGCGTTGTCGGGCGGCAGCAGCGCGAACTGCGCGCCGGTCGCCGGCGACAGGCTGTCGATGCGGCCGCTGAAGGTGCGCTGCGGCAGCGCGTCGAAGCGCAACTGCACGGCGTCGCCGGTGCGCACGTTGCGCAGCTGCGTCTCGCGGAAATTGGCGACGATCCACGGATGCGGTTCGACCAGCGTGAGCAGCGCCTGGCCGGGCGCGACGTGCTCGCCGGTCTCGACGGTCTTCTTGCCGACGTAGCCGTCCGACGGCGCGACGACGGTCGTATAGCCGAGCTGAAGCTGCGCGTCGCGCAGTTCGGCGTCGTTCTGGGCAGCCGCGGCATCGGCGGCCTGCGACGCGGCGAGGGCGCTGCGCCGTTGCGCGTCGGCCGCCGCGACGCGCGCCCGCGCGGACTTGCGCGCGGCATCGGCCGCGTCGAACTCCTGCTTCGACAAACCGCGCGGCGTCTCGTGGGCCAGCTCGCTGGCCCGCGCGTAATCGAGCTCGGCCTTCTCGGCATCGGCGCGCGCGGCAACGAGCGCCGCGTCGGCCTGCGCGATCAGCGCGACGGCGCGGCTCGCATCGGCGCGCGTCTGCGCGACGCGCGCGCGCTGCGCGGCGACGCGCACGTCGAAGTCGCGCCGATCGATCTGCACGAGCGCCTCGCCCGCGTGGACGAACTGGTTGTCGTCGACGAGCACACGCTCGACCGTGCCGGCCACGCGCGGCGAGATCACATGCAGGTGGCCGGTCACGTACGCATCGTCGGTGCCCAGGTCGCGCGTATCGAACGCGTACAGCAACGACCCGACGAGCAGCAGCGCGAGCACCGCGATCGCGACGATCGCCGGCGCGCGCGCACGCGACGGCGCAGGCGCAGACGATGCAACGGGCGGGGTGGGGGACGGGGGCGGCGTCATATTCGGCAAACTCCATCGTACGGGCAGGTTTCGGCGCATCGCGTTATGCTTGCGCCAGCTTGACAGGCGGGAGCCGCTCGACGATGAACACCACGTTCGCCCCCGGTAGTGCCGCGGCGCCGGCAGCCGGCCCCGCTTCCGACATTCCGACGTTTCGTTCGATCGCGGCGATCGCGGCCGTGCTGCTCGGCGCGATCATCGCGACGCTGACGTCGCGCATCACGTCGCTCGGCCTCGCCGACGTGCGCGGCGCGCTCGGCGCGGGCTTCGACGAAGGCGCGTGGATCAACACCGCATTCACCGCATCGCAGATGTTCGTCGGGCCGCTCGCGATCGCGGCCGCGTTCCTGTTCGGCACACGCCGCGTGCTGCTCGCAGGCGCCGCGGTGTTTCTGTGCGCGGAGACCGCGCTGCCGTTGTGCACGCAGTTCGGCGCGTTCATCGTGTGCCAGGCGATCGCCGGGCTCGCGTCGGGCGTGTTCGTCCCGCTGACGATCGGCTTCGTCGTGCGCACGCTGCCGCCGCGGCTGATTCCGTTCGGCATTGCCGCGTACGCGATGAATCTCGAGATGTCGCTGAACCTGTCGGCCACGCTCGAAGGCTGGTACAGCGAACACCTGAGCTGGCGCTGGCTGTTCTGGCAGAACGCGGCGCTGACCGTGCCGTTCATCGCGTGCCTGATGGTGTCGCTCGCCGACGAGCCGGTCCGCCGCTTCGCATCCGGCATCGACGCGCGCGGCATGCTGCTCGGCGCGGGCGGCTTCACGTGCCTGTGCATCGCGCTCGACCAGGGCGAGCGGCTGTTCTGGCTGCAGTCGCCGCTGATCGTCGCGCTGCTCGCGATCGGCACGCTGATGATCGCCGCGTTCCTGATTCACGAGCTGGTGTCGCCGCGCGCGGGCATCGATCTGAGCTATCTCGTGCGCCCCAACATCGCATTGCTGATCGTGCTGGTCGGCCTCGTGCGCTTCACCGTGCTGAACACGAGCTTCATCCCGTCGCTGTTCCTGGCCAGCACCTACGGGCTGCGTCCGCTGCAGATTGGCGATACGCTGCACTGGATCGCGATACCGCAACTGCTGTTCGCGCCGTGCGTCGCGCTGCTGCTGCAACGCGTCGATCCGCGCCGGCTGATCGTCGCGGGGTTCGTGACGGTGGCGATCGCGTTCGCGCTCGGCGCGCAGCTCACGCCGGTGTGGGCCGAGCCCGACTTCATTCCGTCGCAATTGCTGCAGGCGCTCGGGCAGACGATGGCGCTCACGTCGGTCATCGTGTTCTTCGGCCGGCACGTGATGGCCGAGCATGCGCTGACGTTCGGCGCGGTCGTGCAGACCACGCGCCTGCTGAGCGGTCAGCTCGGCACGACGGCCATTGCGGTGATCCAGCGTATCAGGGAGGCAACCCATTCGAATCTCGTCGGTCTGCACGTGTCGCTGTCCGATCCGGAGACGCTCGAGCGGCTGCGGGCCGGGGCGGCGTCGCTGGTGGCGCACGGCGCGACGTTCGCGACCGGCAACCAGGCCACCTACGCGCTCGTCGATCGCGCGGTGCGCGTGCAGGCCACCACGCTCGCACTCGCCGACAACTTCCGCGTCGCGATGGCGTTCGCGCTCGTCGGCGCGGCGATCGGCCTGGTGCTGCGCCCGGCGCGTGCGCCGTGAGCGCGCGGCCGCGCATCTGAAAATTCCTGGAAAAATCTGTGGCGGCGTGCGTCGTCGCGGCGGGTTCGCCGCCGCGACGACGCACGTCACGCTTACGCCTGCAGGAACGCGAGCAGCTCCGCGTTGATGCGATCGGCGTTGACGACGCACATCCCGTGGGCGCCGCCTTCGATCACCTTCAGCACCGCGTGCTTGACGATCTTCGACGACAGCCGGGCCGAATCGTCGATCGGCACGATCTGGTCGTCGTCGCCGTGCAGCACGAGCGTCGGCACGTCGAACTTCTTCAGGTCGTCCGTGTAGTCAACTTCGGAGAACTCCTTCACGCACAGGTACTGGCCGTGAATGCCGCCCATCATGCCCTGCGACCAGAACGCGTCGATCGTGCCTTGCGACACCTTCGCGTTCGGACGGTTGTAGCCGAAGAACGGCACCGCGAGATCCTTGTAGAACTGCGAGCGATTCTCCGCGACGTTCTTGCGGATGCCGTCGAACACGTCCATCGGCAGGCCGCCCGGATTGGTCGGCGACTTCACCATCTGCGGCGGCACCGCGCCGATCAGCACGGCCTTCGATACGCGCTTCGTGCCGTGGCGGCCGATGTAACGCGCGACTTCGCCGCCACCTGTGGAGTGGCCGACGAGCGTGGCTTCGCGCACGTCGAGCGCGTCGAGCAGCGCGGCGAGATCGTCCGCGTACGTGTTCATGTCGTTGCCGTGCGACGGCTGGCTCGACCGGCCGTGGCCGCGGCGGTCGTGCGCGATCACGCGATAGCCGTGCTGGACGAGGAACAGCATCTGCGCATCCCACGCGTCGGCGCACAACGGCCAGCCGTGCGAGAACACGACCGGGCGACCCGCGCCCCAGTCCTTGAAGTAAATCTGCGTGCCGTCTTTCGTGGTGATCGTGTTCATCGTATGAGCTCCTGGGTGGGCTGAAGAGGCGTTGCCGGCCGGCTTGCCGGCCGCGGCCGCCATCGTGGGCAGCGCGGCTGCCGCGACGGCCGTGGCCCCCGCAAGCAGCATGTCGCGGCGGCGCGCCGACGGTACGGCATCGGTTTGTTCGGGATGCATCTGGACTCCTGGGATATGCGGCGGCGGTGCCGCACGGGATGGTGAATCGGTGCGACCAGCCCCCGCCATCCCGTCGTGCGGCCGGTCTGCGCCGCCACGTGCCGGCCGAGGCGGCGCGGACGAGCGAATGCCGTCAGGAGCGTATCCCGGCGCCGCGAGCGCCGTACTGAAATCCGGCTGAATTTTCTTGAACGCGCCCGCGCGCGAGCGAGAGGCCGCGCTGCAGAACAATTCAGTCCGTCACCGAGACTCTTCAGCGGACGGCGACTATCGTCGACATCGGGCCGCCCGGCGCACGTCGCGTCGGCTGGCGTCAGCTGGCGTCGGCCGCAACCCGCGCCGCGCGACGCGAACGAGCCCGGATCGCCCGGATCACCGAATCGCGGGCCCGCCCGTTACTTGCCTGGATATGCCGCCATGGACGCGTTCACTCGTTGGGAGCTGATGATCACATCGCTCGGGCCGTCGCCCGTCGCAGGGCTGCGGCCGATGCCGCGCGCCGCGCAGACGGACGGCCGCAGCCGCCTTCATCGGGACGACCCGCCGATCCCGTCGAGCGGCGACGCGCGGCGCCGCAGCGCGATCATCGCCGCCGAACGGCAGACCGATTCGTCGGTGCTGGTGTCGTGGAGCGACTCGACCCACTGCCGCTACGACGAGCAGCGCTGGATCAGCGCGAAGGCACGCTCGCGCGGCCGCTGCGCGCTCACCGGGCTGCCGATCGCGACCGGCGACGCGATCTACAAGCCGCAATGGCGCGGCGCGAAGCGCCCGGCCAACTGCCGCGAGATGATCCTCGCGGCGGCGCTCGACCGCTTCGCCGTGCGGCAGCCGCACGCGTGACGCGACGCTGGGGAGCCGATCGACCGGTATTCGTTGGACGAATAAAAATCGGCATTCGGCCGAATGCCTTTTCATCGCATATTGGCCGATAAATTCATCGACGCAGCCCCGCTTTCATGCGTGAAACGCGCCTGCGCGAGGCGCTGGCCGATTCGGCGAATCCAATACCGGTATTTACCAATTTCCGGTCATTTCAAAAAATGCGATCGTTCCATTCGGATAATTTGAATCATTCGATCATGCAAATACCGTAGCATTGACGCCGGATACGCGCGCTGCCCCCGCGGCGCGCGGTTGACCGTCACCAACGCGAAATTCTCATGATCCGGATTGGAACACTTCACGTTTTTCTCGACAGACGTGAAATTCGTTCGAACGGCACGCTGCTGCGTATCGGCAGCCGCGCATTCGAAATTCTCGAATTATTGATTCGGGCGGACGGGGCGCTAGTATCGAAAGATGAAATCATGCAGCGCGTCTGGCCGCATACCGTGGTCGAAGAAAACAACCTGCAGGTGCATATCGCGTCGCTGCGCAAGGCGCTGGCCGCCGACCGCAACCTGATCGTGACGGTGCCGGGCCGCGGCTACCGGCTGGTGGTCGAGCGGGACGACGCCGAGCCGCCGGTGCGCACGGAGACGCTGCGCCCGGCCATGGTGCCCGGTGCGCTGTTCGGCCGCGAAACGATGCTGGCCGACGTGCAGGCCGCGCTGCAAGTCGCGCGCGTCGTCACGCTGGTGGGCGCCGGCGGGATCGGCAAGACGCGCGTCGCGATCGAGGCGGCCGCGCGTGCGCAAGAGCGGTTCCCGGAAGGGACGGTGTTCGTGTCGCTGGCCACGGTGGCCTGCTCGAACTTCGTGCCCGACGCGCTCGCCAGCGCGTTCGGCATCGCGCAGCCGGCCGGCTCGCTGACACTCGAAGCCGTGCTGGCCAGTGTCGCGCGGCGCCGGATGCTGCTCGTGCTCGACAATTGCGAACACCTGCTCGACGCCGCCGCCCGGATCGCGAGCGCGCTGACCGATGCCGACGACGGGCTGAGCGTGCTCGCGACCAGCCGCGAGGCGCTGCGCATCCATGGCGAGCGCGTGTGCCCGGTGCCGCCGCTCGACGTGCCCGCTGCCGACGCCGACCCGCGCGATGCGATGAACGCGAGCGCCGTGCAGTTGTTCGCGGCGCGCGCGCGTGCGGCCGATCCGCGCTTTCCGCTGGATGAACGCAGCCTCGCGCTGATGGCATCGGTGTGTCGCCGGCTCGACGGGCTGCCGCTCGCGATCGAGCTGGCGGCCGCGCGCGCCGCCGTGCTCGGCATCGACGTGCTGGCCGCGCATCTCGACGATCACTTCAGGCTGTTGACCGGCGGGTTTCGCACGGCGTTGCCGCGCCACCAGACGCTGCAGGCGATGTACGACTGGAGCTACCGGCTGCTCGGCGACGACGAGCAGCTGCTGTTGCGCTGGCTCGGCGTGTTCCGCGACAGCTTCACGATCGAGGCCGTGCGCGAGGTCGTCGGCGCGAACGGGCCGTCCGGCACCGATCTGCTCGATACGATCGCCGGCCTTGTGTCGAAGTCGCTGCTGATCCTCGAGACCTCGCAAGGCGGCCCGCGCTACCGGCTGCTCACGACCACCCGCGCCTATGCACGGCAGCAGCTCGAGGCGCACGGCGAGTATGCGGCAGCGGCGCGCTCGCATCTGTGCTACTTCCTGAAGTTGTTCAGGCACGCGCCCGGCGGGCGCGGCAACGGCGCGGGTGGCAGCGTGCGGCTCGAAGTCGTGCGGCGCGAGCTCGGCAACCTGCGCGCCGCGCTCGACTGGGCATTCTCGACGGGCGGTGACCGCGCGCTCGGCATCGACCTCGCCGCGGTGGCGGTGCCGTGCCTGTTCGACCTGTCGCTCGTCGACGAATGCCGCGAACGCGCACGCGTGGCGCTCGACGCGATGCAGGACGCCGACGTGACGCCGGCCTGCGCCGATGCGCGCGTGCGCTTGCTCGCCGCGTACGCGGCGGCGCTCGCTCATACCGGCGGCTCGACGCAGGCGGCACATCACGCATGGCTGCAGGTGCATCGCCTCGGCCACGATGCGCTCGACGCCGACGCGCAGTCGCGCGAACCGTAACGCCGCGCAGGCTTCAGGACGTTTCAGTCCGGCTACAGGACGGCGCCGGTTCGCGCGCGTAGATTGTGCGAACGGCGCACGCAGGCCGCATGTCGGCGTGCGTGCCGCGATCGCCCGCGTTCGCTCGCGGTGGCGTGACGCCACCGAACGGGCGCGTCGGCGCCTCATCCGCCCATCCGGACGACCGTTACATGAATCCTGCTCAATCCGCTCCCGCTCCCGCTCCCGCTCCCGCTCCCGCCCGCATGGCCGTCGATCTCGGCCTGCTGTTCCTGCGCGTCAGCGCAAGCCTGCTGTTGCTCGTCGTGCACGGCTTGCCGAAGCTCGTCCACTACACGGCCGAAGCGGCCGCGATCGAGGACCCGTTCCATCTCGGGCGCACGCTGTCGATCCTGTTCGCGATCTTCGCGGAAGTCGTGTGCCCGATCTTCATGATCGTCGGCCTGTGGCCGAGGCTCGCCGCGTTGCCGGTGATGATCATCACCGTCGTCGCGCTGGTGTTCGTGCATCCCGACTGGTCGCTGCGCGACGGGCAGTTCGCGTGGATGCTGCTGATCCTATTCGGCACGATCGCGATCGCCGGCGCCGGCCGCTATGCGCTGCCGCGCATCCCGCTTCGACGCGCGTAGCGCGAGCGCAGGCGCGGCTGCGAAACATAACGCTGCCGAGGAGAGGATGCTGGTTCCGCCGGCCGAGAAGCCCCACGCGTCGTTCAGCCTGATCGGGTGGCTCGAGAAGGAGATGAAGCGCCTGCACGATACGCTCGGCTGACGCCGGCAGGGTCGCGCGGCGCTGTCGGCCGGGCACACGCGGGAGCTGAGAGCAGCGTGATGCAGCTGGGGCAGAGGTCACGCCGATTAAAGCCCTGAGCGGCGTGTCAGACGATCGGCATGGGGCGCACGAGGCCGTGCGTGGAAGCGGGCGTGGTCGCGCATCATGCGTGCCCCGCAGGGCGAACGCGCCCGCGTGCGGGCCGTCGAACGGCAGCGTCAGTGCGGCGCCGTGAAGCAATCGACGAGGTGGGGTTTGTCGAGTTGCTCGACCCACCAGTGCAGTGCGCGTCCGGCTTCGTCGCCGCGCCATGCGAGATAGCAGTGCGTGGTATCGCGCATGCCGGTCACCTCGCGCGCGACGAGCTTGCCGCTGGCGATCGCGGGCGCCGCGATGCATTCGGGCAGCGTGCCGACCGCGAGGCCCGCGCATTGCGCCTCCAGTTTGGCGGTAAGCGTCGGCACGGCGAGGTACGGCTGGCCGGGGTCGATCCCGATCGACTGCGGCTGCAATTCGCGCGACGTATCGCTGATCACCGCGCCGCGATACTGGACGACCGAGGCCATCGACAGCGGTTCGGGCAGCGCGGCGAGCGGATGCGATGGCGCGACCGCGAACACGTGCTTGAGCGAGCCGATCGGCCGCGCGATGATGTCCGGCAGCTCGGGCGGCTCGCCGGCCGCGCCGACGACGAGATCGGCGCGACGCGAAATCAGCGCGTCCCACGCGCCGCCGAGCACTTCGGTCGACAGCCGCAGCCGCGTGTCCATCCCGAGCGCATAGAAGCGATGGACGTACGGCCACAGCGAGTCGAACGGCAGGATTTCGTCGATGCAGACGCGCACTTCCGTTTCCCAGCCCTGTTGCACGCGCAGCGCCTTCAGCTCGAGCTGTTCGGCCGCGCGCAGCAGGCGCCGGCCTTCCTCGACGACGACGCGGCCCGCATGCGTGAGCTTCGCGCGTCGTCCGCTGCGGTCGAACAGCGCGATGCCGAGGTCGCTCTCGAGTTTCTGCACTTGATAGGTCAGCGCGGACGGCACGCGGTGCAGCAGCTCCGCCGCTTCGGCAAACGTGCCGGTGCGGTCGATCGCGTCCAGGGCTTCGAGCGCTTCGAATGACAGCTTCATCGCGGGTTCCGGTAGAGAGGCTGGCGTATGGTACCAGCGCCAGCGCGGCGCGGGCAGCATCGGGCGTCGTGATTCATGGGGCTGGTGCGCGTCGTCTTCGGCTCGCTTGATCGGACACTTCTTCATACGACTTCATTCGGCCGATGGCGGGCGCAGGTGTGCACTACGAGCTATGCCAACGGCGCTTCGCGATGAAAGTCGCCAACTTGTTCGCGCGTCTCGTCGTGAGCGGCTATCACTCGTTCGCGGTGTGGGGATTCGGCAATGCACGCACGGGCTGCCAAGGGCGAAACAGGGCGGGCAGCCGCGGCCGTCGTTGCTGCCGCGGTTACGCGTCGCGTTCCCGCTTGCGGCCGGTCGCGGGCGCTGCCGCGACGCGCTGCCTGCGCCATTCGGTCGGCGTGATGCCGAACCGTTCGCGGAACGCGGTGGCGAAATTCGCGGGCGTCGCAAAGCCGATCTCCTTCGCGATGTTGGCGATGCTGAGCGACGTCGAATCCAGCAGATCGCGCGCGACGCGCAGCCGCTCGTGGCGCACGTATTCGAACACCGTCTGCCCGAGATTGTCGCGAAACGCGCGCGACAGGCGCTTCTCGTGCGTGCCGACCGCGCGCGCCAGTTGCTCCACCGTCGGCGGCTCGTGCAGTGAGCGCGACAGGTGGCGGATCGCCGCGCGCACGATGATGCCGTCGTCCCTGCCGGCCGCAGCCACGGTGGGCGCGGCCGATGCCTCGCCCGGCAGCGGGCGCCGCATCCGCATCAGCTGCACGCGGATCCGCGCGATGACTTCGGCGGGCTCGAACGGCTTGACGATGTAATCGACGCCGCCGATCTCGAGCCCTTCGATGCGCTCGTGCAGTTCGCCGGCCACCGTCAGGAAGATCACCGGGATCGCGCTCGTCAGCGGGTCGGCCGCCAGCCGCCGGCACGCGGTGAACCCGTCCATGCGCGGCATCCGCACGTCCATCAGCACGAGATCGGGCAACAGCGCCTGCGCGCGCTGGCACGCCTGCACGCCGTCGTGCGCGATGCTGATCCGGCACCCGGTGTCGCGCAGAAGGTCGACCAGCAAGCGCAACTGGTCGGGCTGATCGTCGGCGATCAGGATATGGGCATTGCTCAATACGGATGTCGAGGGCTGCATCGTTTACCTGTTCGGGAAGTGCCGCGGGCTGCGTTGCCGTGCGTATCGATTCCACTGCGGGAAAATCGTCGGAAGCTGCGACATGGCTTCACGAACGGGCGCGGCACGCGCGCATCGACAAACAGAATCGGCCGGTCTGCACGGCAGGCAGTATCTCGGCCCAATACCCGGCGTTGTCTCTTTCTATTGCTGACGCGATAAAGCGGCAGATCATGGTCGCGACCGGAATCGATGCGAATGGAATTGTAGGGGGAGATTCGAATCCTCGCCAGAGTAACGGCATGGATTATTCGGACGCGTAGCGAAAGTACCGCAGGAAGGTCTTTCGGTTTTACGTTTTTTAACTTGATTGCGTTTCCCTCGGATTCGCTCCGGCAAAGTATTTGTCCGCTTCAGAAAACATTTTTATTGATCGCGGAAATGCGCAATCGTTTGCGCATGCCGTTTTTGTAACGTAAGGCATTGAAAATTAAGGATTTGTCATTTTATAAAGAATGGCATCTTCTCGAACGCAAGGTGCTGTCCCATAATTCGTCCGAACTTTGGATGGCGAATCGATTCACCGGGTCGGTCGGTCTGGCAAAGGAGTCCGGCGCTGAGGAAACCAAATCGGTTCCGCTTATCGGTGTGTACCACGATACATATTCGGCGCGGCAATCTTCGCATCTGCATTAGCGGTGCAGAACGAATTGCCTTGGTAACAATGTGTCGCGTAAAGCAGTCGGTCGGGGCGCGACGGATGAAATAGAAAATACGGGGTTAGTCGCGCCGCGCGGTGCGTCCCATTCGGATTGTCAATTGCAGCAGGCTGAATCGCGAGAATCGGCCGGGACGAACTCGTCCATAACCTGAACTTCGCATTACTGATGTTCTGGTAAAGGGTGAAACACAGACCGGTGCGCCGCCCGAGCAACGAGAAGTCGGATTCGACGGTGTGAATGAACGTAAGTAGTCCATAAACCATAAGCCACATAACGGAGCAGAAAATGCAGAGGAACCAGATCTCGGCGCTCGTCGCCGCCATGTTCGCAAGCGCAGGTGTGCTGGTCGCGGGGGCTGCCCACGCCGACAACTTCGTCGACCGCGGCAATCCGGACAACGCGTTGACCGGGCAATGCATCGACGGCACGAACCCGTTGTGCGTCGCGACGAAGAGCGGCACGTACGTCGCGACCAGCAGCACGAACTTCACGTCGGGCGCGAACGCGAAGGCCGGTTCCAGCGGCATCGCGATCGGCGACCAGTCGAACGCCGGCAGCCAGGGCGGCTCGAGCAGCGGCGGCGGTATTGCGATCGGCGTCGGCGCGCAGGCGCTCGCGAACTCGGCGACCGCGATCGGCACGGTGGCGCTCGCGCAAGGCAACACGGCGCTCGCGATGGGCCGCCAGTCGGCCGCGATCGGCGACTACTCGATGGCGCTGGGCAACGTCGCCGACGCGCACGGCACGAGCTCCATCGCGCTCGGTCACTCGGCGCTGGCGAGCGGCGATCGTTCGATTGCGATCGGCGGCGCGAATCCGACCACCAGCGACGGCGTCTCGAACGGCGCTTCCTACGACGCGGCGACGCAGACACGTGCGGGCGGCACGCAGTCGGTCGCGATCGGCGCGGGCGCGCAGACGAACGACAACAACCAGGTGGCCATTGGCTCCGGCAGCATCGGCGCGAACAACGGCGGTACGCCCGTGTTCGGCGGCACCGCCGCGCCGGTCGGCGGTGCGGTGTCGTTCGGTTCGGTCGGCCATGAACGGCAGATCCGCAACGTCGCGGCCGGTGCGGCCGATACGGACGCGGTGAACGTCGAGCAGCTGAAGAACGTCAACGGTACGCTGAGCACCGGCATCGCGAACGTCGATGCGCGCGTGACCTCCGTCGGCAATACGCTGTCGACGTCGATCGCCAGCGTCGACCAGCGCGTGACCAATGTCGGCAACAGCCTGAGCACCAGCATCGTCACCGCGACGCAGAACGTCGTCAAATACACCGACGATTCGCATGCGGCGATCGCGCTCGACGGCGCGAGCGGCACGACGATCAGCGGGCTCGCGGCCGGCGTTGCCGATACCGACGCGGTGAACGTCGGGCAACTGAAGGGCACCGTCGCGCCGCTGCAGACGTCGCTGTCGACCGCGGTCGGGAACATCACGAACCTGCAGAACAACGTGACCGGCCTGAGCGCGTCGCTGAGCACCGCGGCGTCGAACATCGGCGGCCTGCAGGCGGCCGACGCGCGCAACGTGAAGTACGACGGCGCGAGCGGCTTCGATTCGGTCACGTTCGCCGGCCCGAACGGCACGACGCTGCACAACGTCGCGGACGGCGTGGCCGCGAACGACGCGGTCAACGTCGGCCAGCTCGGCAAGGCGACCGATACGCTGAACCAGTCGATCGCCAACGTCGGCAACAGCGTGACGAAGCTCGGCGATCAGGTGAACGTGAACACCGGTAATATCGCCGCGCTGCAACAGGACGCGCTGCAATGGAACGCGGGCCTCGGCACCTATGACGCGAGCCACGGCGGCAACGGGCCGCAGCGCATCGGCAACCTCGCGGCCGGCCGAGACGGCACCGATGCGGTGAACGTCGACCAGCTGAATGCGGCGATCCACGACGGCACGAGCCAGCTCGACGCGCTCGCGGTGAAGTACGACGATGCGAGCAAGCGCCAGGTGTCGCTCGGCGCGGGCAACGGCGGCGTGCCGGTGCGCGTGACCAACGTCGCGGAAGGCAGCGTGTCGGCCGGCAGCACGGACGCGGTCAACGGCGCGCAGTTGCGCCGCGCGACCGACGCCACGGCGGCCGCGCTCGGCGGCGGTGCAACGGCGAATGCCGACGGCTCGCTCGGCGCGCCGTCGTACCGGGTCGGCGGCGACGCGTTCAACAACGTCGGCGACGCGCTGACGAACCTCGACGGCCGCGTCGGCAGCAACACGACGACGCTCGAGAATCACGAAACGCGCCTCGGCGACGCCGAAACCCATATCGCCGGCAATACGACCGCGATCGCCGGGTTGCAGAAGGACGCGCTGCAGTTCGACCCGACGCTCGGCGCCTACAGCGCCGCACGCGACGGCGCGCCGACGCAGCTGACCAACGTCGCCGACGGCCGGATCGCGGCCGGCAGCACGGATGCGGTCAACGGTGGCCAGCTGTACGGCGTGAAGACCGATCTCGAGCAGCAGATCACCCAGGTGTCGAACCAGACCGGCGAGGCCGTGAAGAACGTCGTCAAGTACGACGTCGACGGCAACGGCAACCGGCTGAACTCGGTGTCGCTGGTCGGCGGCAACGCCAACGCGGCGGTCGTGCTGAAGAACGTCGCGGCGGGCACCGACGATACGGATGCGGTGAACGTGAAGCAGCTGAAGTCGGTGCAGTCGAACCTCGACCAGCTCGGCGCGCTCGCGGTGCAGTACGACGATGCGTCGAAGAGCTCGATCACGCTCGGCGGCGCGGGCGGCACGCGCATCACCAACGTGAAGGCCGGCGCGCTCAATGCGACCAGCACCGACGCGGTGAACGGCTCGCAACTGTACGCGACGAACCAGCAGGTCGCACAGAACACGACCGACATCTCGAACCTGCAGAGCAACGTGACCAACATCGCGAACGGCCGGGCCGGGCTCGTGCAACAGCAGGACGCGAACGGCGCGATCACGGTTGGCAAGGACTCGGGCGGCACGAGCGTGAACTTCGCCGGCACGTCGGGCGACCGCGTGCTGAGCGGCGTCGCGGCCGGCGTGAACGCGAACGACGCGGTCAACATGGCGCAGTTCAACAGCGCGCTGAACACCGCGGCGGCCAACGACCGGATCCGTGCGGCGGCGACCGATGCGAACACCACGTGGATCGCGCGCGCCGATGCCGGTTCGATCGGCTCGACGGCGACCGCGACCGGCAAGAACGCGGTGGCGGTCGGGCAGGGCTCGGTGGCCGATCGCGACAATTCGTTCTCGGTCGGCGCGCAGGGCAACGAGCGGCAGATCACCAACGTCGCGGCCGGCACGGCGCCGACCGACGCGGTGAACGTGCAGCAGCTGAACGACAACCTGAACGCTGCGTCGACGCAGGCGAAGGGCTACACCGATCAGCGCGTCGGACAGGTGTACAACGCGTTCAACGATCTGAAGAAAGACATGTACGGCGGCGTTGCCTCGGCGATGGCCGTGGCCGGCTTGCCGCAGCCGACCGGCGCGGGCCGCTCGATGGTGTCGGCGGCGACGTCAAACTATCACGGGCAGCAAGGGTTCGCGGCCGGTTATTCGTACGTGACGGAGAGCAACCGCTGGGTCGTCAAGGCGTCGGTGACGGGCAATACGCGCTCCGACTTCGGTGCGGTCGTGGGCGCCGGCTACCAGTTCTGATGCGGGCGCGAGCCCGTTGAACGGCGGCGCGCGGCGGGCAGGCGGGATGCCCGGCGCGTGCGCGGCCCGAGGTCGTCGATCGACCTCGGGCCGTTTGCATTGTCGATCGGGAAAATCCGGACGGCCCTGCGCCATGGCGCCGCCGCGCCGTTGACTTGCGTCAAGGGCACGCGAGGGGCGGCGCCTACAGTGAATTCACGTCGGGTCTCGAACACGCGCGGCGACGGATGCGGAATGCGTTCCGCCCGTGGCCGCGACGGCTCGC
The DNA here is from genome assembly GCF_000959445.1 of Burkholderia vietnamiensis LMG 10929. NCBI lineage: Bacteria > Pseudomonadati > Pseudomonadota > Betaproteobacteria > Burkholderiales > Burkholderiaceae > Burkholderia > Burkholderia vietnamiensis. The sequence goes on along the minus strand of NZ_CP009632.1, from coordinate 891,468 downwards.
GACACCGCGCCCGCGGGGTGCCCATCGTGGAAAGGGGGAGTCATGAGACATCGGTCCTTTGCCGTGCTCGCCACATTGCTCGCGGCGTGCGTCGCGTCGACGGCCGCATGCGCGCAGACGCTCGACAAGATTTCGCGGTCCGGCCGGATCGTCGTGTCGTACCGCGAAGCCGCGGTGCCGTTCAGCTATCTGCTGACGCCGCACAAGGCCGTCGGCTTTTCGGTCGACGTGACCGAGGCCGTCGTCGACGACGTCCGCAAGACGCTGCGCAGGCCCGACCTGCGGGTCGCCTACGTGCCGGTGACCGGACAGAACCGCATTCCGCTGCTGGTCGACGGCAGCTACGACCTCGAATGCGGATCGACGACCAATACGTCGGCGCGCGGCAAGGACGTCGCGTTCTCGATCAACTACTTTTATGCCGGCACGCGGCTGATGGCGAAGCGCGCGTCGCACATCGGCGACTACGCGGACCTTGCGCACCAGGCCGTCGCGACGGTTGCCGGAAGCACGAACGAGAAGACGTTGCGGCGCGAACTCGCCGCGCGGCACATCGATGCCGACGTGGTGCTCGCGAAGGACTATGCGGATGCACTGCAGATGGTCGCGACCGACAAGGCCGCCGCGCTCGCGCTCGACGACGTTCTGCTGTACGGACTGCGGGCGAATGCCGACGATCCCGGCAGTTGGGTCGTCGCCGGCGACGCGCTGCAGGTCGAGCCTTACGCATGCATGGTGCGCAAGGACGATCCGGCGTTCAAGCGGCTCATCGACGGCACGCTCACGCGGCTCATCGGAAGCGGTGAGTTCGCGCGGCTCTATGCGAAGTGGTTCGAATCGCCGATTCCGCCGCGCGGCGCGAATCTCGACATGCCGATGAGCGCGGCGCTGAAGACGAATCTCGTCACGCGCAGCGATCGGCCGGCCCAATGATCGACGAAGGCGACGTGCGCGCAGCGGTCGAACGCGCAACTGCCGCTACGCTCGCCTCACCGTCATGAACGGCCTCCGGTGTGCGCTAGCGGCGCGACAACGACGACAAGTGCACGACGAGTTCCTGCCCGCCCGTGGCGAGCGTCTTCCAGTCGGCGTCGCCGCCGATCGTCGCGACCTGCTCGCGTATCGCGAACAGCGCCGGAGGGCGCTGCCGGTCGACGAAGGCGTCGTCGAGCGCGCCGTCCTCCCGGATCGTCAACCTGACGAAACCGCTGGCCTGCCGCAACTGCACGCCGATGCGCGCAACGGGCACGCGCAGCCGCGCGGATTCGAGCGCATCGCGTGCGATCCGATAAAGCACCGACGCGGCCGCATCGTCCACCACGGTCGCGCTGAGGTCGGTGTCGATCTTCACGCCGTATCGGGCGAACAGATCCTGCGCGAGCCACTCGAGCGTGGCGGCGAGCCCGAACTCGTCGAGCATCGGCGGCCTGAGGTCGGCGGTAAGTTGCCGCACGTGCGCGGCGAGATGGTCCAGATGCGCGTCGATCTTCCGGCTGGCTTCGTCCGCGGTTCCGTCTCGCTGCATCAGCTGCGCATAACGTGCGTTCAGCGCGGCGATCTCGATCTTCAACGCGTCGAGCGGTTGTGCGAGCCCTTCGTGAAGCTCGCGGGCAACGCGTGCGAATTCGGCCTCGCGCTCACGCTGCACGCCGCGCGCGAGCTCGCGCAACGCATGGCGCGATTCGCGCAGCTCGCGCTCGGTCGCATTGCGGCGCGTGACGTCGTGGAACGTCAACAGCACCGGCGCATGAACTGCGTCGCTCGATACGGTCGCCAACACGTCGACGTCGCGGGTCCGACCGTCGCGGCGCGTGAGGACGCCAGCCGTCGGCTCGGTCCGCCCGTGCGGCGCGACTGGCGCCATCGCCAGTTGTCGACGCACGCCTTTCAGGCCGTCCGCGTCGAGCCACGCGGATGCCGCTGTGGCGATCACGTCTGCCGGCGCGAGCGCGCCGAGCAGCGCGAGGCATGCGTCGTTCACCCCGACGATCACGCCGTCGCGCATCAGCCACGTCGCAACGGGGTTGTGTTCGGCACATGCGCGCGGGTGCGCGGCGCGCGCCGGCGATGCGTCGATGGCGCGAACGCACGTCGCGATGCCGGCGGCGTTTGCGAGCGGTGCCGAGTCCGGTTCGATACGGCGCGCGTGCTCTGTTTCAGCGGATCGACACGTCGCGATGGTAGGGTGGGCCGGCATGCGCGCGCTGCGTCCGACCATGCGTTCGGCTGCCGGATTGAACAGAACGACGTGATCGCGATTGCTGGACGCGACGGGCGTATCGCACGCGGCATTCGTCTGATGGTCCGTGGCGGCGACGCGCTGCATTTTGCAGAAAACCCAGGCCCAGGTTCCGAGCGTGACGAACAGCCCGGCGACGGTCAATACGTCCATCGAATCGTTGTGCATCATCTTCGCGAGTCTCCGAGTGTCAAATATACTTGACGAAGGGATCGCCGCGGAAGAAAAATGGCGAGCCGGCGGGGTCCGGCGAAAGTTTCAATGGCAGAGAGGGGTGTCGCAGGCGCTCCGGCCTAGCGGTCCCTTCTCATTCGAGGCCAGTGGTATGAACATGTTTTTTCGTCTGCCCATCGCGCTGCAGGGACACGCGCACGAGCGTTTCGAGGTCGACGCGCAGGACGATGAATCGTTTGCGGCCCATCAGGTCGATTTCATCTGTGCGCTGTATGGGCGCGCCGAGTACCTGCGCGCGTGCGGCCGCGAGGATCCGGTCGGGGACGCGTTTCTGGCCGGCATCGTCAACGTGCTCGAAGCGCTCGAACTGAACTCCCCGGGCGATGCTCAAGGCTGCCTGATGCGGTTGCAGCAGATCATCGACGCGGTGTTCGCGGCACGCGGGCACAGTGCGGTGCGCGACACGCCGCCCGCCTGAACGCGTTTTCCGTCTTGGGTCAGCGCGTGGCGAACACGCGTGCGTCGTTGCGACACAGGATGCGGTGGCACTCGCACGCGTGGTGCTCGATCGCGTCGCGATCGACGATCGTGATGAGGCCGGGACGATAGCGGATCGCGCCGTCGGTCTCCAGTTTGCGCAGCGTATTGCGGGCGAGCGCGCCGTCGAACGCCAGCACCCCCGGAAAGACTTTCCTGCTGAACTGGATCGCGTTGCCGTCCAGCCGGTCGAGCGTTTGCAGCAGCCAGCGGCACAGCTGCTCCAGCGGCGAATGGTGATGCCCGCACACGGTGAGTTGCGACATCTGCGCGAGCAATGCCTGCGTATAGCGCAGCAGCAGTCGCTGGAACGTGCCGCCGAGCGAGAATTCCTGTTTGGCGACGTCGGCGTCGAGCCGGTATGCATGGCCCGCGCCCTGGACGACCACGCGGTTGGCCGCGCGCGGCTCGCCGATACATGCGGACAAGCCCACGAGCCCGTCGTTGCCGATCATGGCCAGGCCGAGCGGTGCGCTCGCTTTCGTGGAATGGAAGACGACGCAGGCCGCGGTAGTCGGCAGATACAGGTGGCTCAGGCTGTCGCCTTGCTTGTGGAGCACTTGTCCGGGCGCGAGATCGACCGGTACGAGATGCGGTGCTAGCCGGTCGAGTTCGTCGGCCGGCAGCGCACGCAGCAGCCGGTTGTCCGAAGGCGCGGCACCGGTTGCGCGCGCGCCGTCGCGACTGCCGCGATCGGACTGCGTGCCTTGCGCCACGCGCGCGACGAGTTCGAGATGCTGACGGATCAGGATGTCGCGGTTGCTTTCCGGCAGGAGACTCAGGACCGCGGAGCGCACGTCGTCCTGACCGAGCGCATCGAGGATGCGCAGCTTCGACAGCGTGCCGAGGTCGCTCTTACCGGTGCGCCACGCGGATATCTGGGCGCGGGTCAACGCGAGCGCCTCCGCGAGTTGGGCGTCGCTGGGATAGCCGCCCAGCTTCTTTACTTCGTCGAATAATGCATACCAGTCGTGCACGATGTTCAGCCTGCGACGCAGTCCCGTCGCGAGGGCAACAGGGGATCGGATCAGGCGCCCATTTATAGCATAAATGACGCATGAATCCGCGATCGCGAGCGCGCGAATGGTCGGCGCGGTCGACCGGGACGCGAATCGTGTGATGGCGGCGTCGGGCCGGGGGCGGCTTCGTTCCACCGTGCGTCTATACCGGCTTTCATGTGTCTTTCGCACAGCTTTCGCGGTGCGCGCACGCGCGGTGCGCAAACGCCGGACGGCGACGCCGTGATCGACTCGCGCGTCGCGCTCAAAGGCGGTCGAGCAGCGCGAAGATCTCGTCGGTGCGGCGCAGCAGCGCATTATTGCGCTCGACGGTCTCCCTGACCGCGTTCAGTCTCGCGCGCCAGTACGCGGGATCGCTCACGGATGCGCTGCTCGGGAAGTAGGAGCGTGTCTGCTCGAGCAGACGAATGGAACCTTCGATATGGGACAGCTCGCGTTCGACGTCGCAGTACCAGTTCATTCGTGGTCTCCCGAGGTTGACCGGTGCATGCTGAGCCTCGCGACGCGGTCGTGTCTTGATGCCGCTCAACGCAGCGATTCATCCGATTTTTCGCGGCGACGTTCAGCCGAATCGGCATGCTGCATCGCCGCAGTGCTCGGCTGTCGTCGCGTCGGATCCGTCGTTGACCGCTTCGATTGCTTCGATCGCCGAAGCTCGCCGGATGACCTGCGTCAAGGTCGATCGGCACGCCGGAGCGAAGATCGACGTTCCCGCATGTCGATCGCGATCCGCGTCGGCATGTCGGGTGCCGTCTTCCCATGCACGTCGACGAGGCGGCAGGGATCGTGCGCGCGTTGCTCGCGAATGTGCCGAATCGCCCGACGATTTCGCGTTCCGACGCCGCCGTGTCGCGCTGACTAGCATCAATCCGCGGCGGCGACGCCGCATGTACCGTTGTTCGTATCCGATGCGGACACGAGCCGGTGGCCATCCAATGCGACAGCGAGCCGAAGCAGGGCGTCGTGCGTCGCGACGGGCATCGACCGGTGTTGCGCTGAACTGCTGACGGGAGAATCGACATGAATGCCGCGATGCTTTGCACCCGCGATGTCGCCACGTGTACGACGCAGGCTACCGTCGTCGAGGCGGCCGCCATGATGCGCGACGCCCACGCGGGCGATCTCGTCGTCGTGAGCGAACAGGACGGGCGGCGCGTGCCGGTCGGGATGGTCACCGATCGGGACATCGTGCTGACCGTGGTACGCGCCGACGCGGCGCCCGGCGCGCTATTCGTCGGCGACGTGATGTCGGCGCCCGTCGCGCTCGCGAACGCCGACGACGACATCTGGTTGCTCGCGAAGCGGATGCGCCAGCACGGCGTGCGTCGCTTGCCGGTCGTTGGCGCCGATGGGGAACTGGTCGGTGTCGTGTCGCTCGACGACATGCTGCGCGCGGCCGCGGCGCTGCTCGATGAATTGCGTCTCGTCGCTGCGCGTCAGGTGTATTTCGAGGAGAAGCAGCGTGGGTGAGCGGGAACGGTGCGCGGTGTGCGGCGCAGCAGCCGGCTCGATAACGGCGCGCCTCATCGACCGTGCGTGCGCGATGCGATGACGCGCGATCCCGATCCCGATACGGAGGCCGATACCGCTACGCCCGCCCGGCTGCGCTGGTGGCTCGGCTGCGTCGGTCTCTGCGTGCTGCTGTCGGCAGCCATCACATGGCTCGGTGCGATCTACGACCATCCTGTACGCGAAGGTGTCGTCGCCGGCATGAACGCGTCGGAATGTGCGCGCGTGGGCGTGCGCCCGGCCGGCTCGCTGCTGACCACACCGCTTCCGGAAAATGACTTGTGCATGCCGTTGTTCGTGTATCGCGCGTCGTATCCGGACGCCGCGAGCGACGTCGCGTCGTACCGCACGTGGGTACTCCAGCAGCGCATCGCCGAATTCCGGTATCTGGTCGGCTATGTGCTGTTGCTGTGCGCGACGATTCTGGTCGTCGTCGCGGGGACGGTCATGCTGATCCGGCGGTGGCTGCGGCGTTTTGATCGCGGCGCAGGTATCGATACGTGAGCATCGCCGCTGTGGCATCGGCCAGACGGCACGAACGCCGGAACGACCGTGACGATTTCAGCTGAATTGCACGACGCGCATTGCTTGATGGCGATCGAGACGAGCATCGTCGGGGCGGGACGTTATCGCTGCCGCATCCGTGTGATGCGTCCCACGCCAAACGGCAAGTACGACACGTCACCGATATTCAAGGCCGAGCGCGGCGCTGAAGACCTTGCGCAACTGCCATGACGTGGTGCGAGACGAAGAAGTCCGACGCCTTCACGTTGTAACGCATCGGCACGCGCGTTCCAGCGCGTTCGAACACGCGCGCGGCATGCGGGTCGGTACATTGACCTCCGTCAAACCCCATCGCGCGGCGCGATCGAGAATGATCGCAGCGTTCTCGCGCAGTAGCGGCGACATGTGCGGTTCCTGCCAACGCAGCCGACGGCGGCCCGCGCCGAGCGTTCGTCGACGGCTTCGTTCAGACACCCGCTCGACATGTCGGGCCGAAACCGCATACGCATATGAGGTCACGGTGGAACTGCGCATCATGAATGCCGGCCGCATCGATCCGCAGCGAAAAGAGCGAGAGCAACGAAGAGAGACGCAAGGATGAGTAGGTGCGGATACGTCGTTGCAGCGCGTTCGAACGCCGCTTCCCGATGCCCGAAGCGTCGATGCACGCGAGCCTCACTGCATCGTTCGACGACGGCGCGTCGTCCGCGCCATCCGATTCCAATAACCGCCTACGGGAGGAATGATCATGAACTGGCTTGCCGAATACTTCGCGCAGCGCACGAGCCCGCTGGCGCTTTCCATGTGGGCGCATCCGCCGCTCGCGCTCGGGCCGGACGGCCCGGTCTGTCGCGAGCCGTACCGGTTGCCCTATCCGGGCGTCGAACTCGTGTACACGCCGGGCGAAACGGTCGAGCGCGACGGCAATATCTATACGCTGCCGGCGCGCTACGACGCACGCGGGCTGTTCGCCGCGCGCAGCACGGCGCGAGACGACGCCGCATCGTTCTTCCATGAGGTGACGATCTTCGCGCCGTCGCCGTTCAACTCCGACTTCGTGATGACCGTCAACGGCGAGTTTTCGTTCGTGCCGACGTTCTGGCAGGACGGTTCACCGGGCTTCTCGGGAATCTGCGCACCGACAGCCAGCGGCCGCGCGACAGGCGAGCGAAGCGGCCCTCCGTGGCTATTCCAGGGCTATCTCAGCATCTAGGCCGCACCGGGCGGAGCGCGTGCGTGGCCGACGACACACGCCGCGCACATCCGTCGCGCGAGGCGTCGCAGCTGCCGCATCGCCACCCGAACCCCGCCAAAACCCGCACGCCGGACGCACGTTGACGTGAGTCAACCCGGCCGCGGGTGTCGCGCTTACTCTGAATTCGTGGGCACGCGTCGTCGCGGCGCGGGGATCGTCCATGCATCGGGCAACGGGAGCGTAATCATGCACATCGGAAGAATCTGTACCCAGCCGGTCGAGTCGTGCACGGCCGAATGCAGCGCGTTCGAACTGGCCGACCGGATGCGGCACGGGCATGTCGGCGATATCGTCGTGATCGAGTACCGCAACGGCGAGGCCATCCCGATCGGTCTGGTGACCGACCGCGATCTGGTGGTCGAGGTGATGGCGCGCGGTGACGATCCGGCCGACGTGACGGCCGGGCAGATCATGTCGCGCGGTCTGGTCGTGGTGGCGGAGACCGACGAGATCGGCGTCGCGCTCGAGGAGATGCGCCGGTCCGGCATCCGCCGGCTGCCGGTCGTCGACGACGCAGGCCGCCTCGTCGGCATCGTGACGCTCGACGACCTCGTCGAGCATCTCGCCGGATTGCTCGGCGGCGTCGCGGAAGTCGGCAAGCTGCAGCAGATCGAGGAGCACCGGTTCCGCACGTGAGCCACGCGTAAACCTTGCGGCGGCGCGCGCAGCCCGCTTTTACGCGTGCAGCGCCTCGAACAACGGCGCCCAGAACTCGCTGCTTTCGTATGCCGCGGCATCGCAGTCGGTGTCGAAGCGAATCGCGATCGCAGTCTCCGCGTCGGTCAGCGCGTCCGCATGCTCGAGCTGCCGCGCCAGCACGGCGGTGTCGGCATCGGAAGAATCGTTCCCGCGTGCTGCCCTTGCGGCCACGCGTGCGGCGAGCGTGGCCGGGCTCGCGGTGAAATCCAGAATCGCGATGCGCACGCCGCGCCGTGCGGCGAGCGACACGAATGCCGCGCGGTCGGCTTCGCGCAGGAACGTCGCATCGACGATCGTCGTGTAGCCGCTGTCGATGACGGTCGCGGCCGCTGCCAGCAGCCGTTCGTAGATCCGCTCGATCGCCGCGTCCGAATAGGCGCTGGCGGACAGGCGCGTTTCGTCCGGTACGCCCGCGCGCCGCTTGCGCTCGACGTCGCTGGACAGCCGGATTGCGCCGAGCCGCTCGGCCAGCGCGCGGCTGGCCAGCGATTTGCCAGAGCCCGACACGCCGTGACACAGGAGCAGCAGCGGTTGCGCGTCGCGGCGTGTGTCGGCCATCGCCGCTGCAATGCGCAGATAGCGGTCGCGCGCTGCATCGTCGCCCCGCAGTCGCGCGGTCAGGGCGCGCACCAGCGCGCGATAGACGAAATAGCACGGCACCACGCCGAGCGCCGCGTAGTCGCCGGTGCGCGCGAGCCACCCGGACAGCAAGCGGTGCGCGCAATCGTCCCGACCGTGTGCGGAGAAGTCCATCAGCGCGAACGCGAGATCGCTCGCCACGTCGATCCAGCGCAGCGTGTCGTCGAATTCGATGCAGTCGAACATCAGGATGCGGTTGCGCCAGCGCACGATGTTGTCGAGATGCAGATCGCCGTGGCATGCGCGCACGAAACCCTGCGCGTGCCGCTCGGCGAGCAGCGGTGCGATGCGCGTCAGTTCCGCTTCGTACCACGCGTGCAGCGCGGCTTCGCGCGGCAGCGCGACGTCGAGCGTATCGAGCAGCGGCCGGCACTGCGCGGCCACGCTCGCCGCGCTGCCGAAGTGGCTGCGCGGGGCGCGGCGCGGCGCGTGCAGATGATGGCCGGCCAGCGTGGCGGCGAGCGCATCGGCATCCGCGAGGCCGGCGTCGTGCACCGCGCTGCGAATCGACAGCATCGCGTGCGCGTCGAACCGGCGCATGCGTACGAGGTACTCGCCGGGCGTCGGCTGACGCTGCCGGCGCGTGCCGATCTGCACCGGCTCGCCGAATGCGCAGCGTCGGCCGCGCGCGACGAGCGGCCAGACGCCGAGATACAGCGGGCCGGCGAGCGCGCGATTGAGCGTGTATTCCGCGAGCGCGCAGCGGCGCCGCTGCGCGGGCTGCACGAGATCGACGAACGCGAAGCGCACCGGCTTGATGCGTTTGTACGCGTAGCGTCCGGCCAGATAGACGACGGACAGATGCGTTTCGATCCGCTCGATGCGGCCTGCGGGGTGCGGATAGGTCGCCGGACGGCGCAATGCGCGATCGAACTGGATCGCCTTGCGTCGTGCGTTGGCGCGGCCCAGCGAGAACGATACGTGGCGCGTTCGGGACATGGTGAACGGATCGGTCGGGCGAGGCGCGTGTTCGTCGACGCCCCGCGGGTGGAATTCGCACGCAAGCCGCAACGTGCGCCTGTTGGCCGGACGTCGCCGGATCGAGCGACATCGGGCGACCGGCGACGCGACCTCGCTATTGCAGCCGATCGGCGCGCGATCCGGCTTGATACGGGTCAACGCCGCCGTGCAGAGGCACGCTTGATGCAGGTCAACCGCATTCCGCGCGGCGGCAATACAGTCGGTGCCAGTAGTCGCGCAGCGATGCGCGAGCGTGCACGCCGGCGGCATGTGCGTTGCGTCACGGCCGCGGCCGTACGCGTGCACGCCGCGCGATCGTGTGCGGAATTCCTGGTATGGAGAGGCGTTGGCGATGAAGCGACGGGTATTGGCGATCGGCATGCTGCTCGCGTTGGCCGCGTGTGCGGACACGGAGCAGGCGACCGCGTTCAGGAAGTCGGAGACGCAACTGCTGGCCGCGCGTCAGTCCGCCGCGGTGCAATGTTCGACGGCATCCGAATGCGACCGCGAGTGGGCTCGCGTGCGGCGCTACATCGAAACCCATTCGGCGACGCGGATCACGCGCGCGAGCGCCGACCGGATCGAAACGGCGCAGCCGCATCTGGCCGGCGAAGTCTATCTGTGGGCGTCGCGCACCGCAGCGGGCGACGGCGCGTCGGTGATCCGGCTCAAGGCGATGTGCAAAGGCATGTACGACAGCGCCGGCGGCCCCGGATGGCAATACGATGCATGCGCACGGAAAATTCTCGACATCGAGCGCGGCTTCCGCGCGGACGGGAATCTGCCCGGCTAACGCGCCGCGCTGCTGCCGATCGCTTCACGCTTCCAAACCGTTGACTTCGGTCAACGCCCGCCGGCGGCAAGCGCCGATGATGGAATTGCACCGAACGCCACAGGCGCGTCGGTTCTCCCAGCGAGGTCGGTATGTACAAGAACGTCATGGTCGCCGTGGACGGCAGTCCGTCTTCGAAACGGGCGCTCGACGAAGCGCTGAAGGTCGCTGCGTCGTGCGGCGCGCGCCTGTTCGCGGTGTTCGCCGTCGACAAGTCGATCCTGCTCGCGTATGGCGGGCGCATCGACCCCGACGCGCTGCTCGACGACGTGCGCCGCGACGGCACGGCCGTGCTGCACGACGCGGAACGCGCGATTTCGCATGCGGCCGTCAACGGCGACACGGAGCTCATCGAGACGGAACTCGGGCAGGACGTCGCCGAGCGGCTGCAACGCTATGTCGCCGAGCACGGGATCGACCTCGCGGTCATCGGCACGCACGGGCGACGCGGGGTCCGGCGCTTGTTCCTCGGCAGCGTCGCCGAGCGCTTCCTGCGCGGCTCGAGTTGCCCGGTCCTGCTGCTGCGCAGCGACGATCCCGCGCCGGCCAAGACGGCCGCCTAGCGGCCGCGACGAACTGCGCGCTACCTGGTCAGGTCACCATCATGCAGATCTCGTTTCCATCCGAACATCCGACGTATTCCGGCCTCGATCCCGCGCTGATCTTCCCGGCGCTCGTCGAAGGCCGGCGTGTGCGCTGCGCGATCACCGCGGAAGCGCTGGAAGATCACTTTCGCGCGGCCTCGCCGCGCGAGCAGGATCTGGTCGACGCGTTCGCGCGCCATCGTCCTGCGATCGAGCGCGCCGCGCGCTCGCTGCTCGAGGAAATGGGCGGGCGGCCGATCCTGCTGCACAGCGGCTATTTCAGGTTCTGCAGATGAGTGCCGGCCGCCGCCGTCGGCGCGCTTCGAGCGCGCGCGGCGGCGGGCCGGTACGTTGCGTTTCGAACGATCATTCGTCCCTGGCGCGGCAGCGTCGTCGCGCCATTCGATCTTCAGCGCGGCCGCGCCTGTCGGGACGCAAGCGCCGGCCGCACGTCAACCGTCTCAGGAGTTACGAACCATGAGCAATATGACCCGTTACGATCCGTTTTCGATCGAGCCCGTTTCCGACCTGTTCCATGGGCTGTTCAGGCCGTTGCGCGGCATGACGCTTGCCGACCAGCCCGACCTCGCGTCGATGAAGATCGACGTCACCGAGAACGACGGCGCGTACACGGTCAAGGCGGAGTTGCCCGGCGTGGCGAAGGACGACATCGACGTCCAGGTGACCGGCAATACCGTCTCGATCAACGCGAAGGTCGAACGCAACAAAGAACAGAAGGACGGCGAGCGCGTGATCCGGCGCGAACGCTATAGCGGCGCGATCAGCCGTTCGTTCTCGCTGGCCGCGGACATCGACGACGCGAATGCGACGGCGACGTACCAGGATGGCGTGCTGTCGCTGACGCTGCCGAAGAAGGCGCCGGTCGGGCAGAAGAAGCTCACGATCAGCTGAGCGCAAGCGCGTGGCGGGCAAGCGCATCTGCGCATCGCCCGTCGCGAGCAACGAGAAACGATAAGCGGCGCACGGAGCGATCCGTGCGCCGTTTCGTTTCATTTTCGTTGCAGCGGCCGGCGCATGCGTCACCCGTGTGTCGCAGTGTTGCCGACGTGGAAGCCGACCGTCTGCGCGAGGATCGGCAACTCGTCCTCGTTCAGCCGCAGCGCGTCGGCGAGCGCACGGTGGTTGATCCAGCCGCGCACGACCGTCCCGAGGCCGGCCGACGCGCAATATAGCGACACATTCTGCGAGATGGCGCCGGCCGCGACTGCCGCGAACACGTCGCGTTGCTGCGGCGGCATGTCGAGTATCGCGGAAGTGCGTACGACATAGACGAGGTCGAGCGGCGCTCGGCCGACGAAGTCCTGATAGCCGGTCAGGTTGCGCGCATCGACCGCGTGCTTCAGCACGAGGCGGTGCGCGGGCACGTCGTAGCGATAGACGCCGTACGGCAGCGCGACGTACACGTCGATTTCATTGAACGCGTGCGCGGACGGCGCCGTGCGGCCGCCGCTCGCCGGACGGTTGATCCCGTTCGCGGCCCACAGCATCGTGCCGAGCGTCGCGGGCGGCAGCGGCGCGGCCGCGAATTCGCGGGAACTCATCCGGGTGGCGAGCGCCGCCATCAGCGGCACGTCGTTGTCGAGCATCGGGCTCGGCAGATCGACGATCTCCGGCGATTCCCCGTGCGCGGGGGCCGGCAGTGCAGCGGGCGCCGGCGAGTAGGCCAATCGTTGCGGTTCGGTCATGCGAGTCTCCTTCGGACGTGGGTGCGCGTGCCTGGAACGGCGCGCATCTTCGATTTCACGATACGGCGGCGGGGCGGCACCGCATTGACCTCCGTCAACCGACGCGCCGGCCCGGCGCACGACGCCGCGCGACGCATCCGTTGACCTGCGTCAGCGAGCCGCCGCCGCGCGTGTGCAAATCTGGCTGAGTGCGGCGAACAGGCGCGCCGCGGCTCACAGGAGAGCAACGATGAAAACCGACAAGCAGTTGAAGCAGGACGTCGAGGACGAGTTGGAGTCCGACCCGGCGATCGATGCGACGCGCATCGGCGTCGAGGTGGTCGACCGGGTCGTGACGCTTTCGGGGCATCCGCCGAGCTACGCGGAGAAGCTGGCGATCGAACGCGCGGCGAATCGCGTGGCCGGCGTGAAGGCGCTCGTCGTCGACATGACCGTGCACCTGCTGGACGACGACGTGCGCACCGACGAGGACATCGCGAAGGCGGTGCGGTCGGTGCTGCACTGGACGGTCGGGGTGCACGACGACGCGCTCAAGGTGCAGGTCGAGCGCGGCTGGATCACGCTGTCGGGCACGGTCGACTCGGCGTACCAGAGCCATCTGGCCGTGCGGGCGATCTCGCAGATGCGCAGCGTGACGGGCGTGACCGACCACATTGCGGTGCTGGGTGCGGTCGGCGCGGACGACATCAGCGGCAACATCAAGCGCGCGATCATGCGCCATGCGGAGCGTGAGGCGAAGCACATCACGATCGACGTGCACGACGGCACCGTGCGGCTGTCCGGCAAGGTCGGCTCGTTTTCCGAGCGCAAGGCCGTGCGCGGTGCTGCGTGGTCGGCGCGCGGCGTGCGTGCGGTGGTCGACGATCTGGTGGTCGAGTGACGGGCGTGCTGGTGAAAGGGGGCTCGAGGCGAGGGTACGTTACGTCAGGTGGGGGATGCTTCGGGGCGGGAGGCTTTCGCTGCGGAATATCCATCATCATCGAATCGCATTGGATGAATGGCTCTTGCGAGCCGATGGTTGCGGAAGACACGCTGAGCGCACGAGCGCGGGGCGGCAATCGGCACGCTGCGCGCGCACCGCGCCGATCGCCATGTCGGATCATGTGTATGAGGCTGGACTGGGCCAAACGGACAGCGGCGGATCGTCTGACTCGGTTCGGCCATGAAGGGACGTTCGACCGCGGTGCCGAAATCGTCGACAATTCGGCAATTGACCAAAAAGGCGGCGGATGTATGTTCGGACTCGGAGACGTTTTTGGCAGCAAACGGCGGAGGAGCTCAATCGATGAAAAGCGCTTGGCTTTCTACATGGGTTATGCATTCAGCCACGCGATTCATGTGCAGCACCTTCTCGTGCCCGGCGAGCTTACCGTCCCGTACGTCGTCTACTGGGATAACGAAACTCCCACACCGGTTCCGTATCCTGCAGCGACGCAACACGAAGCAATTGCTAACGCGCAGTCAGCCCGAGATCAAGCTAGCTCCGGCTCGGGATGGTCGTCTGGACGAGAGGGAAACGTCACTCAGAGCAACGGCGTAAAGATGGATGTTCTCGTGATCGAGGGATGGGTGCCAGGACTCGACGTACCGCTCGAAATGTTCGTGTACTACAGATCGGAGCCGTTCAGACTAATTCAAGGATTCTTGTGGAAAGCCCATGCGCAGGCGCGCAAAGATGGGCCATCCTTCATGGCGGAATTCAGACGCGGCATTCTGGCGCAACCGTTTGGCCAACAATGCATGGAATGCATTGACAACGCGGAGCTCGTCCAGTTCGTGAGTTGATAGTCGAACATACCGCCGTGTGACGCACGAAGCCTGACTCGCGCGAAGACACAGTCCGGCCCAGGCTGTGTAAAAACGGGTGCCAGGGCCGGCCAATGGTGAAGGCGCCCCGCCAGAATGCGATATATCGGCCTCGCGACACGTCGGGAAGGGTAAAGCGGCATCCGAAAAACGGGTAACTTCGAGTGTTGACACGGCCTCGGCCAGGAGCGGTCAGTCGACATCACCGCCCGAATTGCTGACAATTGAAGTTGCGGACAGGCGACAACCTAGCTGCCCCATCCTGAGGAGACAAGCCGATGAGTCGTAAGGAGATGGACAGCGCGTTGAAAGCGCGTTTTGTTCCTGCGCTTCGCCAGCGAGGGTTCAAAGGTTCTTTGCCTCATTTTCGACGACAACGAGATGGTCGGGTTGATCTGCTGACGGTGCAGTTCGATCGTCACGGAGGGGGCTTCGTCGTGGAGCTGGCTCAATGCGGGGTGGGGGGTATCACCACCCACTGGGGGAAATTCATCTCCGCCAGTATGGTCACGGCACACGTTCTACATCCTCGCCAGCGCCATAGACTCGGCGCGCTTGGGCCGAATAATGACCACTGGTTTCGATTCGACGACGGCAGTTCGCCGATGGCTGTCGCGGACACGCTATGCGCTCACCTCGACGAGGCTGAGCGGTGGTGGGCCAGCCGCTAACGGTGCCTTTGCGGCGGCCATGACTGTTCGGTCGCCCCCTGTCGAGGCCCGGGCAGCAATCTTCGGCCAATTTCGGCCGCTCGACAGCCTTGCGTGGATCATCGACAATCGATATAAGGCTTAGTCGTATACCGACATGCCTCCTTCCTATATTGCTTCACTAGGCGTAAATCTCGTCGATTCGATAACAAAGGGGCTAAGAATGGTTGACCCGGTATCAACCGCCAAAGGCGGTATTGAAGCAGTGGGCGCATTGATGAAAGTGGCAGGCGATACGCCGGAAGTAAAGGAAGCAGGAAAGAACCTCGGCCAAGCGGCAGTTACTCTGACGAAGACCATTAACAATGCGCTCTTGCCGCTGGCCGCGTTGAATTACGGCATTGAGAAAGCTCGAGCTTACTTTGCTGAACGCTTTCAGAGCGAAATGGCGGCGAAGGCGGCGTCGATTCCGACCGACGAGATGGTTGAGCCCAAAAGCTCGGTTGCCGGCCCCGCGCTGCAGGGTTTGGCGTTCACGCACGAAGAGCCGGATCTGAAGGCCATGTACCTGTCGTTGCTAGCGACCGCGATGGACAAGCGAGTCAGCCGAAGCGCGCATCCCGCGTTTGTAGAGATTATTAGGCAGATTGATGCTGCGGAGGTGCCCTTGCTGCGGCCAATTCTATTAAATCCAGGGCTACAGCCGATTGTCGAGATCCGACAATCACTAGCAGGCTGTTGAAAAGCGCCTCGTTTTGACGACCGGAACGCGGTTTAAAAGGGTTTCGTATGCGATTGGCTGCTGAGTTTCAGACGGATCGTGCCGGATGCCCCGCTGGTGAGCGGGTCGGCCGGCGCGTTGCCGCGCAACGGCAGCGCTTGGGCGGCTCATCGCGCCGCTCCTTGTGGCACCACTGCCAGTATTCGAGCCATTCGAGTCAGGTTGCTCGCCAGCATCGTCAGTTTGAAGTGCTGGTCGACCCGTTTGATGCCGCGATACGCAGTCTGTCGAATCCTGCCGACGGTCTTGCCCCAGCCGAAGTGCTCTTCGATGCGCTTGCGAATGACTTGGCTGATGCCATAGCCGGCGTGTCGCGAAGTGCGGCCGTCGATCGCGCTGCCGCCTTGATGCGTGTCGTTGCGCGCGACGTGTGGCGTCACTTTGCGAGCCCGGCAATCCCGGACAAAGTCGCGCATGTCGTAACCCTTGTCGGCGCCGAGCGTCTTGGCGTGACGACCCGGCACACAGTCGAGCAGGCGCAATGCACTTACACGTTCGCCGAAACCGTCAGCGTGGCTGACCACTGCGCCGACCACCAAGCCCGAGCGGTTCTCCATCAGGATGTGCCCCTGATAACAAAGGATGGCTCCGCTTTGCCGCCCCTTTCGGAACAGACGCGCATCCGGATCGGTACTCGATTCGTGCGTGTCGTTGCTGCGCCGCTTGCCTTTCCAGTCGGTGTCGGCATTGCGGCCACCGCCGGCCGGTGGATCGTCCGAACCGTCCTTGGGTCGGAAGCTCTTGTGGCTGGCCCACGCCTGGATCAGCGTGCCATCGACCGAGAAGTGTTCTCTAGACAGCAGCCCTTGCTTGTCGGCCAAGCTCATGACTTCGGTAAAGAACGCTTCGACCACTTCGTGCTCGAGCAAACGATCGCGGTTCTTCGAGAACACCGAGTGATCCCAGACGGCGTCTTCAATCGCCAGCCCGACGAACCAACGGAACAGCAAGTTGTAGCGCATTTGTTCCATCAGCATGCGCTCGCTACGCACCGAGTAAAACACTTGCAACAGCAGCGCACGCAGCAGTTTCTCGGGCGCAATCGATGCTCGACCGCTGTCTGCATAGATCGTGCTGAACAGCCCATTGAGTCGCTTCAGCGCTTGATTGACCAGCAGTCGAAGCGGCCTCAATGGGTGATCGGCCGGAACAAAATCTTCCAGCTTTACCGTCGTGAACAGCGGTTCTTGCATCTCGTCCATTCCGCGCATCGCTCTCGTCTGCCCAAGATCATGAACACGATATCTCTAACGCACCGCCCTCAGGGCTCGTTTACACCGTATCCAATTTCAACAGCCTGCTAGGTCCAACCGGGCAATTCCGTACCTTGCAGAGGCACTACGTCGCACTGTCCGATGTGCACACCAATGACGATGTGGAACTACCTGAGTTTCCCGCCATGATCGACAATTGGGTTCGGCTCGGTCTCATCGAGGTCAGCTATGATCGATACATAACGGAGGACCGATTCTATGCGTGGGTCGAAAATCGCAAGCTATATCAGGAGTTGAAAGCAACGCACGACAGAGAGGGCCAATCGGTCATTTATCAGAGGGGGTCGATGATTCGCACCGCCTTCGGTGTTCAATTCGCGCGTGCGGTTGGCATGTTTGACTTATCAACGCCAGCGCCAACCGCCGCCTGAAATAACCATCTGCTGGAGACGATTGCCACGCAGGCAATCCGTGTTCCTACTTTAATATCCAGTTGACCGACCATCTTACACGCAAATGAATAGCCAGCTAATTGTCGTCGCACCTGATGAAGTTGTAAAGGCCGCCGAAGAGGCAGAAGCTGCTGCCCGGCAGCCGAAGAAGGGCGTTGACTTTAACAACATCGCTGAAAATGCACTGGGGATTCTCTATGGCGCAACGGTAGTCAACCTGCTCGTTGGCGGGGCGGAGGCCCTGATCGCGTGGAGCAAGGCGCGGCAGAGCGGACTGAATATTACCCAGATCAGTCAGACTCAAGCTAGCGCCCTGACATTCCCACCCGGCCATCCTCGGGAGGGTGTTCTTTATGTGGCACACCCCGCATCAAAGGGTGTCTACTTCACTGTCGCCTCCTTTCATCGTCTCTCTTTTGAACATAAATTTTCGGAGGCGATTGACCTCCTAATGGCCTTAGGTGCCAGCGAAATCAGGGTCGAACACGTCAGGGGGTGGTCCCGAGAATTCGCAGCCAGCTTGTCTGTTCCAATACCGGAGTCAACGGTCGGATTTGATTTATCTGGAAAACAATCAAGCGTATCAGGCTTACTGTATGAAGCGAACCTTCGCGGAAGCACGCGCCCCCAATTGCCGGAATCGCTAGTTTGGTATCCGCACGAACCGACTTGGCAGTCTATTGCAAAAGGAAGGATCAACTTCGGATTGAAGGAGTTTTCGTTAGCCGTGAACTACGAAGACGACTTTGGGATCAACGCGGGCCTCAAATTGACCGCAGGCAAGTCTGGATTGGAATTAGGCGGCTCGTTTGAGGATCATCGAGCCACCACATGGAAAATCCACGGGAAATTCCTGTCCGAATCCTAGATGTGCAATATCGTCTTCGCGGTCATCGTCTTCACAGGCGTAGGGCCGCTTTCGGCAAATCCGAAGGACCGCTCCGGGTCGACAACGAAATATCGACGCAACAGCTCAACGAGCGGAACATGGACCAGAGGCAAACTCCCAGTTTCGGCCGCGGCGGCGCCCCCAAGCATTAAGTCACCCAACCGCCCAGAAACCCGAAGCTGCCCCACCATCGGCCATTCAATGCCGTAAAGCCTCACCCCTTGGCCGAATCAACCGACCGGTTCCCTGGTGCCGCTTAGGTCAAATCTCAGGAGAGCAGATCAAGTCGCACCTCCCGGATTCCATGAGATCCATGAGACGCCCGCCGCACGACGTATGCACGCAGCGGTCCCGACGGCGACACCATACATGCCATGCGTACGACCTTCGGTCACGCAAATCCACCATTAACCCGCACGATCTGCGAATTGATCCACGCTCCGTCCCGACCCACGAGGAACGAGACCGCATTGGCGATATCTACCGGTTGTCCAAGTCGTTCCAGCGGCGCCATTTTCGCGAGCATCGCCACCTGTTCTTCGGTTTTGCCGTCGAAAAACAGTTCGGTTGCGACGGGGCCAGGCGCGATCGCATTGACCGTGATGTTGCGTCCGCGTAGTTCGTTGGCGAGCACGTGGACCAGGCCTTCGACGGCCGCCTTCGAGGCGATATACGGCCCATAGCCCGGCGACGCCTTGGCGATTGCGCTGGTGGACAAGGCTACGATGCGCCCACCATCGCCCAACACCTCGGCGGCTTTGGCGAGTACCAGAAAGGTGCCACGCACGTTGATGGACATCATGCGATCGAACGCTGCCGCGTTGCCGGTCTCGATCTTCGCCATGCTCATTACGCCGGCATTGCTGACGACTGCATCGAGTCGGCCGAAGGCCTGTTGCGCCGCCGAGAACAGGCGCGCGACATCGTCCGCGTCGGACACGTCGCCCTGTACTGCAATGGCCGTGCCGCCGCGCGCCTTGATTGCCGCGACTGTCGCGTCGGCCTGAGCACGGTTGCCGGCATAACCTGCCGCGACGGCGAAGCCGTCGTCGGCGAGCCGCAGCGCGATCTCCTTGCCGATGCCGCGAGATGCGCCCGTCACGATAGCGGCGCGATCGGGTTGCGTCCTCATGCTTTCATCTCCTCGCGTGTTGCGACGGGCGGCGGCAAGATCAGGTCTTCCAGGCCCATCCTGCGCAAAAACGCGACCTGCTTCTCGTGATGAACCGCATCGATTGCTTCGGTACCCTTGCGCTGGCCATCGACGGTTACGCGCAATGGCCGCTGGCCGTGCGGCATCGCCAATACATCGAGCGCCGCCGTACCGACCGCCGATACATCGAGCGCGCCGCCGTTCCCCGCATCGATGGAAGCGAGCTTCTCGCCGAGACCCGCGATTCGCTGTGCCAGCGGGCCGTATTGCCGCTCGATGGTGGAATACGCAGGCGAACCCGCATCGGAGAAATGTTCGGTGCCTGAAGTAAAGGCGCCGGGGACGAGGATCACGCTGTCGATGCCCGACGGCCGCACTTCCATCGCCATGATCTCGGCGAGAGCATCGCCCGCCGCCTTGCTCGCGGTATACGGCCCGAGGAACGGCTCGTGCAGGCGCGACGTGGTGCTGCCCACGTACATCAACAGACCGCGGCCTTGCCGACGCATCGCGGGCAGCGCCGCGCGATTCACTCGCAGCCACGACAGCGCGTTGGTATCGATGATCTGCGCGGCCTGTTCCACCGAGAATGCTTCCGTCAGGCCCACCATCAACATGCCGGCGTTGTTCACGACCACGTCGATGCGTCCCTGCTGCGCGAGGATGAAATCGACGGCGGCACGGCAGGCCGTCTCCGACAGCACGTCCAGTTCGAGCACGTCGAGCGCGAGCGATTCCCGTCGTGCGAGCTGCTGCAGCGCGTCGCTGCGTTCGCGATCTTTCTCTTGCGGATCGCGCATGCTCGCATAGACCCTATGTCCTCCGCGTGCAAGCGAGAGCGCGATCGCCCGTCCGATGCCGGAGCCTGCGCCCGTTACCAGCACCACCTGATTCGTTTCGTATGTCATCGTCCGGCTCCTCGATCAGATGCGCGTGCGGATAAGCACCTTGCCGCGCGTATGACCCGTCGCGAGCTTCTCGAGCGCGGCGCGCGTGTCTTCCAGCGGGAAGATCGAATCGATGACGATCTGCAACTGCCCCGCCCGGAACTGCCTGACCGCTTCGGGAAGCGAAGGCGTCGCGCTTCTGAAGAACACCGCCTCACCGATACGCCCGTTTCGCGACTCGATGCCGAACTCCACCAGCGTCGCGATGCGGCCGCCCTCGCGCAACACCGCCCACGACTTCTCCAGCGTCTCGCCGCCGATCGGGTCGAGCACCAGATCGATATTGCGCATCTGTACAAAGTCCTGCGTGCGGTAGTCGATCACTTCGTCCGCGCCGAGGCTCTTCACCAGTTCGATATTGCCTGCCGATGCCGTGGCAATCACATACGCGCCCGCCAGGTGCGCCTGCTGCACGGCCATGCTGCCGACGCCACCGGCTGCCGCATGGATCAGCACGCGCTGTCCCCGTTGCAGGCGCCCTGAATCGAACAGCGCCTGACGCGCTGTGCCGAATGTGGTCGGCAGCGACGCCGCCTGCTCAAAACTCATTCCGGCAGGAATCGCGCACAGCTCGGCGGCCGCGATCACCAGCTGCTGCGCGAATGCGCCGCCCGCACTCGGCGCGCTGCGGCCGAATACGCGGTCACCCGGCTGCAGATGCGTGACATGCTCGCCGATCGCCTCGACCATGCCGCTGAAATCGGTGCCCGGCGTGTAGGGAAGGGCGACGGGGAAAACCTGCTGCATGTAGCCTGCGACGATCTTCAGGTCCAGCGGATTTGCGGCCGCCGCTTCGATGCGGACGATGGCCTCATCGGGCCGCATGTCCCGCAGTGCGGTCTCGCCGATGCTGACGACATCGGGATGGCCGAAGGTGGTGATGACTGCTGCTTTCATGGTTTGCTTGAGGGCGATGCTCACGGGTCCCGTCCAGGTTTCAGAGGTTCGAGATTTCGGAACGAGGCAGCTCAGGCTTGCGTCGGAAACTGGCCGAGTTGAAGGAACAGGCCGAACCAGTCCTCCATGTGCCACGTGGTGGTTACGCGCTGACCGTCCAGCGCGTGGAATTCGTGCAGGCGGAAGCGGACCTGCTTGCCGGTCGGGGCGATTCCGAACAGTTCGCCGCGATGCGTGCCGGTAATTTCGGCGCGCACCGCGATCTGCCCCGGCACCTGAACGATGTCGTGAATGACGATGCGCACGTCGGGGAAGGCCTGCGCAAAACTGCGGATGATCGGCTTGATGCCGTCCGGTCCAGGACCCTGGCCCGGCGCAAGCGGAATATCTTCCCAGTCAGGGGCGAGCACCGTGTCGACAAGGTCGGGGTCGTTGTCGCTGAACGCGCGGTACAGCGTTTCCACGGCCACGCGTTCGATGCGCAGGCGCTCGGAGAGTTGGGAGTCGATGGCGGTCATGGTTTTGCTCTCGTGGTGGCGTCGTCGTGACGTTGCGGTTGGAGGTGACGAGAGTGTGCGCCGCCGGTAGAATCCATCCAACAAATAACCGATATAAATGATTATTTGATTTATGGATTTTCATGGCATCGATCTGAATCTGCTGGCCGCCTTCGACGTCTTGATGAGCGAGCGCAACGTCACCCGGGCGGCGGCACTGGTCGGCGTGAGTCAGCCGGCGATGAGCGCGGCACTGTCCCGGCTGCGTATCCTGCTCGGCGATCCGCTGTTTCTGCGCAGCGCGGATGGCCTGCTGCCCACGCCGCGCGCGCGCGAGCTGGCCGAGCCCATTTCGCAGGCGCTACGGCAGATCGAAGCGACCCTGGTGAAGCAGCCGGAGTTCGTGCCGGGCAAGGCGGCGCTCGCGTTCAACCTGGGGTTGTCGGACTACCCGGCGTTCGTGCTTCTGCCCGCGCTGCTGGAAGCGCTCGGCGAGCAGGCGCCCGGCATCGCGATCAACGTGCATGCGTTCAACGACCGCGACGATGCGGTGGACATGCTCGATGCAGGCGAGATCGATGCGGCCATCGGCGTACCGCCTACGCAGCCGGTTGGCCGAATCCTCACTCGTCCGATTCTGCGCGACGAGTTCGTGACGATCGTCGCGAGTCATCATCCGGCGGCGCGGCGCGGAATGAGCATGAAGTCTTATCTGTCGCTGCCGCATGCGCTGGTGTCGCCGGAAGGGCAACGGCACGGGCTGGTGGACGAGGCGCTGGCGCAACAGGGCATGCAGCGCACGCTCGCGCTGACGCTACCGCAGATGTTCGCCGTGCCGGCGGTCGTCGCGCGCACGACGATGACCGCGACGGTCCTGAAACGGGTCGCGCTCAATTCGCCCGCAGGCGGCAAGCTGGTGTTGTTTCCGCCGCCTATGCCGCTGCCGGATATCGTCTTTCACGTGATGTGGCATCGGCGTAGCGAAGGCAATCCGGCGCAGCAATGGTTGAGAGCGCTCATCGAGTCGGTGGCGCAAGCGCTATGAAGCGGTATGGCGAAAGCGAGCGGGAACAAGCCCTCGTGAACGCCGCTGACCTTCACTCTTGGGCCATACGAAGCCAATCGGGCTCGTCAGTGCACCGCCGCGATCACACCGAGGTGGATCGGCTTTGACGTGCCAGTAGTTCAATGCGTTTCGAGGTCGCGCTCGTCGACCTCGGACGCCGTCACGACTCGATTGCGCCCTGTCGCCTTCGCCATGTAAAGCGCCGCGTCGGCCCGCGCCAGGGCGCCCGCCAGCGTATCGCCGGGCGTGACGCATTCGACCCCCGCGCTGAACGTGCAGCGCACGCCTTCGTTTGGCGATCGTTCGACCGCAAGCCGCAGTTCGTTCGTCAACGCCGCTGCGTCGGTCATGCCCGCGTCCACGAACACGATCGCGAACTCCTCTCCACCCAGACGCCCGAAAAGGTCGCACGACCGCAGGCGTGCGGACACAACCGACGTGACATGTCTGAGGATTCGGTCGCCGACCGCATGGCCAAAGCCGTCGTTGACGGCCTTGAACTTGTCGATGTCCAGAATGGCGATCGACAGCGGTTTGCCCTTTTCCCGCGCTTCGCGAAGCAGGACGCTCGCCCTCGCCATGAACGCACGCCGCATGAGTACGCCCGTCAGTTCGTCGATACTCGCGAACTGTTCCATCTTTCGGACGAGCCGATCGTGCGCGAGCATCACCATGCCGGTCGACATGCACGGCAACGTGACGATCGCAAGCCCGAGAAACAGGACATTCCAGGGCGACGGTTGCGGAAAGGCCATGTGCGGCATGCCGAAGGCGGCCGCGACGGCTCGCGTGACGTGGAACAACGCACCCAGATAAGCGGCGGCGGCGACGAAGCGATAGGGGTAGCGCGCTCCATCACGCGGCGCGTGACGCAGCGCCAACGTACCCACGGCGATCCGTGCATAGGCGAGGAGGCTCGATGTGAGCGCGACCTTCGCGTCGATGTTCGGCGACACGCACGTGAAGTACACCAACGCAACGCAGACGATGGCGAACGCCGCCGACTCTACGTGCCACGCCGGATCCTTACCGAAAAACTGACGCATCCCCTGCACGAGCAGCAGCACCGCCACAAGCGTGATGAGCGCAGCGCCGAGGGTCACGATCTGTCCTGGCTGAGCGCCTGCGATGAACACCCACGACGATGCAGCGGTAAGCAGCGCGTGAGCCACGCACCAGCGGCCTATGCCCGGCACCGCAGTCCGGAGCAGCGAACCAAGGACGGCGACGCTCATCAGGCAAGACAGGATCACGATACCTATCAGAGCGAGCGGGGTGAGCATGAGATCGGGGTAGGTGACAAGAGAAGGACGCAGCAGGATAAACGAGACGGCACTCGACGAATGAAAGTCATACGAAAACGAATCGACTCGATGGCACCGCTGCGGCGGCGAGTGCGCATCGTATCGCATGTGCGGGTCTGGAAAGTATGCATGGATCATGCGCGGGCATTGCCATCGCTGGAGTGGCGTTCCCTGTCCGAGGCAGAATCAGGCATCGCGCGATCCGGTTTTTAGCAGCCTTCGAGTGATCGCTTGCGCTCGAGTCGAACGGCGGCGCCGGGTCGATCGCGGCCCGTGACGAAGTGACGACCAGGCAATCCCGGACCCGATCTCCCGCTGACCGAGCGATCGAGTCTTGCGTTACGTACATCATGCTCGACGCAGCCGACACCTCCAGCACCCCTAACGCGCCTTCCGCGCCGCCCGCTTGCGCATCGCGCGTTTCTTCTTGCACGCGCGCGCATGCCCCTCTGTTCGCTGAACGTGCCGGGCAACCGCATCGGTGACGGTCGGAAAGAAGCTCGCGGTGCCGAACACGTCGAACAGCCCGTAAGCGCGCAGCCGATCCTTCACCGGCCCCTTCATCTCCGCGAAATCGAGTTCGATGCGTTGCTCCGCCAGTTCGGCGTGCAGCGCGACGAGGCGGTCGGCGGCGCTCACGTCGATGTCGGTAACCGGCTCGGCGGCCACCACGATGCGCGTGACCGGGCTCGCCGAGCGCGCGATCGCGGCGTGCAGGTGTTCGCAGAAGATCTCGACGTTCGCGTAGAACAGCGGCGCATCCCAGCGGAACAGCACGAGCCCCGGCGTCTGCGCCGCGTCGGGATGCCGGCCGACGTCGTGATAGCCGCGCACACCGGTCAGTCGCCCGAGCACCGCATCGTACGGGTGCCACGCGCGCCACACGAACGACAGCAGCGACAGCCCGCTCGCGAGCAGAATGCCCGGCACGACGCCGATCGCGATCACGCCGGCAAAGCACAGCACCGAGATCAGACATTCGCCGCGGCGCATCCGGTACAGCCGCACGACGCTGCGGAAGTCGGCGATCCCGCATGCCGCGTAGATCACCACGGCGGCCAGCGCGGTGCGCGGCACGTACGTGAGCAGCGTCGGCGCGGCGAGCAGCAGGATCGCGATGCACGCCGCCGCGACGACGTTCGTCAGCTGGCTTTGCGCGCCCGCGGCGATCGCGACCGGCGTGCGCGACGCGCTGCTGCTGACTGCGCAACCCTGCGTCACGCCGGCCAGCAGGTTGGCCGCGCCGAGCGCGATCAGCTCCTGGTTTCGGTCCGGCGTGTCGCCCGCGCGGGCGGACAGCGCACGCGACAGCATGCTGATGTCGGCGAACGACACCAGCGCGACGGCGAACGCGCCGGACGCCAGTGCGCCGAGGTCGGCGAGCGACACGGCCGGAAGGCGCGGCGCGGGAATGCCGCCCGGCAGCGCGCCGATCGTCGCGACGCCGGGCAGCGGCCACAGCCGCGTCGCGACCGTCGCGCCGATCACGGCGAGCAGCACGCCGGGCCAGCGCGGCAGCGCGCGCTTCATCAGGAAAATGGCCGCCAGCACACCGGCGCCGAGCAGCCCCGCCGCGACGGAAAACCGGCCATCGACGAGCGCATGCGCGATGTGCTGCACGCCGGCGAACACGTCGTCGCCCGACGTTTGCATGCCGAGCAGCTCCGGCAATCGGCCGATCGCGAGCGCGACGGCGATGCCGTTCAGGTAGCCGTACTGGATCGGGCGCGACAGCAGATCGGTGACGAAGCCGAGACCGAGCGCACCGAGCAGGATGCAGATCGTCCCAGCCGACAGCGCCAGCGCGCCGGCCAGCGCGATCGCGCGCTGCGGATCGTGAGCGGCGAGCGGCGTGATCGCGCTGGCGATCAGCGCGGCCAGCGCGGAATCCGGCCCCAGCACGAGGATGCGGCTCGGGCCGAACAATGCATACGCGAGCAGCGCGGCGATCGACGCGTAGAGCCCGGTGATGGCGGGCAGGCCGGCCGCCTGCGCGTAGCTCATGCCGACCGGCAGCAGCACGGCCGACAGCGCGAGGCCCGCGTACAGGTCGCGCGACAGCCACGCACGCTGGTAGTGGGTAAGCAGTGCGAGGCCGGGGAGCATGCGCACGACGCGCGCGGACCAGGGCCGGTTCATCGCGGTTTGGACGGGCGGGAATGGGCGTGCAATGGGATACGTGCTCCGACGGTCCGTCACATCAGCGCGACGCGGCCCGCGCCGCGCAGCGGAGCCGGCGCCAGCTTCCGCGCGCAGGTCGACGCGTGCGCGCACGCACGTGGCGCGCGGCGCCATCGCGCGGGTCGTGGAGGCCGCGGCGCGGCAGCGTGAAGCGCGGCATCACGTCGCCTCGAGCACTGACCGCCGCAGCGCCTGCGCGAACCGCGCCAGCGTCGCGATCGAACCCGTCACGCTTTCGTAGCGCTCGCGCCCGATCTGTCCGTCAAGGGTCACGAGCATGCCGGCGTCGCGCGCGAGCGCGACGAGCGCGGCCGTGTCGAGCGCAGCCGCGCGCGTGTCGGCCTGCATCGCAGAATCGGAACGATAGTCGGCGTATGACATGGCGTCTCTCCTGGTTGCCGTGCGAGCGGGGTGCCGGGCGGCCGGTATCCTTGAATTCAGTATCGGCGCCGCGCGTGCGCGATTCAATCAGCGCGCCCCGAAGTGGCGGTAGGAATCGTGCCCGGCGCGTCGGCCGATTCCTACACGGCCCGCGGCTTCGGCGCAGCCCTGCGCCGCACCGCGCGTGTCGGCCTGCGCTGCGCGTACCAGCTGCCGATCGCATGCCAGATCTCGGGCGCAGTCTCGCAGTAGGTGAACAGCTCGAGATCGCGGCGATCGATCATGCCTTCGTCGGCGAGGAACGGCAAATCGACCGCGCGACGCCAGTACGCCTCGCCGACGAGAATCACCGGCAGCGGCGCGATCTTGCGCGTCTGCAGCAGCGTGAGCACCTCGAACAGCTCGTCGAACGTGCCGTAGCCGCCCGGGAAGAACACCGCGGCCTTCGCACGCTCGAGCAGGTGCAGCTTGCGGATCGCGAAATAGTGGAAGCTGAAGCAGAGCGACGGCGTGATGTACGGATTCGGCCGCTGCTCGCGCGGCAGCTCGATATTGAAGCCGATGCTCGGCGCGCCGCGCTCGTAGGCACCGCGATTGGCAGCTTCCATGATGCCGGGGCCGCCGCCGGTGACGACCGCGAGCCGCGCGCTGCGCGCGCACCGGTCCGCATGGGCGACGATGCGTCCGAACTCGCGGGCGACGCGGTAGTACGCGCTGTGTTCGACGAGCCGGCTGGCGGCCGTCACCGCGCGGCGCCGGACGGCGTCGTGCGGCCGCGCCGCGAGCAGCCGGTTGGCCTCGTCGAGCCGCGCGTTCGCGACCGACGGCGCGACGATGCGCGTGCTGCCGTAGATCACGACCGCATGGCCGATGCGCTCCATCTGCAGCCGCTCCTCGGCCTTCCAGTAGTCGAATTGCAGCCGGATGCCGCGCATGCCGGCGCCCTGCAGCAGCGTCGCGTCTTCGTCCACGGGCGTACGCGCCGCGCGCTTCGTGATGCGCCGGACCTGGCGCGCGATGCCGAGCCGATCGTCGTGGCCGACCAGCGCGCCGGGGCGCCGGCATGCGCGTTTGCCGCGCGCCTTCGCGGCAGGCCGGTCGCGCGGCGTGCGGCGCGCGGTCTTGCTCTGCACGGCAGCGGCGGACCCGCGTTTGAGCGGGGGTTTGACTACGGTCGACATGAGCGGAAGGGCAATGCGAAGGTCACTGGCTCAGCACCCATTGCACGAGCCGATGCGCGTCGTCCGCGGACAACGGGCCGCCGCGATCGATCGCCGACGGCATCGGCGTGTCGCCCCAATGCGCGCGGCCGCCGACGCGCAGCTTGCGTTCGAGTTCGGCGGCGGCGTGCGGATCGTCGCGGTAGCGCTCGGCGATCGCGTGGAACGACGGCCCGAGGAACGCCATGTCGCCCGTGTGGCAGAACATGCAGTGCTGCGCTTCGACCAGCTCGGTCGGCTCGGGCACGGCCGTCTGCGCGGCGGCCAGGCCGGCCGTCGCGGCGAACACGCACAACGCTGCGCTACGCAGGAGTTTCATCTGGTGGTCCTTGCAGGAATCAGGAGATCACTTCGTCGAGCGGGCGGCGCGGTGAACGCGGCGCCTGCGGGCCGCGCCCGACGCGCAGCAGCAACTGCGGCTCGCCGTGCAGCCCCAGCACGTGGCACAGGTGCGCGCGCAAAGCGGGCGTCTCGATCGGCTGGTTCAGGTACGACGCCGTGTAGCCGGCGCGCGTCGCGACCAGCAGGATCCGCTCGAGCGCCTGTCCCGCGGCGAGCCACGCGTCGCGGTCGTCGCGCGCGGTCGCGATGCAGACGATCAACGGCGACGCGTCGACGAGCTGGTGATGCAGCGCGGCGAGGCCGTTGCCGATATCGAAGGTCCGCACCGCCATCGTGACGACCGGCGCGGCGAAGTCGAGCAAGGTCGGCACGCCCGCGGCAAAAGCCGGCATCCCGTCGGTATGCCGGCGCGGATCGATCCAGCTCGCCAGCTCGCGGCGAAAGCGCGGATCGGCGAACTGCTGACGATCGGCTTCGGCGACCAGCTCGGCCACTCGGGCGCGATTCGCGAGCGCATCGATGCACGCGACCTCGGCGCCTTCCGCGACGCCGGCCGTGATCAGCGCTTGCTGCAGATCGTCGGGCACTGCGCTCGATTCGAACGGTGCACGCGTCGTCACGCGCTCGGGGATCGCATCGAACAGCGCGCCGAGCGCGGCGTCCGAATAGCCGTCGTCGCAGACGCGCACGAGCGCCAGCAGATCGGGATCGACTTCCGACGGAAACGTCGTGATCGTGTGCGCGAGGCCGGCGTGGTCGAGCGCGACGCGCAGATTGAGCAGCGCCGCGCCGCAACTGATGATCAGCTCGCGGTCGAACGGATCGACCACCGGCAACGCACGCATGCGATCGGCGCACACCGAGATCGTCGCGCCGTTGACGACGAAGCGCCACGGCTGCGAGTTGTGGCTCGACGGGGCCAGCACTGCATAGGCCAGCAGCGCCTTCAGCTGGTCTTCGGGATGGGCGCTCGCGGCAAGGGGGGGAACGGATATCATTCGGTCATCTCCAACGCGTCGCTCGGGCGGCGTCACGCCACTTCATCGTGTCAGGAACGGCCGGGTGCCCGTTGACCCACGTCAAGCGCGCGTCACCACGCCGTGCAGACCGGCTGCGCTGCGATTAGCGTTGCAACACGAAGCGCGCGAAAGCGATTCGCGCGAAGGAGAAAAGCATGCTTGCGATGATGTTCGACGGCACGACGCCCACGCTGCGCGAGGCGCGCGTGCCCGACCCGGTGCCCGCAGCCGGCCAGTTGCTGATCGACGTCCATGCGTGCGGCGTATGCCGGACCGATCTGCATGTGGTCGACGGCGAGCTCGCGCATCCGAAGCGGCCGCTGATTCCCGGGCACGAGATCGTCGGCACGGTGCGCGCGCTGGGCGCGGGCGTCACGGGCTTCGCCGTCGGCGATCGCGTGGGCGTGCCCTGGCTCGGCGCGACGTGCGGACACTGCGCGTATTGCGCGTCCGGCCGCGAAAACCTGTGCGACAGCCCCGGCTTCACCGGCTATACGATCGACGGCGGCTATGCGGAACGCACCGTGGCCGACCATCGCTATTGCGTGCATCTGCCGCGGCGCTATTCCGACCTCGAAGCCGCGCCGCTGCTCTGCGCCGGGCTGATCGGCTACCGCACGCTGCGCATGGCCGGCAACGCGCAGCGCATCGGCATCTACGGCTTCGGGGCGGCCGCCCATCTGGTCGCGCAGGTCGCGTTTTTCGAAGGACGCAAGGTGTTCGCGTTGACGCGCCCCGGCGATGCCGCAGCGCAGCAGCTCGCGCTGTCGCTCGGCGCGGTGTGGGCCGGCGGCAGCGACGAAATGCCGCCCGAGCCGCTCGATGCCGCGCTGATCTTCGCGCCGGTCGGCGCGCTGGTGCCGGCAGCACTGCGCGCGGTGGACAAGGGCGGGATCGTCGTGTGCGGCGGCATTCACATGAGCGACATCCCCAGCTTTCCGTACGCGTGGCTGTGGGGCGAGCGCCGGATCGCGTCGGTGGCGAACCTCACGCGTGCGGATGCGGTGGAATTCATGCGGCTCGCCGACGCGATGCCGCTGCGCGTCGAGGCCGTGCGCTATGCATTGACCGATGCGAACCGCGCGCTCGACGATCTGCGCGCCGGCCGCGTGTCGGGCGCGGCCGTGCTCGGGATGGGCGGGTGAGCGGTTGAGTGGCCGAATGGGCTGAGTGGGCCGATTGGTTGAACGGCGCCGCGCGCGCCGTTTCGGTCCGCTCCGAGTGGTTCGGCGCCGTTGGGATCCTCGTGGATCCGTTTGGCGCCGCGCGCTCAGATTTGCCCGAGGCCTTCCGAATCGACGATCCGGATCTGCTTGCCTTGCGCGGCGACGAGCCCCTTGTGCTGGAACTTCGACAGCATGCGGCTGACGGTCTCGAGCTTCATCCCGAGATATTCGCCGATCTCGTCGCGCGTCATCCGCAGCACGAATTCGGCGGCCGAGTAGCCGCGCGCCTTGAAGCGGGCCGACAGGTTCAGCAGGAACGCGGCCACGCGCTGTTCGGCGCTCATCGTGCCGAGCAGCAGCATCTGCGACGATTCGCGGACGATTTCGCCGCTCATCATCTGGTACAGGTGGTGCTGCATCGGCCGGACTTCGCGGCACATCTGCTCGAGCTGGCCGAACGGGATGATGCAGACCGTGCTGTCTTCGAGCGCGATCGCGTCGCCGTTGTGCTGCCCCGCGTGTAGGCCGTCGAGCCCCAGCGATTCGCCGACGATCTGGAAGCCGGTGATCTGCTCGTCGCCGTCGCGATGCATGACGATCGTCTTGAACGACCCGGTTCTCACCGCATAGATGCTGTTGAACGCGTCGCCGGCGCGGAACAGCGTCTCGCCGCGCTTGACGTTGCGCGTCGTGCAGATCATCGCGTCGATGCGTGCGAATTCTTCGGTCGACAGGTCGGCCGGCATGCATACGGTGCGCAATGCGCACGACGAGCAGCGGGACGTGGCGCGCTTCGGCTGGTCGGCAGGCTCGACGCGGTGCAGCGGGATGAACGGGCGGGACGGCAGGTTCGTCGCAACATTCGCAATGGTTTGCATGATCGGCTCCAGTTGGGGGCAGCGTCGGCCCGCCATCGGGCGGACTCGCGCTGACCGTTGTACCGGCGGCCTTGGTTTCTGCCGCCTTCCTGTGGGGACGCCTCGCTGACGCGTCCGGCGCGCCGGGAGACCGCTACGCCGGTCTCCTCGATGCCGCCCATGCTCCGCGAGGCACGTTCGGTGTTTTTGTTGAAATGGAGTATGGATGTTGCGCGACGTCAAGGAAATCAGCCGGAATTGAAGTTGCGGTAGGCGAGATGGAAGCCTTGTAGGGCGTTTCCTACACGCGCGCGGCGCGTTGCCGCGCGGGTCGCCGCCGCGGCGTCGGGAGCCGCGCCGTCGCGGAAGGCGCGCGCCGGCGCGGGCGGCCGGCGCCGCCCGTCAGAGTTCGTCGGGGTCGTCGAACAGCTTGTGGCGCATCGCATAGCGCACGAGCGCCGTGTCGTTCGCCATCTGCATCTTCTCGAGGATCCGCATCTTGTAGGTGCTGACCGTCTTCACGCTGACGTTGAGCGCGTGCGCGATTTCGGAAATCGACTCGCCGGTCGTCACGCGCCGGAACACGTCGAATTCGCGGTCCGACAGGCGCTGGTGCGGCAGCAGATCGGTCGGCTCGTTCAGGCTCTGCGCGAACTGCTCGGCCATCGTCAGGCTCACGTAGACGCCGCCGGCCGCGATCTTGGTCAGCGCCGCGACCAGTTCGGCGCTCGCGCTTTCCTTCGTCATGTAGCCGGCCGCGCCCGCGCGGAACGCGCGCACCGCGTATTGCTGCTCCGCGTGCATCGTCAGCACCAGGATATGCAGCGCCGGCTTCTCGTCCTTGATCTGCTTGATGAGTTCGACGCCGTTGCGGCCGGGCATCGACAGGTCGAGCACGAGCACGTCCGCGTCGCGGTCGCGCACCAGCGCGATCGTCGACGCGCTGTCCCGCGCTTCGCCGACCACCTCGAAGTCGCTGGCGTTCTTCAGGATGTGCCGCAGGCCGTCCCTGACGAGGGCGTGGTCGTCGGCGATGAGTACCGTGATCATGTCGGCGCGTCCTCCTGCCGGATATCGTTTGCGGCCGGCGCCGCCGGGCGCGTTCGCGCCGTGCGCGGCAGCCGCCGCATTGACCGGGCGTCGGGCGCATCGCCCGGCTGCGAAGTGCCGATGTGGACAATTTCGCGCCGTCCATCCGAAGCGAGACTCACGAACCGGCGGCGTGATGCGGCCCCGGATCGCGGCCCGACGGGCGGTAACACGGAAGCACGCGTGCCGCCTCCCGATACGGCAGCGGCGAGGCGGCACGTGCTTGGAAGATGGCGCGCTGCGAGCGTCCGCGGCGCGGCCGTCGCGGCACGTCGGGCGGGCCGGGCACCGGGCATAACCGGTCCGGCCCTGAAGGCGCGGGGATTCACTGTCATTGCCGTTCATCCTGACGGAGCGGGTCGTCGGCGGGCTGGCGGCGCGTGGCACGATACGCGCCACCGTCCGGAACTGCGATGTCGTCGGAATTATGCGCGTCACGGTGACGTTCGCCAATCGGGACCGACGGATACGGGCGCCGCCGTATCTGCTTGACCGGCGTCAATCGCTCGCCGCCGGCCGCGATCAGACTGGCTTCACGAATCCATCGAACCCGCATGACGGCAGGGAGGCACCATGTATCGAAGAATTTTCGCGGCGCTCGACGGCAGCCGCGGCTCGCGGCTCGCGCTCGACGAGGCGATTTCGCTCGCGCGCGAGTCGGGCGGCCTCGTCATCGCGATGTGCGTGGTGTCGGATGCGCCGCGGCTGACCGACGTCGACAGCGGCTATGTCGAGCAGCGCGACCCGGCCGGGCTGGATGCGGACAAGGCCGCCATCGCGGTCGCGGACGCCGAAACGGCGTTTCAGCTGTCCGGCGTGCGCGGCATCGCGCAAACGGTCGAAGCGAACGGCCAGGACATCTCGGACGTGTTGGCGCGCGCGGCCGCCGAATGCGATGCGGATCTGATCGTGATGGGCACGCACGGCCGTCGCGGCGTGCGTCGGGCGGTGCTCGGCAGCGTCGCGGAAGCATTGCTGCGCGACGCGGACCGGCCGGTGCTGGTGGTACGGGAAGGGCCGGGTGCGGGCGCCGGCATGCTGTGACGGCGACGTTTCGTCAAAGGAGAGACGGGCGGCCAGCAGACGGCCGCCCGATAAACCCGCTCAGTGGGACAGCAGAACCGGCACCGTCATCGTCTCGAGGATCGTGCGCGTCGCGCCGCCGAGCACGCGCTCGTGCATGCGCGTATGGCTGTACAGGCCCATCACGAGCAGATCCGCATGCAGATCGGTCGCGCGGTTCAGCAGCGTCGCGCCGACGCCGACCGACGGTTCGCGCGGCGTCGTCGAGAACGACGCGCGCACGCCGTGCCGTTCGAGATAGGCGGCGACGTCCACGCCGGCGGGCGTCTCGTCGGTAGCGGGCTGCCCGTGGCTGACGGTCTCGACGTTGACGAAGCGCGCGCGGGCGAGCAGCGGCACGGCGTCGGCCACGGCGCGCGCGGCTTCGCGCCCGCCGTCCCAGCCGATCAGCACGTTCTCGCCGAGCGTGCGCACGTCGCCCGCGTAAGGCACGACGATCGCGGGGCGCCCGCTGCCCATCACCACATCCTCGACGAAATTACGCGCGACATAGGTCAGACGATCGTCCGGATCGACCTGGCCGAGGACCAGCAGATCGGCGTGGCGCGCATGCAGGATCGCGGCTTCCGTCGCGTTGCCGGTCGGCGCCTGCCATTCGACGCTGCGCCCGGCGCGTTCGGCGGCCGTCAGAAAGCGCTGCTCGGCTTCCTTGCGGCGCTCCTCGCACAGGCGCTCGTAGACGGCCAGCTTCAGCGGCTCGTCGGGCCGCCGCAGCGGCTCGAACAGATCCTGGCAGACGACGTAGAGCCCAATCAGATGCGCGTTCCAGCGTCCCGCGAGTTCGAGCGCGAGGTCGACGCGCGTCGCGCAGCGCGCGCTATCGTCGAGATGGACGAGCAGGGTCTTGTAGCTCATGACGGCTCCTTTTCGGTCGATGCGGTGGCGGTTTCGGCCGGGTGGTTCGACATGCAACCGGCCGGAATCATCAGAACCGGGGTTTTCGCGTGGCGCAGCACGCGCTCGGCGACGCTGCCCAGCACGAGCCGGCGAAAGCCGCGCCGGCCGTGCGTGCCGAGCACGATCAGATCGGCGCCGATCTCGCCGGCGACCGTCACGATCCGCTGCGGGATGTCGTCGCCCTCGGGCGCGACGTTCGAGATCTGCGGCGTGCCGGCCACGTTGCGCGCCTTCATGCGCCGGGCTGCGTCGTCGGTGACGCGCAGTCCTTCTTCACGGAACGCGTCGACCAGGATCGACGGATCGTAGCCGTAGGTGTCGTACGCGGGCACCAGGAAATCGACGACGTAGACCGGCGTCAGCCGCGCACCCGTTTGCGCCGCGAGATCCAGGGCGGCGTCGAGCGCGCGGGACGACGTGTCGCTGCCGTCGAGCGCAACCAGGATGTTCGAGTACATGGCGTTTTCCTTGAACGGAGATCGATGCAATCATCATCGGCGCATGCACGCCGGTCGCGCTGATCTGGATCAACCGTCGCGATTGCCGCGCAGCACGCGCACCGCCGCGCGCGCCGCGACCCACGCCTCGTTGGTCGGCTCGACCACGACCGTGACCGCGCTCGCCGCCGTCGACACCACCTGCGCATGGGCCGCATTCGCGCGCGTGTCCAGCTCGACGCCGAGCCAGCCGAGCGCCGCGCAGATCCGCTCGCGCAGCACCGCCGCGTGTTCGCCGATGCCGGCCGTGAAAACCAGCATGTCGAGCCCGCCGAGCAGCGCGGTGAGTGCGCCGACCTCGCGCACGATCCGGTGGACGTACAGCGCGAGCGCGTCGTGCGCCCGCGCGTCGCCGGCCGCCTCGCATGCGAGCAGCACGCGCGGATCGCCGGATGCGCCCGACACGCCCTTGAGGCCCGACTCGTGATAGAGCAGCTGACCGAGCGCGTCGCCGGACAACTGGCCGGCGTCGAGCAGGTGCAGCACGACGCCGGGGTCGAGCGTGCCGCAG
This sequence comes from Burkholderia vietnamiensis LMG 10929, assembly GCF_000959445.1. NCBI lineage: Bacteria > Pseudomonadati > Pseudomonadota > Betaproteobacteria > Burkholderiales > Burkholderiaceae > Burkholderia > Burkholderia vietnamiensis. Next base: position 855,912 of record NZ_CP009632.1, on the reverse strand, counting down.
CGCGTGCTCATCATCAGCCCGTCGAGCGCGGAGAAGCCCATCGTCGTCGCGACGCTGCGGCAGTCGCGCATCGCGCACAGGCTCGCGCCGCTGCCGAGGTGCGCCGCAATGACGCGCCCGTGCGCCTGCGCGCCGAACGCTTCGTCGAGCGCGACGGACAGATATTCGTACGACAGCCCATGGAACCCGTAGCGGCGCACGCCGCGGTCGAACCATTCGTGCGGCAACGGCAGAAGCTGCTCGGTGCGCGGCAGCGTGCGATGAAACGCCGTGTCGAACACGGCGACTTGCGGCACGCCGGGGAACGCATCGCGCAGCGCGTCGATCGCGTCGAGGCTGTGCGGCTGATGCAGCGGTGCGAGCGGCGTCAGCGTGCGCAGCGCGTCCAGCACGTCGTTGTCAACGATCACCGGCTCCGCGAAGCGCGCGCCGCCGTGCACGACGCGATGCGCGATCGCGGCGAGCGTGACGTGCGGCAAGCGTACGCGGATCCACATCGCGACCTGCGCCAGCACGGCGCGGTACGGGTCGCCGGCGCCGAGCGGCAGCGTGCCGTCCCGATCGGCGTCGAAGCGGATCGCGATGCCGTTGCCGGCCGCGACCGCCTCGCCGTCGTGCAGCGGCCGCCGTGCGGGATCGCCGTGTGGTGGATACGCGAAGAGCGCGAACTTCACGCTCGACGAACCGGCGTTGACGACCAGCAACGCAAGCGTGCGCATCGGCCGGCTCAGTGCGACATCAGGACTGGCACGGTCATCGACGCGAGCACCGTGCGCGTCGCGCCGCCCATCACGAGCTCGTGCCAGCGCGGATGGCCGTACGCGCCCATCACGAGCAGGTCGGAGCCCGTCTCGTACGCGCGCGACAGCAACGTGTCGCCGATCGCGCGGCCGTCGCCCGCATCGATGTCGAGCACGCTCACGTCGCGGGCATGGCGCGCGAGCATCAGCGCGGCATCGGCGGCCGGAATGCGCATGGCCGCCGCCGCCGAATTGCCGTCGACCACCGCGGCGACCGTCGTGCGCTTCGCATGAGCGAGAAACGGGATCGCGTCGTGCGCGGCGCGGACCGCTTCGCGGCTGCCGTCCCACGCGACGAACACGCGCTCGCCGATCGACGTGAAGGCGCCGGCATACGGCACGAACAGCACCGGGCGGCCGGCCGACAACACGAGGCTCTCCGGAAACTGGTTGTCGACGAAGCTCTCGGGATCGTTCGGGTCGCTCTGGCCGACGATCACGAGATCGGCCACGCGCGCGGCGCGCGGCACCGCGACGTTGGCGCGCGCGTCCGCCTCGACCCACGCGGCGTGCACCTTCGCGCGCGCGGTCTCGGCATGGAACAGCCGCTCCAGCGCGGCGCGGCGCTCGTCGCGCTGCGCGCGATGCTCGCGGAAGTAATCGGCGGACCCGGCCATCACGTAGAACGAATGCGGCTCGGCCGTGTAGACCGAGAACAGGCCCGTCAGATGGGCGCCGAAGCGCCGGGCGACGCGCAGTGCGAACTCGAGGCGCGCATGCGCACGGACGCTCGTATCGAGGTGCACGACTATGCTCTTGTAGCTCATCGGAATCGCTCCATCGACGGGTGATCCGCCAGTGCAATCCAGTCTACGGAGCGGGCTTTCCGCGTGCTTGACTCAGATCAACGGGCGCTGCGCGGCTTGCCCGCACAGTTAGGCGGTCGCGCCGCCGAGGCCACGTACAGGCACCGGGCGCATGCCAACCGATTGACCGGACCGAACGAGGGAAGCCGATGAGCACCTACGCTTTGACGACACCGATTGACGTTTGCCGCGCGAGCTGCGATCTCGCGCTGCGGATGGCGGCGCTGAACCGCGACTGGCAGCACGAATGGCACGCACTGGCGGGCCGGGGCATCGAGCGCGACCGCGACGCGGTGCGCCGGTTGCAGCAGGCGCTCGCCGGCAGCGGCGAATGGACCGCGTTCGGCGAAGCGAGCCGGCAGGTGATGAGCGATTACGCGCTCGCGAGCGTCGCGCTGTGGCAGGACGCCAGCGAGCTGTCGATGCGTGCGCAGTTCGAGCATGCCGGCGTGTGGCGTACCTGGCTGCGCGAATACGGCGCGGGTGTGCTGTCGCGCAGTCAGACCGACTGGCTGCCTGACCTGGAGCGGCTCGCCGCCGTCAACGAAGCGAGCATGCCGTGGGCGGAATGGATGACGGCGCTCGAGCACGGGATCGAGGACGCGACCGACGGCGCACCGACTGCCGTACGCCGCCTGAAGGGCAAGGTCGACGCACCGGAGAGCGGCCATGGGCGCTGAACGTGTTGCGTTCGTCACCGGCGGGACGGGTGGCCTCGGCACCGCCATCGCGCGGCGCCTGCACGATGCCGGCATCACCGTGGCCGTGTCGTACATGAACGGCGACGCTCAACTCGCGACGTGGATCGCACGCGAGCGCGAGGCGGGCCGCACGTTTCATGCGTTCGAGGTCGACGTGGCCGACTACGATTCGTGTCAGCACTGCGCGGCGCGCATGCTGGCGGAGTTCGGGCACGTCGACGTGCTGGTCAACAACGCGGGCATCACGCGCGACGCGACGTTCGTGAAGATGACCAAGACCATGTGGGATGCGGTGCTGCGCACCAATCTCGACAGCATGTTCAACATGACCAAGCCGTTCGTGCCGGGCATGATCGCGGCCGGCTTCGGGCGGATCGTGAACATCGGCTCGGTGAACGGCTCGCGCGGCGCGTTCGGGCAGGCCAACTATGCGGCCGCGAAGGCCGGTATTCACGGCTTCACGAAGGCGCTGGCACTCGAGCTGGCCCGCCACGGGATCACGGTCAACACGGTCGCGCCCGGCTATCTGGCGACCGCGATGCTCGAGTCGGTGCCGAAGGAAGTGCTCGACTCCAAGATCCTGCCGCAGATTCCGGTCGGCCGGCTCGGCCACCCGGACGAGATCGCCGAGCTCATCGCGTTTCTGTGCTCCGACGCCGGCGCTTTCTCGACCGGCGCGGAATTCGACGTCAACGGCGGGATGCACATGCATTGACGTGTGCCTGCGTCCGCGGACGCAGGCTTTCCTCATCCGGCGATGCGCGTGCGCCGCGTTGAAGGTCCGGCGCGATACGCGCTCCACTGCACGCGTCTTGCGACCGGCAGGCCGGTTTCCCGGAGCAAATCTGATGAATGCACCCGCGATGCGCGCGCCGCTCGCGCAGGAAGCGATACGGCTGCCGCAGCCGAACGAACCGGCGCCGTGTGCGCTCGCCACTGCGCCGGCCGATGCGACGCCGGCCGAACAATGGAATCGCGCGGCGCACGCGAACGTGGCCGCGCTGACGCTCGGCCTGTCTCCGGTGTCGATGGCGCTCGCGATGCTCGACTGGGGCGCGCATCTCGCGGTCGCGCCCGGCAAGTGCTTCGAGCTTGCGGCACAGGCGTGGCAGGCGGCCGTCGCGCCGTCGTCGCAGGTGCGCGACGCCGCTGCGGCCGACCCCGGCGGCCTGGCCGTGCACGCGGGCGACGCCGATCCGCGGTTCGCCGCGCCCGCGTGGGACGCCTGGCCGTTTCACGTCTATCGCGACAATTTCCTGGCGATTCAGCGCTGGTGGCGCGACGCGACCACCGGCGTGCCGGGCGTCGAGCGCCATCACGAGGAGCTGGTCGGGTTCGCCGCGCGGCAGTGGCTCGATGCGTGCTCGCCCGGTAACTTTCTCGCGACCAATCCGGTCGTGCTCGACACTACGATGCGCAGCGGCGGGGCGAATCTGGCGACTGGTCTGCGGCACTGGGCCGACGACGCGCGCGCGTTGTTCGAGCACACCGGCGAGCAGCGCGCGCACGATGCGCGTCCCTATCTGCCGGGCCGCGACGTCGCGGTCACGCCGGGCCGCGTCGTGTGGCGCAACGCGTTGTGCGAGCTGCTGCAATACGACCCGACGACCACCGACGTCGCACGCGAGCCGATCCTGATCGTGCCGTCGTGGATCATGAAGTACTACATCCTCGATCTGCAGCCGCACAATTCGCTGATCCGCTTCCTGGTCGATTCCGGCTACACGGTGTTCGCCGTGTCGTGGCACAACCCCGGCGCCGAAGCGCGCGGGCTCGGGCTCGACGATTATCTGCGCGACGGCTGCATGGCTGCGCTCGACGCCGCGCGGTCGATCTGCGGCGAGGCCGTGCATGCGGTCGGCTATTGCCTCGGCGGCACGCTGCTCGCGATCGCCGCGGCCGCGCTCGCGCGTGACGGCCGGCAACACGAGGCATTGCGCTCGGTGTCGTTGCTGGCTGCGCAGACCGATTTCAGCGAACCCGGCGAGCTGGGGCTGTTCATCGATGCGAGCGAGCTGTCCGCGCTCGATGCGCTGATGTGGCGGCAGGGCTATCTGGACGGCGCGCAGATGGCCGCGACGTTCCAGTTGCTGAATGCACGCGACCTGATCTGGTCGCGCATGATGAGCGAATACCTGCTCGGCACGCGCACCAAGCCGAACGACCTGATGTCGTGGAACGCCGACACCACGCGCATGCCGTACCGGATGCATACCGAATACCTGACGCGGCTCTTTCTCGACAACGATCTCGCGGCCGGCCGCTACTGCGTCGACGGGCGGCCGGTCGCGCTGTCGGATCTCGACGTGCCGACGTTCGTGGTGGGCACCGAACGCGATCACGTGTCGCCGTGGCGTTCCGTGTACAAGCTCCATCTGATGACGCACCACGCGCTGACGTTCGTGCTGACGTCGGGCGGCCACAACGCCGGCATCGTGTCCGAACCGGGCCATCCCGGCCGCCACTACCGCTGCGCGACGCGCGAGCACGGCGCGCCTTACCGCAGCGGGCACGACTTCGTGCGCGACACGCCGCCCGTAGAAGGTTCGTGGTGGACCTGCTGGAGCGGCTGGTTGCGCACGCATTCGTCGGGCGACGTGCCGGCTCGCGTGCCAGCCGCCGGCTTCGCGGCGGCGCCTGGCGCATACGTGCTAGAAACCTGATTTCCATGGAGGAATACCGATGAAAGCACTCGTCTATCACGGCCCTGGGCGCATGGCGCTCGAACAACGTCCGAAACCCGAGCTGCAGTCGCCGACCGATGCGATCGTCCGCGTGACGCGCACGACGATCTGCGGCACCGACCTGCACATCCTGAAAGGCGACGTGCCGACCTGCGAACCGGGGCGCGTGCTCGGCCACGAAGGGGTGGGGGTCGTCGAGCAGGTTGGCGCTGCGGTCGATGCGCTGAAGCCGGGCGACCGCGTGCTGATTTCCTGCATTTCGTCGTGCGGCCGCTGCGAATACTGCCGGCGCGGCCTATATTCGCACTGCACCACCGGGGGCTGGATTCTCGGCAACCGGATCGACGGCACGCAGGCCGAGTACGTGCGCATTCCGCATGCGCAGACGAGCCTCTATCCGATCCCGGCCGGCGCCGACGAGGACGCGCTCGTGATGCTGTCCGACATCCTGCCGACCGGCTTCGAGTGCGGCGTGCTGAACGGCAAGGTGCAGCCGGGCTGCTCGGTGGCGATCGTGGGCGCCGGGCCGATCGGGCTTGCCGCGCTGCTGACGGCGCAGTTCTATTCGCCGGGGCAGATCATCATGATCGACCCGGACAGCAACCGGCTCGACATCGCGCGGCGCTTCGGTGCGACCGACTGCGTCGACGGCCGCAGCGGCGACGCGGCGGCGGACGTGATGAAGCTGACCGACGGCATCGGCGTGGATTGCGCGATCGAGGCGGTCGGCATTCCGGCGACGTTCGAGCTGTGCACGTCGATCGTGGCGCCGGGCGGCGTCGTGGCGAACGTGGGCGTGCATGGCGTCAAGGCCGATCTGCATCTGGAGAAGCTGTGGGATCGCAACATCGCGATCACGACGCGGCTCGTTGATACGGTCAGCACGCCGATGCTGCTGAAAACGGTGCGGGCGGGGCGTCTCGATCCGGCGCAACTCATTACGCACCGGTTCGCGCTCGATGATGTCGAGGACGCTTACGACACGTTCGGGCGCGCGGCGCAAACGCATGCGTTGAAGGTGATTATTGAGGTTAGTTGAGGGTGGGGCTGGGTGCGATACGAGCCGGTGCTTGCGCCGGGTCGTAGGGCGGTATGCCGAAAGCGCTTGGACCGGACTAAACGGGCAGTGGCGGGTTGGCTGACTCAGTTCGGGCACTACCGGTCGTCCGATGTTTCCGCCAAGATCGTCTAGAACCGGCGTGACGGACGAAACTATGAAGTCGTTAAACAAGCTCCTGCAACATGTCACACGAATACCTTGTCATTTTCCAGTACCACGAGCCCGAACCGCGACAGCTATTCGACCGCGGAGTGATCGAAGACTACGAGTCGACGACTGGAGTCTTCATCAAAGCGGCGGCGGCAGAAGAAGCTTTGATTTGGTGCAGGGCAATCGCCCAGGAGCTTCTATGCCGCTGCAATGACGATAGGTCGTTGGATTGGACGCGCTTTGGATATTCGTGCTGGGTCGAGCCCAACCCGGGAATGTCGTCTTGGGGCCGTTGCTTGGGCTTTTTCCAGCACGTTCAGGTCGGTGAAATGCCGAACTTCGACGCAATGGGTACCGCCGCGTATATCGACTGGCAGGGCAACCAAGGCGATTAGATTGTCTAAAGTGGCGGCGGTCTAGCGCTGCCCCAATGACCGGTTTCGAGAAATCCGAAGGACCGCTCCGGGTCGACGCGGGCCGTCCGCCGGACCGGGCACGGTGCGACGGCGTCGTCGGTCACAGGTCGGCCAGGAACGGCCCTTCGACACAGGCTCCGCGATCGGTGACAATCTTGGCACGTCATACCTATTCCGCACACGAACATGAACCTACTTGGGCATCGCCGACTGCATCGACCAGCAACCTCGTCGGGAGGCGCCACCTGCACAGAGCGAACCTCTGCGGACTTTCTGATAGACGGACAGTCTTTGCTGGAAATGCTGGTTAAAAGTGCCGGTGGACATGCCGACTTCATGGGTTGTTTCGTGAGTGGTTACGCGAAGGAATGCGAACGCATGTCCGCTATGCTGCTCGACGTTCCGCCGGAGAGCGGAAAGCGCGTACTACTCTACATCTGCCCTGAGTGTGGCGACGTCGCGTGCGGTGCATATTCGACCCTTGTACGGCGTGAACGCGAATCCTACGTTTGGGAGAGCTTCGCCTACCAGACAAGTGAATCTGACTTGCAGATAGTTGAGGCGTTTGGACCGTTTTCTTTCGACGCATATAGGTATAAAGGCTCTGTACTCGCTGCGTCGGCGATTGACGGAACCGAGTAGCTCTGCGGCAACAGGCGGCCAGAATCGGCCGTTCGACAACGAAATCTGAATCGTCGACAATGCAAGCCCAAACCACAGCCACGCCCCCTCAAATCAAACCGATGGCACTGGCTTTCTAAACCAGGCATGGCGTTGGAACGATGAGCATCAGAAAGTGGATAGCGCATATTCGGACGGATGCAAAAAGCCGCGACGCATTCAACATGGTGACCTTGGAGGCGGCGCATCGCGCGCTGCCTCTTGGGGGCGCTGCGGCTTTGAACGCGCAGGGATTTGACGCGTAGGCGCGAATGAAGCTTAGAAAAAGTTGGCTCTTCGTTGCCATTCCTGCGGCGCTCTTTTTCCTGGTGTGGGGGCACGCGGGGCCTTGGGTCTTCCCCCGGCACTTTACGTTACGGGTAGTCGCTGGAGAAGGGCACCCTCTATCGGGAGCAGATGTCACGGTTTACCAAACGACATGGCAGACGCCGTGCATCCCGATGTTCGGATTGTCCGAGGCCTCCTGCAATCATTACCAATCGACTGTCTTCGATGGCACCCTCGATCGACATGGAGAAGCGCGTATCTGGGCGATTACGGCTGTGCCTTTCAAGGGCGAGCCTTATATCGCGTGCATTGAAGGCAAAGAGTACGAGGCTGATTTCGCGATTGCGGAGTGGCCAACCGACCCTGCCGTTTCGGTCGTAACGTTGGACTACAAGGGCATGCGACTTCTTCGCGAGCAGTGCTCGCCTTACACCAAGAAGCTGCCCACACCTGGGTGGTGGAACGACTAGGCTCGGCGGCTATAGCAGCCGCCGCCTCGCCTGTCCTTCCCTCGTCGTACGTTTTCTGTCACTGGTTCGCTCTAAACGCACACGGACTGGAAAACGCACATGACCAGCGAGGTCATCGACTGGAACTCGCGCCTGAATTCGCTCCGGCACCTGCTCATGCGCCGAGTGTCCGCTTGCGGGAGGTCTGACGGTCTCTTTAGGGTCGATCACCGCCAACGGCGACGAACAGTCGTATTGTCCGAGACTTAACCTGACGTTGACTGACCGGTCAGGTCTCGGCCTATACGCGTCATGCGTATGCGGCGCTTCACCGGCGCCACTAAGCGTCAGGACGAGCGTGCAGCAGGCTGCTGCGCGGCGTCGGCCGGTTCGGCTTCGGCTGCCTCTTGATGGAGACCATCCCCCTCATCCCCCTCATTCAAATCGACACACTGCTCATAAACCGGCACCTCACAAGTCCAGTGCAGCGTATCAGCGATGCGCCGACGCAGCGCATCCGCGGCAGCCGGCTCCCCATGCGTGACGAACGTTCGCACCGGCGCGCCCTGCATCGTGCCGAGCCATTTGAGCACGTCCTCGTAATCGCCATGAGCCGACAGCGTCGTGATCGACTCGATCTGCGCACGCACGCGCACGTATTCGCCGTGAATCTTCACCGTCGGCTCGTGCGCGGCCAGCGCCGCGCCGCGCGTGCCGGCGGCCTGATAGCCGACCAGCGCGATCGTGTTGCGCGGATCGGGCGCATAGCGGGCGAGGTGATGGAGCACGCGTCCGCCGGTCGCCATGCCGCTGCCGGCGATGATGACCATCGGCCCGTGGTGATCGGAGATCGCCTTTGACTGGTCGACGGAGCGGATCATCGTCGCCGCGTGGCCGAGCGCGTTCGCCTCTGAAACGGTCAGCCGGTGTTCGAGGATATGGTGGCGATAGATCTCCGTCACGTCGGTGGCCATCGGGCTGTCGAGGAACACCGGCACGCGCGCCATGCGGCCGGACGCCTTTAGCCGCGCGATGTAGTGCAGGATTTCCTGCGCGCGGCCGACGGTGAAGCAGGGCATCACGACCACCCCGCCGCGCCCGAAGGTCTTGTCGAACATCGCGGCGAGTTCGATCTCCGGGTCCGACGCCGGGTGCAGCCGGTCGCCGTACGTGGATTCGACCACCAGATAGTCGGCATGCGCGGGCGCCCGCGGCGGCTGCATGATCGGATCGTTGTAGCGGCCGAGGTCGCCCGAGAACGCGAGCACCTTGTGATCCCAGTGCATCACGACGCTCGCCGCGCCGAGGATGTGCCCGGCCGGCAGCAGCCGGAACGACACGCCGCCGCCGAGCGACGTGCATTCGTCGAACGCCACCGGCTTCAGTAGGTGCAGCGCGCGCTGCGCATCGTCGAGCGTATAGAGCGGCTGCGCCGGATGGTGCTTGGAATAGCCGTGGCGGTTCGCGAAGTCGGCTTCTTCCTCCTGCAGCCGCGCGCTGTCGCGCAGCATGATGTCGCACAGCTCGGCCGTGGCCGCCGTGCAGTACACGGGCCCGCGAAATCCTTCACGTGCAAGCACCGGAAGATAGCCGGTGTGATCGATGTGTGCATGCGTGAGCACGACGGCGTCGAGCGTGTCGGCCGCGAACGGCAGCGTCCGCCAGTTGCGCAGCCGCAAGTTCTTGGTGCCCTGGAACAGGCCGCAATCGACCAGGATGCGCCGGCTGCCGTGCTCGACCAGGTATTTCGAGCCGGTCACGGTTTCGGTCGCGCCGAGAAAAGTCAGTTTCATGAGATAGCCTCGCCGGGAATCGACGGATCGGTAAGGCGATTACAGCGCGAACGCGCAGGCAGCGCTTGACCGAAGTCAGCAATTGCAGGATTCCATGCCCCGCCGGCCGTACCGCCGGCGCCGCCCAATGAGGCTGCTCGCGCGGTTTGACTACGATCAATCGTCAGTCGCGTCGGCCCGCGCATGGCGGTCCGGCGCGCGGACGTGGTGTCATGATTCGATGATCCGCGCCTGCCGTGCGCGCGCTGCGCATCGGCATCGCAAGTCTCTCGGGATCGATCCATCATGACGCTGATCGCCAATCTGGACGGCGCCGCGCACCTGTACCGGTTGTGCTTCGTTCGTTCGCCATGGGCGTGGTTTACGTCCCTGCCGCTCAATCAGCAATGCGGCGAGAACTGGGCCGACGTGCCGTATCAGAACGCGGCGAAACCGCCGTACAGCGATTCGCGCGCGCAATTGCTGCGGGTCGCGTTCGACGCGCCCGGGCTGTTGCCGCCCGAAGCCGGGCGCCACGGCCACGCGTGGAGCGTCCAGCAGATCAACCGCGGCGCGGCGCCGTGGCTGCGCAGCGAGGATTTCGTCGATGCGACCACGCTCATGGTGCCGGCCGGCGCGACGCTCGCCGCATTCGTCGAAACGATCGACGCGGCCGGCGGCACCGTGTACGCGCCGCTCGGCTGGGCCGAACTGCCGCGCTGGGAACGGCCCGACATCGTCGCCTGAGCGCATCGCACCGTCGAGCAGCCGGCCCGCCCGCGCCATGTCCGTCAACCAGCTTCGCCCCAGCCGCCGCCGAGCGCGACGTAGAACGCCACCGTGTCCTGCAGGCGTTGCGCGAGCGCCTGAAGCCACGCGATGCGGGCCTGGTGATATTGCACGTCGGCGACCAGCAACGGCACGTAGCCGGTGATCCCCGCGTCGTAGCCGGCCTGCGTGAGCCGCAGCGCATCGCGCGCGGCGGCCATCGCGCGAGCCTGCGCATCGAGCGCCGCGGCGTCGTTCGCGAGCGCGCGCAGCGCGTCGGCCACCTGCGAGAACGCGGCCAGCACGACCTGCCGGTAGGACGCGTCGGCCTCGTCGTAGGCATCCTGGGCGGCGCGCCGCTGGTTCAGCAGCGTGCCGCCGTGAAACAGCGGTGCGGTGACGCCGGCGCCGACGCTCCAAGCACGGCCGGCCGGCGAGAACAGATTGGCCGCGACGCCGCTGTCGAAGCCGCCCGACGCGGACAGCGTCAGGTTCGGGTAGAGCGCGGCGGTGGCGACGCCCACCTGGGCGCTCGCCACGTGCAGTTCGGCTTCCGCCTGCTGGATGTCCGGACGGCGGCGCACCAGCGACGACGGCGCGGTATCGGGCAGGCTCGCCGGCAGTTCGATCGCGGCGAGCGACAGCTCCGGCGTCCGCCAGTCGGCCGGATATCGGCCGGCCAGCAGCGCGAGCAGATCGTCGGCTTGCGCGCGCTTCTGGTCGAGCGCCGGCAAGGTTGCCTGCAGCGTCGCCCGCTGCGACTCGAGCGTGAGCACCGCGACGTAGGCCGCCGCGCCGGCCGTCACCTGCGCGCGCGTCAGGCGAATCTGCTCGTCGACGAGACCGATCGTCTCGCGCGTGGCGGCGGCTTCGTCGCGATACGCGGCGCGCGCGATCATCGTGTTGACGACGTTGGCGCTCAGCATCAGATACGCGCCGGCCAGCGCGTGGCGCTGCGCGTCGACGCCGGCGGCCAGCGCCTCCACCTGGCGCCGTTCGCCGCCCCAAAGGTCGAGGGTGTAGCTGACGGTCGCCGACAGCGTGAACAGGTTGAAGATCGACGCCGGCAACGCCGGGCCGCGCGACGGCGTCGCGCGCTCGCGCGCCGCGCCGGCCTGCGCGTCGATCTGCGGGAAGAACACGCCCTGGCCGGCCCGCAACGCGTGCTCGCTGCGCCGCAGCGTCGCTTCGGCGAGCGCGAGCGTCGGGCTGCCGGTCAGCGCGGCGTCGACGCTCGCGTCGATGGCGTGGCTGCCGAAGCGCGTCCACCAGTCGCGCGTGAGCGGCGCGTCGGGCGACAACGCCTGCGTGCGGCCGTCGCCGGTCCACGGGCCGGACGCCGCGTGCGGATCGTCGGGCGCGACGAAGCGCTCGACGCGCGGCGCGGGCGGTGGCACGAAGTTCGGCCCGACCGTGCAGCCGCCCGCGAGCAGCGCGGCGAGCAGCCCGGCGGCCAAGCGCGCAGCGGTTCGGCGCCGCGACGTACGGCCGCCGCACGCGCGGTCATTTGCCGGCGACGTACACATCGACGATCTGCCCGGGGAACAGCCGCACGTTGCGGTTCGGCACGATACGGAAAATCAGCGGCAGCACGCGCACGTCGACGCGCTCGGTGCGCTGGTCAGACAATTCGATCTTCGGCGTCACGTACGGCTGCACGCGCACGAACTGCAGATCGGCCTCGACCGACGTGCCGCGCACGAACATGTGCGCCTTCAGCGCATGCAGGTCGGGCAGTTGCGGGATCAGGATCTCGTCGATGTAGCAGCGCACCTGCAGCCGGTCGACCGGCGCGCCGAGCACCGCGACCGGCGCGCTGGCCCGCGTGTAGGTGTCGTAGATCCCCTGCGGGCTCAGGTACGAGCCGAGCGCCGCGTTCATCGCCAGCACGATGCCGTCCGCCGGCGCGCGCAGCGTGTAGCGGGCCAGCAGCGCGGCGGCCGCATCGGCCGCGCGCCGCAGCGCGACGACCTGCGCACGCTGGTTGCGCACGTCGTAGCTCCATGCGCCGGCCTTGGTCAGACGATACTGGCGCGTCACGACGTCCAGGTTGGCGGCCGCGACGCGCACCGCGTTCGCGGCCGTATCGAGCGCGTCGCGGCTCACTGCTTTCGGATCGATGTCGTACGCGCGCCGCTGCTTGTCGTACTGATCCTGCGCGAGCTTGAGGCTCGCCTGCGCGGCCCGGGTCTGCGCACCGGCCACGTCGAGCACCTCGCGGCGCGGCTGCGCGTTCAGCTCGTCGAGCAGCGCAGCGGCCGCATCGGCCTGCGCGGCGAGCTGCGCGGCGCTCGCGCGCTGCACGGCGTCGTCGATCGTCAGCAGCACGTCGCCGGCCTTCACCGGATCGCCGTCGTGCACGTAGATGCGCGTCACCGCTCCCGACACGTCCGGATAGACGTTCACGTTCGCGCCGGCCGGCTGCTCGCTTTCGACGATGCCGTTCGCATAGACGCCCCGCGCGTACGGATTGGCGGCCGGCTTGAACACCGGCGGCTGCGGCGGCTCCTGGCGGCCGTAGAGCCACGCGGCGACGACGCTCGCCAGGAAGCCGAGCACGGCCGCGACGAACACGAGCCGGCGCTTCATCGCACGCCTCCGCGCTCGATGCCGGTCAGCTTGCCGTCTTCCATGCGCAGGATGCGATCCGCGTATTCGAAGATCCGCGCGTCGTGCGTGACGATCACGATGCAGCGCGTGTCGTTCAGCACCTCGTGCTTGACGAACTCCATGATCATGCGGCCGGTGTCGCCGTCGAGCGACGCGGTCGGCTCGTCGAGGATCAGCAGGTCGGGCTGGCTGACGATCGCGCGCGCGATCGCCACGCGCTGCTGCTCGCCGCCGGACAGCTTGACGGGCGGCAGCTGCGCGCGATTGGCGAGACCGACCACGCCCAGATAGGTGTGCGCGGCTTGGATCGCGTCGTCCCACGGCTGGCGCTTCAGGATCAACGGAATCGCGACGTTCTCGGCGGTGGTGAGCCGCGGGAACAGGTGATAGTCCTGGAACACGAAGCCGATCCGGTTGAGCCGGAACTCGGCGATCGCGTCGTTCGGCTGCGCCCACAGGTCGACGCCGTCGATCGACACCGAGCCGCCGTCCGGCCGCAGGATGCCGGAGATCACGCTGAGCAGCGTGGTCTTGCCGCTGCCGGATGGTCCGACGATCAGCAGCATCTCGCCGAAGTGCGCCTGCATCGACACGTCGCGCAGCGCCTGCGTGCGCGCTTCGCCTTCGCCGAACCATTTGTCGACGCCGCGCGCGTCGATCGCGATGCCGGCCATCGTCAGCCCCGGAAGATGTCGAAGGGCTCGATGCGCAGCACGCGCCGCACGCCGAGATAGCTCGAGATCGCCGCGATCACGACGACCATCCCGAACGCGAGCGACAGGTTGCCGTACGTGATGAGCGCCGCGTAGTCGGGGATGCGCAGCTTGGCGAGCGAGATCATCAGCACGCACAGCCCGACGCCGATGCCGTAGCCGGTCAGCGCGGTGAAGGTCGCCTGGAACAGGATCATCGCGACCAGCTCGCGGCTCTTCGCGCCGATCGCCTTCAGCGCGCCGAACTTGTCGAGGTTCTCGACGATGAACGCGTAGAAGGTCTGCCCGGAAATCGACAGGCCGATGATGAAGCTGATGATCGTCATCAGCATGATGTTGGTGCCGAGCCCGGTTTCGTACTTGTAGAAGCGCGAGATCTGCGCGATGAACTCGTCGCGCGTGTACGCGCGGTAGCCGAGCGACTTCACGACGGCCTGGATGTGCGCGATGTCCGCATCGGACTTCGGCTCGACGAGGATGTACGAGGTCGTGAAGCGCGGCGACGGGATGTAGCGGATCGCGCGTGCGTAGGTGGTGTAGAGCGTCGGCGTGCCGAACAGGCCGCTCGCGGCGACCTTCGCGATGCCGACGATCACGCCGCGATGATCGTTCAGCTCGAAATCGGTGCCGATGGTCGGGTTCTCCAGCTTCGCGAACTCCGGGTCCTGAATCGCGATGAAGCCGTTTTCCGCGTAGATGTCTTCGATGCGGCCCTGGAGCATCGTGGGCCGGCCGAGCAGGCTCGCGTCGTCGAGGCCGACCACCGTGACCGCCTGATACGCGCCCGAGCGCAGCTTCACGAGCGCGCCGCCGGAGTAGAGCGGAACCGCGTACTTGACGCCGTCGATGCTGCGCACGGCGTCGAGCACGTAGCCGGGCATGCCGATGCTGTTCGCGATCGTCTTGACGGCCGGGTCCATCACCCAGACCTTCGCGCCGATGTTGATCACCGACGCCGACGACTTGTTGAGAATGCCGGCGAACAGCGACGTCATCTCGATCATCAGCAGCACCGAGAACGTGATGCCGACGATCAGCGCGGTGAACTTCGCGCCGTCGTTGACGAGCAGCTTGAATGCGAGGCGCAGGATGCCGTTCATGGTGCCGGTGCGAAGCGCGCGGCCGTCCGGCTAGCGCTCGCTCGACGCCGGGCCCAGCTGGGCGACGAAGCCGACGATGCCCGACACCAGCGCGACGATCGCATACGGCGCGACCTGCTCGTCGATCAGCATCGCATGGACGACGCCGAGCAGCGATGCGAGCGCGATGAACACGCAGGACGTCGCCAGCGTGCTTCGATATTGCAGTCGAATCATGACGTTCTCCGGTTGAGCGGCGGCCGATGGTACGGCGGGGCCGCAGGCGATGGCGCCGCTGGTTGCGGCACATGGCGTCATGATCGCGTGCGGCGTCGCGTCGCAGTTGATCTGTGTCAACGGACCCGGGGGCGCCGCGCGCCGGACCCCTCAGGCCATCTGGCCGATCGTCTTGCGGAAGCGCGTCAGCGACAGCAGAAACAGCGCGCAGCCGATCGCGAACAGCGCCGCAAACTGCATCCACACCGCGTCGAGGCCGGCGCCGCGATAGAGGATGCGCTGCGCCAGCTCGACGAAATGGGTCGTCGGCGCGGCGAGCATGATGTCCTGCACCGCGAGCGGCATGCTCTCGCGCGGCGTGAGCCCGCCCGACAGCAGCTGCAGCGGCAGCAGCACGAGCACCAGCAGCATGCCGAACTGCGGCATGCTGCGCACCAGCGTCGCGAGAAAGATCCCCATCGACGTTGTCGCGAACAGGTGCAGCGCCATGCCGGCCACGAACAGCGGCACGGAGCCCGGAATCGGCACGTGCAGCGCGCCCTGCACGACGAAGCTCAGCGACGCGACGGCCGCCGCCGCGACCACGAGCCCCATCGACCACACCTTCGCGAGCATGATTTCCGCGGCGGTCACCGGCATCACGAGCAGATGCTCGATCGTGCCGTGCTCGCGTTCGCGGATCAGCGCGGCGCCGGTGAGGATCATCGACAGCATCGTGACGTTGTTGATCAGCTCCATCAGCGCGCCGAACCACACTTCGTCGAGGTTCGGGTTGAAGCGCATGCGCATCGCGAGATCGACCGGCGGCAGCGGCGAGCCGCGATAGCGCTGCACGAACGAGTCGATCTCGCCCGACACGATCTGCTGGACGTAGCCGCCGCCGGTGAAGGCCTGTGTCATGCGCGTCGCATCGACGTTGAGCTGGACCGTCGCATGGCGGCCGGCCAGCACGTCGCGCTGGAAGTCGGGCGGGATGTCGAGCGAGAACGTGTAGTCGCCGTTGTCGAGGCCGCGATCGGCTGCGGCCGCGCCGACGATCGGCGGCGGCGCGAACTGCGGCGGGAAGAACGCCGCTGCGATGCGCGCGGACAGCGGCGACGCATCCTCGTCGACGATCGCGATCGGCACCTTGTGCAGCGTCTCGGGGCGGGCGGTGGCGGCGACGTAGATCGACGCGCTGAACGTGTAGACGATCAGCGCGAGCAGGATCGGGTCGCGCGCGAGGCTCCAGAGTTCCTTCACTCCGAGCCGGAAGATGGCGTTCAGGCGTGACATGATCAGCGCTCCTGTTTGCGCAGCAGCATGCCGGTCATCACGAGGATGACGGGCACGGCCACGAGCATCGGCCAGAACTGCGACGACAGGTCGGACAGCCCGAGCGCCTTGTTGTACACGCCGCGGCTGATCGCGAGCATGTAGGTGGCCGGATAGATCGTGCCGATCCACTTGCCGCTGCCTTCCAGCGACGACAGCGGCGTGAGCAGCCCCGAGAACTGCACGACCGGTATCAGCGTACCGACGATCGTCATGAAGATCGCGGCGATCTGGCTGCGCGTGAAGGTCGACGCGAACAGGCCGATGCCGGTCGCCACCACGTTGAAGATCAGCACCGCGGCCGCCAGCGTCGCGAAACTGCCCTTGATCCGCACGCCGAACACGAGGTCGGCGAGCACCACCATCAGCAGGAAGTTCAGCATCGCCAGCATCACGTACGGCACCTGCTTGCCGATCAGGAATTCGGCGCGCGTGACGGGAGTCACGTACAGGTTCACGATCGACCCGAGCTCGCGTTCGCGCACCACGGCGAGCGCGGTGAGCATCGCGGGCAACATCAACAGCAGCATCGGCATGATCGCCGGAATCATCGCGGGCAAGCTCTTCACGTCGGGGTTGTAGCGATAGCGGACCGCGATGTCGACGGCCGGCGCGAGCGCCACGCCGAGGCGGCGCTTCGCCTGGTCGCGCAGCCAGTTCTCGTGCATGCCGGCCACGTAGCCGCGGATCGTCTCGGCGCGCATCGGCATCGCGCCGTCGACCCACGCGCCGATCTCGACGTGCCGTCCGCGCGCGACGTCGCGCGCGAAGTCGGGCGGAATCTCGATCGCGAGCGACAGCTCGCCGTTGCGCATGCGGCGCTCGATGTCGCGATCGTCCGCGAGCGGCGCGCGCGGCACGAAGTAGCGCGAGCCGGCGAGGTTCTGCGCGTAGTCCTGGCTCAGGATCGACTGGTCGCGGTCGAGCACCGCGAACGTCAGGTTGTCGACGTCGAGGCTGATGCCGATGCTGATCACGCACATCAGCACGAGCGAGCCGAACAGCGCGAGCGTCGCCCGCAGCGGGTCGCGGCGCAGCTCCAGCACCTCGCGCCACAGGTAGCTGCCGGCGCGCGCGGCGCTGAACCATGCGGTCCGCGCCGCGCCGCGGGCGGCCGCGGGCGTGGCCGACGGGGCAGTGGCGAGCCAGCCGGCGTCGGACGACGCATCGGCCGCTGCGGCCGCATCGCTCGGGCTGTCCTCACGCTGCGCATCGGTGAGATAGCCGATGAACGCATCCTCGAGCGATGCCGCGCCGCGCATGCGCACCAGTTCCGCCGGCGCGGCGCTCGCGAGCACGCGGCCCGCATGCATCAGCGAGATGCGGTCGCAGCGCGCGGCCTCGTTCATGAAGTGCGTCGAGATGAAGATCGTGACGCGATCGCGGCGCGCCAGCTCGATCATCAGCCGCCAGAAGTCGTCGCGCGCGACCGGGTCGACGCCCGAGGTCGGCTCGTCGAGGATCAGCAGCTCCGGCTTGTGCACCATCGCGACCGCGAGCGACAGCCGCTGCCGCATCCCGAGCGGCAGGCGCTCGGGCAGCACGTCGAGCACGCCGGCGAGCCCGAAGCGCGCGACCATCTCGTCGACCCGCGCGGGCACGTCGGCTTCCGGCACGCCGAACAGGCGCGCGTGCAGCACGAGGTTCTGCCGCACGGTCAGCTCGCCGTACAGCGAAAAGCCCTGCGACATGTAGCCGACGCGGCGGCGCGTGTCGATGTCGTTGGCGGCGACCGGCTGGCCGAACAGCGTCGCCGTGCCTTCGGACGCCGGCAGCAAGCCGGTGAGCATCTTCATCGTCGTCGACTTGCCGCAGCCGTTGGAGCCGAGAAACCCGAAGATTTCGCCGCGACGGATCTGCAGGCTCACGTGGTCCACCGCGACGAACTCGCCGAACCGCATCGTCAGCCCGTCGGCCTCGATCGCGTAGCCGGCGGTCGCGTCGGGCCGGAACGGTTCGATCTGCACCGGCTGGTGCCCCTTGCGGCGCTCGTCCGGCAGCAGCGCGATGAACGCGGCCTCCAGCGTGTCGCAGCCGGTGCGCGCGAGCAGGTCGGCGGGGCTGCCGGTGGCCAGCACGCGGCCGGCGTCCATCGCGATCAGCCAGTCGAAGCGGCGCGCCTCGTCCATGTAGGCGGTCGCGACCAGCACGCTCATGGCGGGCCGCGCGACGCGAATGCGCGCGATCAGATCCCAGAACTGCGCGCGCGACAGCGGATCGACGCCGGTCGTCGGCTCGTCGAGGATCAGCAGGTCGGGATCGTGGATCAGCGCGCAGCACAGGCCGAGCTTCTGCTTCATCCCGCCGGACAGCTTGCCGGCCGGGCGGTCGAGGAACGGATGCAGGCCGGTGCTGCGCGTCAGCGCGTCGATCCGGCGGCGCCGCTCGGCCGCGTCGTGGCCGAACAGGCGCGCGAAGAACTGCAGGTTCTCCTCGACCGACAGCGTCGCGTACAGGTTGCGGCCGAGGCCTTGCGGCATGTACGCGATGCGCCGGCATACGCGCGCGCGATCGCGGCGCGACGACAGATCGGCGTCGAGCGCGTGCACGTGCCCCTGCTGGATCGCGCGCGCGCCCGACACGAGTGCGAGCAGGCTCGACTTGCCGACGCCGTCCGGGCCTATCAGCCCGATCATGCGGCCGGCCGGGATCTCGAGCGTCACGTCGTCGAGCGCCGCCTTGCCGCCGTAGCGCAGCGACACGCCCGACAGCCGGGCGACCGGCGCCGGGCCGGCCGCGCCCGGCGCGCCGTCGGTCGCGCGGCTGTCGGTATCTGCGCGCGTCGTCGTGTTCACTGCGGCACCTTGATCGCGAGGCGCTCGGGCCACGCCGCGTGCGAATCGGTCTTCAGCCACGCGACGCCCGGCAGCCCGGTCTTCACCAGCTTCAGATGGCGCTGCAGCAAGTCGCGATCGATCCGCGCCTTGACGCGGAACATCAGCTTCTGCCGTTCGCTGGCCGTCTCGACCGTCTTCGGCGTGAACTGCGCGGTGCTCGACACGTACGACACGCGGGCCGGAATCACGTATTCCGGCGCCGCATCGAGGACGATCCGCACGTCGGCGCCGAGCGGCACGCGGCCGACCGCCGCTTCCGGCAGGAAGAACGTCATGTACACGTCGGACAGATCGACGACGTTGAGCACCTTGCCGCCGGCCGGCAGCACTTCGCCCGACTCGGCGATGCGGTACTGCACGCGGCCGTCGCGCGGCGAGGTCAGCTCGCTGTCCGCGATGTCGGCGCGCACGCGCGCGACGGTCGCCTGTGCGGCCGTCACCGCGGAGCGCGCGGCGACGAGCTGCGCCTGGGTCGCGTCGATCGCGGCCTGCGCGGCCTGCACCTGCGCGCGCGCGGCATTCACGGTGGCGCGCAGGCTGCCCGCGCGGGCGCGGTCGTCGTCGAGCTCCTGCAGCGACGAGGCGCCGTCGCGCGACAGCGTCTCTGAGCGCGCCAGCCGCCGCGTGGCTGCGTCGAGCTCGCTTTCGCGCTGCACGACGACGGCCTCTGCCGCCGCCTTGTCGCTGCGGCGCTGCGCGACCTGCGCGTCGACGCTCGCCGCGGTGTTCACGGCCTGCTGCGCGCGCGCCTGCGCTTCGTCGAGCTGCGCCTGCAGCACCACGACGTCCATCCGGGCGAGCGGCTGGCCGGCCTTCACGAAGTCGCCTTCGTCGACGAGCATCGCGGTCACGCGCCCGGGCAGCTTGGTCGCGACGTCGATTTCGGTCGCTTCGATGCGGCCGTTGCCGCTGACGAGCCCCGCATCGGTCTGGCCGTCGCGCCAGCGCGACCAGCCGTAATAGGCGACGCAGACGGCGAGCACGGCCGCACCGGCACCGATCAGAAGAGGGCGCGGGATGGTTTTCATTGTCTGTTTTCCGAGTCAGTCGAATGGATAGGCTGCTGCGCCGTCGGCGGCAGGCGCGGATCGTCGGGGCCGCCGCCCAGCGCGCCGTACAGCGCGACGCGGCTCGACAGCAGCGCGCGCCGCGTGACGACGAGCTGCTGCTCGGCGTTCATCAGGTCGCGCTGCGCGTCGAGCACTTCGAGGAAGCGCGTCGCGCCGCTGTCGTAGCGCAGCTTCGCGAGGCGCGCGCGCTCGGCCTGCGACGCCAGCGTCGCGCGTTCGATCGCGACCTGGTCGGCGAGCCAGTGGCGCGCGGCGAGCGCGTCGGAGACGTCGCGGAACGCGCCTTGCAGCGTTTTCTCGTAGCGGGCGAGCGCCTCGTCGCGCTGTGCGTTCGCGAGTGCGAGGTTCGAACGGTTGCGGCCGCCGTCGATGAGCGGCAGCGTGGCGCTGGGGATCAGCGACCACACGCCCGTTCCCGACGTCAGCAGGTCGTGCAGCGCCGAGCTGCCGGAGCCGATCGCGCTCGTCAACGCGATGCGCGGGAAGAACGCCGCGCGCGCCGCGCCGATGTTCGCGCGGCTCGCCTGCAGTTCGTGCTCGGCCGCGATCACGTCCGGACGGCGCTCGAGCAGCGACGAAGGCAGGCCGGGCGCGAGCGACGGCAGCACCGCGCCGTCGTCGAGCGCGAGCGGTGCGGCGCCCAGCTCGGGGGGCGCGCCGACCAGCAGCGCGAGCGCATCGGCCGCCGTGGCGCGCGCCTGCTGCAACTGGACGCCGAGCGACTCGGCCTGCTGCAGCAGGATCTCCGACTGCGTGAGGTCGAGGCGCGAGATCGCGCCGGCCGCGTAACGCAGCCGGAAGATCCGCAGCGATTCGCGGCGCGTGTCGATCGTCGCGCGCGTCAGCACGATCCGCTCGTCGATTTCGCACAGGGTCAGATATGCGTTCGCGACGCCGGTGACGACGCTCAGCGTCGTCGCCTGGCGGGCCGCGTCGCTCGCCAGATAGCGCTGCAGCGCGGCCGCCTTCAGGCTGCGCACGCGGCCCCAGAAATCGATCTCCCATTGGGTCTCGGCCAGTTGCACCTCGTAGAGCTGGCCGATCATGGGCGCCGGCGTCAGCAAGCCGCCCGGCGTGCGAAACCGCGCGTAGGCCGCACCGGCGCCGATCGTCGGCCACTGGTCCGCGCTGCGCACGCCGTAGACCGCGCGCGCCTCGTCGACGCGTGCCACGGCCGCGCGCAGGTCGCGGTTGTTCGTGAGCGCCTGCGCGATCAGCGCCTGAAGGCGCGTGTCGACGAAGTAGGCGTGCCAGTCGGGCGCCTGCGCGGCGGGCGACGCGGCGGCCGACGGATCGGGGAAGGCGGCGGGAATCGGTGCGGGCGGGCGCGTGTCGGCAGGCGCGAGCGACAGGCATCCCGACAGCAGTCCCAGGCCCGCCAACAGCACGGCGACACGCATGCGCCGCACGACGGTCGGGTGAAACGGAGCGGCAAGCGCGGCAGCGCGCATGGAAGGCCTCGACGAATGCAGGAATACGGGATGGCGGCGCCCTCGGGCGTCGCCGCTTCGGCCTCGTTTATATCCGACGATTACCGGGTTTCCCCTTGATCTGGGTCACTCGGGCCGGATTGCGTGTCGAGCGGCCCCTCGATTGACGCGCGCACCGAGACGTGGCCGCGATGCGGGCGCGTCGGCGCGGCCGGCTGTGCCGCCGCGGCGTCGTCCTTTTTGGCCGAGCGGGGCGATCGAAGCAGCGCGGGGCGGACGGCGGCGCACCGACGCGCGGCCGCCGCGAGCCGGCCGTTGCTTGATCCTCGTCAAGCCGTCGCGGCCGCCGTGCGCGATGCTGATCGCGATGGTGCACGGATCCGGTCGCAAACGTCGCGGCCGGCATGCGCCGACGGGAGACCGGCATGAAGTCCGACGCCGTACTGAAGCAGGATGTCGAGCAGGCGCTGTTCTGGAATCCGGCGATCGATGCGCGCCGGATCGACGTCGAGGTCCGCGACCGGATCGTGACGCTGCGCGGCAGCGTCGACAGCTGGGCGCAGAAGCTGGAAGCGCAGAAAACCGCTTTGCATGTCGCCGATGCGCGCGCGCTGGTGCTCGAACTGAGCGTCACGCCGCCGGAAAGCGCATGCGCCGACCACGAGCTGGCGATCGCCATCACGTTCGCGCTCGGCTGGCAGGAGGCGCTGCGCGATCACAAGATCGCGGTCGAGGTCGATCACGGCTGCGTGACGCTCGACGGCGAAGTCGACCATGCGTATCAGAGCCGCGCGGCGGAAGCGATGGTGAGCCGGATGACCGGCGTCGTCGGCGTGGCGAACCGCATCCGCGTGCGCGCCGACCAGACGGTGCCGGACGTCGGCGCGCGGATCGCCGACGCCCTCGCGCGTCGCGCGCGGCGCGAATCCTCCGGCATTTCGATCGACGCGAGCGACGGCGTCGTCACGCTGTCGGGCACCGTGGCGTCGCTGGCCGACAAGCGTGCCGTGTGCGGCGCGGCTGGCGCAGTGCGCGGCGTACGGCAGGTCGTGGACCGGCTGACCGTCGCCTGAGCGTTGCATGACCGGTGCGCGAGCGTCGCACGACCGTCGCGCCGGTGTTGTCCACTGTCAGGAGAAAGGCGATGAACCGTTCGAATGGCGGCTCCGGCCGCAACCCTCTGCGCCGCGACAAGCGGATGCAACCGCATACGAAGGACAGCTATCGCGAGCCGAAGCGGCCCAAAGGCGACCGGATCTGCGAGGGCTGCGGCGCGGTCTGCGACGCGGGCCGCTGGACCTGGTACGCGACGCCGCGCGATCGGCGCCAGCTCGAATGCCCGGCCTGCAAGCGCATGCGCGAAAACGTGCCGGCCGGCGAGCTGGTGCTGCACGGCGCGTATCTGCACGCGCATCGCGGGATGATCCTCGAGCTGCTGCAGCGTCAGGCCGACATGGAGACGAGCGAGCACGCGCTCGAGCGCATCATGGAGATCGAGCGATCCGCCGATTCGGTCACCGTGCGCACGACCGGCGCACACATGGTCAGGCGCCTAGCCGACGCGCTGCTGCATGCGCATCACGGCAGTCTCGCGATCAACTATCGCGACGGCGAAGACATGCTGCGTGCGCACTGGACGCGCGACGATGCGTGAACCGGTGCTGGGCCGCCCGGCAGGGTCTAGCCGATGAAAAAAACCTTCGACTACTCCGGCCTGCTGATTCCGATCGCGTTCGCGGTACTGATCGCGGTTCAACTGTTCGGGCGTCAGCCGGCGGCGACCGCGATCTCCTACAGCGATTTCCACCACCTCGTGGAAGCGCGGCTCGTCGACGATCTGGAGATCGGGCAGACGTCGATCTCCGGCACGCTGCGCATGCCGCAGGCGGGGGCGGCGCTGCCGGCCTCCGACGCGGCCGACGTGAAGGCGGCCGGCGCGCCGTGGCGCTTCACCACGAACCGCGTGAGCGACGACAATCTGGTTGCGGCGCTGACCGCGGCCGGGATTCGCTACCGCGGCGCGGCCGATACCGGCTGGATCGGCACGCTCGCGACCTGGATCTTTCCGTTGATCGGCTTCGTCGTGATCTGGACGTTCATGACGCGCCGGCCGGGCGGGATGCGCGACCTGAGCGGGATGGGCAAGAGCCGCGCGCGCGTGTACATGCAGAAGGAAACCGGCATCACGTTCGACGACATCGCGGGCATCGACGAGGCGAAGGCAGAGCTGCAGCAGATCGTCGCGTTTCTGCGCGATCCGGATCGCTATCAGCGGCTCGGCGGCAAGATTCCGAAGGGCGTGCTGATCGTCGGCGCGCCGGGCACCGGCAAGACGCTGCTCGCGCGCGCCGTCGCCGGCGAGGCGGCGGTGCCGTTCTTCACGATCAGCGGCTCGGCATTCGTCGAGATGTTCGTCGGCGTCGGCGCGGCGCGCGTGCGCGACCTGTTCGAACAGGCGCAGCAAACCGCGCCGTGCATCGTCTTCATCGACGAGCTCGATGCGCTCGGCAAGGCGCGCGGCGTCGGGCTGATGTCGGGCAACGACGAGCGCGAGCAGACGCTCAACCAGCTGCTCGTCGAGATGGACGGCTTCCAGGCCAACTCCGGCGTGATCATCATGGCCGCGACCAACCGGCCGGAGATTCTCGATCCCGCGCTGCTGCGCCCCGGCCGCTTCGACCGGCACATCGCGATCGACCGGCCCGACTTGAACGGCCGCAAGCAGATCCTGACCGTGCATACGAAGCGCGTGAAGGTCGCACCCGGCGTCGATCTCGCCGAGCTCGCGCAGCGCACGCCGGGCTTCGTCGGCGCCGATCTCGCGAACGTCGTCAACGAAGCCGCGCTGCATGCGGCCGAGCTCGGCAAGCCGGCGATCGACATGACCGATTTCGACGAGGCGATCGATCGCGCGATGACCGGCATGGAGCGCAAGAGCCGCGTGATGAACGAGCAGGAGAAGCGCACCATCGCGTACCACGAATCGGGGCACGCGCTCGTCGCGCAAAGCCGCGAGCATTGCGATCCGGTGAAGAAGGTGTCGATCATCCCGCGCGGGATCGCGGCGCTCGGCTACACGCAGCAGGTACCGACCGAAGATCGCTACGTGCTGCGCAGGAGCGAACTGCTCGACCGGCTCGACGTGCTGCTCGGCGGGCGCGTGGCCGAGGAAATCGCGTTCGGCGACGTGTCGACCGGCGCGCAGAACGATCTGGAGCGCGCCACCGCGCTCGCGCGCCACATGGTCATGCAGTACGGGATGAGCGAGCGGCTCGGCCTCGCGACGCTCGACGACGGTGCACTGCAGCACGGCGCGCCGGGCGTATGGACGCCGGGCGACGGCCACTGCAGCGAACACACGGCGCAGCTGATCGACGAGGAGGTGCGCGCGCTGCTCGAGGACGCGCACGCGCGCGTGACCGCGACGCTCGCCGCGCACCGCGATGCGCTCGAACGGATCGCGCGCAGCCTGCTGCAGCACGAATCGATCGACCACGACATGCTGGTCGCGCTGATCGCGGCGCCGGACGACGCCGGCCCGACGTCGGGCGCCGCATCGACCGATACTGAAAGCGTCAGCGGCACGTCCGCCTGACGGCCGGAGCGGGGCGGGGCGGCGTTCATCGCTATCGCGTCGCGTGTGGACCGCCGGCTGCCGTCCGCCGGCTGTCGCGCGGTTCGGTTCAACAACCGATGCAGACCGGCCCATCGCGGCGCGCTTGCGTCGCGTCGTCCATGACGACCGCCGCGAGCCGCGGGTCGGGCCGGAACACCGTGATGCCCTTCAGACCGTCGCGCCACGCCTGCACGAACAGCGCGTCGACCTGCGCGAGCGAACACCGGTCGGGCAGCGTCACCGTCTTCGAGATGCCGGCGTCCACGCAGGGCTGCAGCGCCGCGAGCATCGCGACGTGATCGGCCGGTGCGATCTCCGCCGCGGTCACGAAATAGTCGGGCAGCCGCTCGTGCTCGCCATGCAGCGCGCGAAACAGCCGGTAAGCGTGATTCTGCGCATGAAACTGGCGGACCTGACCGTCGGCCGTATGCACCATCCGGCGCTGGGTCCAGCCGACGGCCGGCTCGATCCCGTTCGAGCAGTTGTCGCAGAACGCGAGGCTCACGCTGCCGGCCGGCGCGAACGACAGCAGATGACTGTTGCGCAGCCCGTGCCGCGCGATCGCGTGCTGTACGTTCAGCGGCAGCAGCGTGCGGTGCGCGGGGCCGGTCAGATAGTCGGCCGGATCGTATGCCGGAAAGGCGCCGCGTTCGGCCGCCAGCGCCGCCGACGCGGCAAACGCATGTTCGCGCATCGACAGCACGATCGAGCGCGCGAAGGCGCGGGCGTCGGCGCTGTCGTAACGCAGCCGCAGCATCGTCAGCGCGTCGGCCAGCCCGGTTACGCCGACGCCGATGCGGCGCGTGCGCCGCGCCTCGCGCTGGTGCGCGGCGAGCGGCCATGCGGTCAGGTCCAGCACGTTGTCGAGCATGCGGACCTGGATGCGCACCGCGTCGGCGAGCGTCGCGAAGTCGAAGCGCGGCTTGCCTTCGACGCCGAACGGGTGCAGCACGAACCGCGACAGGTCGATCGGGCCGAGCACGCAGCTGCCGTACGCGGGCAGCGGCTGCTCGCCGCACGGGTTGGTCGCGTCGATCCGTTCGTGCTCGCGCAGCGGGTTCGCAGCGCGGATGGTGTCGACGAACAGCAGCCCCGGTTCGGCGCTGTCGCGCGCCGCGGCGACGATCTCGTGCCACAGCGTGCGTGCCGCGACCGTCGCGTAAACATGATTTCCGTCCGGCTGGCGTGGCGCCGCGATGGACGCCCGGTGCGGCGGCGCACGATGGACGAGCGCCCACGGCCGGTCGTGCAGGACCGCTTCCATGAAGGCGTCGGTGATGCCGACCGACACGTTGAAGGTCGGCCAGCGCGAACGTCCGCGCTTGGCCGCGACGAATGCCGCGAGGTCCGGATGATCGCAGCGCAGGACGGCCATCTGCGCGCCGCGGCGCGGGCCGGTGAACGGCAGCGCGCGGCACATCGCATCGAAGCGGTCGATCGCCGCGCATGCGCCGGCGTCCGACGCCGCGCGGCGCTCGTAGGCGTCGAGCGGCGGCACCGGCGAGAAGTCGTAGCCGATTCCGCCGCCCATCAGCAGCGTGCGCCGCGCGTCGCCGAGCGCGTGCGTGAGCGCCGCATCGACGGCCCGCGCGCGCGTGTCGGCCGGCATCGCGAGCGGATGGACGAAGCAGTTGACCATCGTGCCGCCCGTATCGGCGCCGGCGTTCGCGAGGATGCGGCCGGCGCCGATCGCGCCGCGCTGCAGGTTCTGGAAGAACGCACGCTCGCACTGCGCGCGCAGCTCGGGCGGCTCGGCGAGCGACAGCGCGCGCGCGACGCGCTGGAATACGGCCGCACGCGACGTCTCGCCGGGCTGCGCGTAGCGCTCGGCGAACACGGTGCTGCACAGCGGCTGCTCATCCATGGAGGGCTCGGCGGCGAAGAATGATTCACTGTAGGAGCCTGCACGCGTGCGTCGTTGATCGAGCGCAATCGTGTGCGGTTGCGGGATCGATTGACTGGCATCAACGCCGCGACCGTCGCCGCACGTATGGTGGAGCCACGGCCGGCGCGCGCACCGTCGCGGCGCGCGTGCCATCGACTGCACAAGACCCACACCATGACAGATATCGTTACCGTTACCCTGAACCCGGCCGTCGACGTCGCGACGTCGGTCGAGCACATCGTCGACACGCACAAGCTGCGCTGCGCGCGGCCGCGCCGCGACCCGGGCGGCGGCGGCATCAACGTCGCGCGGACCATCCACCGGCTCGGCGGCGACTGCGTCGCGCTGTACCTGGCCGGCGGCCCGACCGGCGACGTGCTGACGTTGTTGCTCGAGGCCGAGCGCCTGCCGAGCGTGCGCATCCGGATCGTCGGCGAGACGCGCGAGAACGTCTGCGTGACCGAGACCTCGACCGGGCGCGAATACCGCTTTTTGATGCCGGGGCCATCGGTGAGCGACGCCGAGTGGCGCGACTGCGCGGCCCGCCTCGACGCGATGCAGCCGGCGCCGCGCTATCTCGTGCTGAGCGGCAGTCTGCCGCCCGGCGCGCCCGACGATCTGTACGCGACGCTCGCACGGGCCGCGAAGGCGCGGGGCAGTCGCGTCGTCGTCGACGCGTCGGGCCGTGCGCTGGCCGCGGCGCTGGAGGAGGGCGTTCATCTCGTGAAGCCCAGTATCGGCGAGCTCAGCGCGCTGGCCGGCGAAGCGCTCGACGATGCGTCCGCGTGTCGGGTGGCGAGCGAACTCGTCGCGCGCGGCCAGGCCGAGATCGTCGCGTTGACGCTCGGCGCGCGCGGCGCGTGGGTCGTCACGCGCGATCGGTCGTTGCGTCTGCCCGGGCGGCCGGCAGCGGTATGCAGCACGGTCGGCGCAGGCGACAGTTTCGTCGGCGGCATGGTGTGGGCGCTGGCGCGCGGCGTGCCGCTCGACGACGCGTGCCGCTATGCGCTCGCCGCATCGGCTTCGTCGGTCGAGCATCCGGGCACCGCCCTGTGCACGCGCGCGGACGTCGAGCGCATCCACGACGAAATCGTTGCGCTCGCAAGCTGATCGGTGATCGTTGATCTGGCTCAGCGGCATGCGCGCCGCGATCGCGAACAATGGGGCAGCCCGTCTACGAGGACCGCCATGGCCTTGCGCATGCTCGTCTGTCTACTCCTGCTGTCGTGCGTGCCGCCGCTGTGGGCGGCGGACGACGCAGGCGCCGGTGCGCCGCAGCCGCAGCGCGTGCTGATCCTGGCCTACCACCGGTTCGCGACGACGCGCGTCGATTCGATGACGGTGCGCATCGACACGTTGCGCGACCAGTTGCAGGCAATCGACGCGAACGGCTACCGGATCGTGCCGCTCGCCGACGTCGTGCGCTGGCAGCGTGGCGATGCGGTTGCATTGCCCGCGCGTGCGGTCGCGATCACCGTCGACGACGGTCACCGCTCCGTCTACGACGTGCTGCGCCCGCTGCTCGCGGCGCATCCGATACCCGTCACGCTGTTCGTCTATCCGTCGGCGATCTCCAATGCCGGCTATGCGATGACGTGGGATCAGCTGCGCGCGCTCGGGCAATCCGCCGACGTCGCCATCGAGTCGCATACGTACTGGCATCCGAATTTCCATACCGAGCGGGCGCGGCAGACGCCGGCCGACTACCGGCGCTTCGTGTCGTTCCAGTTGCGGCGCTCGCGCGAGCGGCTCGAGGCCGAGATCGGCCGGCCCGTCACGCTGCTGGCCTGGCCGTTCGGCGTCCACGATGCGCAGACCGACGAGCAGGCGGCGGCCGAGGGCTACGTCGCCGCCTTCACGATCGATGCGCGCCCGGTCCGGCGCACCGATTCCGCGATGGCGCTGCCGCGCTATCTGATGACCGACGCGTGCGACACGCGCTGCATGAACGGACTGCTGAGAAGCGCCGGAGGAAGCCATGATTGAGCGCGTGATCGCGTGTCTGCTCGTATTGTTCGCCGCGGTCGCCGCGCAGGCGGCGCCGGTGTCGATCACCGTGGTCGATGCGACCAACGGTCATCCGCTGGCCGGCGCGATCGGCCATGCCGGCGGCGTGAACCGGACCGCGGATCGCGACGGCGCGTTTTCGCTGGAGCTCGATGCGGCAGGTACGCGCGTGAGCGTGCGCGCGCCCGGCTACGCGCGCGCCGAGCTCACGCTGGCGCCGACCGACGCGGCCCATACGATCCGGCTGGCGCCGGTGCGTCCGAAAGCGGTTTACCTGTCGGCGTACGGTGTCGCGGACCACACGTTGCGCGACGCCGCGCTCGCGCTGCAGGGCACGACCGCGATCAACGCGCTCGTCATCGACGTGAAGGGCGACAGCGGCGTCACGCCGTATCGCAGCGTCGCGCGCGACGTGTCCGGTGCGGCGAGTCATGCGGCGGGCGCGATCGTGCATCCGCCCGATCTGCCGGAGCTGCTGCGGACGTTCCATGCGCGCGGCCTTTACGTGATCGGGCGCATCGTCGTGTTCAAGGACGACGCGCTGGCGCGTGCGCATCCCGAATGGGCGGTGCGCGATGCGGCGGGGGAGATCTGGCAGGATCGCGAGCATCAGCGCTGGATCGATCCGACGTCGCGCGCGGCGTGGCAACACAATTACGACATCGCCGAAGAGGCGGCCCGGATGGGCTTCGACGAAATCCAGTTCGACTATCTGCGGTTTCCCGACGCGAACGGCCTGCGGTTCGCCGAGCCCAACACCGAGGCCAACCGGGTCGCGGCGATCACCGGTTTTCTGACCGGCGCGCGCGAGCGGCTGCGTCCGTACAACCTGTACCTGTCGGCCGACATTTTCGGCTACGTGTGCTGGAACAGCGACGACACCGCGATCGGGCAGCGGCTCGATGCACTGGGCACGGTGGTCGACTACGTGTCGCCGATGCTGTATCCGTCGGGCTTCACGTGGGGGCTGCCCGGCTGCCGCAAGCCGACCGAGCATGCCGGCGAGATCGTCGCGCGGTCGCTGGCCGAGGCGAAGCGCCGGACCGGGATGGACGGCGTGCGCTTCAGACCGTGGCTGCAGGCCTTTCGCGACTACGCGTTCGATCATCGGCCGTTCGACGCCGACGAGATCCGCGCGCAGGTCGATGCGGCCGACGCGGAGGGGACTGATGGGTGGATGCTGTGGAATCCGCGTAATCGCTATGATCCGGCGGCGTTGCCGCGGTGAGTGGGAGGTTGCGGCGGGTGGCCGGGGCGGCGCGAATCGGTGCCGCGATGGGACGGAGAGGCTATCCGTGAGCGATGCGCGACAATGCGGTCGTGATGGCGAACGGGTCGGTCGGCATCGGCGAGTCGAATTGCGAGCGGGCGGGTGAAGCGCTGTGCGGTCCGGCGCGACCGCCGGTGATGCGGCGGCAGTTGCTGGCAGGCCAGTAACGCGCCATGCCGTTTACCCCCGTCCACCCATCCCCGGATACAACCGCGCAGCCAGCACCCAGGCGATCAGCATCGCCGCGACCGCGAGGCCATGTGCCGGATTGCGCAGGCACGACGCCACCTGTTCGCTCCGGCCGACGCCGAACAGGCACCACAGGCAGAAATGCTCGCAGTTGTTCGTCAGCAGCCGGTAGCGGCATTCGCCGAGGCGCGACGCCGCGCGGCGCGCGGCCTGCATCCCGTCGTAGGGCGCATGCGCGTGGCGCACGACCGCGAGCGCGCGGCCGGCCCGGAAGCCGTCGAGCGTGACCACTTCGACCGGGCCGCCGCTCGGATCGCGCGACCAACCCGCGTAATGAATCACGTTGCCGTCGCCGATATAGATGCCGTGATGCAGATAGCCGGGTCGGCGCGTCACGAGGTGCGCACCGACCGGCGGTTCGCCATTGGAATCGGCGGCGTCGGCGTGCGCTGCGGTCGGATCGATCATCGCGAACTCCCAGTGCGGCGGCGGCGCGGACCAACCGTGCGTCAGCCGCTCGATGCATGGCGTACTGCCACGTCTTCAGTATTGGCGGCGACCCCGCGCGACACAATCAGCTCGGCCTGAGCTTGCTGTCCGACGTCGGGCGGCCGTGTCGGCAATTTCCGACGGCCTGCGCAGGATCGCCTGACAGCGCGCGCCGACACCATGCCGCCCGTCCGCCATTCACCCGCGGTACGCCGCTCGGCCGCGCGCCCCGACCGCCGCGACGCGATCGCGGTAACGCTTGCGCTTCGTCCGGTTTTGCGCGCCTCGACCGGAACGCCGTTGACTTGCATCAATGGGAAATCGACGTTCCGCGCGACGCTCACAGCATCGCCAAAGCGAACGCACGACGCCGTCGCACGCAGCACCGCGCCGCGATCGACGGGCGGCCGTGTAGCCACGCGTGCTCAATCAGGAGAGTGAAGATGCGGACCACCACCATCAAGATGCTGTTGGCAGCCTGCGTGCTGACGCTCGGCGCGAACGCGCTGGCCGACACCGCGAACGAGCCGATCTCGCGTAACGGCGTCGTGTACATCACCGGCGGCATCGGCAGCGACGAAGTCACCGCGTTTCGCGACGTCGCGCCGCGCTACAACCTGCGGATGACGTTCACGTCGAAGGCCGGCCACTATCTGTCCGACGTCGACGTGAAGCTGGCGTCCGGCAAGTCGGCGCTTCTCGACGTACGCACCGGCGGCCCGTTCCTGTTCGCTCGCGTGCCGCCGGGCAGGTACACGATCACCGCGCGCGACCGCGCGGTGCAGGAGGTCCGGCACGTGGTCGTGCCGGCGCGCGGCGGCGTCGAGGTCCGCTTTGCCTGGCGCGACCCCGAACGCGAAGGCGCGATGCGCCTCTGCACCGGCTGCCCGGCCCCGCAGCAGCAACCGGCGCGCTAGCCGCGCGGCGGGTCGGCGCCGACCCGAAGGTAGGCGTGCAGGACTCCCGGCCTCGGCTCGGCAGCGACGCGCTCGCATGCCGGCCTCGATCCATCCGCCGCCACGAAGGAGGCGATCCAGTGGAACGCGTTCGATCGGCACGATTGCGCCGTGCTGTCGCGCTGAGCGGCGCGTTGTTGCTCGCGTTCGGCCCACTCGGCTCATTCTGCCCATTCGGCGCGGCCGACGCGTGGGCGCAAGCCGACGCGCCCGCTGCGTCGCAGCAGGCGGCCGCGATCGACGCGGCAATCGCCGCGGAGATCGCGGACGGGCATCTCGCGGGCGCCGTGGTCGTGACCGGCGACGCGGACGGCGCGCGCGTGCGGGTCGCCCGCGGTGCGCGCGTGACGGGCGAGCAGGCCGAGCCGATGACGGCCGACACCGTGTTCGACCTCGCGTCGCTGACCAAGCCGTTGGCAACGGCCGTCGCGATCATGCAGCTCGCGGAGCGCGGCATGCTCGGCCTCGACATGCCGGCCGCGCACTACTGGCCGGCGTTCGGCACGAACGAGAAGGCCGGCATCACGATCCGCCAGTTGCTCGCGCACGTGTCGGGGCTGCCGGCCGGCGTGTCGTCGGCCCGCGCGCTGCGCAGCCGCGCGGCCGTGCTCGCCGACATCGTCGCGATGGCGCCGGTCGCGACGCCCGGCACGCGCGTCCGTTACAGCGACGTCAATTACGTGGTGCTCGGCGAGATCGTCCGGCGCGTGTCGCACCGACCACTCGACGCATGGTGCGCCGAGCACGTGTTCGGGCCGCTCGGGATGACGAGCGCCACGTTCCGCCCAGCCGCCCCGCTGAGCGCGCGCGTGGCGCCCACCGTCGTACGCGACGGCCGCCTGCTGCGAGGCCGCGTGCACGATCCGGTCGCGGCGGCGCTGGGCGGCGTGGCGGGCAATGCGGGCATGTTCGCGAGCGCGGACGATCTGGCGCGCTTCGCGCGCATGCTGCTGAACGGCGGCACGCTCGGTGCGACGCGGGTGCTGAGCGCGCGCAGCGTCGCCGAACTCGAAACACCGCTCCCGGCCGACACGCCAAGCGAGCTGCACACGCCCGGCTGGGCGGTCGGGCCGCCGCTCGTGGCGAACCGCTACCGGCTGCCGCCGGTCGGCGCGCTGCAACACCTCGGCTACACGGGCACGGCGCTATGGATCGATCCCGTGACGCGTCGCTTCGCGATCGTGCTGACGAGTCGTCTCTATCCGGACGAAACCGGCACCGCGATGCCGTTGCGCGCGCTCGTGGTCGGCATCGTATCGAGCGCGGCGGCGCCGGTCACGCCGGCGCAGATCGCCGCGCGCGTGCCGCCGATGGCGGACGCGCTCGCCGCAGCCGTCCGGCCGCCGCCATCGCGCGGGCCGGTGCTGGCCGGCATCGACGTGCTGGCCGCGAGCGGCTACGCGGCGGTGGCCGGCAAGCGCATCGCGCTCGTCACGAACCGCAGCGGCTTCGACCGGTTCGGCCGGCGCACGGCCGACCTGCTCGCGCACGCGCCGGGCGCACGGCTCGTTGCGCTGTTCGCGCCCGAGCACGGGCTCGGCACCGACGTGGACGACACGTTCGGCGACAGCGTCGATGCGGCGACCGGCGCGGTCGTTCACAGCCTGTACGGCGAGCGCCGCACGATCGCGCCCGCGCTGCTGGCCGACGTCGACGTGCTGGTGGTCGACCTGCAGGACGCGGGCGTGCGCTTCTTCACGTACCTGGCGACGCTCGGCTATGCGCTCGAAGCCGGCGCGGCCGCGCATCGTCCGGTGATCGTGCTCGACCGTCCCGATCCGCTCGGCGCCGACGCGTTCGGCGGGCCCGTCGCCGACGCGGGGCCGTCGACCTTCACGCGCTACTACGCGCTGCCGCTCGCGCCCGGCATGACGATCGGCGAACTGGCCCGGCTGTTCAACGACCGGCTGCAGATCGGCGCGACGCTCAGCGTGGTGCCGCTGGCGAACTACGCGCGCACGATGCGCTTCGACGACACGGGGCTCGGCTGGTTGCCGCCATCGCCGAACCTGCGCGATACGGCCGCGCTGTCGCTCTATCCGGAGACGGGGCTCGTGGAGGGCGCGGCGGTCAGTGTCGGGCGCGGCACCGCGACACCGTTCAGCGTGGTCGGCGCGCCGTGGATCGACGCGCGCAGCGTCGCGGACGATTTGCGCGCGATGCGGCTCGCCGCGACGTTCTCGCCGGTCCGCTTCGTGCCGACCGAGGGCCCCTATCGCGGCAGGCTCTGCGAAGGCGTGCGCATCGAACGGCTGCCGGGCGCGACGCGGCCCGGCGAGATCGGGCTGGCGCTCGCGCTGGCATTGCACCGCCGTTATCCGGCGCGGTTCCGGATCGATGCGATCCGCGCGTCGGTCGGCTCGCGCGAGGTGGCCGACATGCTGGAAGCGGGGCGCTCGCTCGACGACATCGAAGCGTTCGTCGCTGCGCAAAATGCCGCGTTCGCGCCCGAGCGGGCGGCGTTCCTGCTGTATTAAGCGCGGGTCGGCGTGCGGCGTCGGGTGTTCGGCCGGCTGCGCAACGGAACGGCGTCGCCGTGGCCGCCGCACGTCGCGGCGGCGCACCCTTGGCGCTGCCGACCCGGTCGGAAGCTCAGAACTGCTGGTCGTAGTTCAGGCGGACATGCTCGACATGCGTCGAGCCGTCTCGCGTAATCGCGAGGTCGATGTGATAGATGCCTTTCCAGCGTGCGTCGAACACGTGCCCGTACGTGACCGCATTGCCGTCCCGCGCCGGTTCGAGCTGCATCTGCTTCGGCTTCGTATGAAACGAGCTGGCTTCGCTGCGCGGGCCCTTCACTACGGCCGTGATGTGCGCGTTTTCGATGCGCTTGCCGGTCGACCGGTCGAACAGCGCGACGGTCAGCAGATACAGGTTCACGTTCGACGACGCGTCGGCGGCGCTGCCGCCCGCTGCGGCAGTCTGATTCGCCGGCACCACGCCGAAGTTGACGGCAATGTCGCCGGACGTCACGCTGCGCGTCAGGTCGTTCGCAGCGGCAGGCGCTACCTGTCCGACCAGCAATGCCAGCCACGCAAGCAGTACAACGAAAGGTCTCGATCGCATCGAAGTCTCCTCGGGGATTGGGCTGCCGCATCGGCCGTGCACGTGCGGAGCAAACGGTAGCGCGTCCATGCTGACGCGGAACGCGCGTGCCGGCTTGATGCAGGTCAAGCGCCACCACGCCATCGGGCCGGCGCGCCGCTCGTTTCGGTGCGCGAGCGGCCGCATCGCGTCCGACGCCGGCTCCAGTTCCGGCTTCGGCAGGTGTCGCAACGTTTGACGTGCGTCAAGGCGGCACGAGTGTATGACCGTCAGCTCGCCGCCGAACGGTGACACGCCGCTTCCTTAAGAATCCGGTAAGGAACGCGCCCGAAGATGAATGCATCGCTCAGGAGGATCACGATGCGTCTATCTGACTCGGTTCGCATGCTGCGCCGGTCCTGCGCGGCGGCCGCGATATGCATGGCCGCCGGCGCCGGCGCGCATGCCGAAACACCGGCCGCGTTGCTGGCCGGCTACACGGCGCAGGCGGGCACGGCCGCGGTGCCGTTGCGCGGACAACAGTTCTTCACGTCCCGCCACGGACGCGAATGGAGTTGCGCGAGCTGTCACGGTAGCTCGCCGACCGGTGCAGGGCGGCACGTCGTGACCGGCAAGACGATCGAGCCGCTCGCGCCCGCGTTCAACCCGGCGCGGTTCTCGGACGGCGCACGCTCCGAAAAATGGTTTCGCCGAAATTGCAAGGACGTCGTCGGGCGCGAATGCTCGGCTACCGAAAAGGCCGACATCCTCGCGTGGCTGATCACGTTGAAACCCTGAAGGGGAACGCAGATGAACCGTGTCGAACCGACGATCTCGTCGTGGCGCCCCGCGCTGCGGGCCGGCGTCGCCGCGGCGCTGCTGGTTTCGCTGCTGCCGCACACCGTCCTCGCCGAAGACGAAATGCGCGGCATGGCCGTGCCGCTGCTGCCCCGCTACAAGCAGGAGTGCGCGACCTGCCATGTCGCCTATCCGCCCGGCGCGCTGCCGGCCGAGTCGTGGCGTCGCATCCTCAACGGTCTCGAGCATCACTTCGGCACCGACGCGACGCTCGATGCGGCAACCGTCGCGCAACTGCAGACCTGGCTGAGCGCGCACGCGGCGACGGGCGCTGCGGCGCGGCGGCCGCCCGACGACCGGATCACGCGCTCGTCGTGGTTCATCTCGACCCACGACGAAGTACCGGCCGCGGTGTGGAACAGCCCGGCAGTGAAGCGGCCGTCCAATTGCGCCGCATGTCATATGCAGGCAGACAAGGGAAATTTCGATGAACGATTCGTCCGCATTCCAGGCGCCCGCTGAACCGGCCACGCCGCGCGCCGAACGCGTGCTGGTGTGGGACGCGCCGGTGCGCGCGTTTCACTGGCTGATGGTGATCGCATTTGCCGGCGCGTGGCTGAGCGCCGAAAGCGAACGATGGCGGCTGATGCACGTCGCGTTCGGCTACACGATGCTGGCGCTCGTCGCGTTTCGCGTCGTCTGGGGCGTGGCCGGCACGCGCCATGCGCGCTTCTCGTCGTTCGTGCGCTCGCCGGCGGCCGTGGGCCGCTATCTGCTGAGCCTCGTGAAAGGCCGGCCCGAACATCACGTCGGCCACAACCCGGCCGGCGCGATCGCGATCGTCGCGATGCTGGCGATGACGGCCGCGCTCGGCGCGAGCGGCTGGGCCGCGTACAACGGTAACGGCGAAGCGTTCGGCGAGCTGCATGAAGGCGTGGCGAACGCGATGCTCGTGCTGGTCGCCGTGCACGTCGGCGCGGTGTTCGTCAGCAGCATCGTGCACCGCGAGAATCTGGCCCGCGCGATGGTGACGGGTTACAAGCGCGGTGCGCCGGCCGACGGCATCCGGCGCGCGTGGTGGAGCGTCGCCGCGATCATGACGGCCGCGGCGATCGGCTGGTGGTGGACGCAATGGCACGCGGCGCCGCAACCCGCGCCGGGCGACGGCCCGGTCGCGGCCGACATCGGACGCCCCGCGCACGGCGCGGACCGCGACGACGATTGACGGCCGCCGGCTGAGTGAGTGCCCGATCGTGCGCATCCTGCTCGTGGAAGACGATGTCCTGCTCGGCGACGGCATCCGCGCCGGGTTGCGCCAGCAAGGGTTCCAGGTCGACTGGGTCCGCGACGGCGACGCGGCGCAGCGCGAGCTGCGCGCGCACGTTCATGCGGCCGCGGTGCTCGACCTCGGGTTGCCGCTCGTCGACGGCATGGACGTGCTGCAACGCATTCGCCGCGACGGCATTGCGCTGCCGATCCTCGTGCTGACCGCGCGCGACGCGGTGCCCGACCGCATCCGTGCGCTCGACGCGGGCGCCGACGACTACGTGATCAAGCCCATCGACCTGTACGAGCTCGGCGCACGCCTCCGCGCGCTGGTGCGGCGCGCGCACGGCCGGCCGACCGAACGGCTGCGCGCGCACGACGTCGAGCTGGAGCCCGCGTCGCGCACCGCGCGCCGCGCGGGCGTGGCCGTTGCGCTGTCGACGCGCGAGTTCGACCTGCTGCACATCCTGATGCTCAACGCCGGGCGGGTGCTGTCGCGCGAGCAGATCGAGCAGTATCTGTACAGCTGGGGGCAGGAAGTCGAGAGCAATGCGGTGGAGGTCCACATCCATCGGCTGCGCGCGAAGCTCGGCAGCGAAGTGATCTGCACCGTGCGCGGTGTGGGCTACGTGCTGATGCGGGACGCCGCATGAAGGCGCTGCTGCCCGCGCGCTCGCTGCACGGCCGGCTGCTGACGCTGGTGCCGGCCGTGGTGCTCGGCGTCTGGCTCGCGACGCTGATGCTGACGTGGCTCGATGCGCAGCGCGAGATCGACCGGCTGCTCGACGGTCACCTCGCGCAGGCCGCCGCGCTGCTGGTCGCGCAGCAGGCGCGCGGGCCGGACGACGACGACACCGCGATCGACGCGCCGCTGCTTCATCCGTACGGGCCGCGTGTGGCGTTCCAGGTATTCCACGACGGCCGGCTCGGCCTGCATTCGGAAAACGCGCCGTCGCAGCCGATGGTGGCGCCCGAGCTGACCGGGCAGGCTCGCGCGTCGGGATTCTGGACCGTCGCGATCGACGGCGATGCGTGGCGCGTCTTCGTCGTGCACGGCGTGCGCCACGATGTCCAGGTGTTCGTCGGCGAACGGATCGATTCGCGCAAGTCGATCCTCGGCGCGGTCATGCGCAGCGCGTTCTGGCCGATGGCGGCCGCGCTGCCGCTGCTGGTGCTGGCGATCGGCTGGGCCGTGCGCCGCGGCACGTCGCCGCTGCGCGATTTCGGCCGCGCGCTCGCCAGACGTAACCCGCAGGCGCTCGACACGATTCGGCTCGAGCGCACGCCGCTCGAAATGCAGCCGATGCTCGACGCGCTGAACCGCCTGTTCGAACGGATTCGCGCGGTGATGGACGCCGAGCGGCGCTTCACCGCCGATGCGGCGCACGAGCTGCGCACGCCGATCGCGGCCGTCAGCGCGCAGGCGCAAGTCGCGCTGGCCGAGCGCCACGACGCGCCGCGCCGGCATGCGCTGCGCGGCGTGCTCGAAGGCTGCGATCGAGCCGCGCGGCTCGTCGATCAGCTGTTGTTGCTGTCGCGTCTCGATGCGGGCGCGCTGGCCCAGCGCGCCTCGGTGGACCTGGCGGCGCTCGCGAAACGCGTGGTCGCGGAAGCCGCGCCGCGATCGATCGACATGCGGCAGCGGCTGGAGCTCGACGCGCGAGCGCCGTGCCTCGTCGGCGGCAACGAGCCGTTGCTCGAGTCGATGGTGCGCAATCTGGTGGACAACGCGATTCGCTACAGCCCGGCCGACGCGTGCATCACCGTGTCGGTCGCGCGATGCGACGGGCGCACGACGCTGCGCGTCGAGGACAGCGGCCCGGGCATCGGCGACGACGATCTGCGCCGGCTGGGCGAGCGGTTCTTTCGGCCGGCGGGAAGCCGGCCGGGCGGCAGCGGCCTGGGCTGGTCGATCGTGCGGCGCATCGCGGCCGCGCATGAAGCGGACCTCGAGGTCGGGCGTTCGGCGGCGTTGGGCGGGTTGTGCGTCGTCGTGTCTTGGCCGGCCGCCGATGCAGCCGATGCAGCCGGCACAGCCGCGCACTAGGCAATCATGTCCGTCGCGAATCACACCGCACAGCGTCGGCGCGTGACCGAAGGTCACCGCAGCGGCCTTTCGTGGCCGGCTCGGCGCGCGTGTCAGGCTGGCCTCGGTCCTCGCCCGGCGCACCGCGCCGCGCGGTCATTGGCCGGCAGCGCCGCTGGCGGGGCCGCCGGGCTGCCCCTGCATGTAGCCGGGGCCCATGCCGGACCCCATCCCCGAACCTGGCCCCATCCCGGACCCCATTCCCATCCCTTGGCCGCGATGCATGCCGCGCATCGGCGGCGCGTCGGGGAGCGTGATGCCGCGCGCCTTCGCACGCTTCTGCATCTGCGCGTGATGCTCGGCGCGGATCTTGTCGCGCTCGGCGTCCGACGCTGCCGCGAGCATCCGCGTCCGGTATTCGGTGCGCTCCGCCGGCGTCATCAGCTGACTGCCGTAGATCATGTGCCCCGATTCGACGCCGCCGCGTGCAGGCTGGCTCGGCTGGCTCGCCTGCGCGTGGGCCAGCCCGGCCGACATCGCGATCGCGACGCCGATCACGCAGTGTGCGGTGAAGGTATTCAAGCGAAACATGGCAGTCTCCCGACGGTTTGCATGCGTTCAACGGTACACGTGAGCGCAGCCTGTCCATTGCGGCAGATCAAGGGCCGTCCGGGAGCCGCTCATACCATCGAAACGTGTGCCGGCCGTCACGGCGATGTCGCTCCTGCGGTGCATCATCGTGCGTCGCGTGCAGCGACCGCGGCGCGACGCCGTGAGCCGGTCCGATTTCCCCAACGCGGAGGCGACCTGCCATGACCGATTCACTGAACTATCGTCAACGAACCGCCGAGATTACCGAGCAGATGCGCAAGCTGCGGCAGTCGCAGCCCGATCTGATGTCGGCGTTCGGCGCATTGGCGGCGGCCGGCACGCGCGACGGCGCGCTGACGAAGAAGACGCGCGAGCTGATCGCGCTGGGCATCGCGATATCATCGCGCTGCGACGACTGCATCGGCTTCCACGTGCAGGCGCTGATCAAGCTGAAGGCGACGCGCGAGGAAGTCGAGGAGGTGGCCGGCGTCGCCGTGTACATGGGCGGCGGCCCGTCGATGATGTACGCGGCCCATGCGCTGATTGCTTACGACCAGCTGGCCGCTTGAGCGCCGCTGTCGGGTGCTGCCAGCGACATTCGAATTTGCTAACCCTGTAACGTGAACTGAATCGTGATCCAGAACAACCCCGACGCCGTACCCGAAACTGTCGCCGAAGCGACGCCCGCCATGGCCGCCGCGGCTACCCGA
Source organism: Burkholderia vietnamiensis LMG 10929 (assembly GCF_000959445.1). Taxonomy (NCBI): domain Bacteria; kingdom Pseudomonadati; phylum Pseudomonadota; class Betaproteobacteria; order Burkholderiales; family Burkholderiaceae; genus Burkholderia; species Burkholderia vietnamiensis. The sequence continues at coordinate 815,241 of NZ_CP009632.1, read as the reverse complement.
AGCACCTGGGTGAGCGTCGCGGTGAACCTCACGCTGAGCATCGGCCAGGTGGTGATCGGCATCCTGTCGCGCTCGCAGGGCCTCGTCGCGGACGGCATTCATTCGCTGTCCGATCTGGTCGCGGATTTCGTCGTGCTGCTGGCCGGTCATCACAGCCGCAAGCCGGTCGATGAAAAGCATCCTTATGGCCATCAACGCTTCGAAACCGGCGCGTCGCTCGCGCTGGCCGCGATCCTGCTGGTGGTCGGCGGCGGGATGCTGTGGTCGGCGGTGCAGAAGCTCGAGCATCCGGAGGCGATCGAGCGCGTCCACGTCGCGGCACTGTGGGTGGCGCTCGTCGCGCTGGTCGCGAAGGAGAGCCTGTTTCGCTACATGCTCGCGGTCGCGACGCGCGTGAAGTCGAGCATGCTGGTGGCCAACGCGTGGCATGCGCGTTCGGACGCCGCGTCGTCGCTGGTGGTCGGATGCGGGATCGTGGGCAACCTGCTCGGCTATCCGCTGCTCGATCCGGTCGCCGCGCTGATCGTCGGCGGGATGATCGTGAAAATGGGCGCGACGTTCGGCTGGAACGCGTTGCACGATCTGATGGACCGCGCGGCCGACGCCGAGGACGTGCAGGCGATCCGCGCGACGCTGCTCGCCACGCCCGGCGTGCTCGACCTGCACGACCTGCGCACGCGCAAGACCGGCGATCTGATCCTGGTCGACGTGCATCTCGACATCGACGCCGATCTCACCGTGGCGCAAGGGCATGACATCGCGGTGGACGCGCGCGCGCGCGTGCTGCGCCATCATCGGGTGCTGAACGTGATGACGCACGTCGATCCGCGCAAGCGCGAAACGGCGCTCGAAGCCGCAGCGCTTCACCGAAATTAAGAGGGGACGGGCGGCGTATCGGCCAACGCACGCCCGCGCCGGCTTCAATCGGAGCGGCGCACGCGCTGGCCGCGCCGGAACGTCAATCGACGTTCGTGGACGAGCGCGTGCCAGTCGAGCTTCATCAACACGACGATGCATGCGAGCAGCACGAGCTGCGTGACGATGAAGTAGCCGCCGAGATAGCTGCCGCCGAGTTCGGACTCGGCGTCGAGCTGCGTGGACGCGAAGCGGCCGACGTGCGCCCAGATCGCATAGGTCGTCACGCGGCCGATGAAGAACGCCGCGGCGATGATCCTGAGCGGCAAGCCGGACAGCCCGTATGCGATGAACAGATAGTTCGACGGCAGCGGGCTCAGCGCATAGAGGAAGAACGCCCCGGCGGTGAGCGTGCCGTGCTTGCGCAGCCAGCGCGTCGCCACGGCGATGTTCTCGCGATCGGCGTCCCGCACCCAGCGCGAGCGCACCAGCGAGCGCGCGAAGGTCGCGAGGATCACGCGGCCGGTGGTGGCCGCGGCCGCCGCGACGACGGCGAACACGAACGGATTGCCGTCGGGCAGGTTGAAGCCCACCCACGACATCGCCATCCAGGTGGGCGGCGCGAATGCCGGCACGAGATTCAGCAGCAGAATCAGCAGGAACAGCACAGCCAGCGTCAGCACGATATCGGCTCCAGACCATCCGGTGTCACGTTTCGATTGTGCTGAAGAGACGGGCCGCGCCGTTGACTCACGTCAAGCAACGCACCGCGCGGGCACGCGCGTCGGGCTGACCCACGTCAACGGTCGAAGCGCGGCATTTTCTAGACTGATGCCACGCCGTCGTCAACGGCGCCCGACGCAACGCTCGGGCCCACGCGCGGCAACAGGAAAACTCGTCATGCCCCGAATGCGCTGGTCGCTCGATTTCACGTTGCTGGTTCTGTCTGCCGTCACGCTCGCCGCCGGCGGCGCGTGCGTCGCGTTCGGCCTGCCTGCGCTCGCGCGCCTCGTGTGGCTGCTCGGCGCGCTGCCCGTGCTGCTCGCGTTGACGGTCACCGTCGCCAAGGCGGTCGCGCGCCGGCAGCCCGGCATCGACGTGCTCGCGTGGCTCGCGATCGGGCTCGCGCTCGCGCTCGACGAGACGCTGACCGCCGCGGTCATCGCATTGATGCTCGCGAGCGGGCGGACGCTGGAGCAGCACGCGCAGCGCCGCGCGCAACGCGAGATGACCGCGCTGCTCGGCCGCGCGCCGCGGCAGGCGACGCGGTTCGAGCATGGCGAATGGCGGCCCGTCGCTCCGGGTGCGATCGTCCCCGGCGACCGGCTGCTGGTGCGCAGCGGCGAGTGCGTCGCGGTCGACGGCACACTCACCGGCGACGCGGAACTGGACGAATCGATGCTGACCGGCGAATCGTCCACGCAGCGGCGACGTTCGGGCGAAACCGCATGCAGCGGCGTGGTCAACGCCGGCGCGCCGTTCGAAATGGTGGCGCGCACGACCGCCGGCGACAGCACGTTTGCCGGCATCGTACGGATGGTCGAGCGCGCGCAGCGCGAGCGCAGCCCGTCCGTGCGCGTCGCGGATCGCTACGCGGCGGGCTTCGTCGTGATTGCGCTGCTCGTCGCGGGCGGCGCGTGGCTCGCGACCGGCGACGTCGGCCGCGCGCTCGCGGTGCTCGTCGTCGCGTCGCCGTGTCCGCTGATTCTCGCGGTGCCGGTCGCGATCGTGTCGGGCATGTCGCGCTGCTCGAAGCGCGGCGTGCTGGTCAAGGGCGGCGGCGCGCTGGAACGCCTCGCGCAAGCGACGATTCTGTTCTTCGACAAGACCGGCACGCTGACCGGCGGGCGCGCACGCATCGTCGCGATCGAATGCGGCGCGCAGGTCGCCGCCGCCGACGTGCTGCGCTTCGCGGCGTCGCTCGCACAGGCGTCGGCGCACGTGATTTCGGACGCGCTGACGGTTGCCGCACGGGAGCGCGGCGTCGGTCTGTCGGCGCCGTCGGCCGTACTGGAGACGCCCGGCGAAGGCGTGACGGGCAGCGTCGACGGTCACACGGTCACGATCGGCAAGTTTAGTTTCGTCGCGGCGTGCTCGACGCCGGCGCCGTGGAGCGATGCGTTCGTCGCGCGCGTCGGCGGCCAGGGCGGCGCGGCGGTATTCGTCGGCGTGGATGGCGCGATGATCGGCGCGATCGAGCTGGCCGACGAACTGCGGCTCGAGACGCCGCGCGCATTGCGGCTACTCAAGCGCGAAGGCGTCGAGCGCCTCGTGATGCTGACCGGCGACCGGCGCGATATCGCGCTGGCGGTCGGCGAACTGCTCGGCGTGACCGACGTGCGCGCCGAGCAAACGCCGACGGACAAGCTCGCCGCGATCCAGTCGGCTCGCAAGGACGGCGTGACGATCATGGTCGGCGACGGCGTGAACGACGCGCCGGCGCTCGCGGCCGCCGACGTCGGCATCGCGATGGGCGCGCGTGGCGCGGCCGCGTCGTCCGAGGCCGCCGACGTGGTGCTGCTGGTCGACCGGCTCGACCGCCTCGTGGACGCGATCCGCATTGCGCGCCGCGCGCGCCGCATCGCGCTCGAGAGCGTGGTGGCCGGCATGTCGTTGTCGGCGCTCGCGATGGCGGTCGCGGCGGCCGGATTACTGCCGCCGATTGCGGGCGCGGTGATTCAGGAGGTGATCGACGTCGTCGTGATCGTCAATGCGCTGCGCGTGTTGCTGGTCCGCGCGAAGCCGTCGGAGGCGCGGCCGAGCGGCCTCGACGTCGAGCAGCTCAAGCGCGAGCACGCCGCGTTGTCGCCGCTGCTCGACCAGTTGCGGGATCTCGCCGATCGCATCCCCGGCTTGCCGGCCGCGACCATCGCGAGCGAATCGGCGCGGCTGATCGGCGTGCTGGACGCGCGGCTGCTGCCGCACGAGCGCGCGGACGACCGCGACGTCTACGCGCGTCTCGCGCCGCTGCTCGGCGGCGAGGATCCGCTTGCGGCGATGAGCGGCGCGCACCGCGAGATCTTCCGGATGGTCAGGGCGCTCAGGCAGATGGTCGCCGATCTGCCGCGCGAACACGCCGACGCCGCGGGCGCTCAGGCGATCCAACGGACGCTGTACGGGCTTGAAGCGATCGTCCGCCTACATTGCGCGCAGGAGGAGGAGCTGTTCCACGCGGTGGGCGCGGACGTGTGACGCGCTAGCGCGCTACGCATGCGGCGCGTTCACGAGCAGGACCGGCGTCGGCGCGATCCGCGCGACGCGGCGCGCCACGCTGCCGAGCACCCAGCTCGTGACGCCGCGCCGTCCGTGGGTGCCCATCACGATCATGTCGGCATGCCAGCCGCTCGCGTCGTGCACGATCCGTTGCGATACGTCGTCGCCGGTGCGGTCGGTTTGAATCAGCTGCGACTGCGCGTGTCGGGCCGCGCCGTCGAACAGCGCGACGGCTTTTTGCAGTACGCGGCGGCCTTCGTCGATCGACGCCTGTTCCAGCGTCTCGACGGGAACGAAATCGCCCAGCGATACGGGCCGGTCCACGACGTGGATCACGCGGAATTCGGTGTCCGGCCGCGCGAATTTGAGGCCCGCGCGCAGTGCGTTGAGGGCGATCGCACTGCCGTCGACGGCGAACAGCATGCGCGCCGGCACATGCTCGGCGGCCGGCTGGAACCCTTCCGGGACGATCAGCAGCGGACAGCCGGCGAGGTGGCCGAGCGGGCCGGACACCGTGCCTTCGATCCACCGCAGCAGGCCGTGATGCTGACGCGCGCCGACGATCAGCAGATCGGCGCGCCACGCCTGCGCGGTTTCGGCCAGCGCATGGGCGATATCGGCGCCGTGCACGGACAGGTCGATGACTTCGCTGTCGATCGCGATGTCGTCGCGCCGCAATGCGCCGGTGGCGCGCGACAGCGCGTCGGCGGCGTCGTGCAGCAATTCGTCGCGCGCCGCTTCGAAGAACGCGGCCGATTTCGATCCACGCGGAACGAGTGTGCGCGGATTTTCCGCGACGCTGACCACGTGCACCGACGCATTCGGCGCAATGAGGTTACGCGCATACGCGAGCGCATGATCGGACGCGGCGGAGCCGTCGATCGCGATCAGCACCCGTTGGGGCGCGTGGTGGGGGTGGAGGGGTGAGTTGCTGGCGCTCATGAAGGTCTCCCGGTCCGGTGGCAACCGGCGATCGTGCATACGGCCATTGTTCGCACGCGAGGCGCGCGCGGCTTGACCTTCGTCAAGCGCGTTCATGTTCGCCGGGTAATGCGTGCCGCTGGCTTTCCAGCGGCCGAAGGGCGGCCGCGCTGCTAATCGGGCGCCCGATCGGGGATCGCCTGGACGATCATCGAAAACAGCCGGTCGAGATCCTCGTCGAGCGGCTGGCCGTCGAACGGATCGCGATTCGCGGCGAACGCCGCGTCGATCCCGACCCAGTCGTCGGGCGTCAACACGCGGGTGGCGGCCGGCAGGATCACGGTCTCTTCTAGACAGCGATGGTCCGCATGGAACTCCGCGTAATCGTCCATCAGCGCGCCGAGCGTATGCAGCGCGCTCGCGCCTTTCAACTCGTAGCGCGTCAGCGCGTGCTCGAGATTCCGCAGCTTCATGTCGCTCTTGTCGTGCTGCGCCTCAAGCTGGTCGAGCACGCTGTCGAACTCGCCGGTGCGCGCCCGCAACGGCGCGAACAGGTAGCGGTCTTCGTTCGGATGATGAATGCGCTGCGGGTATTCCCGGATGTAATAGAGCATCGCGCGGAACACGATCACGCCCGGCACCGGCTCACCCGCCACGAGCAGACGGACGAAGTGCCGCATGCCGTCGATCACGGTCGACAACTGCGCATGTTCGTGGCGGATGATGGCGACGGCGCTACGTGGCCCGGGCATCGACATTTCACACCCCACAGCGGTAACGGAATGACCGGCGTGCTCGCGGCTCGCTTCGGCTGCGCGCATGAAGCCCGGTTGCGATACGTCGATATTGATCGACCGCCGCCCGTCGTTGAAGGGTGTGGACACCGAGGCGTTGACGAAGATCAACGGTCGCGTGGAGCGTGTGGGTCTGCTGATCGCGTTCGGTCTGCCGCGTGGCTGCCGACACGTGCGGGCGACGCGCGACGCCGGTTTTCCGCCGGATTTCGAAGCGGTCCGGCCGCCGCGCATCGCAATGCCGGCGTCAGCCGATATCCTTCGCCTGCAGCGCGCGCCGGCCGGAACGGGCCGCCCACGGCAGGATGCGCGGCAGGACGTTTTCCGCATGGAGCACGCGGTGCGCCACGGCCGCGGCGACGTGCAGGCCGACCAGCGCGACGAGCGCGTAGGCGGCGAGTGCGTGCAGTTCGCCGAGCCAGTGCGACAGCTCGCGGTTCTTCGCGACCAGCGTCGGCAGCGAAAAGAGTCCGAAGCAGCTGGCCGGGTGCCCGGCCGCGTTCGTCTTCAGCCAGCCGAGCACCGGGATCGCCAGCATCAGCGCATACAGCAGCCCGTGGATGGCGCGTTCGGCCGAATGCCGCAGCGTGCCGGCGGGATTGACCGACGGCGGCAGCCGGTCGCGCGCGCGCAGCCGGTTGCCGAGACGCAGCGCCACGAGCAAGAGAATGGCGACGCCGATCGACTTGTGCAGGCCGACCAGGTCTTCGTTGTCGTCTAGCAGCAGGCCGACGATCAGGTTGCCGATCAGTGCGACGGCCAGCAGCCAATGGAGCAGGCTGATCGACAGCGGATAACGGGTAGCGGTCTTCATGACGGAATATCGTTCAGTGGCAAGCGGGTGCGGTCGGCTCAGCCGAGCAGGTCGTGGTAGTGCTTCTTCGTGTCGTTGATGCGGCGCAATGCCTGCTTGGCGGCCGGCAGATCGTTCGCCGCGATCGCGCGATCGACTTCGGTCAGTTCGCGCTGCAAGGTGCGCATGCCTTCGTCGTAGGTCGACTGGTCGCTGCGATAGCGCTGGCGGCTCGCCTGTTGCGCGTCGCTTTCGAGCCGGGTGACGTAGCCGCGCATCTCGGCGGTCGTCCGGCTGTTCAGCGCGCGTTGCATTGTCTGCTTCATGTCGCGCATCAGCGGCTTGATCTCGCCCGCCTGCGCGGGCGCGGCGGTCACGACGAGCAGCGCGGCGAGCGCGGCGCAGAAGCGGAATCGGAATGCGGGCGTCTTCATGGGCGTTTCGGGTCGGCAGTATCGGTGAGCGCGACGATAGGGCGCCGACGTTAACGGATTCTTAAGGCCCGATTTCGGCCGCGACCCGCTTGATGCGCGGGCACGCCTGCGGTTATCGTGCCGCAACGGACGCGAGGTCCGGATCAAAGAGGAGTTGCGAATCATGCGGGTATTGCTCGTGGAGGACGACAAGCTGATCGGCAGCGGCGTGGAGGACGGGCTGAGCGAGGCCGGCATGACGGTCGACTGGGCGCACGACGGCCGGCATGCGCAACTGGCGCTCGAAACCACGCCGTACGACCTCGTCGTGCTGGATCTGGGCTTGCCGCGCATGTCCGGCGTCGAGCTGCTCGCGTGGCTTCGCAAGCGTCGCGACCATACGCCGGTGCTGGTGATGACCGCGCGCGACACGGTGGCCGATCGCGTGAGCGGCCTGAGCGCGGGCGCCGACGATTATCTCGGCAAGCCGTTCGACCTGACCGAGCTGGTCGCGCGCTGCCGTGCGCTCGTGCGGCGTTCGCAGGGGCGCAGCACCGACACGATCGAATACGGCGACCTGTCGGTCGATCCCGCGTTGATGACGGCCACCCGCGGCGCCGAGCGAATCGCGCTGACGTCGCGCGAATGCGCGTTGCTGGTCGAACTGCTGTCGAACCAGGGCCGCCCGCTGTCGCGCGCGCAGCTGCAGGACAGCCTGTACGGCTGGAACGAGGAGATCGAGAGCAATGCGATCGAGGTGCACGTTTCGAACCTGCGCAAGAAGCTCGGCGCCGACCTGATCCGCACGATCCGCGGCGTGGGCTACGTGGTGGAGAAGGCGTCGTGATGCGTTCGATCCGGCAACGGCTGACCTTGCTCGTGCTGTCGGGCGTGGTGGTGGTGTGGGCCTATTCGCTCGTGTCGAGCTATCGTCAGGCGATTCACGAAGCGGACGAATGGTACGAAACGCGCGTCGAGCAGATCGCCCGGACCTTCGCGGTGCTCGACGCGCGCGACCTGCCGCGCTTCGCCGAGATCGTGCTCGCCGGCCGCGACGACGACGACGGCGACAACGATGCCGCGCCGCCGATGCTGTACCAGGTCAGCGATGCCGACGGGCGCGTCCTCGCGGCCAGTCCGGGTCTCGCGGCGCTCGACGTGCCGGCGTCTGCGGCTGCTGCATCCGGCGCGGCCGAGTCGGGCAATCCGAAGTGGCACGCGTACGTGCTGACCGATGCCGCGCGCGGCCGGACGGTGCGCATCTTCGAGCAGCGCACGCGCCGCTCGGACCTGTCCGCCGAAGTCGCGCGGCGCGTGGCGCGGCCGCTGGCGTTCGCGCTGCCGGTGCTGGCGGTGTTGATCTGGTTCGCGATCGGCCGCAGCCTGACGCCGCTGCGCACGCTGTCCGACGCGATCGAAGCGCGCTCGGCCGACAACCTCGACGCAATCGGCACGCGCGGCATTCCCGATGAAGTGCGTCCGCTGGTCGCCGCGCTCAATACGTTGCTGCAACGCCTGCGCGACTCGCTCGTTCGCGAGCGCGCGTTCACCAGCGACGCGGCGCACGAGCTGAAGACGCCGCTCGCCGCCATCAAGGTCCAGGCGCAGGTAGCGCTCACCGCGCGCGATCCGGAGCGCCAGCGGCGCGCGATGCAGCGGGTCGTCGAGGGCGTCGACCGCAGCACGCATCTGGCCGATCAGTTGCTCGCGCTGGCGCGGCTCGACGAGACGGTTCCGCTGGACGGCGCGGACGTTGATCTTCGTCAATTGATCGCCGCATGCGTGAACGATCATCAGGCGCGCGCCGAGCGCAAGGAGATGTCCGTGACGTCGCGGGTCGATGGCCGCGTCGTCATGCACGCGCCGCCCACGCTGCTTCGCGTGCTGCTCGACAACCTCGTCGATAACGCGATCAAGTACGGCCGCGAGCATGGGCACGTCGAAATCGCATCTTGGCAGGACGCCGACGCGGTCACGCTACAGGTGTGCGACGACGGCCCCGGCGTGCCGACCGAGGATCTGGCGCGCTTGCAGGACCGGTTCTTTCGCGGTGCCGATCATGACGCGAGCGGCAGCGGCCTGGGGCTGTCGATCGTCGCGCGGATCGTGGCCAAGCTCGGCGGGCGTCTGACCTACGTCGACGGGCTGAACGGCGGCGGATTCGGCGTGCGGGTGACCTTGCCGGTGCAGGGTCGATAGGTATCCCGAGCGCGCATCGGCCGCGGTATTTCGGGCGGGATGCGCGCGGCCGGCCGCGCACGGCGCGCGTAATGCCGCCCGCTCGCCGTCGCGTTCCGGGCCGGTCGGTCCAACCGACGCGCCGCGCCGCGCACACCCATGGCCATCGACGTTCGATCCGCATGCAACCCGATCCCCATCGTCGCGCCGCGCGTGAACCAGCCGGTTAATTTGGTGCGCTCGCGCGCGCTGCGAATGGGCAACGGCCGCGTGCCGCGTCGGGCGATGCACCGAAATGAGGAATGCAGATCGCCGGCGCGTGCGTCCGATGCCGACGCGACAGCCGATTCACCACGATGGCCCGCTTCTTGCTGGTGTGGTGCCGGCCGCGCAATCGTTGCGCACCGCCCGACGACATACCAGACGAGGATGATTGACCGTGAGCCTGACGATTCGACCGTTTTCCCGACGCACGTGGCTGGCTGCGTTGCTCGCTGCCTCCGTGACGGCGCTGTTCGCCGCAGCCCCGGCCCAGGCCGACGCGCTCGACACCATCGCCAAGAGCGGCACGCTGCGCGTCGCGGTGCCTGAAGACTATCCGCCGTTCGGCTCGGTCGGCACCGACATGCAGCCGCAAGGCTACGACATCGACATGGCCGGCCTGCTCGCGCGCGCGCTCGGCGTGAAGCTGGCGCTCGTGCCGGTGAACAGCGCGAACCGGATTCCGTACCTGACGACCAACAAGGTCGACATGGTGATCTCGTCGCTCGGCAAGACCCCGGAGCGCGAGAAGGTCATCGACTTCTCGAGCGCCTACGCGCCGTATTTCCAGGGCGTGTTCGGGCCGGCCGACGTGAAGGTGAGCACGCCGGCCGATCTCACCGGCAAGACGGTGGGCGCCACGCGCGGCGCGCTCGAGGAGATCGCGCTGACGCAACTCGCGCCGAACGCGACCATCAAGCGCTTCGAGGACAACAACGCGACGATCCAGGCGTTCCTGTCCGGGCAGGTGCAGCTGATCGCGGCCGGCAACATCGTGGCCGCGGCGATTCTCGCGAAGAATCCGCCGCGCCGGCCCGAGGTCAAGTTCGTGATCAAGAATTCGCCGTGCTTCGTCGGCGTCAACAAGAACGAACCGCGCCTGCTCGCGAAGATCGACGACGCCATCGCGCATGCAAAGCAGGACGGCACGCTCGGCGCGATGTCGAAGAAGTGGCTCGGCCAGCCGCTGCCGGCCGGGCTGTGACCGGCCGCCGCCCCGCCTGATCCGCCGCCGCGGCGCGCCCGGCGGCCGCCGCAGCGGCTTGCATCGTCAAACCTGAATCCATCGACCGTCATGAGCTACCAGCTTCAATTCGGCGAGCTTGCCGACTACGCCGGCGTGTTCGCGAGCGGCGCCGCGACCACGCTCGCGCTGACCGCGGTCGCGACCGTGCTCGGCGTGGCGATCGGCATACTCGGCGCGGCCGCCTACAGCGTCGACGCGCGCGCGGCCGTGCGACTGCGGCCGCTGATCGGCGCGTACGTCGAGGCGATCCGCAATACGCCGTTCGTCGTCCAGCTGTTCTTCATCTTCTTCGGCCTGCCGGCGCTCGGCGTGCATATCGGCGAATACGCGGCCGCGATCCTCGCGATGACGCTCAATCTCGGCGCGTATTCGGTCGAGATCGTGCGCGCGGGCGTCGCCGCGGTGCCGAACGGACACGTCGAAGCCGCGTCCGCGCTCGCGATGTCGCGCGCACAGATGCTGCGTCACGTCGTGCTGCCGCAGGCGCTCGCGAAGGTGTTCCCGGCGCTGTCGAGCCAGATCGTGATCACGATGCTCGGTTCGGCGGTCGTGTCGCAGATCTCGGTGGCCGATCTGACCTACGCGGCCGGCTACATCCAGTCGCGCAACTTCCGCGCATTCGAGACGTATTTCGTCATCACCGCCGCATATCTGGCGATGGCGCTGCTGCTGCGCGGCGCGCTCGGATCGATGGGGCGGCGGTTGTTCTCGCGCCGCGTGCGAGGTGCGCGATGATCGAATTCTCGTTCGGGCAGATTCTCGCGAACCTGCTGCTCGCCGCGCGCTGGACGGTCGTGCTGTCGATCGTGTCGTTCCTGTCCGGTGGCATCGTCGGCCTCGCGGTGCTCGTGATGCGCGTGTCGGGCTCGACGCTGCTGCGCGGCTGCGCGAAGGTCTACATCGAGGTGTTCCAGGGCACGCCGCTGCTGATGCAGCTGTTCATCGTGTTCTTCGGTCTGCCGCTGCTGGGCTTCGACGTGCCGCCGTGGGTCGCCGCGACCGCGGGGCTCACGTTCTTCACGAGCGCGTATCTGGCCGAAATCTGGCGCGGCTGCGTCGAGGCGGTGCCGAAAGGGCAGTGGGAAGCGTCGGCGAGCCTCGCGATGAGCTACGTCGAGCAGTTGCGGCACGTGATCCTGCCGCAGGCCGCGCGCATCGCGGTCGCGCCGACGGTCGGCTTCGGCGTGCAGGCCGTGAAGGATACGGCGCTCGTGTCGATCATTGGCTTCACCGAGCTGACCAAGGCAGGCATCGCGATCTCGAACGCGACGTTCCGGCCGTTCGTCGTGTACGGGCTCGTCGCGCTGATCTATTTCGCACTCTGTTATCCGCTCACGCGTTATGCGCGCACGTTGCAAAGGAGATGGCATGCCGCTCGTTGAAACCCGCGGTGTCGAGAAGTACTTCGGCACCCATCATGTGCTCAAGGGCATCGATTTTTCCGTCGAGCGCGGGCAGGTCGTGTCGATCATCGGCCGCAGCGGCTCGGGCAAGAGCACGCTGCTGCGCACGCTCAACGGGCTCGAGCGCATCGACGCGGGCAGCATCTCGATCGACGGCGAATGCGTCGACGCGCGGCACTCGGAGTTGCGTGCGCTGCGGCTCAAGGTCGGCATGGTGTTCCAGCAGTACAACCTGTTTCCGCACCTGAGCGCCGGCCAGAACGTGATGCTGGCGCAGACGGTCGTGAAGCGCGCGCATCGGCAGCAGGCGCGCGCGGTCGCCGAACTGATGCTCGAGCGCGTCGGCCTCGGCGACAAGTTCGACGCGTTTCCCGACCAGCTGTCGGGCGGCCAGCAGCAACGCGTCGCGATCGCGCGGGCGCTCGCGATGAAGCCGAGCGTGCTGCTGTGCGACGAGATCACGTCCGCGCTCGATCCCGAGCTGGTGGGCGAGGTGCTCGGCGTCGTCGAGCAGCTGGCGCGCGAGCACATGACGCTGATCATGGTCACGCACGAGATGAACTTCGCGCGTGCGGTCAGCGACAGGATCGTGTTCATGCATCAGGGGCGAGTGTGGGAGAGCGGGAGCGCCGATGACATCTTCGAGCGTCCGCAGACGGTCGAGTTGGGGCGCTTCCTCGGCAGCGTGCGCAGTACGGAGGCCGCTGCGCGCTGAGCATGCATGCCGGCGCGGTCATCACGTCGTCGTGCGGATCGTCGCTGCGCGATTTCGCGTTCCGAAAAAAATCGTGTTGTTGTAGGATTGGTCGGATGAATGTCATCGCGTGACCTGCGCCACGCCGTCACCCACGCAAGTGCGAGCAATGAACCGGCTCGCGCTGCTGCTACCACGCCAAATTCACCCCATTAATCGCGGCTTCAGGAAACGTCCATTACGGGCTCCGCACTAATTCGCGCGCCGCTTTGGTCGTTATCGAGGCATCGGTCCCGCACGTGCCGCTTCGATCGGCTTCACACGCATGCGCCGCATGCAACGGTTTCGTGCTCAACGTTCGCCTCTTCATGATCAGAAATTTAAGCATTCGCGTCCGGCTGGCGCTCGCAATGGGCTTTCTCGGGGTGTTGCTCGTCATCGGCGGCTTCATCGGCGTCATCGGCGTCGCGATCAGCAACGACGATGTGAAGACGCTCTATTCGGAACGGCTGGCGTCGTCGGAGGCGCTCGGGCAGGCCAACGTCGCGCTGTCGAGAACGCGTCTGTGGCTGTATCGCATCGCGCTCGATCCGGACAGCCCCGACGTCGCGCAAGAGAGCGCCACGGCCCGCGAGCTGCTCGCCGCGTCGAAGAAGGCATGGGACACCTATCGTGGGCTGCGGCTTTCCGGCCCTGAGGAAGCGCGTCGCGCAGCCGACGCGAATACGAAGTTCAACGCGCTCGTCGAGCACGGCCTCGAACCGATGTTCACCGCGATCGCCGCGCACGATCCGGCGAACATCCCGAACGTGTGGCGGCACATTCCGCCGTCGCTGTTCATCGACGCATCGGATTCGATGGATGCGCTCGGCCGGATCCAGATGAGCGCGTCGCGCGTGACGTTCGATGCCGCGCAGGCCCGCTTTCACTGGTTCGTCGGCTTCGCGATCGCGGGCATCGCGGTCGCGCTGGGCGCGGCGGCGTTCACGTGGTGGTCGCTGCAGAACGCGATCGGCGTGCCGCTGGCGCGTGCGCTCGGTCACTTCAGCGCAATCGCCGAGGGTGACCTGACGACGCGGATCGACGTCGAATCGTCAGATGAAATGGGCCAATTGATGAGCGGCCTGCAGACGATGCAGAGCAAGCTGCTGCAGACCATCCGGATCGTGCGCGAAGGCTCCCGGTCCATCGAGACGTCCGCGCATGAGATCACGGCCGGCAACCTGGACCTGTCGCAGCGCACGGAGGAGCAGGCCGCGTCGCTGGAAGAAACGGCTGCATCGATGGAGCAGCTCACGTCGACCGTGCGCCAGAACGCCGACAACGCGAAGCAGGCGAACGAGGTGGTGCACAACGCGGCAATGCTGACCGAAGAGGGCAATCAGGCGACGCAGGAAGTGGTCGGCACGATGCGCGGCTTGTCCGACGCGTCCGGCAAGATCGCTGAAATCACCTCGGTCATCGAAGGCATCGCATTCCAGACCAACATCCTGTCGCTGAACGCGGCCGTCGAAGCGGCGCGAGCCGGCGAGCAGGGCCGCGGATTCGCGGTCGTCGCGGGCGAGGTGCGCTCGCTCGCGCAGCGCAGCGCCACCGCGTCGCGCGAGATCAAGGAGTTGATCAACGATTCGCTGCGGCGCGTCGAGACGGGCGCGCGCCAGGTCGACCGTGCGACCGACCGGATGTCGGAGATCCTTGCGTCGGTGCAGCGCGTGCAGGTGTTGATGGGCGAGATCGCAGCTGCATCCGACGAGCAGTCGAAAGGCATCGAGCAGGTGAATCAGGCGGTGACGCAGATGGATCAGGTCACGCAGCAGAACGCGGCGCTGGTTCAGCAGGCGTCGTCGTCGGCGCTGTCGCTGAAGGAGCAGGCCGAGCAGCTCGCGGCGACCGTCTCGGTATTTCGGATCGGCTCGGCGCAGGGCGACGCCTGAGCGTTTGCCGGCGCGGCGCGGAACGTAGCGGAACGTAGCGAGCCGCGGCCGTCGATCATTTCGTATGACCAAAGTCGAGCGCTTCGCGCGGCGCTAGGCAGTTCGCGATCCGGCGCGTTGACGCTGTGCGCCGAGTGCCCGGCAGGAAGGCCGGACGCCACGTTCGGCGACACGCGCCGATAGACCGCGCGGCCCTCACTATCACCACTACCGCGCCTGCGTTCATCGCAGGCGCGCTGCTATTCGCGCTCCTACGTGCATCTCCGGGCTGGTCCTCACGGCCCGGCGCCACCTATAATCGCCAGCGACTTGTCCACGAAACCGCGGTGCCCAACGTGAGGGGGTGTCGAAATGGGACGATATCGTCGCGTCTGCTTGCGCTTCGTTGTCACGAGTTCGATCGCCGGTTTCGCATTGCTGGCGTCTCCACTGCATGCACGGGCCGCCGACGGCGCGCCGGACTTGCCTGCCGCCCCCAAGCCAGCTGACCGGACGATCGACGTCTACGCGGTGTATGGCGACGGCCGCGCGACCGAGGGCGGCGATATGCACTGGCGCGCCTACGAAGTCGGTTTCGGCGACGTGTTGAACGACTACCTGTCGGTCTATGTCGCGTACCTGAACGAAGGGCATCCGCTCGACCATCACCGCGACGGCTTCGCGGCGCTCGGCTCGTTTCGGTGGCCACTCGCCAATCGGTGGGTGCTCGAACTGTCGGCGGGGCCGTACTTCAGCATGGACACCACGCACGTCGACAACGAGGCGCGCAACGACAAGCGATGGGGCGTGCGCGCGTCGGCGGCGATGCGCTATTACGTCGTTGCCGATCGCTTCTTCGTCAAGGTGCAATACAACCACGTGCAGATGCTCGGCGGCTTCAATTCCGACGCGCTGCTGTTCGGCATCGGCTCCGACTTCGGCGGCCAGTTGCATCCGGCGGTATCCGACGGCAAGACGCAGGTCGCGGTATGGGCAGGCACGTCGCAGACAAACCGTCCGCAAGTGCCGATGGAAAAGGGCTACATGGTCGAAGTCCGCCGGCCGTTCGGCACGGCGTGGGCCTATTCGGCGAGCTTCGTCTACGAAGGCAACAATGGCGTCGCGGGCCGGCGCGGCGTGGCCGCGCAATTCTGGTACGTCGCGCCGGTCGGCAGCAAATGGACGCTGTCGGCCGGCGTCGGCCCGTATCTGTCACGCGATCGCGACGAAGCGTCGAGCCAGACGCGGCTCAATGCGTTGCTCAGCGCGCAGGTAAGTTATCAGGTGGCCGAGGATTGGGCGGCGAGCCTGCGCTTCAACCGTGTCGCGACCCGCAATGACAAGGACCAGGACATGTTCATGGTCGGCGTGGCGCACAAGTTCTGAGGCTCGGCGCGCGTGCGTCCGCAGCACGTCGGCCGATGTCGCAAGGGCATCGGTGAATGGGTTCGGGGTGCTATTGGGGAGATTGCGGGAGGCGTGGACGGTGGATATTCGCGTTCTTGACGTCGGCCGTGGCGCTGCGGATGTGGTCGTGAGCAAGGCGACGCGCACCCGTACCGGTTGAATGCTTTACCGATCGCCGTTCCGTGGATTGGTCCAGAACAGGACGACGATTGCGCGGCACAACAAACCAAACTAATGGGTGATTGAGTCAGGCATGAAGCGTCGTTCTATACGCGTCGAAGCCGACACGTAAAGGACCGCCGCGCTGCGGATAGGTGGGTGCCGTCGCGTCCGTTTGGCCGCGAATGTTTAGTGGTATGCGGTGAATTATCGGGCTCGACGTCAGATTGCCGCGTGAGCCTTTCACGGCTGCCGGTCGTTGCGATTCATTCGCTCCCAATATGCTTGACCGCGAGATCGACGAACGCGCGCAAGCGATGCAGCCGCCTGAGATCGCGGTGGTAGCCCATCCAGATATCGCGTTGCGGCGGCTCGTCGCGTAACTCGAGCCTGCGAATGGTCGCGAGCTGATCGCCGACCGGCCGCGGCAATACGGCAATGCCCAAACCGCGGCCGCACATCTGGGCCTGGACATTCCGGTTATTCGATTGCAATACCACGCCCGCGTTCGGAAAGCGCGCTTTCAGCCAGTCGATGTCGGGGAAGCTGCCGGTCGACGTATCCATCGCGATCAGGCGGTGGCCGGCGCCGTCGCCTTCGACCGGATCGGCATGCGCGGCCGCCACGTAGACACCGTAGCGCATCCGCGTCAGCCGGCGCTGCACGATGTCCTGCCCGGTGAATGGAACGATCCGGAACGCGACGTCCGCTTCACGCTGGGCGAGATTGAACAGGCGCGTGCCGGTCAGCACGTCGATTTCAACCAGCGGATAGTCGCGCGAATACTCGGCGATCACGGGCGGCAACACGTACGCGCCGAACCAGTCGGACGACGATATCTTCAGCGTGCCTTCGAGCTTCTGCTGCTCGCCGGTCAGCCGGCGCTCCATCGTCAGCGCGCTTTCTTCCATCTGCTCGGCGAGCGGCAGGATGGCGACGCCTTCCTCTGTTAGAACGAAGCCATCCGCGGTTCGCTGAAACAGCACTTGCCCCATCGACGTCTCCAGCGCGCGCAGGCGCCGCCCGATCGTCGGGTGACTCAGCGCCAGCGCGCGTGCCGCCGCGCCCAGCGTGCCCATACGCGCAATCGCGAGGAAGATCCGCACGTCGCTCCACTCCATATCGATGTACCAACAAAAGTGAACGGATGCTGTTCATTATATTGAATTGCCGTACGAAACTGAATTTGACAGACTGCGATCCACCGCATGTCGTCGCGATCGACTGCGGCTTCGGCCGGGCCGCCGCACGTCGGGCGGCGGGCACTAACCACGCAGAACGGAGCGCGTCATGTCATGCAGCACCACCGCCACGGTGTATGTCACCTACGACGGCACGCCGGCCCAGCGCTTCCACCGGCGCTACTACGTTGAACGTCATCTGCCGCTCGTGATGCACGCATGGCGGCGCTACGGTCTCGAGCGTGCGACCGCTTTCTTTCCGGCGCCGACGCATGTCGGCACGCTGGCGATCTGCGAATGCATTTTTCGCGACGATGCTGCGATCGACGCCGCGTTCGGCTCGCCGGAGGCCGCGCTGGTCATGGCCGACGTTGCGGCCTTTACCGACATTGCACCGACGCGCCTGCGCGTAGCGCGGCGCTGACCGGCTGACTGCGCGACGCGCGCGCGAGCGGCGGACATCAACGACAGGAACACGACCATGTCCTTCTGGAAACATGCAGCCCCGCGCACCGTACGACGCGGCCATCTGTGGATTGCCGGCGACCGCATCGAACGAGGCGGGCAGACCGACCAATGCGGGCCGCTCTTCGTCGAATGGGAGACGCCGGTCGAGGTGACTCGCCCGTGGCCGATCGTGCTGCTGCATGGCGGCGGCTTTCAAGGCACCGAATGGTTCGACACGCCGGACGGCCGGCCCGGCTGGGCGCAGCGTCTCGTGGAAGCTGGCTATGCCGTGCTCGTCGCCGACCGCCCCGGACACGGACGCTCGCCGTTCCACGTCGACACGATGGGACCGATGGGGCCGCCGTTCTCGTACGAACACGGCCGCCACATCTACTTCCCGCGCGAATACGAAGACCGGCACACGCAATGGCCGTTTGCCGCGGACAACGAAGCGGCAATGGACGCTTTCATCGCCGGATACGGCCCGCTTCCCGCTGACCTCGCGTTCTCGCAGGACATGGAGGCCGACCGGATCGCGAAGCTGCTCGACCGCGTCGGGCCGGCGATCCTGCTGACGCACTCGGCGTCGGGGCCGGTCGGCTGGCTGGTTGCCGATCGCCGGCCCGGCCTGGTGAAAGCGATCGTCGCCGTCGAGCCGATGGGGCGGCCGTTTGCGGAGATTCCGAACATCGGGACGCTGACCTGGGGGCTCGCCGCGGCGCCGCTCGGCTGAGAGCCGCCCGTCGTGTCGCCCGACGCGCTGCGCGCGGCTGCGCCCGGTACGCACCGGCTGCCGGCGCTGGCCGGCTTGCCGATCGTCGCCGTCACGGCCGAGGCTTCCGCGTTCGCCGCGGCCAGTGCGCCAGCCGTCGCGCAACTCAACGCCGCCGGCAGCCGGGCTGAAGTGCTGCATCTGCCCGACCATCGGGTGTTCGGCAACGGTCACGGGCTCATCTACGAGAAGAACTCCGATGAGGCGCTGGCGCCGGTGTTGAGCTGGCTCGTCGAACATACCGAGGCAGCCGAGCCGCTGCACAGCACCTCGTGAACGCGCGCTTGCGCAAGGAGAGTCGAATGGAAATCGGCATCATCGGGATGGGTTCCATGGGGCGCGAGATGGCCCGCAATCTGGTCGCCGCCGGCCATGCGGTGACGGCGTGGAATCGGTCGGGCGGCGCCGTCGACGGCGTGCGCATGGTCGACGCGCCGGTGCATGCGCTGCAGGCCGACATCGCGTTGACGATGCTGTCCGACGACGCGGCGATCCGCGCCGTGCTGCTCGACGCGAAGCTGTTGCAGCAGGCGCGGCCGGGCCTCGTGCATGTGGTCGCATCGACAATCTCGGTCGCGTTCGCGCACGAGCTCGTCGCGCTTCATCGCTCGGCGGGCGTCGCTTATGTGGCTGCGCCGGTGCTCGGGCGACCCGACATCGCGGCGAAGGGCGAGCTGAACGTGCTGGCCGCAGGCGCCCCGGCGGCGCTCGCGCGCGTCATGCCGGCGCTCGACGCCATCGGCAAGCAGGTATGGGACATGGGCGAAGCGCCGCCCGCCGCTTATGCCGCGAAACTCGCGTGCAACATGATGATCACGATGGCGATCGAAGCGATGGCCGAAGCGGTCGTGCTCACCGAGGCGAACGGGCTTTCTCGCACGCGGTTCTTCGAGTTGATCCTCGGCACGCTGTTCGGCAGCCGTCCGTATCGGACCTATTCGCGCAATATCGTCGAGAACGCGTATCGGCCCGGCTTCAAGGCGTCGCTCGGATTGAAGGATCTGCGCCTCGCGGGCGACGCCGCCGCGCAGGCGGGTCGCACGTTGCCGATGCTCGCGGTGGTGCGGGATCGAATGGCGGAAGCCGTCGAGGCGGGCATGGGCGATTGCGATTGGTCGGTGTTTGCGGGGTTGACGGTCGAGGCGGGTGGGTTTCGGGTGGGGTGAGCGGGTGGCGGCGAAGTGGGGCGAGGCTGTCCGCACGTGCCGCGCCTCGCGACGACGAACACGGCATCGAAACATGCGTGCCACCGCGGACGACGACTCGCACAGCGTCGGCTCCTTGCGCGGTGGTCTCGCCGCCACCGAATCGACCGCATTGGTCACGCGATCTCGCGCCGGTCCAGATAGCGAATTCTGTTGGAGGGCCCCCATACCCCGCCAAAACCCACCCCCCGCCCGCCCGAGTTAAAATCGCCCCCCAAGCCTTCCCCCGGCCCCGAGCCCCACGCTTTTCCGACCCGACACCCGCATGGAATTCCGTCAGCTACGCTACTTCCTCGCGGTGGCCGAGTATCTGCATTTCACCGAGGCCGCCGAGTTTCTCGGCATCGCGCAGCCGCCGCTGAGTCAGCAGATCCTGAAGCTCGAGCGCGAGATCGGCACACGCCTGTTCATCCGCCATCCGCGGCGCGTCGAACTGACCGACGCCGGCCGCCTGTTCCGCGAGCGCGCGAAGCACATCGTCGAAGAAGCCGAGCTCGCGCTCGCCGAAGCGCAGAACGCCGGGCGCGGCCTGAGCGGCCGGCTCGTGCTGGGCTTCGCCGGCTCGATCGTGTTCCATCCATTCGTCGCGTCGCTGATGCAACGCTTCCGGCGCGACTATCCGGACGTCCTGATCCACTGCGAAGAGAGCAACAGCCCGGCGCTGATCGACAAGGTGCTCGAGGCGCGCGTCGATGCCGCGTTGGTGCGCCTGCCGCTCGATTGCCGCGGCCTGGCCGTGCAGCCGCTGGTCGAAGAGCGCTTTCTGGCCGTGCTGCCGTCCGGCCACCGCCATGGCGCGGAGCCGGTGCTCGCGCTGCACGCGCTGTCCGACGACCCGCTGGTGTTGTTCCCGCGCGCGATCGGCCCCGCGTTGTACGACGCGATCGTCGGCGCGTGCTGGGCAGCCGGCTTCACGCCGACCGTCGAAATGGAGTCGCCGCAGATCCCCGCGTCGGTGAACCTCGTCGCGGCCGGCTTCGGCGTGACGCTGATCCCCGAGTCGGTGCGCCAGGCGCCGACGGATCGCGTCACCTACCACGGCTTGCAGGGCGAGCCGCTGCGCTCGCCGATCGTGCTCGTTCACCGCCCGCGCGAAAAATCGCCGGTGATTCAGAATCTCGTGCGCGCCGTCCGCACGCTCGCGCGCGAAACGGCCGACAGCGCCGCGACGCCGTGAAAGCCATGAGCGCCGGCGCCCACGGGCGCCGCTAGCGGCGTCGGCCCGTCGGATTCGACGCGGCACGCCGCGCGGAAGCCGCAATCCGCAGGCAAACCGCTCGCAAACCACCCGCATTCCACCCGCATTCCACCCGCATTCCACCCCGCACCACGCCCCAATCGCCGCCGCTGCGCGGTCTGCACGCTCGCTCGCCGCGCGAGCGATATGCATTTCGTCTTGAAATCGCGTCCACGCGATATTGGACTTCACCGCCCCGCACGCCTAGCCTTACGGCATTCCGATCGGACGCCGCTGCGGCGCCGTTCAATCCCTCTTCCGCGCTCGGCCAACAGGAGAATTCACGTGTCAACCGTATCAGGCGAATCGTCTTCGCCGCTTGCGCCGCCCACCGGGCGGCATGAGGCGTTCATCCGTTCGCTGACGGAAATCGTCGGCCAGCAGGACGTACTGACGAACGAGCGGGACACGCGGCGCTACCGGACCGGCTTCCGGTTCGGCGAAGGCCGGACGCTCGCGGTGGTGCGGCCCGGCACGCTGCTCCAGCAGTGGAAGGTGCTGCAGGCCTGCGTGGCCGCGAACGTGATCGTGATCTGCCAGGCGTCGAACACGGGCCTCACCGGCGGCTCGACGCCCGACGGCGACGACTATGACCGCGACATCGTGATCGTCAGCACCGCACGGATCCGCAAGGTGCACGTCATCAAAAGCGGGAAGCAGGTGATCTGCCTGCCGGGCGCGACGCTCGATCAGCTCGAGCAGACGCTGAAACCGCTCGGGCGCGAGCCGCACTCGGTGATCGGCTCGTCGTGCATCGGCGCGTCGGTGATCGGCGGCGTCTGCAACAACTCCGGCGGCGCGCTGGTGCAGCGCGGCCCGGCTTACACGGAGATGTCGGTGTTCGCCCAGGTCGGTGCGGACGGGCGCCTGAGGCTCGTGAACCATCTCGACGTGCGCCTGGGCGCGGTGCCGGAGGAAATCCTCGCGCGCCTCGACAACGGCGATTTCTCGGAGCGCGACATCGTCGACGGCGATGCGTCCGGTTCCGATCACCACTACGCCGAGCACGTGCGCGACGTCGATGCCGACACGCCCGCGCGCTACAACGCCGATCCGCTGCGGCTGCACGAAGCATCGGGCTCGGCCGGCAAGGTGATGGTGTTCGCGGTGCGCCTCGACACGTTTCCGATCGAAGCCGGTGCGAAGGTGTTCTACATCGGCACCAACGATATCGACGAGCTGACCGACATCCGCCGCCACGCGCTCACGCAGTTCAAGCGCCTGCCGATCGCGGGCGAATACCTGCACCGCGACGCGTTCGACATCGCGCAGAAGTACGGCAAGGACACGTTCCTGATGATCCGCCACTTCGGCACGAAGCGCATGCCGATGCTGTTCGGCTTCAAGAGCAAATGCGACGCGTGGTTCGACCGGCTCGGCTTCCTGCCGCGGCATCTGAGCGATCGCGTGATGCAGGCCGTCAGCAACCTGTTTCCGAATCACCTGCCGCCGCGCATTCGCGACTACGGCAAGCGCTACGAACATCATCTGATGCTGAAGGTATCGGCCGATACCGCGGAGGAAGCGCGCACCTTCCTGACGTCGTTCTTCGCGAAGCGCACGGGCGCGTTCTTCGAATGCACGCAGGCGGAAGGCGAGAAGGCGTTCCTGCACCGGTTCGCGGCGGCCGGCGCGGCGATCCGCTACCGCAACGTGCATACCCGCGACGTGGAGGACATCGTCGCGCTCGACATCGCGCTTCGCCGCAACGATCGCGACTGGTTCGAGACGCTGCCGCCCGACATCGACGCGCCGATCGCGATCAAGCTGTATTACGGCCACTTCCTGTGCCACGTGTTCCACCAGGACTACATCGTCAAGAAGGGCAACGACTGCCTCGCGCTCGAACACGCGATGTGGAAGCTGCTCGACGCGCGCCGCGCCGAATATCCGGCCGAGCACAACGTCGGGCACCTGTACCACGCGAAGCCGGCGCTCAAGGCGTTCTACGAAGGGCTCGACCCGTGCAACTGCTTCAACCCGGGGATCGGCCAGATGTCGAAGTTCGCGAAGTACCGCGAAGCGCACGACTGATCCGCCGCGGCCGCGCCGTACCCCGAACCAGCAAACCGTTTTCAGGAGCCGCTGCATTGAAAGTAGCCTTGTTCATCCCGTGCTTCATCGACGCGTTCTTTCCCGACGTGGGCGTCGCGACGCTCGAACTGCTCGAGCGCCTCGGCTGCGAGGTCGACTATCCGCTCGACCAGACCTGCTGCGGGCAGCCGATGGGAAACAGCGGCTGTGAAAAGCAGGCCGCGGCCACCGAGAACCTGTTCGTGCGCAACTTCGCCGGCTACGACTACATCGTCGCGCCGAGCGGCAGCTGCGTGCATCACGTGCGCGACCATCTGAGCGCGGCCGATCAGACGCCCGACGCGCTCGCGGTCCGCGGCAACACCTACGAGCTGGTCGAGTTCATTCACGACGTGCTGCAGGTGCACGACTTTCCGTGGGCGGAATTTCCGCACAAGGTCGGCCTGCACAACAGCTGCGGCACGCTGCGCGGCCTGAAGACCGCCAGCATGTCCGAAATCGGCGGCCCGTTCTTCTCGAAGCCGCTGACGCTGCTCAAGGGCGTGAAGGGCATCGAGTTCATCGAGCCCGACCGTCCCGACGAATGCTGCGGCTTCGGCGGCACGTTCTGCGTCTCGGAGGAGCCGGTATCCGCGCGGATGGGCGCCGACAAGGTGCGCGATCATGCGCGCAACGGCGCCGAGTACGTCGTGTCGGCCGATTCGTCGTGCCTGATGCACCAGAAGGGCTGCTCGGAGCGCCTCGGACTCGGCCTGAAGTTCATCCACATCGCGAGCATCCTGAACGGAGCACGAGCATGAAACGCGTCGACCACGTCGGTTACTCGAAGAAGTTCATCGCCGACGAGAAACACGTC
This sequence comes from Burkholderia vietnamiensis LMG 10929, assembly GCF_000959445.1. NCBI lineage: Bacteria > Pseudomonadati > Pseudomonadota > Betaproteobacteria > Burkholderiales > Burkholderiaceae > Burkholderia > Burkholderia vietnamiensis. Next base: position 791,478 of record NZ_CP009632.1, on the reverse strand, counting down.
GAGTTCCACGACAAGCGCCTCTGGGGGCTGCGCACCGCGCGCGACGAGGCCGTGCATGCGATCCCCGAATGGGAAACGATGCGCGCGCTCGCGTCCGCGGTCAAAGAACACACGCTCACGCATCTGCCCGACTATCTCGAGCAGTTCGAGCGCAATGCGACCGCGAACGGCGTGGTCGTGCATTGGGCGAAGGACGCGGAAGAGCACAACCGGATCGTCTACGACATCCTGCAGGGCCGCAACGTGCGCACGCTGGTCAAGAGCAAGTCGATGCTGACCGAGGAGTGCGAGATGCGCCCGTACCTCGAGGCGCGCGGCATCGCGGTGGTCGAAACCGATCTCGGCGAGCGGATTCAGCAGCTCGACGACGAGATGCCGTCGCATATCGTCGTGCCGGCCGTACACAAACTCGCGACGGACGTGGCGCAGACCTTCGCGGCCTCGTTCGGCACCGATCCGGCCGAAAGCAGCATTCCGCGGCTGGCCGAGGCGCAGCGGCAGGCCACGCGCCCGCACTTCCTCGCCGCGGAAGCGGGCATGACCGGCTGCAACTTCGCGGTGGCGGAGACGGGCGGCATCACCGTCTGCACGAACGAAGGCAATGCCGACCTAAGCGCCAACCTGCCGCCGCTGCACATCGCGTCGATCGGCATCGAGAAGCTGATTCCGAAGCTCGAGCACCTCGGCCTCTTCATCCGCATGCTGTCGCGCAATGCGCTCGGCTCGCCGATCACGCAGTACACGTCGCATTTCCGCGGGCCGCGCGACGGCGGCGAAATGCACTTCGTGCTGGTCGACAACGGCCGCTCCGAACGGCTCGCGATGGACGACTTCTGGTATTCGCTGAAGTGCATCCGCTGCGGCGCGTGCATGAACACGTGCCCGGTCTACCGGCGCAGCAGCGGGCTGAGCTACGGCGGCGTCTACTCCGGTCCGATCGGCGCGATCATCAACCCGACCTACGACTTCAAGAAATACAGCTCGCTGCCGTTCGCGTCGACGATGAACGGCAGCTGCACCAACGTGTGCCCGGTCAAGATCAACATCCACGAGCAGATCTACAAGTGGCGGCAGATCATCGCCGAGCGGCACGCGCTGCCGTTCGTCAAGCGCGAAGCGATGACGGTCGCCGGCAAGGTGCTGTCCCGGCCGAAGCTCTATCGCGCGGCGATCAAGGGCGCCGCCGGCGCGATCTCGACGCTGCCGCGCGCGGTGCTGTACAACCCGCTCAACGAGTGGGGCAAGCAGCGCGAACTGCCGGAGCCGCCGGCCGAAACTTTCCGTGACTGGTATCTGAAGAGGAACAAGAAATGAGCAGCCGCGACCTGATCCTTTCCCGCCTGCGCACGGCCGGCCGGACGCCGGCGCCGCTGCCGGCGGTGCCGTTGTTCGATCAGGATCTGCCGCCCGCGCTCGACGCGTTCAAGCAGGCGCTCGCGCGGGTCGGCGGCATCTGGTGCGAGCCGCCGGCGGACGGCGACCTCGACGCGCTGATCCGGGCGCGCTTTCCGGATGCGCGGGTGGTCTGTTCGGCGGTGCCCGAGGTGGCCGGCACGCGGCGCATCGAAGCCGTCGAGCGGCCGCACGAGCTGAACGACGTCGACGTCGGGATCGTGCGCCCGGCGTTCGCGGTCGCGGAAACCGGCTCGCTCTATCTGAGCGAGCGCGAGTATCGCGTGAACGCGCTCGGCTACCTGTCGCAACATCTGGTCGCGCTGCTCGACCCGGCGCAGATCGTCGGCAACCTGCATCACGCGTATCACCGCCCCGAGTTCTTCGCGGCGCGCTACGCGTGCCTGATGAGCGGGCCGTCCGCAACCGCCGACATCGAAGGCGTGCTGATCCGCGGTGCGCAGGGCATCCGGTCGCTGACCGTGATTCCGGTCCCGCTCGCAGGCGACGCACGTTGAGCGCGCAGGATCGACGATGGGTCTAGTCTCAACCGCTCGCGACCGATTGCGGCGCTTCGTCAATCTCGGCGGACACTACCTGCCGCTCGCCGAAGCGCTGCGCGGCGGGCTGATCTGTGTCGTGCCGGCCGTCGCCGCGGCGCGGCTGCATATGCCGATGCTGTGCTGGTCCGCGATCGCCGCGTTCTGGACCTGCCTCGCCGACGAGTCCGAGCGCCCGGCCGCCGGCCGCCTCGCCACCGGCCTGTCGTTCGGGATGCTGGGCGGCCTGGCGTCCGCCAGCGCGATCGCGACGCATGCGCTGCCGCCGCTGTCGATCGTCATCGTCGGGGCCGTCGCGTATCTGGGCGCGTCGGCGCGCAAGTGGGGCGGCGCGGCCGGCACGCGCGGCATTCTGACCGCGACCGCATGCGCCGTCTCTGCGTGTTTTCCGGTTCATGGCGGCGCGTCGGCCGTGCAGTACGCGCTGTTCTACTTCGGCGGCAGCGTCTGGGCGACGCTGGCCGGCATCGTCCTGTGGCAGACCGACGGCAGCGCACGCGCGCGGATGGCGACGATGGCGTTCCTGCATGCGATGGCGAACTTCGTCGAACGGCTCGCACGGGCCGCGAACGGCGATTCCGCCTCGCTCGAGCGCGGCCGCGCCGCATTGCGCGCGCGGCTCGACGCGATGATCGCCGTGTCGATGCACCCGCGCGGCGGTCTTCCGCCGCTGTCCGCCAAGTGGCGCGCCGATGCGGAACGCGCGATGGCGTTGCTCGCCGGCCTCGAGTCGCACATCGCCGCGGCCGGCGTCGGCGAACGGCGCGAAGCCGCCGCGCTGCTCGCGCCGGTGCTCGCGCAACTGGCGCGGCTCGTGGAAGCGTGTCCGCGCGCCGTTGGCCGCGACGGCGCGGCCGCCGACGCGGCGCAGTCGCTCGCGAACGACCTCGCCGAACTCCGCGCGACGCTCGCGGGGCGCGTCGCCGAGTTTCGTGTTGCGCATCGCGACGACGCGGGGCTGACGTGGTTGCGCGCGTGCGAAACGCTGATCGCGCGATACGCGGCAGTGCTGCTTCATCCGGCGGTGGAGTCGCCTTCTACCGCGACCGTTCCTGCGGCGCTCACCGCGCCGGCACCGGGCAAGCCCGCGCGCGGCGCGGGCCGGCTCGCCGCGCTGCGCCGCGAGATCGTCGCGCCGAATCCGTTTCATCGATATGCGTCGCGTCTTGCCGTGGCCGCGATGATCGCCGTCGCGCTCGCGCGCATCTCGGGCGTGCAGCAGGGATACTGGCTCGCGCTGACGACGATGTTCATCATGCAGCCGACGCTGTCGCAGACGGTGAAGCTGTCCGGGCTGCGCATCGGCGGCACGCTGCTCGGCGCGGTGCTCGCATCGGCCGTGTCGCTGCTGGTTCACGATCCGTTGCTGCTGGCGCTCGCGGTGCTGCCGCTCGCCACCGGCACGCTCGCGACGCGCAGCGTGAGCTACGTGTCGTACATCCTGTTCCTGACGTCGCATTTCATTCTGGTCGCGCATCTCGGGACGCCGATCGGGCCGTCATGGATGCTGGCCGCGCTGCGGGTCGGCAACAGTTTTGCCGGGGTGCTGGTCGGCGTGCTCATCAGCCTGCTCGCATGGCCCGACCGCGAGCATCACCGGATCGGCGAGGTGGCCGATCTCGCGATGGCGGCCACCGCGACCTACCTGCGCGCGGTCGGCGACGACGCGCCCGCGCGCGCGCGCGCGCGCCGCGAATCGCTGACCGTGCTGCGCCGCCAGGCGTGCGTTGCGATCGACCGGCTCGATGCGACCATCGCGGCGACGCGTTTCGAGTCGATTGCGTCCGACCCGCGCACCGCGAGCGCAACCGTCGCGATGCAGCAGATGAAGGCGCTGGTCGGCGCGCTCGCGCCGGTCGAGTATCTCGACGATACGCTCGACGCCCTGGACCGGGCGACGATTGCCGCCGCCGCGCGCGACGCCGCGCGCCTGATCGCCGACGCCGCGCCGGCGCCCGCGCCCGCGCACGCGACGCGGCCGGAAAGCCCGCGCGACGGCGATCGCGCGTCGGGCCACGCGCGCGAAATTCAGCGGGAAGTGGCCGAGCGTGCGTGGATCGTCCATGCGCTGCGTTCGCGCATCTCGGCCGTGCAGCGCGCGCCGTTGCGCCGCGCGGAAGCGGCGTCCGGCAAGCCGTCGAGCGCATCGCGGCAGCGCGTATGAACCCACGGATTCGAGCCGCCGTGCGTGGCTGCATCGTCGCGCTGTTCATTCCGGCCGTCGCGCGTGCGCAGGGCACGGTCGCGATTTCCGGCCTGATCGACGGCGGGATCGCGTTCGTCGACGACATCGGCAGCCACCGCGGCGACGCGCACGCGTTCCAGGCGAAATCCGGCGACGCCAACGTGAGCCGCTTGACGCTCTCCGGCAACGAGCCGCTCGGCGCCGATCTGAACGCGTTGTTTCTGCTCGCGACGGGGTTTGCGGTCACCAGCGGCGCGCTCGGGCAGCAAGGGCGGCTGTTCGGCTTCCAGTCTTACGTGGGGCTCGCGTCCGGCCGGTACGGCACGGTGACGGTCGGCCGCCAGTTCGATTCGACGCTGCAACTGGTCCAGCCGTTTGCATTGGCCGGCACGCCGTTCGGCGGCGTCGCGTTCGCGCATCCGTTCGACAACGACAATCTCGCGAACTACACGCGCACCAACAACTCGGTGAAGTACACGAGCCCGCTGCTCGGCGGCTTCCGGTTCGGCGCGACGTATGGATTTTCGAACGAGGCCGGCGGCTTCGGCAACAACCGCGGCTACGCGTTCGCGGCCACCTACGAGCACGGGCCGTTTTCGGCCGGCGCGAGCTACCTCGCATTCGACCGCGAAGGCAATCTGCCGCCCGCCAATGCCGATGGCGCGGAGCCGGCCGGCGCGCCGTTCAACGCGGCGCGGCAGCGCACCGTCAGCGCGGCGGCCGCTTACACGTGGGACCGGCTGCGGGTGTCCGCGATCGCGACGCGCACGCGGCTCGATGCGGTCACGTCGATCAACAACGTCGCCGATGCGCCGATCGTGCTGCACGGCGCGAACATCACGTTCCACAACGCGGAGATCAACGCGCGCTACGCGCTGACGCGCAAATGGACCGTCGCGGCGGACTACGTGTTCACCGTCGCGTCGTTCGACGGTGCGGCGGGCGCGGCGCGGCCGCGATGGCAGCAAGCCGGCGTCATCGCGATCGATGCGCTGTCGCCGCGCACCGACGTTTATACGGAAGCGCTGTTCCAGCATGCGAACGGACTGGCCGGAACGGGCATTGCCGGCGCGCAGATCTCGAATTTCTCGCGCGCATCCGGCGCGAATCAACTGGTGATGGCGGTCGGGATCCGGCATCGGTTTTGACGCGCATGCGGGCGCGGGGGGCGTGCTCTGGTAGCCGCGTACGACCGCCAGGCTCGTCAAGCATCGCCGCAGCAAGCAACACTACACCGGCGCGGCAACGCGCTGCGCGGCGAATCCGGCCAGCGTCCGCAACGCGTAGCGCGCCGATTGCAGATAGAACGCCTGCAGATGAAACACATGCCAGCGCGCGGCATGAATCTCGAGCCGGCACGGCACGCCGCATGCGCGCGCATGCGCGGCGAGCCGCTGGGCGTCCGACAGCAGCACCTCCTGATCGCCGACCTGCACCAGCATCGGCGGCAGCCCGCGCAGGTCGGCGTCGAGCGGGCCACGCGACGCGCCGGCGCCCGCGCCGTGATACCAGCGCAGCCCCTGTTCGAGCCAGCCGCGGCGGATCATCGGATCGTCGTGGCGGCGCGAGGCGAGCGTGGCGCCGCCGAGCGCCGCGTCGGTCACGGGCGAGATCAGCAGCAGCGCGGCCGCGGCCGGCTCGCCGCGCTCGCGCAGCGCCATGGCGAGCGCCAGTGCGAGCGCGCCGCCGGCCGAATCGCCGGCGATCACGATGCGGTGCGGCGCGTAGCCCTGCGCGCGCAACGCCTCGTACGCGGCCAGCGCGTCGTCGACGGCCGCCGGGCTCGGATGCTCGGGCGCGAGCCGGTAGTCGGGCGCCCACACCGGCAGCCCGGCTTCGGCCGCGAGGCGCGTCGTCACGCTGCGATGCGTACGCGGGCTGCCGACGCAGAAGGCGCCGCCATGCAGGTAGAGGATCACGCCGCCGGCGTCGCCACGTTTCGGCGCGATCACTTCGACCGGCACGCCGGCGGCAGCCGTCCGGTAGCGCAGCGTGCCGCCCGCGCCGGGCATCAGCGGCGACAGCATCGCGACGACGCGGCGCTGCACGCGCGCGCCGAACGGCGGCCCGATCAGCGGCCGGAACGCAGCGCGCAGGAAACCGCGCAACGACGCTGCGGCCAGCGCTTCCACGCGCCCGGCAGGCGGCGCGACGACGACCGCCTGTGTCGGCGCGGTGTCGCCGGCCAGCGGTCGCGAGAAGCGATACGCGGACAGGCCGGTGAAGCGCGTGATCCAGCGGTAGCTGAGCGTGAAGCCGGGCCAGTTCGTGCTGTTGTGGCCCGACGCGTCGACGTACCAGCTCTTGCAGCCGCTCCACACCGAGCCTTCGAGCCGTTGTTGCACGTGCGCGTTGTAGCGGCGGTAGCGGCGCGGGTCGACGTCGATCGCGCTCGCGCCGTCGCGCTGCATCGCGCGGAGGCAGCGCATCACGTGCGCGATCTGGCTTTCGAGCATGTAGACGATCGAGTTGTGGCCGAGGTTCGTGTTCGGGCCGTACAGCATGAAGAAGTTCGGAAAGCCCGGCACGGTGACGCCCAGATACGCCTGCGCGCCGCGCCGCCACGCGTCGTTCAGGTCGAGCCCGTCGCGACCGGTGATGCGCATCGGCGACAGGAATTCGGTCGCGGCAAAACCGGTGCCGTAGACGATCGCATCGACTTGATGGTGAACGCCGTCGTCGGTCTCGATGCCCGTTTCGGTCACGCGGCGGATGCCCCGCGTGACGAGCTCGACGTTGTCGCGTCCGAGCGCGGCGAGGTAGTCGCTCGACAGCAGGATCCGCTTGCAGCCGATCGGATAGTCGGGCGTGAGCTTGCTGCGCAGCGCAGGGTCGCGCACGTCGCGTGCGAGCAGCTTCCGGAACGGCCGGCCGACCGCGAAGTCCATCAGCCCGTGCAGCCGCGTGAAGGCGATCGCGCGCGATTCGTAACGCAGGTAGATCGACGCGCGATGCAGCTTCATCGCCCCCGGCAAGCGGCGAAACAGCGTGCGTTCCCAGCGGCGATACGGTCGATCCGGGCGCGGCAGCACGTAGGCCGGCGAACGCTGGAACACGAGCAGCCGCGCGACGTCGCCGGCGATCGCCGGCACGAACTGGATCGCCGATGCGCCGGTGCCCACTACCGCCACGCGCTTGCCCGCGAGCGGATAGTCGCGATCCCATTGCGCGGAGTGGAACGCGCGGCCGCGGAACGTATCGATGCCGGGCAGTTTGGGCAGCGCCGGCCGGCTCAACTGGCCGGTGCCGCTGATCAGCACGGCGGCGCTGAGCGTCGTGCCGTCGGCGAGCGCGACGCGCCACAACGCACCGGCTTCGTCATAGCGTGCGTGCTCGACCTCGGCGCCGAAGCGCAGATGGCGTGCCAGCCCGTACTTGCGCGCGCAATGCTGCAGGTACGCATGAATCTCCGGTTGCGGTGCGAACACGCGCGACCAGTTCGCGTTCGGCTCGAACGAGAACGAGTACAGATGCGAAGGCACGTCGCATGCGGCGCCGGGGTAGCGGTTGTCGCGCCACACGCCACCGACGTCGTGCGAACGCTCGACGATCACGAAGTCGTGTATGCCGGCGCGTTGCAGCGCGACAGCCATGCCGATGCCGGCGAAGCCGGCGCCGATGACGATGGCCGCGAGCGGTGCGCTCGCTTCGGCGGGACGTGACGTTTCAGGCGACGACATGACGGTTTTCCTCCGGGTGGTGGGCCGCGTCCGAGGTGCAGGACGGGCACAATGGGGCGGCGGTTTCGGATGCGGTGTCGATGGACGGCCGCGCGGGCACGCGGCGCACGCCGCGGATCAGGTCGACCGCCTTCTCGGCGATCATGATCGTCGGCGCATTGGTATTGCCACCGATCAGCGTCGGCATCACCGACGCATCGACGATTCGCAGCCCGTCGACGCCATGCACGCGCAGTTGCGGATCGACGACGGCGAGCGCGTCGCGTCCCATCCGGCAGGTGCCGACCGGGTGATAGACGGTATCGGTGCGGCGCCGCAATACGTCGCGGATCTCGTCGTCGGTGCTCACGTTGGCGGTGAACACGTCGCGCGTGGTCCAGTCGGCCAGCGCCGGCGCTTCCATCAAACGGCGCGTGAGCCGGAAGCCGGCGACCATGTCGTCGAGGTCGCGCGGATCGGCGAAGAACGCCGGATCGATGCGCGGCGCCGCGAGCGGATCGGCGCTGTGCAGCGTGACCGTGCCGCGGCTGCGCGGGCGCAGCAGGCACACGTGGCACGACAGCCCGTGGCCGGCATGGTGCCGGCGCGCATGATCGTCGACCAGCGCGACCACGAAGTGCAGCTGGATGTCGGGCGCGGCGAGGCCGGCGCGGGTCGTCAGGAAGCCGCCGCCTTCGGCGAAATTGGACGTCAGCATGCCGCGCCGCTCGCGCCGAAAGCGCGCGAATTCGCGCAGCAGGCGCAGCGCGCCGCGCGCGGACACGCCCATCGTGTCGACACCGCGGGTGCGGTAGCCGAGGACGAAGTCCGGATGGTCCTGCAGGTTGCGGCCGACGCCCGGCAGATCGACGCGCACCGGAATGCCGAGCCGCTGCAGTTCATCGGCCGGGCCGACGCCCGACAGCATCAGCAGTTGCGGCGTCTGCAGCGCGCCGGCCGCGAGCACGACCTCGCGCCGGGCCCGCAAGGTGCGCACCTCGCCGTGCTGCCGCACCTCGACGCCCGTTGCGCGCGTCCCGTCGAACAGGATGCGCAGCACCTGCGCGTGCGTCTCGACGCTCAGGTTGTCGCGGCGGCCGACGTGCGGCAGCAGATACGCGCGCGCCGCACTCCATCGCTCGCCGTGCTTCTGCGTGACCTGGTAGAGGCCGATGCCTTCCTGCTGCGCGCCGTTGAAGTCGTCGGTGAGCGGCAGCCCGGCCTGTCGCGCCGCTTCGAGATAGCGCGCATGGAACGGGTTGCCGGTACGCAGGTCGCTGACCCACAGCGGGCCGTCGCGGCCGTGAAACGCGTCGTCGAAGCATTCGTTGTGTTCGCTGAGCCGGAAGTAAGGCAGCACGTCGTCGTAGGCCCAGCCCTCGTTGCCGAGCGCGGCCCAGCCGTCGTAGTCGACGCGATGGCCGCGCACGTACACCATCGCGTTGATCGCGGACGAGCCGCCGAGCGCCTTGCCGCGCGGCTGGTAGCCGATGCGTCCGCCGAGCCCAGACTGCGGCACGGTGTCGAACGCCCAGTTGTTCACGCGCGTCGGCAGCATCGCGACCGCGCCGGTCGGCACGTTGACGAGCGCGTCGTCGCCGCGGCCGCCGGCCTCCAGCACGCAGACGGTCACGGAAGGGTCCTCGGTCAGCCGTCCCGCGGCGACGCAGCCGCCCGAACCGCCGCCGACGACGATGTAGTCGAAAGTCCTGCTCATGGAATCGTCTCCCAGTGGTCGATGGTCACGCGAAGCGCGTCAGCACGCGCAGCAGCAGATCGAAGGTCTTGCCGTACGGCGGATGGAACAGCGCGGTGCCGCTGCGGCGCGCCTGATGGAACACGGGCTTGTGGTGGCTGAACGTATCGAAGCCCCATTTGCCGTGATAGGCGCCGATGCCGCTCGCGCCGACGCCGCCGAACGGCTGGTGCTCCTGCGCGAGATGCCACAGGCAGTCGTTCACCGTGACGCCGCCCGACACCGTCTCGCGCAGCACGCGATCGCGCCGCGCGGCGTCGCGGCCGAACCAGTACAGCGCGAGCGGGCGCGGGCCGCGGTTCACGCGGTCGATCGCATCGTCGAGATCCGCGTATTCGACGATCGGCAGCACCGGGCCGAAGATCTCCTCGCGCATCACGCGCATCGTGTCGCGCGCGTCCAGCACGAGGGTCGGCGCGAACTTGCGCGAGCCGGCAGCGAAGCGTTCGCCTGCCGGGTTCACTTCGCGCACGCGTGCGCCGCCGGCGCGCGCGTCGTCGACGAGCGCCGCGAGGCGGTCGCGAGGCGTGGCGGCGATGATCGACGTGTAGTCGGGATTGGCGGCGAGCGTCGGGTAGTGATGCGCGATCGCGTCCGCCACGCGTGCCGCGACGGTCTCGGCGGTGCCGGCCGGCACCAGCAGATAGTCGGGCGCGATGCAGGTCTGGCCGGCGTTGAGCAGCTTGCCGAACGCGATGCGCGCGGCCGCGTGCGCCAGATCGCACGACGGGTCGACGATCGCCGGCGACTTGCCGCCCAGTTCCAGCGTGACCGGCGTCAGGTTCGCGGCCGCGGCCTGCGCGACGTCGCGCCCGACCGCGGTCGAGCCGGTGAAGAACAGATGGTCGAACGGCAGGCGCGCGAACACCTTCGCGGTGTCGACGTCGCCGGTGACGACGGCGAGTTCGTCCACATCGAACGCGTCGGCGACGAGCGATTCGAGCAGGGCCGACAGCCGCGGCGTCAGGTCGGACGGCTTGACCAGCACGCGGTTGCCGGCGGCGAGCGCGGCGACCGCCGGCCCGAGCGCGAGCTGCAGCGGATAGTTCCACGGCGCCATCACGCCGACGACACCGCGCGGTTGCGGCGCGATCCGGTTGTAGCCCGGCCGGAAATGCGCGGCGGTCGGCACGCGGCGCTCGCGCATCCACTGCCGCAGGTGCGCGCGCGCATGGCGCAGGCCGCTACGGACCACGAACAGTTCGGCGAGCTGCGTCTCGTGCGCGGAGCGTCCGCCGAAATCGGCGTCGATCGCCTGCACGAGCGCGGCTTCATGCGTATCGAGCAGCGCGCGCAGACGGTCGAGCCGCGACAGGCGGATCGCGAGCGGCGGCGCGGGATCGCGCGCATAGGCGGCGCGCTGGCGTTCGAAGCGGGCGGCGAGCTCGGGTGGGCGACTCGGTCGCATGGTGTCTCCTCCGGGGTGTTGGCGTCGTTCGGGCGACGACTGATGACGCCGATGGTGCGGGCCGCATGGGAAAACACCAATGCTGGTTCGGGACAATTGTTTTAGTATTTGGGCCAAATCGGCGCTTCGAGGGTTTCTCCGCATGAGCTTCTGGGACTTCACCCGGAGTCCGGCCAGCGCACGGCTGCTGGTCGATTTCGGCGACGAACGGGGCGTGCCGCATGCAAGGCTGCTGGCCGGCACGGGCCTCGCTGACGCGCAGCTCGACGATCCCAACGCCGAGGTGACGGCCGCGCAGGAACTGCGGCTGACCGGCAACCTGGTGCGCGCGCTCGGGCGTGCGCCGGGCCTGGGGTTCGAGGCCGGGCAGCGCTATCACTTCTCCGCGTACGGCGTGTGGGGCTATGGGCTGATCGCGAGCGCGACCGCGCGCGACGCGCTGGCGCTCGCGATGCGCTTCCTGCCGCTCACGTATGCGTACACGGTGATCACGTACCGCGAGGAGCCGCATTCGGGCGTGCTGAATTTCGGTGCGCCGGAGCTCGAGGCCGATCTGAGCCGTTTCCTCGTCGAGCGCGACATGGCGGCCGCTGCCGTGCTGCTGCAGGAAATCGGCGGCGGCGATTTCAGGTTGTCGCGCTTCACGATGCAGGCGGCGAGCGCGCCGAGTGGCGCCGCGCCGCGCATTGCCGGCATCGAACCGGTATTCGGCGCGCGGGCGAACAGCCTCGGGTTCGATCGCACGTTTCTGGACCGTCCATTGCCGCATGCGAATCCGCTGACCGTTTCGATGTGCGAGCAGATGTGCGCGCATCTGCTCGATGCGCGGCGTGCCCGGATTGGCACGGCGGAGATGGTGCGGCAGTATCTGACCGCGACGCCCGGCAACGTGCCGTTTTCGCTCGACGACATCGCACGGCTGATGAACACGAGCCCGCGCACGCTGAAGCGCCGGCTGCAGGAGGAGGGCACGACGTTCCGTACGCTGCTGGCCGAGGCCCGCGGCGCGATGGCCGAGGCGCTGCTCGGCGACGCGCATCTGCCGCTGACCGAAGTGGCCGAACGGCTCGGCTTCAGCGATTTATCGAGCTTTTCGCAGGCGTTCAAGCGCTGGTATGGGGTGCCGCCGGGGGCTTATCGGAGCGGGGTGCGGGGAGGCGGTGGGGCGGGGGGATGAGGGGGGGCGGCGTGCGCGGATTCGTCGATCGCTCGCCGACAGGTGGTTCGACGGTGGCGCCGGCGAATGCCCAGCGGTTGCGCTGCTGTTGGGATGGGCAAGCAGCCGGCTGCTTGCTTGGCGAGCTTGGCGCGCAGAACGTGACGTCGTGACGGTGTGCGCCGCGACACCGTCGAGGCGCGTCAATCGTCAATCGTCCGTTTCGTGCAAAAGCCGGCGGTCTCGGCTCAGAGCCGCATGCGGCAACGCTTCACGTCCAAATCCGACGGCCGTTTGCAGACCTCGCCGGGATCTCACGCAAGCCGGCTGTCCTGCCATCAATCGCGCTTCGCCCCAGCATCCGCCGCATGACCGCCCGGCAGCGCACCGAACATGTGCTGACTGCACTTCGCCTCGCGCCACGCGGTCCCGAGCCGAATGCCGCCGATCATCCGCCGCGCGACGGGAAGAATCTGTTCGCCCGCCAGAATGCCCAGCAAGCCGGCCAGCGCGATGGTAGGCGGCGCCGGAGACGGCACGCCGATCAGCGCGTAGACGACGCCGGCGAGAATACCGGCGAGAAGTGAAGCAGCGTACGGTTTCATGGCAATGGAACGTGACGGACAGCGTGTTGAAATGGCGATCGCGACCGGTTCGGCGGCGATCCGAAAGTCTCGAATCAGCCTATCAGGTCTTCGCGTTCGTCCCATGTGCTTTCATTGAAATTCAGATCTTTTAAGCCTGAATATCGCTGGTCGAGATAATCAGAACGATTAACTGGCGTAGTCGGCTGCTTGCCGCTGAAATGGTGCGCGTTGACTGTCGAACCGCTCGACACAACGCATCGGACGCCTCGCAGATTCGTCGGCGGGGCAAGCCTCACATTTCTCCGCGTCAAAGGACATCATCGCCATGAGCAACCCGAAGCTTGAAGTACTGACTCCGCACAACAGCCAGCTGATCTTCATCGACCAGCAGCCGCAGATGGCGTTCGGCGTGCAATCGATCGATCGCCAGACGCTGAAGAACAACGTCGTCGGCCTCGCGAAGGCCGCGAAGGTCTTCAACATCCCGACCACGATCACGACCGTCGAAAGCGACAGCTTCTCGGGCCACACGTATCCGGAACTGCTCGACGTGTTCCCGAACCAGAAGACGCTCGAACGCACGTCGATGAACTCGTGGGACGACCAGAAAGTGCGCGACGCACTGGCCGCCAACGGCCGCAAGAAGGTGGTCGTGTCGGGCCTGTGGACCGAAGTCTGCAACACGACCTTCGCGCTGTGCGCGATGCTCGAAGGCGACTACGAAATCTACATGGTGTCCGACGCATCGGGCGGCACGTCGCAAGCCGCGCACGACGTCGCGATGCAGCGCATGGTGCAGGCCGGCGTGGTGCCGGTCACGTGGCAGCAGGTGCTGCTCGAATGGCAACGCGACTGGGCGCGCCGCGAAACGTATGACGCGGTGATGGCGATCGCCAAGGAGCATTCGGGCGCGTACGGGATGGGCGTCGACTACGCATACACGATGGTCCACAAGAGCGCGCCGCGCACCGCGACGCCGCACGAGTCGATCCCGCCGGTTCCGGCGAAGTAAGCGCAGACGGGTTACGACCGTCGCGGCCGCTGCGGCGGGTTCCATGCGAACCCGCCGCAGCGGCCATTGCCGCGCGGGCGCACGTGAGCGCGTCACGCATGCCGCGCGCGGCATGCGGGCCGGCACACCGCCGCCGCGTTCGACATTCTCCGGGAGATTTATCGCATGGAACCCTATCTGGTTTCGCTTGGTGCGGGCCTGCTGATCGGTGTGATTTACAGCGCCATCAAGGTTCGCTCTCCCGCACCGCCGCTGATTGCGCTGGTCGGGTTGCTCGGCATGCTGATCGGCGTGCAGGCCTTGCCCACCGTCAAACAGCTGTTTGGCTTCTGATCATCAAGAGGTGATGCACATGACCGCAACCGTGACCCAACCGGATCTGATCCTGCATAACGGGCGATTCACGACCCTCGACCGCGCGAACCCCATCGCGACCGCGGTCGCAATTGCCGCCGGCCGCTTCGTCGCCGTCGGCAGCGACGCGGATGTGATGCCGCTCGCGGGCCGCGCGACGAAGGTGGTCGATCTCGGCGGCCGCGGCGTGCTGCCCGGCCTGATCGACAACCATTGCCACGTGATTCGTGGCGGACTGAACTACAACATGGAGCTGCGCTGGGACGGCGTGCCGTCGCTCGCCGTCGCGATGGAGATGCTCAAGCGCCAGGTGGCCGTGACGCCCGCGCCGCAGTGGGTGCGCGTGGTCGGCGGCTTCACCGAGCATCAGTTCGTCGAGAAGCGCCTGCCGACGATCGACGAACTCAATGCAGTCGCGCCGGACACGCCGGTGTTCATCCTGCACCTGTACGATCGCGCGCTGCTGAACGCGGCGGCGCTGCGTGTCGTCGGCTATACGAAGGACACGCCGGAGCCGCCGGGCGGCACCATCCTGCGCGATGCCGCGGGCAACCCGACCGGCCTGCTGCTCGCGAACCCGAACGCGACGATCCTCTACGCGACGCTCGCGAAGGGGCCGAAGCTGCCGTTCGAGTATCAATACAATTCGACGCGCCATTTCATGCGCGAACTGAACCGGCTGGGCGTCACGGGCGTGATCGACGCGGGCGGCGGCTCGCAGAATTACCCGGAAGACTACGAGGTGATCCGCAAGCTGCACGACGCCGGCGAGATGACGATCCGCATCGCGTACAACCTGTTCACGCAGAAGCCGAACGCCGAGAAGGAAGACTTCGTGAACTGGACCAAGAGCGTCAAGTATCACGACGGAACCGACTACTTCCGCAACAACGGCGCCGGCGAGATGCTGGCGTTTTCCGCGGCCGACTTCGAAGACTTCCGCGTGGCGCGCCCGGACCTGCCCGCGCAGATGGAGGACGACCTCGAAGGCGTCGTGCGCGTGCTCGCGGAGAACCGCTGGCCGTGGCGCATGCACGCGACCTATGACGAAACGATCAGCCGCGCGCTCGACGTGTTCGAGAAGGTCAACAAGGACATCCCGCTCGAAGGGCTGAACTGGTTCTTCGATCACGCGGAAACCATCACCGAGAAATCGATGGACCGGATCGCCGCGCTCGGCGGCGGCATCGCGGTGCAGCACCGGATGGCGTATCAGGGCGAATACTTCGTCGAGCGCTACGGCGCGCAAGCTGCCGAGGCGACGCCGCCGGTCGCGAAGATGCTCGGCAAGGGGCTGAAGGTGTCGGCCGGCACCGACGCGACGCGCGTGGCGTCGTACAACCCGTGGGTATCGCTCGCGTGGCTCGTGACGGGCAAGACGGTCGGCGGCCTCAGGATGTATCCGCAGCGCAACCTGCTCGATCGCGAAACCGCACTGCGGATGTGGACCGAGTACGTGACGTGGTTCTCGAACGAAGAAGGCAAGAAAGGGCACATCGCGGTGGGGCAGCTTGCCGACCTCGTGGTCCCGGATCGCGATTTCTTCGCGTGCGCGGAGGACGATATCGCCGCCACGACTGCGTTGCTGACGGTGGTCGACGGCAAGATCGTCTGGGGTGCGGGGCCGTTCGAGTCGCACGACGCGCCGATCCCGCCGGCGATGCCCGATTGGTCGCCGGTGCGCGAGTTCGGCGGCTACGGCGGCTGGGGCGCGACGCAGCGCGCCGGTGCGCCGCTGCAACGCGCGGCGGCCGCCGCGATGTGCGGCTGCGCGAACGAATGCAACGTTCACCAGCATGCGCACGCGGGCGCATGGGGCAGCGCGTTGCCGACGTCCGACGCGAAGGGCTTCTGGGGCGCGTTCGGATGCTCGTGCTGGGCGATCTGAGATGACGGCACGTGCGGCTTACGACTGTCCGGCCTGGGTCGGCGCACTGCTGTCGCAGCGGTGGGTGCTGCCGGTCGCGCGCGCCGCGCTGGTGTCCGCGTATCTGATCGCGGGCATTTACAAGCTGCTCGACTTCAATGCAGCTGCCGCGGAGCAGGCGCACTTCGGCCTGCATCCCGGGCCCGTCTGGGCCGCGATGGCGATCGTGGTCGAGATCGGCGGGCCGCTGTGCGTGTTGTCCCGGCGCTTCACGTGGCTCGGCGCCGGTGGCCTCGGCGTGTTGACGCTCGTCGCGATGCTGGTGGCCGCCGACTTCTGGAACATGTCGGGCGCCGCGCGCTTCATGGCGCTCAACGCGTTCTTCGAGCATCTCGGGCTGATCGGCGGGCTGGTGCTCGTCGCCGTGCTCGGCAATACGCGCCGCCAGGCCGACGCCGACGCGTCCGTTCGATGAAGATGCGGCCGCCGCGGCGAGCATGCGCGGCGACGCCGATTTTGGAACGAGCAAGCGTGCGGTAGCCGAAGTGGGCGTGACGAGACAGGGCGTCTCTGTGTTCGCACGCAGATCGATCTGCTGATCGAAGGCGAAGCCAGCAGCCGTCGGAACGGGCAACGCCGGGCGGTACGCGCAGGTTGCGTATCGCCCGGCGCTCGCCGTATCCACGGTACGGTACGCGCTGCGTTCATCGATGCAGCGCATGCGACGCGCCCGCGCGACGTCGGCTCGTCGTCCGCAATCTCTCCCATCGTTTCGATTCCGCTTACGAACCTCGTCAAGCGCGAACGGCGCGACGCGCGATCGTCCCGCCGACGATTCACGGCGCGTGTGCGCGACACCGTGACGAGCGAACCGAATCGGTCGACCCACGCGAGCCTGGGCATCGGCGCGATCGCCGCTGCGTCGATTTTTACAGCGGGCTGCGAGGCCGCTCGGACACGCGCCGACGGCCGCGTGCCGCGAGCCCAGTCGTCACCCCGCGGCGCACCGAACCGGCCGTCCACTATGCGCGGAACAGGCCCGGCTCGCGCGCCGCAATCGGCATCGGCTCCGTTGCATCGGGCGAACCCGCAGCCGCACGGTTCGCTACGGCATCAACCGGTCGTGCAGCGGCGCGCGAAAGATCCGCTGCGGGTCGTAGCGCGCGAGCGTTGCCCGCGCGGCGTCCCAGTTGCTTGTCGTTGGCTGACCGTCGCGATACAGGCGCGGGATCGTGACGGACAGCATGGTGCCGTCCTGCCACGCGGCGGTGTCGGTGTAGCCCCAGCCCTTCGACCATTCGGGGCGCAGCATCGCATACGAACCCGTGTAGTTGGCCAGCATCCATTGCTCGATCTCGCGATAGAAGCGGTCGGCGCCGGGCGTGCCGGGCAACGTCAGAATGTCGAACCAGACGGCGACGTCCCATTCCGGGTGATCGGGGCGCGGCGTGAGCGCGGACAGCGTCGGCGCCACCGCTGCAGCGCCGACGTCGGCCGGCTGGTCGAGGCCGGTGATGCGGATCTCGACCGGGCCGTTGATCGGATATTCGTTGCGTGCCTTGTACGCGTCGATGCGGTTCTGATAGAACTGCACGAACTCGCCGATCACGCGCTGCACGTCGGCGCGCCGCGCCAGTACGGCGTAGCCGTTCGCGGTCACGCGCAGCGTCGTCGGCCGGATGTACTGAAGCACCGTGCGCGACCAGCCCCAGAGGTCCGCACTGAGCGTGAGCGCGAGGCCGGCGGCCGTCACCGCGAACTGCGTCTGGCCGAACAGCGGCGTCAACGAGGCTTCGCCGCCGATCACGATCCGCTTCACGAGATCCGAGATCGACTGCGAGATCGAATCGGAGAACGGATAGTTGTACGGCTGCGTGACGGCGCGCGACAACAACGGCTTGCTGGGCGTCGGCGTCCAGACCTTGAGCCACGGGGCGCTCGTGAACGGAAACCAGATCGCTTCGATCCGGCCTGAGCGGTCGAGCAACGATGAGATCGTGCGGCCGGCCGTGCCGGCCGGTGCGAACAACTCCGAAGCCGGAATGTCGACGAAGCTCTGGCAGCGCAGCCGCTGGTTGGGCCCGGCGATCAGCGTGACGTCGACGACGAAGGCCATCCCGAGATGCGCAAGGAAGGCGCCGATCTCGGGATCGTTGCGCTCGAACCGGCGCAGCGCGTATTGCTGCCGCGCCGAATCGAACACGACCGCCGTCAGCGCGACGACGAGATTGCTCAGCGACCCATAGCTATGGCCCGGCTGCAGCGTTTCGCCGGCGGCCGGCACCGCGGTGCCGTGCGCGTCGATCGCGAGCGCGCCGCCGAGCGTGATGTCGCCGGGCGCAGGCGCGGCGATCACGCCGAGGCCATATTGCTCGAGCGTCGCGAGCAAGCTCTCCAGCGACACGCCCGTTTGCGCGGTGACGCGCGCCGGACGCGCCGACGTGTCGACGGATACGGTCGTCAGCGACTTCGTCGTGTCGAGCAGCACGACATTGGCGGCGCCGGCGCCCGGATCCAGCGTCAACGGCGACCAGTTGTGCATGTAGCCGCGCGGTCGGACGCGGTAGCCGTTCGCGCGCGCCCAGTTGACGATCGCGACGACGTCATCGGCCGAGCGCGGCGCGGCCGTCCACACGTCTTGCACGGCAACTTCGCCGCTCCAGTTCTGGAACGCCTGCTTGTAAAGCGGCACGTCGGCCGGAAAGCCGGGCGGCGTCGCGCCGGCCGACTGCGCGTGCGCGGCGATCTGATAGAGCGGGGTCCAGCCGGCGACGACGCCGGCCGCCGCCAGCTTCGCCATGTCGGCCAGGAAGGATCGGCGCGCGGGTTCGTCTCGGAAGTCTTGATTCATCGTGTGCTCCAGTTCTTCGGATGCGTTTTGTGATTGGAGAAACGGCAATCGATGCGTTGAGGCGGGTGTGGCACTTCAAGCGCGTGTGATGCGCGAACGAGGTGGCGCGAGCGCGCATCGTCACGGGCGTTCAACGAGAGAAACGAGTATTTTTCGGACGACTTTTGCAACGAGCCGTCGACCGATCCTTCGGCCGAGGGAATATCGGTATTTCGATTGAATCTTTAATTGCGGCGGGCGGCCGTCAGCAACGGCGCGCGATAAAAGATGATGCGGCGTGAATGTTTATAGGCATGTTTCGATTTTCTGAATAAACGCTATCGTAATTCAAGGTAATTGGACTGCACATGCGTTATATCGCCGGGCGAGATTAGCAATTTATCCATCCGTGAGCAAGCCGCGGAGTTGATGAACTGCGCGGCTTCAATGTGGTGGGTTTGCGGCAGACAATGAGTGGCATTTTGTGGGTATTTTGCAACGCGGGCGTCGACACCGTCGTAAATATTATCGAGGTGGATTTTTATTGCCGAATGGGGTAATCGGTCGGACGAGGCCGCCCGGCGGCCGCGATAAATTGTGCCCTGTCGTCGCGCATATTCGGCCGAGCATTGAGGGATTCGCAACAATGCACGGTATGCGGAACGCGAAGCCATACGGTTAAAAGAAAAACGGCGCGGCAAAGGTTGATATTCCAACTGCCGGGAACGTCGAATGGCGAGAATTCGTGGTATGCCGACGTCATCGGATTGTTACAGAAATTCAATGCAAAATGATATTGATTTATCGAGTTGATTCATGTTGCGTTCGCGTGTCAGACGGTAGGGGAAGCTGAATTCGTATTCTCGATGGTCGAAAATCGACGAAGTCACCATCACGCCATCTGCAAACTTCTAAAATCGTGGCTATCATACGCAGCGGGTATTTATGCCGATCAAATTCAATGAAAATGATTGTTTCATTTTTCGATTGCGATTTTTGTTTGATTTGCGGGGAACTCGTCCCGTTCGAAACGTCGTCGGTTTTTTCGATTTAGGCCTTCAACACGTGTGGCGACGGCGCGGTAAGCGCGGCGGCTGCGCGCAACGATGCGTGTCGACAAGTACCGGCAGCAAATCGCGCCGATGCACGCGGACATTGCGCCGTCGGTCGTCACGCAGGCACAACTAGGAGAGTCAGATGGTCGCGATATTCGCGAAGCTTGGGAAGGTGATTTCGAGCGCCGGCAGCGAGCGATTCGCATCGGACATGCATGCGTTGCTGGTCGAATCCGTTCCGCTCGCCATTACCCGAATGACGGAATGGACGCTCGACAAGCCGGCCGGCGAAGTGGTGCACGTGCAGTCGCTCGGCGCGTTCGGCACGGCGGCGGCGCAGGGCGAGCGCGAGCCGGCGCATCCGCTGTTGAACCGGATCCGGTCCGCGAGCGACCGGCAACTCATCCACATCAGCCCGCAGCGCCAGCACGGTCACGGCAGCGAAGCCGCGCCGCCGCGCGGCGCATGCGATGGATTCCAGTGTCATCTGGTGTCGGGCAAGGCGAACCGCCGCTACGTGATCTCGCTGCATCGCGCGGCATCGCATCACGACTTCTCGTTGCGGGAAATGTCGTTCCTGAAGAATTTCGCCGATACGCTGCTGCCGCTCGTCGAATGGCACGCGTCGACGCGCCGGCACGGGGAGCGCGACTGCGCGCCGGCGCCGCTCGCGACCGGCGGCCTGCCGGGCGTCGATGCGCTGCGGCACGAGTTCGAGTCGAGGCTGGCGCGAGCGGCGGTCGCGCTGTCCGCTCGCGAAAGCGAAGTGTGCCTCGGCCTGCTCGCGGGCAAGATGCTGCGGGAACTGGCCGAAGAGCTCGGCGTGAAGGAAAGCACGGTGGAGACGTACATCAAGCGCGCCGCGGTGAAGCTCGGCATCAGCGGCCGGCACGGGCTCACGAAATGGATGATCGACGACTGCACGACCTACGCGTCGGCAGCGTGATCCGGTTCATGCCGGCGATCGACGACGATCGCCGGCAAGGCCGAGCGAGCCCCGATTGCGGATGTGCTTGGCCGCTTCGACGCCGGTTGCAGCAAGAGCCGTGACGATGTCGGTCGGCGCTGCGGCGCGGTTGAGTCCGAATGTACGATAGCCGGCGTACGAATCGACGTACAGCGCGGCCGCCGTGGCGATACGTGACGCGTTCGTACGACGCCTGCATCGGCGGCCGCCATGCAGCAGCGCGCGGCGCCGGGCTCAACGCACGCAGAGTAACCGACGGCCCTCGCGCATCCTACCCGCGAGCGTTCAGGTACCGAGGCGCGACGCCCCGCAGTCGCGGCACGCGCCGCCGGTGCGCTCCAGGCCGGCTTCCGTCGCGCCGCCGGCCGTCTCGTCCAGCATCCATCGCGTCAGGCCATGACGGCCGCCGAAGCCGAGCTTGACCGCGGCCCGCTTCAGGTAAGTCTCGACGGTGCTTTCGCGCAGCGCCAAGCGCATCGCGATCGCGGCCACCGTGTCGCCGGCCAGCAGCGCAGTGCACGCGTCGATCTCGCGCGCCGACAGCGTGACGCCGGCATGCCGCAGACGGTCGGCGAATCGCCGCGCGACGCGCTCGCGGCCAGATTCCGTCGCGGGCGGCGCAACGGCGGCGAGCCGCGCCGGTGACGGCGGAGCCGAGCCCAGCGCCGTCGCGTGGCTCGCGACGATCGGAAACAGCACGTGCGACAGTTCCTTGATGAAGTCCTGCTCCTGCGGCGAGAAATCGTCCGCCGTCTCGGCGCGATGCAACGAGATCACGTAACAGTGCGTGCGCTTGCGGCTCACGAGATGGAATTGCCGGCCGTGCGGCGATGCGTTTGCCGACAGCAGCGCGACGATGCGCTCGACCAGCGCGGGGGCCGCGCCGAGGCCGGCCGGCGGGTCGTCGACGTACACGTGGCGCGCGCTCGCTTGCGGCGGCATCTGCGCTTCATGACCGGCCCCTGCCGCGCCGGTCTTGTCGGGCGCGGCGCCGAGGCTGCGCATCGCGAGCTCGCCGGCGGGCGCGGCGTCGACCGAAAATTCCGAAATGCGAATCTCGTCGACGGGGACCGCCGCCGAGATCAGGCTGTACATCATGCGGGGAAAGCGTCGGCTCCCGCTGCTCGAGATCGCTTCGCCGACGTGTGCGGACAATCTGCTGAACTCCATGAATGGATTCCTGATGAGACGTTGAAGCTGCGCTTGCGCGCACGGATGCCGACGTGATTTAAGCACCGGGCGGCGGCCGCGTCTGTAACGGATAGCAGGGACAGCCGATCAACCGCCGACGGCGACGCGCGCGCCCGGCGCGCCGCTCATCCTGCCGCTTCGGCTCGCGCGGTTTCCATCGCCGTATCGGAGAAGATCCGGCCGCGCTCGAGGCGAATGACGCGATCGGCCAGCCCGAAGTACTGGTCGTCATGCGTGATGATGACGACGCACTTGCCGCGCGCTCGCAGGTCGGGCACCAGCACCTCGTAGAAAAACCGCTTGAAAACGGGGTCCTGATCGGCGGCCCATTCGTCGAGGATATAGATCGGGCGATCCTCGATGTACGCGCAAAGCAGCGCGAGCCGCTTGCGTTGCCCGGTCGACAGCGCGGTCGTCGTCGAGTAATGCTTGCCGTCGATCGTGATCTTGTCAGCCAGCTTCAGCGTCTCGAGGTATCGGCGCGCACGCGCGATGCCTTCGTCCTCGCGATCGGGGCCGATCACGCGGTCGAACAGATGGAAATCGGTGAAGACGGCGGAGAACAGGTTTCGGTAGCGCTCCCGCGCATCGTCGTCGACGACTGCGCCATCGAGCGCGATGTGGCCTTCGGTGGGCGCATACAGGCCGCTGAGCACCTTGCCCAGGGTGCTCTTGCCGCTGCCGTTTCCGCCGATCACGTAGACCAGCTCGCCGGCATGAATCGTCATGTCGATCGGGCCGAGCACGAAGTCGGTCGTCGACTCGCTGTCGCGGTAGTTCATCTTCACGCCCTTCAGCTCGATGACGCGCCACGCGCCGGCCGATGACGATTCCGGCGCACGCTCGGGCGAGCGGTCGGCGGGCGAGACCTGCGTGTCGTCGACCAGGAAGCCGAACTCCGCCAGCCGCGCGAGCGCCGTCTTGCCCTCGGCCACCATCGGCAGAATATTGATCAGCATGGTCAGCGGACCCATCATGTAGAGCACGGCGAGAATGCTCGCGGTGAGCACCGACGGATCGACGACGCCGAGCGACGGCACGCCGAACAGCAGGAAGCCGAGCAGCACGGCCACCGTGATCTGGCCGATGGTGTCGCCGCCCATGAACCAGAAGCGCTCGATGTAATTGAAGCCGGCCACGCGCTTCGACGACAGCTCGATCGCGGCACGCGTGAACCAGCGCCGCCGCGCGCGGTTGAGCTTGAGCTCCTTGATGCCGAACACGAGCCCGTGCGTGTATTCGTTGAAGCGCACGAACTCGTCGCGAACGCGCTCGGTGAAATTGACCGCCCTCCGGTAGAAGAACAGGTAAAGCGCGAGGCCGACGATCGTCAGGACCATCGTCGACGCGAAGACGATCCAGGACAGATACGCGAGATAGACGATGCTGCAGATCAGCACGACCGATTGAACGATGATCGTCGGTATCGTCAGCAGCGTCTGGCTCAGTTGCGGAATGTCCTGGGTGAGCAGCGTCAGGACGTTCGGCGCGCCGCGCCGGTCGATTTCGTCGAGCGGGGTCGCCAGGATCCGCTTGCACAGGTTGACGCGCAGGCGCGTCATCAGCTTCATGCACGCATAGGACGGCATCACGGCAGCGCCGCTGCGGCAGACGATCGCCACGACGTTGACCGCGATGAACACGAGCAGCAGCGTGCGTCGCTCGTCCTGGTCGTGCAGCGCGCGGCTGATGAGGCCGACGCCCACGATCGACGCGACGCCGCTCAGCAGCCCCGTCAGCACCGTGCCGAGCGTCAGCCACGGATGGCTGCGCCACATCAGCGTGACGGCCGAATGCCACGGCGGCGATTTGCTTTCAGCGAAATCCATGGGATGCCAATATGCTCAGTTGACCAGGTGGCTCAGCTCGACGTTGTGCGCCGCCGACCGCAATCTCGACGCGGTTTCGTGCCGGCCGAGGAACGCGATGCTGGCGACGATTTCGAGCGGCGAGTCGGAGAACAGCACGCAGCACTTCAGCACGCGCTGCGCACGGTCCCAGCCGAGATCGGCCGCCGCGGCCGCGGCGCGCAACGACGCGTCGACCGACGCGGGCGCCCACGCGGCGGCCTGGCTCAGCCGCGAATCGGCCGCGCGAAGGAACTGCAGCAGCGTGCGCGGATTGCTCACGATGCTGTACATGAGAACGTAATCGACCCGCCGCTTCTTCGTGATCAGCGGAAAAATCAGATCGATCACGTCGGCGGCCGATTCGCATTTCCCGAAGGTCAGCGCAATGGCCTCGGCGAGCTTGTGATCGCGGTGGAGCGAATCGAGTGCGGACTGCACGAACGCCGCTTCATGGTCGGCGGTGGTGATTTTCATGGTCGTCATAGTCTGTCGGGATAGGGATTGCTGCGAACGGCGCACGCGGCGCTCACCAGCCGTCGGGAATCGGCAGCGAATAGGCCAGCGGCTTCTCCGGCATGACCTCTTCCATGATGTCGGAGTAGCCGGACTCCTGTCCGACCAGGTTCGGCTCGAAGCAGTAGCAGTTGAAGGTCTTCTGCAGCACGAGGTTGTTGCGGTCGTTGATCGCGGGCGGCCGTTCGTTGATCGCAATGAACGCGTCGTACAGCGAGTCCCTGACGACGTAGGCGTGCGCGGTCAGCGTCTCCACGGCCTTCACGACGTTCGGCGCGACGGGAATCGGCGGCGTGAAGTGGTAGGCGCCCAGGAACAGCATGTGCCAGTCCTGCGGCACCTGCGCGATGAACTCGGGGAAGCGCTCCGCGAACTCGGGGGCGAAGAACGCGTCGTCCTCGAAGATCAGGACTTCGCTCGCGCCGGCGGCCTTCGCCTGTGTCACGGCGGCGAGATGGCTCATCGTGCAGCCGTAATCCTGTGGCCGCATGTGGCTCAGCGAGGCCGGCACGCTGATCTGTCTGGCATCGACGGCGGACAGCCGTTCGACGGTGCGGATGTCCTGTTTCGCGAATTTGCGCTGCATCGCTTCCCAGCGGTCGGGGCGCCGGTCGAGGTTGATGCAGACCTTGCGGGCAAAGGTGTTGTCGATCGTCGCGGTCGATTTCATGAGGGCGTTTTTTCCAGGAACGGGTTGAGATGGGCAGCGACGGCGCCGGCATGCGGATCGAGCAGCATGGTCAGGTGGTCGCCGGGGACGTCCATCACGGCTACCGGCAGCGTCGAGAAGCGCGACCATCCCCAGGTCGGGTCCAGACGGAGCTGGGCGATCTCCGGCGACGGGGCGTGGTCGCCGGGGTCGTGCTCGACGCTGCGCAACAGCGCGATCGGCACCGGCAGCGGCTCGGCCTGCGGCGCGTAGCGCGACTTGAAGTTGGCCTGATAGACGCGCAGATAGGCGCGCAGCCGGTCGGAGTCGGCGTCCGCGAACCAGCTGCCGCGAGCGCCGATCCGCGCGAGAATCAGGCCCGCCTGGCCGTCGGGATCGAGCGCGACGAGGTCGTCGCGCGTCACCTGAAGATCGGCGCCGAGGAAGGTGCCGATTTCGTGCGCGATCGCGACGAGCCAGTCGGTGTCGTCCCAGTCGTGCCAGTAGGCGGCGGCCGTGCTGTCGACCGGCGCGGACGCGTCGAAGATCGCCAGCAGTTTCACGACCGCGCCCTTGGCGACGAGCTGCCGGCTCATCTCGAGCGCCACGTGCGCGCCGAACGAATGGCCGGCGAGGTAGTACGGCCCGGCGCCCACCAGCGGCCAGATGCGTTCGACATGGCGGGCCGCAATGTCTTCCACGTGAGTGAGCGGCTCACACGAGCCGTCGAGGCCGAGCGCTTCGAGCCCGTACACGGCGTGGGCCGCGCTCACATGGTGCGCGAGCGGATGGAAGTAGACCACGTTGCCGCCCGCGCCCGGCAGCAGGAACAGCGGCGCCGCGGGGCCGCCGTCGCGGATCGGCACGAGCACGTCCGTGCGCGCCGACGTCGCCTGGGTCGCGAGCGCCGCCGCCATTTTCTCGATCGTCGGATTCTCGAACAGACAGGAAATCGGCAGCCGGCGCGCGAACGCCTTCTCGACGTTCGCCATCAGCTGGATCGCGATGATCGAATGGCCGCCGAGATCGAAATAGTTGTCCGTGACCGCGATGTCGTCGCGCTTGAAGATCCGCTGCCAGATCTCCAGCAACGTGCGCTCGTCGGCCGACGGCGCAACGACGGCCCGCGCGGTCGCGGCCGCGTCGGCGGCAGGCTCGACGGCCGGCGCGGCGTGCCCCGGCGCGCCGTGCGGCGTGCCCGGCCGGCCGGCGGCGCTCGCCGCATCGACGAGCTGGCCGGTCAGTTGCAGCGGGTCGTCGGCGAATCGCTCCAGCAACGCGCGCAGCGTGTCGAGCATCTGCCGCACGACCTCGGGCGCGACGCGGCGTGCATCGTGCGAGAGCTCGAAGCCGATGCGCTCGTTCGGATGCACGGTCAGCGTCAGCGGGTAGTTCGATTCGGCGAACGCGCGGACGTCGAGAATCTCGATTTCGTCCGGCCCGAGATCCGGGGCCGCGGCCACCGGGAAGTTCTCGAACACCAGCAGGCTGTCGAACAGGCTGTCGCCGGCGGGCAGCTCGCTCCACGACTGGATATCGACCAGCGAGCTGTACGAATGCGGCTCCATCGCGGCCTGTGCGGCGTGCAGCGCCGCCAGCCAGTCGACGAACGGGCGCTCCGGCGCGATGCGCACGCGCAGCGGCAGCGTGTTGATGAACAGCCCGACGATCGACTCGACGCCCTCGAGCGCCGGCGGGCGGCCCGACACGGTGACGCCGAACACGACGTCGTCGGTCGCCGCGCGGCGCCACAGCACCAGCGCCCAGGCTGCGCGGATCAGCACGTTCAGCGTGACGCGATGGGTCCGCAGCAGCGCTTGCAGCCGCGCCGTCAGCGCGTCGTCGAGCACGAACTGCTGTTTGCGCAGCGTGTCGCGCCGCGCGGCGTCGCCGGCCGCCGGCTGCGCGGCGCTGCCCGCGATCGGCGTCGCGGCCCGGAAGCCTGCGAGTTCGGCGCGCCACCAGCGCTCGTCGGCCGCGCGCGGATGGCGCGCGAGCCAGTCGAGGTACGCGCGGTAGCCGGGCACCGGCGCGACGGCGACCGGCGCGCCGCTGCGGGCGAGCGACAGGTAGTCGTCGAACACCTCCTTCATCAGGATCGCGGTGCTCCAGCCGTCGAGGATGATGTGGTGCGCGCTCCAGCAGAAGCGATGGCGCGTGTCGGTTTCCTGGATCAGCGTGCAGCGGAACAATGGCGCACGGCGCAGATCGAAGCCGCGCTGCCGGTCGTCGGCGAGGAACGCGTCGAAGTCCTGCGCGCGGCGCGTCGCGTCGCGGTGTCGCCAGTCGACGAAGCTCCACGGCAGGTCGACCGTATGCAGCACGGTCTGGACCGGGCGTTCGCGGTCGGCCCAGGCGAACGCGGTGCGCAGCACCGGATGGCGCGCCATCGCGTTGGCCCACGCCTGCCGCAGCGCCGGCACCTGCAGCGGCCCGCTGACGACGAAGCTGAACTGCTGGAAATAGGCGGCCGGGTCGAGGTCGTACAGCGAATGGAACAGAATGCCCTGCTGCAGCGACGACAGCGGATAGCTGTCGTCGACGCCGTCCCACGCGGTGTCGCGCACCGATGCCGCGAAGTCGAGCAGCCGGTCCTTGAAGTGCGCGGCCAGGTTCTCGACCGTCTGCCGACGGTGAAGCCGCTCTCCGTAATGCCAGTCGACCTGCAGCTTGCCGTCGGCAACGGCGGCGACGATCTCGAACGCGTGCGTGCGCTGCGAGCGCTCGGCGCGCAGCGCACCGAGATCCTCGCCTGCCGGCCGCCAGTCGTCGGACTGCTGCAATACCGTATCGAGCTGGCCGTGATAGTTGAACAGGATGTCGGCCTTCGGCAGCGCGGCGAGGCTCGCGCGCACGGCGGCGTCGGGGCTCAGGTAGCGCAGCAGCGCATAGCCGAGGCCGTCGGCCGGGATGCGCCGCAGTTGCTGCCGCGCGGCACGCAGCGCGTCGCCCGGCGCCTGCATCGCGTCGACTTCGAGCACGACCGGATGGATCGACGTGAACCAGCCCACCGTGCGGCTGAGGTCCAGCGCCGCATCGGCCACGTGGCGGCCGTGGCTCTCGAGGTCGATCCGGGTGCGGACGTTGCCGGTCGCCATGCTGCACGCTTGCGCGAGCGCGACCAGCAGCACGTCGTTGATGCGCGTGTCGTACGCGCGCGGCAGCCGGCGCAGCAACGCCGTGGTGGCGGCTTCGTCCAGCTCGAACGACACGGACGCCGCATCGCCGACCGCGTTGTGAGCGCCCGCGGCCGGATAGTCGACCGGCATCGGCTCGACGGGCTGCGCGAGCAGCGCCTGCCACGTCGGGGCTTCGTCGGCAATCGCTTGCGAGCCGGCCAGTTGCTGCAGATGCAGCGCCCATTCGCGGAACGACGTCGTCTTCTCGGGCAACGGCCGGCCGTGGTACGCGGCATGCAGATCCTCGACGAGCACGCGCCACGACACGCCGTCCACCGCGAGGTGATGGATCGCCACGAACAGGCGGGCGAGCGGCTCGCCGGCCGCGCGGAACAGCCGCGCCGCGAGCAGCGGGCCGTGCACGATGTCGATGCCGCGCTGCGCGTCGGCGGCCGCCGCGCGCATCGCCGTGAGGCGCTCGGCGGCGTCGCCTGCGACGGTCTGCGCCGCGAAGATGGCGGGCATCGCGCCGCTGCCGAGCACTTCCTGAGTCCAGCCGTCCGCGCCGCGCGAGAAGCGCGTGCGCAACGCGTCGTGATGTTCGCAGACCTGCCGGAACGCATCCGCGAGCCGCGCGGCGTCGAGGTCGGCCGGCACCTCGATCAGGACCGTCTGGTTGTAGTGCGACGGCATGTCGACGTCCTGTTCGAAGAACCAGTGCTGTACAGGCGTCAGCGGCGCATCGCCGAGCGGGCTCGCCGCCGGCGCGGGCACGGCGTGCGCGTCGGGCGCGGCGGCCAGTTGCGCGATCGTCTGGTACTGGAACAGCTGCTGCGCCGTCACGCGCAGCCCGGCCCGGTTCGCGCGCGCGATGACCTGGATGCTGAGAATCGAATCGCCGCCGAGCTCGAAGAAATTGTCGTGAATGCCGACGGACGGCAGTTGCAGTACCTGCTGCCAGATCGACGCGAGCAGCATTTCCCGCGGCGTGACGGCCGGCGCGTATGGCCGCGCCGCATCGTCGGCCGCCGCCGGAACCGGCAGCGCCTTGCGGTTGATCTTGCCGTTCGGCAGCAGCGGCAACGACGCCAGCGCGACGAATTGCGACGGCACCATGTAGTCCGCGAGCTTGCCGCGCAGATGGTCGCGCAGGCCGGCGATGTCCCGGGAAGCGGTCGCGACGTATGCGATCAGGAAGGTTCGCGCGTCCTCGGTTTTCGCGATCACGACGCAGTCGTCGACCGCCGGATGGGTGCGCAGCACGGCCTCGATTTCGCCGGGCTCGATGCGCAGGCCGCGCAGCTTGATCTGATGATCGATGCGGCCGAGGAACTCGATGTTGCCGTCGGGGCGGTAGCGCGCGAGGTCGCCGGTGCGGTAGAGGCGCGCGTGCGGGTCGTCGGAGAACGGATCGGCGATGAACTTCTCGGCGCTCAGATCCGGCTCGTTGTAATAGCCACGGCCCACCGGCGTACCGCCGATCAGCAACTCGCCGGGCACGCCGATCGGCGTGGGCTGCAGCTGTGCGTCGACGATGTAGATGCGCGTGTTCGCAATCGGCCGGCCGATCGGCACGATGCGCTGCGGGTCGTCGCGCCGGCATTCCCACGCGGTCACGTCGACCGCGGCCTCGGTGGGGCCGTACAGGTTGTACAGCTTGACATCCAGGCGCTCGAAGCAACGCTGCTGGAGGTCGTAGGGCAACGCTTCGCCGCTGCACACGACGCGGCGCAGCGACGCGCAGTGCGCGTCGAGTTGCGAATGATCGAGGAACGCACGCAACATCGACGGCACGAAATGCAGCGTGGTGATCCGCTCGCGCTCGATCAGTTCGACCAGATAGTCGGTCTCGCGCTGCCCGCCTGGGCGCGCGAACACGAGGCGCGCGCCGGTGACGAGCGGCCAGAAGAACTCCCACACCGACACGTCGAAGCTGAACGGGGTTTTCTGCAGCACGGCATCGTCGGTGTCGAGCGCATACGCGTGCTGCATCCACAGAATGCGGTTGACGATCGCGCGATGGGTATTGAGCGCGCCCTTCGGCCGGCCGGTCGAACCCGACGTGTAGATCATGTACGCGAGGTTGTCGTTGCTCAGGTCCAGCGCCGGGTTGGACGTGAGCGCGGCGTCGAACTCGGACGTATCGCGATCGACGACGATCGTGCGTGCGCCGGTATCTGGCAGCGCGGCGAGCAGATGCTGCTGCGTGAGCAGCCAGCGCAACTGCGCGTGGTCGATCATGAAGCGCACGCGTTCGGCCGGATAGTCGGGGTCGACCGGCACGTATGCGCCACCGGCCTTCAGGACCGCAAGCAACGCGACGATCATGTCGAGCGAACGCTCCATCGCGACGCCGACGAGCGTATCGGGCGCGACGCCGAGCGCGATGAGCCGGTGCGCGAGGCGGTTGGCGCGAGCGTTGAGTTCGGCGTAGGTGAGGGCCGCGCCGTCATAGACGGCAGCGACGGCATCGGGCGTGCGCTCGACCTGTTGCTCGAACAGCCGATGCAGCGGTTGCGCGGCCGCGTCGCCGAAGTCGACGTCGGTGCGGTTCCATTCGACGGTCACCAAAGCGCGCTCGGCGTCGCTCGTCAGCGGCAACTCGCCGAGCGGCCGGTCCGGCGCGGCGATCACTGCATCGAGCAGCGTGCGGAAGTGCGCGGCCATCCGCTCGATCGTGCTGGCGTCGAACAGGTCCAGGTTGTATTCGATCGCGCCCGCGAGGCCGTCGTCGGCATCCTCGACGTGCAGCGTGAGATCGAACTTCGACGTGTGGCTCTCCACCTGCACCAGCGTGGTCACGAGGCCGGGAAAGTTCAGCGCGTCGGGCTGCGCCTTCTCGTACGCGAACACGACCTGGAACACCGGCGTGCGGCTCAGGTCGCGTTCGAGCGCGAGCGCGTCCACCACCTGCTCGAACGGAATCTCCTGACGGCTGTAGGCGTCGAGCGCGACGCGCTTCACGCGTGCGAGCAGTTCGCCGAAGCTCGGGTTGCCCGACAGGTCCACGCGCAGCGCGAGCATGTTCGCGAAGAAGCCGATCAGCGGCTCGGTCATGCTGGAGCGCCGATTGGCGATCGGCGAGCCGATCACGAGGTCCTGCTGGTTGCTGTAGCGCGACAGCAGCAGCGCATACGCGGCGAGCACGACCATGTAGGTGCTGGTGCCGGACGCGCGCGCGAGCGCGCGCAGGCCGCCGGCGCGATCGCGGTCGAGCTGGAACGGCAGCACCGCGCCGCGAAACTGCTGGATCGCCGGCCGCGGGCGGTCGGTCGGCAATGCGATCACGTCCGGCGCATCGGCGAGCGCGGCGCTCAGCAGCGCAAGCTCGCGATGCGTGTCGGCGGATGCGAGACGCTCGTGCTGCCACACCGCGTAATCGGCGTACTGGACGGCCAGTTCCGGCAGCGAGCGCCCGGCGTAGAGCGCGGCCAGTTCGCCGAGCAGAATGCCCGACGACCACGCGTCGGAGACGATGTGATGCATCACGATGCCGAAGACGTGCAGCCGCGCATGCACGCGATACAGCGCGACGCGATGGAGCGGCCCGGCGGCGAGATCGAACGGCCGGTCGGCCTGCTGCGCGAGCCGTTCGAGCGCATCGGCTTCGCTCGCGACGTCGACGACGTCGAGCGCGACCGATGCGGGCGGCGCGATGCGCTGGACCCCGAGACCGTCGACGGCCGGAAAGGTCGTGCGCAGGATCTCGTGACGCCGGCAGATCTCCGACACGGCGGCGCGCAGCCGCTCGACGTCCAGCTCGCCCTCGAAGCGCAGCGCGCTCGAGACGTTGTAGGTCGACGACGGTCCTTCGAGTTGCGCGAGGAACCACAGGCGCTGCTGCGGAAAGGACAGCGGCAGGTCGCCGGCGCGCGGGCGCGGCACGATGCTGCCGGCCGTCGAACCGGCGCGCGGCGACGACGCCTCGATCAGGTCGGACACGGCGCCGATGGTCTGGAGCTCGAAGATCGCGTCGATGCCGATCTCCACCGCGAAGCTGCTCCATATGCGCGACACCAGCTGCATGGCCTGCAGCGAATCGCCGCCGTAGTCGAAGAAGCGGCCGGCGAGATCGACGGCCGGGTTGTCGAGCACATCGCGCCAGATCCGCAACAGCTCGAGCTGAATCGGCGTGGCGTCGGCGTCGACGGCGGCATCGTCGGGTGCGGCGGCGGGCGTCAGCGCGAGCAAGGCCGGGCGATCCAGCTTGCCGTTCGCGTTGAGCGGAAATTCGGCGATCGGGACGAGGTCGGACGGCACCATATAGTCGGGCAGCTTCGCGGCCAGGAAGGCGCGCAGGTCCGCCATGCTCAGGTTCGCGGAACCCTTGACGTAGGCGGCCAGCTTGCGGGCGCCGTGCGCGGACTCGCGCACGATGACCGCCGCGCCGACGACCTCCTCGTGCGCGGCGATCGCGGCCTCGACCTCGCCCAGCTCGATGCGGTGGCCGCGGATCTTGACCTGGTCGTCGACGCGTCCGTAGCACTGGATCCGTCCGTCGGGCAGCCATCGGCCGATGTCGCCGGTCCGGTAGATGCGCGGTTCGTCGGGATACGGCTGCTCGACGAACTTCGCGGCGGTGACGTCGGGACGCTGGTGATAGCCGCGCGCGAGGCCGGCGCCGGCGATGCAGATTTCCCCCGGCACGCCGAGCGGAACCGGGCGCAGCGCATCGTCGACGATGTACACGCGCGTGTTCGCGATCGGCCGGCCGATCAGCACCGTGGACGGCACGTCGTCGACGCGCTCGACGATGCAGCCGACCGTCGCTTCGGTCGGACCGTACTCGTTGTAGATCTCGATCGCGGGGTCGATCTTGCGCAGCGTCGCGATGTGCTGCGGCGTGAGCTCCTCGCCGCCGACGATCACCTTGCGCACGCCCGAGCGCCCGAGGTTCATGTATTCCAGCAGGTGAATGTGGGTCGGCGTGAGCTTGAGCGTGTCGACGCCGCTGCCGGGCTGGAACATGCGGGCCAGGATGGTGTCGATGCTCTCCGACTGCGGATAGATGCGCAGCGTCTTGCCGCGCACCAGCGGGCAGAAGATGTTGGTCAGCGTGAAGTCGAAGCACAGCGAGCTGTACAGCCCGAAGCTGCCGGTCGTGCTTTCCGGGAAGTAGTAGCCGGCGGCCCAGCCGATGTAGTGGGCCAGATTGCGGTGTTCGAGCAGGCAGCCTTTCGGTTTGCCGGTCGAGCCGGACGTGTAGATCACGTAGGCGAGCTGCGCCGGCTCCGCGCGGCACGGCGGATTGTCCGGCAGCGGCGTCCAGCCGGGCAGCTCCTGATCCAGCAGCAGCGTCGCGCCGGAGAATTCGTACCACTGCGCGAGCTGGTCAGAGTGCGTCAGCAGCAGCGCGAGGCCCGTGTCGGCGAGGATGTGATCGATCCGTTCGGCCGGATACGCTGGGTCCAGCGGCACGAACGCCGCACCGGCCTTCAGGATGCCGAGGATCGCGACGATCATCCATTCGGAGCGGTCGAACATGACGCCGACCAGCGCTTCCGGCCCGACGCCGTGATCCTCGCGCAAGCGATGCGCGAGGCTGTTGGCGCGCGCGTTCAGATCCGCGTAGCTCATCAGCGACGTGTCCGTGACGAGGGCCGGCGCCGCGGGCGTGCGGGCGACCTGCGCCTCGAACATCTCGACGACCGTCGGGTGGCGCGGCCCGGCCGTCGCGGTTTCGTTGAAGGATGCCAGCAGCCGGCGCTCCGCCGGCGTGCTCGCGACGATGTCGCCGACCGCCGCGTCGAGGCGTTCGAATGCCTCCAGCACGGCGCCGAGGCTGTTCGCGAAACCGTCGATGACGAACGGCTCGATCGCGTCGCTATGGTGCAGCTCGATCTCGCCGCGCGCGAGCTGCAGCTGAAGCTGCAGGTCGTCGTCGCGCAGGGTCGGCGCTTGGTGGACGCGATCGTCCGCGAGCACGACGCGCGTGAGCTGCGCGACGTCCATGTCCTTTTCGTTGCGCACCAGCGTGTCGAGCGGGAAATGGGGCGCGGCGTAGCTGTCTTCGACGATCGCGGCCACGCGCGCCAGATAGTCGTCGACGCGCTCGTCGGGACGGACCTCGATGATCAGCGGAATGGCGGCGGCGCGCGCCGACGGCTGCGCGGCGAGGCCCGGCGTGCCGAGCACCGTCACGGGGATTCTGAAGTACTTCCACAGCAGAAACGCGATGCCCGCCGCCGCGACCGCGAACTCGCCGAGCTCGCCGTCGCCGATGCGCCGCAGCACGTCGACCGACGCGCGCGTGAGCGGCACCGTGCGCGACAGCCGGCGCGCGGGCTGGCGGCCCGGTCCGTGCGGTGCGATCCGATAGACGCCGGCAACCTGGGACAGGCTTTCGCGCCAGAAACGCGCGGTATGCGCATAGCGATGGTCGGTGACCAGCACGTTATTGTCTTGCACAGGACACTCCTTGAGACGATTTGTTTAGCTGGAACGACCCGCGGCCGCGCGCATGACGCGCGCCGCGGTCGCCACGGACGGCGCGCATCAGGTCTTCTCCTCGATCGCGGCGTCGGCCGTGCGCTTCAGGCGCAGGCCGACCCGCACGCGCTCGCCGCCCGCGGGCGCATCAGAGGAGAGCGCGATGCGATCGATCGGCATGGCCGGATCGCGACGGAACGCGTCGTGGATCGCGAGCAGCCGGTCGCGCATCGCGGCGATGGTCGCGGCGCGGAACAGGTGCGTGTTGTAGATGAACTGGATCAGGTGCGTGCCCGCGCTTTCGACGACCTGGAACGACAGATCGAACTTCGCGGTCGTGTCGGGCGGCGAAACGTCGGTGATGCGCAGGCCGGACTGCGGCGCCGGCATCGACACGTGGTTCGCCTGAATGTCGAAGACCGGCGAATGGTTGGCCGGCGTGCGGATTTTCAGATCGTCGAGCAGCGCGTCGAACGGATAGGACGCGTGCTCGAGCGCCTGCGTCGACGCCTGCGCGACGGCGTCGATCACGTCGGCGACGGTCGCGGTGTTGCGCACCGGAACGCGCAGCACGACGGTGTTCAGGTACGGGCCGATCTGCGGCTCGAGCTGCTCGCGGTCGCGTCCCGCGGACACGCTGCCGATGACGATGTCCTCGCGCCCCGTGTAGCGGTGCATCAACACGCAGAACGACGCGAGCAGCACCGTGTAGAGCGACGTGCGGTGCGCGCGGGCGAGGGCCCCGAGGCCGTCCGCCTGAGGCTGCGACAGCGCGACTTCGAGCGTCTGCCCCGCATGGCCGAGCCGTTCGGGCCGCGGAAAATCCGCCGCCAGTTGCAGGCGCGGCAGCGGCGGCGCCAGTTGCTGGAGCCAGTACGCGCGATGCGCGGCCGCGCGCGGGCCGGCGACGCTCGCGTTGTGCCACGCGGCGTAGTCGCGGTACTGGATCGACAGCGGCGGCAGCGCGCGCCCGTCGTAGAGCGCCTGCAGATCGTCGGTCAGCACGCGGATCGACCACGCATCGGAGATCACGTGGTGCATGTTCAGCAGGAGCAGGTGCCGGGCCGGCGACAGCCTCACCAGCCTGACGCGCAGCAGCGGCCCCGTGGCGAGATCGAACGGCTGCTCGCTTTCCGCGCGAATCAGCGCATCGATCGCGTCCGGCCCGGCGTCGGTCGCGAGCGTCGCGTGCTCGACGCGGAACCCCGACGCGTCGCGGCTCAGGATGCGTTGGCGCAGCTCGCCTTCGCTCATCGCGAACACCGTGCGCAGGCTCTCGTGGCGATCGACCAGCCGGTCGAACGCGGCGACGAGGCGCGCGGTGTCGACGGCGCCGTCCAGCTGCAGCGCGCCCGCCATGTTGTAGGTCGACGGGGCCGCGCTGCGGCTCGCGAGCCAGATGCGCTTCTGTGCGCGGGATACCGGATACGACGCTTGCGCGGCGAGTGCCGGGATGAGCGCGTCGGCGGCGGCGTCGTCCGCGGGCGACGAGGCGAGCTTGCGCGCGAGGGCGCGCGGCGACGGCGCATGGAAGATGTCGGCCACCGCGACGTTCAGTTTCAGTTCGCGGCGGATCCGGCTGACCATCTGGATCGCCTTCAGGCTTTGGCCGCCATGCTCGAAGAAGTCGTCGTCGACGCCGGTCGGCCGGTGGCCGAGCACGTCGGCGAAGATCCGCAGCAGCGCCGCTTCCACCGGCGTCTGCGCGTCGGCGGGCGCGCCGGCCGGCGCCGCAGCGGCTTCCGGCAGCGGCAGCGCCGCGCGGTTGATCTTGCCGTTCGGCATCACCGGCAGGGCCGGCAGCAGCACCACCGCGTCGGGCACCATGTGCGCGGGCAATTGCTCGCGCAGCGCGTCGCGCACGCGCTGGGGCGTCCAGCCGGCGTCCGATGCACCCGATGCACCCGCCGCGCCGGCCGCATACGCGGCGTACGCGCACAGCGTCTTGCCCGCGTCCTGCGTGTCGCGCGCGACGACGACCGCGTTCGAGATGCCGGCGAGGCCGGTCAGCGCGGCTTCGATTTCGCCGAGCTCGATCCGGTAGCCGCGGATCTTGACCTGGAAGTCGCGGCGGCCGAAGAAGTGGAGATTGCCGTCGGCCCCGAAGCAGCCGATGTCGCCGGTGCGATACAGGCGTGCGCCGGGTTCCGGGCTGAACGGATCGTCGCGGAACACCGCCTGCGTGCGCGCTTCGTCGAACAGATAGCCGCGCCCGACGCCCACGCCGCCGATGCAGATTTCGCCCTTGGCGCCGACCGGGCACGGATTCATGTCGGCGTCCACGACGTAGAGGCGCAGGTTCTCGATCGGCCGGCCGATCGGGATGGCCCGCAGCGCCGGCGCGTGCGTCATGGCGTAGTGCGCGACGGAGTCCGACGCTTCGGTCGGGCCATATGCGTTGATGAGCCGCACGGCCGGATTCAGCCGGAACCACGCCTGCGCGGTGGCAGGCTGCAAGGTTTCGCCGATCGTCAGCAGCGTGTCGAGGTCAGGGAAGGCCGGCTCGGCGTGCTGTTCCAGCTCTTCGACGAAGGTCGCGAGATACGACGGCACGAATTGCATCGCCGTGATGCGGTCGCGACGGAGGCAGTCGATCAGGCGCGCGGGCTCGAGAATGACGTCGTCGGGATAGATCACCGTCGTGCCGCCCGACGCCAGCGCCGCGAAGCACTGCCACACCGAAATGTCGGAGCAGTGCGACGCGGTCTGCGCCACCGCGCCGTGCGCGCCGAGCCCGACTCGGCGCGCCATCGCGAGCACGTGATTGAGCATGCCGCGATGCTCGACCATCGCGCCCTTCGGCTGCCCGGTCGAACCAGACGTGAAGATCACGTAGGCGAGGTCCGCCGGGCCGGCGCGCGGCGTGCGCGGCGGCGCGTCGCCGTCGCCGTCGCGGTGCGCGGCATGCGCGGGGTCGACGAGCGGCACCGACGCGAGCGCGACCGGCGGCCGACGGTCGGCGCCGACGATGATCGAAGGGCGCGCCAGCGTCAGGATCGTCTCGACGCGCTGGGCCGGATAGGCCGGATCGACCGGCACGTATGCCGCGCCGCATTTCCAGATGGCGAGGATCGTCTCGAGCATCAGCGGCGAGCGCGGCATCCACACGGCGATCCGGTCGTCCGCGCGCAGCGGCGCGGCCCGCATCAGACGGGCGGCGATCCGCTCCGCGCGTTCGACCAGCTCGCCGTAGGTGCGCACCTCCGTGCCGCAGCGCACCGCAATCCGGTCCGGGTGGGCGGCTGCGACGGCGTCGATCAGTTCGGGCAGCGTGCGGTCGGCCGGAACGGGCGCGCCGGTATCGTTCCAGCCGTGCAGGAGCGCGTCGCGCTCGGCGGCGGCGAGGAGCGGGATGCTGCGGTTCGGGCGATCCTGCGCGCCGGCCAGGCCGACGAGCAGCGTTTCGACATGGCGCAGCAGCCGCACGATCGTGTCGCGATCGAACCGCCCGTCGTCGTACAGCGCCTGCAGCGACAGGCGCTTGCCCGGCGTCACGACCAGCGTGAGCGGGTAGTTGTTCGGATCGGACACGTCGAATGCGCCGATCCGCAGGCCCGGCAGCGCATCGGCCAGCGCCTTCTCGACCGGATAGTTCTGGAAGATCAGCAGGCTTTCGAACAGCGGCACGCCGGGCGGCAGTCCGGCGAATTTCTGGATGTCGGCGAGCGGATGGTGCGCATATTCGTCCTGCTGCGCGAGATCCGCCTGCAGCTGGGCGAGCCATGCGGAGGTCGGACGCGCGTCGATTTGCACCCGCACCGGCAGCGTGTTGATGAACAGCCCGACCATCTCGTCCGACGCCGGCAGCGACGCCGGGCGACCGGACACGATCGTGCCGAACACGACGTCCGATTCGCCGCTGTAGCGGCTCAGCAACTGCGCCCACGCGCCCTGCGCGAGGGTGTTGAGGGTGATCCGGCTGGCTCGCGCGAACGCGACCAGCCGCTGCGTGTCGTGCTCCGACAGCAGCAACGGCTCTTCGACATAGGCGCCCGGCGCGGCCGTGCCGTCGAGTTCCGGCTGGCCCAGTACGAGCGGCGTGGTCGCCGGGAAATCGGCCAGTTTCGCCTGCCAGAAGCGTTCGGCGGCAGCGGTGTCCTGACTTGCGAGCCAGCGCACGTAATCGCCGAAGGCCGGTGGCGGCGCGACGTCGGCCGCTGCCTGATACGCGGCGGCCACTTCGCTCAGCAGCCGCGCCGAGCTCCACCCGTCGAGCAGGATGTGGTGATGGCTCCAGTGGAACCGCCATGCCTGATCGCCGAGGCGGAACAGCGCGAGGCGGAACAGCGGCGCCTGCGTGAAGTCGAAGCCGCGCGCCCGGTCCTGCGCCACGTAGGCGTCCCAGCGCCGGTGCGCGTCCGCGGCGGATGCCGCGCGCAGATCCTCGTCGTGCCACGGCAAGTCGATCCGGCGATGCACGACCTGCACGGGACTTTCGGTTTCTTCCCAGTGAAACGAGGTTCGCAGGACGTCGTGTCGCTGCGCGACCGTCTCCCATGCGCGGCGGAAGCGTGTGGCGTCGAGCGCGCCGTCGATCCGGAAATTCAGGCTGCTGAAGTACGCATCCGACTCGGGTTCGAACAGGCCGTGGAACAGCATGCCCTGCTGGGTCGGCGTCAGCGCGTAGACGTCGGCGATCTCGTCGGCGGCGAGCGCTGCCGGCGCCGACGCCGACAGCGCGGGCGACGCGGCATGTGCGGCGACCAGCGCCTCGAGCGCCGCGACGTACGCATGCGCGACGCGCCGAATCGTGTCGGCGTCGTGGCATGCGCGGCTGAATTCCCATGCAACGTGCAGGCGATTGCCCGCGACGTACGCGTTCACGTCGAGCAGGTGCTCGCGCAGCTGGTCCGGATGGCGGCCGTCGCCGCTCGGCTCCGCGGCCGGCTGCCAGTCGCGTGCGGCGGCGAACAGCTGGTCGGTCTGGCCCAGGTAGTTGAACAGCAGCGCCGGCTGCGGCAGCGGGCCGTCGAGGCGGTCCTGCAGCAGGCCGTAGCCGATGCCGCCATTCGGCACCGCACGCAGTCGCGCCTTGACCGACGCCACCAGTCGCGCCGGATCGCGCACACCGGCATCGGCGCTCAGCACGACCGGGAAGATCGACGTGAACCAGCCCACCGTGCGCGAGATGTCGAGCGCGTCGATCAGCTCCTCGCGCCCGTGCGCTTCGAGATCGACCAGCACGTCGGCGCAGCCGCTCCAGTCGCCGACCGCGCGCGCGAGCGCCGCCAGCAGCAGGTCGTTGATCTGCGCGTCGTAGGCGCGCGGCGCGGCGCCGAGCAACGCCGCGGTGGCGGCCTCGCCGAGTTCGACGACGATCGTCTCGGCGGACGACACGGTATTGGCGGCGGCCGGCGCGGCGCGATCGACCGGCAGCCCCGGCTGCGCGCCGCGCGCGACGGCCTGCCAATGGGCGAGATCGGCGTCGGCGGCGCCGGAGCCGGAGCCGGCCCACGCCGATCTCGCCTGCGTCCATGCGGTCCAGGTCGCGCTGCCGCCGGCGAATTCCGGCGCCTTGCCGTTGCGCAGCCGCGTATAGGCGTCGTACACGGTTTCGAGCAGCGCGCCCCACGACACGCCGTCGACCACCAGATGATGGGCAATCAGCAGCAGACGCAGCGAGCGGCCGCCATCGAGGCGCAGCAGATCCGCACGCACGACGGGGCCGTGCGCGAGATTCAGGCTCGCATGCGACTGCGCGACGTGCTGCGCGAGCTCGTCGCGCACAACGTCGAACACGCCGACCGGCACCTCCTGATCGTCGACGACTTCCTGAAGCCAGCCGGCTTCGCCTGCGCGAAAGCGCAGCCGCAGCGCGTCGTGCCATCGCACCGCGTGCCGCAGCGCCTGACGCAGCAGCTGCGGGTCGAGGTCCGCCGGCACGTCGAGCAGCACGGCCTGGTTGTACTGATCCGCATCGGTCTTGCGCTGCGCGAAGAAGCGCTGCTGGATCGGCGTCAGCGGCAGCGGGCCGGACGACGCGACGAACTGCGCGGCGGCCGCTGTGCCGAGCGTGGCCACGGCGGCGAGCTCGGCGACGGTCGGATGCTGGAACACCAGCCGCGTCGTGATCTTCAGGCCGGCCCGGGCCGCCAGCGACACGATGCGCATGCTGAGGATCGAATCGCCGCCGAGCGCGAAGAAGTTGTCGTGGATGCCGGGCGAGGCGATGCCGAGCGCTTCGGCCCAGATGCCGCACAGCAGCGTCTCGGTGCGCGTGCGGGGCGGCGTCGGCGCGTCGGCGACGGCGGACCGCCGCGACCGGTCCGGCGCGGGCAGCGCCTTGCGGTCGATCTTGCCGTTGCCGCTGAGCGGCAGCGCGTCGAGCACCACGTAGACGCCGGGAACCATGTAGGCCGGCAGCGTGGCGGACAGCGCCGCGGCGATCTCGGCGTCGCCGAGCGACGCGCCGTCGCGGAACGCGACATACGCGCACAGCGCGGCGCGACCGTTCTCGTCGCGATAGTCGAGCGCGGCCGCCTGGCGGATCTCCGGAATCGCGGCCAGCGCGTTGTCGATCTCCCCGAGCTCGATCCGGTAGCCGCGGATCTTCAGCTGGTGGTCGCTGCGGCCGTGCAGCACCAGCGTGCCGTCGGGCAGATAGCTGCCGATGTCGCGCGTGCGGTACAGGCGCACGCCGCGCTGCGGACGGAACGGGTCCTCGACGAACACCTCGCGCGTGGCGGCTTCGTCGTTCAGATAGCCGCGCCCGACCGCGACGCCCGATACGCACACTTCGCCGGGGATCCCGATCGGGCACAGGTTCATCTGGGCGTCGACGACGTACAGGCGCACGTTGCGCAGCGGCTTGCCGACCGGCACGTACGGCGTGGTCGGCGCACTGGTCATGCGGTGCTGCGCGACGTCGTCCGACGCTTCGGCCGGGCCGTAGGCGTTCGACAGCGCGATGTCCGGGAACAGGTCGAACCACCGTTTCACCAGCGCGGGGCTCACCATCTCGCCCGTGACGAGCAGTTCCTGCAGATGCCGCATCGACGCCGGCCGTTCCGACGCGCGGTCGAGCACGGCCGACAGATACGACGGCACCAGTTCCAGGATGCTGACGCGGGCGGCTTCCAGATAGTCGACGAAACGCGCGGGATCGCGGATGCAGTCGTCGTCGACGATCACGGTCCTGCCGCCGACGAGCGGCGCCGTGAAGAACTGCCAGACCGAAATGTCGAAGCAATGCGGCGCCGTCTGGGCAATCACCGACGACGCCGTGATCGACAGCGCGTCGATCTCGGCGAGCATGTGGTTCAGCATGCCGGCGTGCTCGACCATCGCGCCTTTCGGCTTGCCGGTCGAGCCGGACGTGTAGATCACGTAGGCGAGGCCGTCGGACGACACCGGGCGGCCGAGGTTGCTGTCGTCGGCATCGACGTCGCCGCCGTCCGCGTCGAGCGACACGACCGGCGCGATTGCGGTCAGCTCAGGCGGAAGGAGGCCGTCGCAGGTGATCACCAGCGCCGCGCCGGAGTCTTCGAGGATGGTGCGGATGCGGGCCGCCGGATAGTCGGGGTCGATCGGCACGTACGCGGCGCCGCATTTCCAGACGGCGAGGATCGCCTCCATCAGTCGCGCCGACCGCTGCATGCAGATCGCGACCAGCGTGTCGGGCCCGAGCTCGGCGGCGGCCAGCAGGATGCGCGCGGTGCGGTTCGCGCGGGCGTTCAGTTCGGCGGCGCTCAGCACGCCGTCGCGGTACTCGACCATCGGCCGCTCGGGATGCTCGGCGGCCGCCTGCTC
The DNA here is from genome assembly GCF_000959445.1 of Burkholderia vietnamiensis LMG 10929. Classification (NCBI taxonomy): domain Bacteria; kingdom Pseudomonadati; phylum Pseudomonadota; class Betaproteobacteria; order Burkholderiales; family Burkholderiaceae; genus Burkholderia; species Burkholderia vietnamiensis. The sequence continues at coordinate 749,190 of NZ_CP009632.1, read as the reverse complement.
CAGACGGTGCACCACGGTGCGCGCGGCGTCGAACGGCACGGCGGTGTCGTTGAACACGTCCTGCAACCGATGCCGTTCGGCGTCGGGCAGGATCGGCACGCGGCCGAGCAGCCGGCCCGGATCGGCCGCGAACGCGTCGAGCGTCGCGGCCACGTGGCCGAGCATGCGCTGCATCGCGTCTTCGTCGAAGCGACGCGGGTCGAACGACAGCTCCATCTTCCAGTCGTCGCGGGCCGTCACCACGAACTCGAGCGGAATGTCGGCGCGGTTGTAGAGCTGCACCTCGTCGACGGCCAGCCCGTGCGCGCCGTGCGTGAGCGACGCGTCGAGCGGGTAGTTCATGAAGGTGACGTTGCTCTCGAACAGCGGCGTCGCCGCCGGCACGTCGCTGCAGCGCTGGATGTCGGGCAGCGGCGTGTGCTCGAACGGCGCGCGGGCGGCCACACGGGCCTGGATCATCTTCAGCCACGGCACCAGCGGCTGCCGCGGATCGACGCGCACGCGCACCGGCACCGTGTTGATGAACAGGCCGAGCATGGTTTCGATGCCCGGCAGATTGACGCCGCGCCCGGACACGACCGCGCCGAACACCACGTCGGTCTCGCCGCTGTAACGCGACAGCACGAGCGCCCAGGCCGCCTGCGCGAGCGTGTTCAGCGTGATGTGATGACGCGCCGCGAACTGCCGCAAGCGCGCGCTGAGATCGGCCGACAGGTCGGCCTGCACCTGTGCGAGACCCTGGCCGAAGCGCTCGCTCGCGCCGGCGCGCGCCGCGTTCGGCAGCGGGGTAGGCGAGCGGAACCCTTCCAGATAGCGCTTCCAGTATTGCTGCGCGGCCTGCGGGTCGCCCTGCTGAAGCAACTGGATATAGTCGCGATACGGGCGCACCGGCGCGAGCGCGGGCGGCGCGCCGCGCAGCAGCGCACCGTAGACGTGGAAGATCTCCTCGATGACGAGCGACAGGCACCAGCCGTCGGCGAGGATGTGATGGTGGCTCCAGCTGAACAGATGGACATCGTCGGCGATGCGCACCAGGCGGCAGCGCACGAGCGGCGCGCGATCGAGCGCGAAGCCCTCGGCCAGATCCGCCTCGAGATGCGCGCTCCAGCGCGCGCGCTGTTCGCGCTCCGGCACCTCGCGCCAGTCGTCCTGCACCCACGGCAGCGTGGCGTGCGCATGCACGACCTGCATCGGCTTGTCGACTTCCTCCCAATGGAACGACGTGCGCAGCACCGGATGCCGATCGACGAGCTGCTGCCATGCGGCATGAAACGACGCAGGATCGAGGCTGCCGGCGATCCGGCAACTGAGCTGGTTGAAGCTGCTTCGCGAGCCGGGCGCGTGCACGGCATGAAACAGCATCGCCGCCTGCATCGGGGAGAGCTCGTAGATATCGGCGATGGTCGGGGATGTCACGATTTGATCCTTGAGACGAGGGCGTCCAGCGCGTCCTGGCTGATGCGCGCAGCCGGAAAGTCCGACGGGCTGAGCCCGTGCTGTCCGTCGCGGGCGGCCGCGACGATCGACAGCAGGCGGCTGCGGTAGCACTGCGTGAGCCGCTCGACGACGTCCGGCGCGCAGCTCGCGCCGTTGTAGTGCCAGGTGAGGCGCAGGCGCCCGTCGAACACCATCCCGTCGATTTCGAACAGATGGCCGCGCCGTGCGCGCGGGCTGTGTTCGGGGCTCTGGAAATCGAGCACCGGCTTCCAGTCGGTGTCGTCGCCCAGCACGCGATCGACCTGACCGAGATAGTTGAAGCGCACCGGCGCCGGCGGCTGCCGCTCCAGCGCGGCCGCGACGCGCGGGTCGCGGCCGAGGTAGCGCGCGATGCCGTAGGGCAGCCCGCGCAGCGGCACGGCGCGCAGCTGCTCCTTGACGGCGCGCAGCGCCTCGACGGCCCCGGTCGCGTCGCCGGCGTCGAGGTACACCGGATAGTGCGCGGTGAACCAGCCGATCGTGCGCGACGTGTCGACGCCGTCGAACAGCGCCTCGCGGCCGTGGCCTTCGAGATCGACGACCAGCGACGCGGTGCCGGCCCAGTCGCCGAACGCGAGCAGCAGGGCCGTCAGCAGGACTTCGTTCACCTGCGTGTTGAACGCGCGCGGCACGTCCTGCAACAGCGCGAGCGTGTGCTGCGGGTCGAGCTCGACGACGGCCGTGCCGGCGTCGGCGACGGTGCCGACCGGCATGTCGTCGAAGCACGCCAGCGCGTCGACGTTCCGCTGCAGCCAGTAGTCGAGCCCGTCGAGCCCCTGTGCGCCGAGCGCGGCGACGCGGGTCGACCAGTCGAGCCACGACGTCGTCTTCGGCGGCAGCGCCACCGCTTCGCCGGCATCGAGCTGCCGGCACGCCGCGTACAGATCCTCGAACAGCACGCGCCACGACACGCCGTCGATGACCAGATGGTGAGCGACGACGAGCAGGCGTTGCGGCGCGTCCGGTTCGAACTGGAACAGATGCGCGCGCAGCAGCGGCGGCGACGACAGCGCGAAGCCCTGCTGCATGTGCGTGGCCGTGTCGAGCATTGCGGCGTGGCGGGCGGCGGCCGGCGCGCCGGCCAGCGACGTGACGCCGAGCGGAATCGCGAGCGGCGCCGCCGCATGCGTTTGCCGCCACGCGCCGGCCACGCACTCGAAGCCGAGCCGAAGCGCGTCGTGGTGCGTCGCGACGGCCGTCAGCGCGCGCTGCAGCACGTCGGGCCGCAACGTCGCCGGCACTTCGATCATCGTCGACTGGTTGTAGTGGTGCGGGTCGGCCACGTCCTGCGCGAAGAACCAGTGCTGGATCGGCGTCAGCGGCGCCGGCCCGACCACCGGCTCCTGCGCGGCGCGCAGCGGCGGCGCATCGACGACGACCTGCGCGAGGCCCGCAATGGTCGGATGCGCGAAGAACTGGTCGGCGGTGAATTTGAGGCCGACCTGCTGCGCGAGCGACATCACCTGGATGAGCAGGATCGAGTCGCCGCCCAGCTCGAAGAAATTGTCGTGCACGCCGATCGGCGCGCGGCCGAGCACATCCGACCAGATCCTGCCCAGCCGCGCTTCGACGTCGTTGGTCGGCGCGGCGTACGCGGCGTCGGCCGGCCCCGGCGAGGCGTCCAGCGCGTCGAGCGCGGCAAGTGCGTTGCGATCGGGCTTGCCGTTCGGCGTCACGGGCAGGCGTTCCAGCGCCACGATCGACGCGGGCACCATGAAGGCGGGCAGATGTGCCCTCAAGTGCTCGCGCAGGCTCGCGGCGCTCGCCGTCGCCGGGGCGACGCAGGCCATCAGCTGCTTGTGCTGCGCGGCGTCCTCGCGCACGAACACGATCGCGTCCGCGACGTCGGGATGCTGCCGCAGCGCCGCTTCGATCTCGCCGATCTCGATGCGGTAGCCGCGGATTTTCACCTGCGTGTCGCGGCGGCCGGTGATTTCCAGGTTGCCGTCCGGCAGCCACACGCCGAGGTCGCCGGTGCGATACAGGCGCTCGCCGGGTTCGAACGGATGCGCGACGAACGCGGCGGCCGTCAGGTCGTCGCGGCCGAGATAGCCGCGCGCCAGCGCGACGCCCGACACGCAGACCTCGCCCGTGCAGCCGTCGGGCGCGAGCGCGCCGTGCTCGTCGAGCAGGTACAGGTGCGTATTGCTGATCGGGCGGCCGACCGGCAGACGGCTGCCGTACGCGATCGCGGGATCGACCACGTAGTCGGCGATACAGACGGTCGCCTCGGTGGGGCCGTACGAGTTGTGGCAGATGCGGGTACGCGCCAGCTCGCGCAGCTCGGCCGCGCGCGCGGCGTCGCCCGCGCTGATCACGCGTTTCACGGTGTCGAGCGCGCGCCAGTCGAGCGCGGCGAGATAGGCCGGCGTCGCGTTGATGGTGGTGACGCGCTGCTGCGCGACGTATTCGACGAAACGCGGCACGTCGCGGATCACGCTCGGTTTCGCCAGCACCAGACGCGCGCGCGCAAGCAGCGTGACGAAGATCTCCATGATCGAGCCGTCGAACCCGGGCGAGTAGAACTGGACGAAGCGGTCGTCAGCGTCGAAGCCGAACGCGTCCACGTGGTACCGCGCCATGTTCAGCAGCCCGGCGTGTTCGAGCACGACGCCCTTCGGTACGCCCGTCGAGCCGGACGTGTAGATGACGTACGCCGCATCGTCGGGCCGCACGTCGGCCTGCGCCGGTTCCGGTGCGGGCTCGAGCGTGTCGAGCTGGAAGTCGAGCGCGAACATCGGAATCGCCCAGAAGTCGGCGAGCAGGGACAGATGTTCCGATTGCGTCAGCAGCGCTTTGACCTTCGCGTCGTCGATCATGAAGCGCAGCCGCTCCGGCGGAAACTCCGGGTCCAGCGGCAGATAGACCGCGCCGGCCTTCAGCGCGCCGAGCAGACCGACGATCCAGCGGACCGAACGGTCGGCCACGACGCCCACCACGTCGCCGCGTTCGATCGCGTATTCGGCGCGCAGGAACTGCGCGAGCCGGGACGCCTGGTCGTCGAGTTCGGCATAGGTCAGCGACGCCTCGGCGCTCGCGACGGCGATGCTGTCCGGCGCGGCGGCGACCCGCTGCGCGAACTGTTCGAGGAAGGTGCCCCGGACCGCGACGGGCGCCGCATGCGCACGCAGGCGCGCGCGCTCGGCGTCGTCGAGCAGCGACACGGTGTCGAGCGGCGCGTCCAGCGCGCCGAAGCCGGCCACGACGTTGCCCAGATGGCGTGCGAGGTGCCGCAGATAGTGCAGCGTGAACACCGTTGGCCGGCCCGTCAGCACGATCTCGTAGCCCGCGCGGCGTCTGATCTCGATCGACAGGTCGTAGTCCGCCGCCGCCCACGCTTCGTGAAGCCCGTCGAAGCGCACGCCGACGTTGGTCGTGCGCCGTTCGCCGTGCAGCTGGTGCGCGAGCGCGGCCACCGGAAAATCCTGATACGAATAGCTGCGCTGCACCGTGTCGCGCAGCTGGTTCAGATACGCGCGAACCGTCGGGCCGGGCTCGATCGCGTCGAACAGCGGCAGCGGATCGGTCAGATCGCGTGCGGCCGCGGCGACGAGGCCCGGGGTCTCGACGAACGCCGCGGACGTGTCGCCGTAACGGGCCAGCACGCGGAACAGCGCAGCCAGCAGCACGACGAACGCGCCGAGCTCGTTGCCGGCGGCGAGCTTGTCGAGCGTGAGCGACGCGTCGCCGTCGAGCGCGTACGTCAGTTCCGGCGCGGGGCCGAGCGGCAGTGCATAGGCTTGCCACGCCTGCTGCAGCCGGAAGTCCTCGGCGCTGCGGCCGAGCGCGTCGCGCCAGAACGCCGCGTGTTCCCGGTATTGCCCGCTGGTCGACAGCGCATTGAGATTCAGTTCTGACAAAGCACGATCTCCCTCGTCCCGTACAGGATTTCCGACGCGATGCCCTTGGCCTTGCAGTGCGCGACGAATTGCGTGGACTGGACGTGGCTGGGCGAGTTTTCGTCGAAGGTGTTGTCGAGCAGATGGTTCAGCCACGGCTCCTGACCCATCGCATAGACGTACGCCGCGTTGAACGCGAAGTCGTCCACCAGTGCGGCGGCCTCGCCGAACTGGCAGCCGCGCGCGCGGCGCGACTGGTCGATGTCGCGCGGCAGCGCGTGCGGAAACAGCGGGCCGTAGACCCACGACGGCGGCGCGCCTTCGGTCTCCATCCCGACGAACAGCGTGTCGGGCTTGCCGACCAGCCGGAACACGTGCTCGTAGAGGCACAGATCGAGGTTGCACGAATCGGCGATGCACAGCGCCGAGCGCGAGCCGAAGCGAATCATGAAGCTCTGCTTGCTCTGGATCGCGAGGTCGTTGTGTTCGCCGAGGAACGGAATGGCCGTGATGGCGCCGCCGGGCAGCGGGATCTCCTGCGCGTCGCGGACTTCGAGCACGTCGGCGAAGCCGAGCTGGCGCAACGCCAGTTGCAGCGACGGATCCTGCGGAAAGCCGTCGAGGTTCCTGCCGACCACCACGGTCTTGATCTTGTGGCGAAGCTGCAGCAGCGTTTCGAGCACGATGTGGTCGTGATGGCTGTGCGTGATGAGCACGTAGTCGATCTGGTCCGGCAGGTCCGCGAACGTATAGCGCGGCAGCGCGGTGTCGTAGCCGTAGCTGATCGCCGGGTCGATCAGGATGCTCACGCCGCGGCTCTGGATCAGCAGGCACGCATGGCCGTAGTAGTGGATCCGGACGTCGTCGCCGTCGAACGAGCGGTCCGGCTTCGGCGCCGGCGCCTCCTCGACGAAGAACGAGCGGAACAGCGGCTCGTCGCGTTCCTCCACGCGCATCAGGTCGACGATCTTCGCGTAGCTGGCGGGCGTCTCGCGCATGCGGAACAGCGCGTCGAGCGCGGGCTCGTCGAACGCCATGTCGCGGAACAGCGTGCGCTCGTCGCCGAGCCGCGGCGTGCTGAGGATGAACGGCCGCGGCGTGTGTTCCTCGATCGCCGACAGCGCGATGCTCTGCGCATCGCGCGCGTAGAACGGGCTCGCGTACAGCAGGCTTTCGAAGATCCGGAACGACGGGTTGTGATTCAGGTCGTAATAGATCTCGACGTAACCCTTCAACACGTCGGGAAGCGCGCGATAGAGCGGGTCCGAGGCCATTCCCTTCGCCTGGTCCAGCAGCAGCGCGGCGAACGCCTTGTAGGCCTTCGCCAGCTCCAGCTGCCGGGTCGCGCGGCGCTCGGTCTGCTCGATCAGCGCGCGGATCTCGTCGATGCGCTTGCCGTCCAGATCGAGGAACGGGCCGCCGCGCATCGCGGGGTCCTTGCACGCGGCCGCATGCATCAGCGGCGATGCGGCGTACGACTTCAGCAGCGGCAGGAACCGCTCAGCCACGTTGAGCGCGGCGGTCAGCGGCGGCAGCGTGTGGAACCACGCGTACCAGCTGTTGATCAACGGTTCGAACTGGATGTTCTGTCGCAGGTAGACCTGCGTGTTGGACGAAATGGTCAACGAAGGCTCCTTAGAATGCGCTCAGTTCGACGCTGGGCTGGCGCGCGTCGGCCTGCAGCGCGCGCTGTCCGAGCGTCAGGTTGCGGATGCGGACGCCCGGATCGGCCAGCACTTCGCCGACCACGGACGTCAGTTCGTCCGCAAGGCCACGCACCAGCGCGTCGCTGAAGCGGCCGGCGTGATAGACGACGCTGATCGCGAGACCGTCCGCACGCGGCTCGGCGAGGAACCAGAAATCGGTGGCGGCTTCGCTGTCCGCGTGCTGCGGATCGTGATCCGGCAGCTCGGCGAGGCGCACCGGCCCCGCATAGCGATCGGTCGCGCCGTCACGCTGGTTCTGCAGCGTCAGGCCGATGTCGAACAGCGGATTGCGTCCGGCGACGCGCTCGATGTGCAGCTCGTCGAGCAGGCGGTCGAGCGGATACAGCGGATGCGAGAACGCTTCGAGCGTGGTGTCGCGCACGCGGGTCAGCAGCGTGTCGAAGCGGTCGTCGCCGGCGACCCGATCGCGCAGCGCCAGCACGTTCAGGTAAGGGCCGACCTGCGACTCGAGTTCAGGCAGCTCGCGTCCGGCGACCGGCGTACCGACGACGATGTCCTCCTGGCCGGAACGGCGGTAGAACAGCGCCTTGATGGCCGCCAGCAGCGCGATGAACAACGTCGCGCCGTGGCGCTTGCCGAGCGCGTCGAGCGCCGCCGTCTCGGCGGCCGGGAGCGCGAAGCGCCAGGTTTTCCAGCTCGGCGCGGCCGGCTGCGCGACGTCGCCGGGCAGCGCCAGCGCGCGCAGGCCGGCCAGCTTGTTCAGCCAGTAGTCCTTCATGCGCGCGCCGTCCGGGCCGGCGAGCAGCCGGTTCAGCCAGCCGGCGTAATCCTTGTACTGGATCTGCAGCGGGGGCAGCGGGTTGTCGCGACGCTGCACGAATGCGTCGTAGAGCCTCGACAGATCGTCGAGCAGCACCTCCGTCGACCAGCCGTCGGTGACGATGTGATGCATCGTGCAGATGCACACGTGCCGCACTTCGGAGAGCCTGAGCAGCTTGACGCGGAACAGCGGGCCGGTGGCGAGATCCATCGGCCCGAGCCGCTCGCTCGCGTGGATCGACATCGCGCGCGCATCGCGGTCGGCCGCGTCCTGCAGATCCACGACCTCGACCGCGAACGGGGCTTCGTCGGGCGGCAGCACCTGTTGCACCGGCTGGGTGCCGGCCAGCACGAAGCGCGTGCGCAGGATCTCGTGACGCTCGCTCAACGCGCGGAACGCCCGCACGAGCGCGTCCACGTCGAGCACGCCTTCCAGCAGCAGCGACGTGGGCAGCGGCCCGCCGGCCTGACCGGCATTGAGGCGATCCTGGACCCAGAGCCGCGTCTGGGCCGGCGACAGCTCGTAGTGGGCCTGCGGCGGCAGCGGCGTCACCGGCGCGTAGTCGATCGGCTGCGTCGCGGCGATGCGCTTCGCGAGGCTCGCGATGGTGGGGTGCTCGAACAGGCTGCGCATTTCCAGCTTCGCGTGCAGATCGCGACGGATGCGCGCGACGACCTTGGTCGCCAGCAGCGAGTTACCGCCCAGCTCGAAGAAATTGGCGGTCGTGCCGATCCTTGCGTTGCCGAGCACCTCCTGCCAGGTCGCCGCCAGCTGCGCTTCGAGCGCGTTGCCGGGCGCGACGTGAGCCACGCCGTCGGCCGGCTCGGGCAGGTGGGCGCGATCGAGCTTGCCGTTGGGCAGCTGCGCGAACGCGGGCACGACGACGAACGCGGACGGCACCATGTATTCGGGCAGCCGCTGCCGCAGGTGCGTACGCACGGCGTCGATCACGTCGGCCTCGCGATGCGGCGAGCACAGCCATGCGACGAGTCGCGCGCCGTCGTCCACGCCGCGCAGCGCCACGACCGCGGCGTCGACCAGCGGGTGCGACGTCAGCACGGCCTCGATTTCGCCGGGCTCGATGCGCAGGCCGCGCAGCTTGATCTGATGATCGATGCGGCCGAGGAACTCGATGTTGCCGTCGGGGCGGTAGCGCGCGAGGTCGCCGGTGCGGTACAGGCGCGCGTGCGGGTCGTCGGAGAACGGGTCGGCGATGAACTTCTCGGCGCTCAGATCCGGCTCGTTGTAATAGCCGCGGCCCACCGGCGTACCGCCGATCAGCAGCTCGCCGGGCACGCCGATCGGCGTCGGCTGCATCTGTGCGTCGACGATATAGATGCGCGTGTTCGCAATCGGCCGGCCGATCGGCACGATGCGCTGCGGGTCGTCGCGCCGGCATTCCCACGCGGTCACGTCGACCGCGGCCTCGGTGGGGCCGTACAGGTTGTACAGCTTGACATCCAGGCGCTCGAAGCAACGCTGCTGGAGGTCGTGGGGCAACGCCTCGCCGCTGCACACGACGCGGCGCAGCGACGCGCAGTGCGCAGCGAGTTGCGGATGATCGAGGAACGCGCGCAGCATCGACGGCACGAAATGCAGCGTCGTGATCCGCTCGCGGTCGATCAGTTCTACCAGATAGTCCGTCTCACGCTGCCCGCCGGGGCGCGCGAACACGAGACGCGCGCCGGTGACGAGCGGCCAGAAGAACTCCCACACCGACACGTCGAAGCTGAACGGGGTTTTCTGCAGTACGGCATCGTCGGTGTCGAGCGCATACGCGTGCTGCATCCACAGAATGCGATTGACGATCGCGCGATGGGTGTTGAGCGCGCCCTTCGGCCGGCCAGTCGAGCCCGACGTGTAGATCATGTAGGCGAGGTTGTCGCCGTTCAGCTCGGGCGTGGGGTTCGACGTCGGCGCCGCATCGAGGTCGAGCGTGTCGCGATCGACGACGATCGCCTGCGCGCCGGTATCTGGCAGCGCGGCGAGCAGATGCTGCTGCGTGAGCAGCCAGCGCAGCTGCGCGTGGTCGATCATGAAGCGCACGCGCTCGGCCGGATAGTCCGGGTCGACCGGCACGTATGCGCCGCCTGCTTTCAGGATCGCGAGCAGCGCGACGATCATGTCGAGCGAACGCTCCATCGCGACGCCGACGAGCGTATCGGGCGCGACGCCAAGTTCGATGAGCCGGTGCGCGAGGCGGTTGGCGCGCGCGTTGAGTTCGGCGTAGGTGAGGGCCGCACCGTCGTAGACGGCGGCGACGGCATCGGGCGTGCGCTCGACCTGTTGCTCGAACAACCGATGCAGCGGTTGCGCGGCCGCGTCGCCGAAATCGACGTCGGTGCGGTTCCATTCGACGGTCACCAGATTGCGCTCGGCGTCGCTCGTCAGCGGCAACCGCGCAACCGCGGCCGACGCGTCGGCGGCCGCAGCCGTCAGCAGCGTCTCGTAGATGCCGAGGAATCGCTGGGCCGTGCGCTCGTCGAACAGATCGGTGTTGTAGTCGCAATCGATCAGGAGCTCGTCGCCGGCGTCGAGCACGTTGACGTTCAGATCGAACGCGGTATAGCGGATCAGCGGCGCGACCAGGCCGACCGTCAGGCCCGGCAGTTCAGGCAGCGCCGACACGGGCTCCAGGTTGAACACCGCCGACACGAGCGGCGCGGCGTTCAGATCGCGCTGCGCGCCGATTTCGCGGACCAGCTCGGCGAACGGATAATCCTGGTGCTCGAGCGCATCGAGCAGGTTCTGGCGGGTGGCAGCCAGGAAGCTGGCGACCGACGCGCCGTCCGGCAGCGTCGAGCGCAGCGGCAGCAGATGCGTGCAGTAGCCGGCCACGCGCTCGCTGCCGGCCACCGAGCGGCCGGTCACCGGGATGCCCGTGACGATGTCCTGTTGACCGGCGACGCGATGCAGGAACAGATTGAAGCCCGCGAGCAACACCATATAGAGCGTGCAGCCGTTCTGGCGCGCGACGGTGCGCAGCGCCGCGGCCGCCGCGGCGTCGAGGTGCAGCGACAAGCGCGCGCCGTGAAACGTCTTCACGGCCGGCCGCGGATAGTCCGCGGGAAGACTCAACGGCTCGACCGCGCGCGCGCATTGCGCGAGCCAGTAGTCGCGATTCGCCTTCGTTTCCGGGCTGTGACGCTGGGCGTCGAGCGTCTTCAGGTACTCGCGAAACTGCAGCGGGGCCGCGTCCGGCGCGGCCCCGGCATACGCGCGGGCCAGATCCTCGAGCAGCACGCCGAACGTCGAGCCGTCGCAGACGATGTGATGGGCCGTCATCACCAGCAGGTGATGCTCGTCGTCCATGCGCACCAGCGCGGCGCGAAAGAGCGGCCCGTTCACCAGGTCGAACGGCTGGCGGCTTTCCTGCTGGCGCCACGCGTCCTGATCGCGGTCGATCAGCGGCAGCGCCAGCGTCAGCGACGGATGCACGATCTGGCCCGAGCCGTCCGGCAGGATCGTGGTGCGCAGCGCCTCGTGCCGATCGACGAGGCTCTGGACGGCCGCGCGCATCGCGGCCTCGTCGAGGCGGCCCTTCAGTTCGAGCGTCGTGTTGACGTTGTACGCGAGCGAGCCCTCGGGATCGATTTCCGACAGCACCCACAGCTGGCGCTGCGCCTCGCTGAGAGAAGCGACCGTGCCGTGCTTCGAGTGCGGCCGGATGAAGCCGCCGCGCCGCAGGTCGGCCACGCTGTCCTTCACCGCGCCGATGAACCGCTCGATGTCGGCATCCGTATGCGCGGTCGACAGGAAGCAGGTGCGCCATTCCCAGATGTAGATGCCCTTTTCGAGCATGTGATAGAAGAACAGGTCGAGGTTTTCGGTGAATTCGAAGCGGAACATCGAGCCGAACCAGGTGACCTTGATCGGCGCCTCGGCTTCCACGAAGAAGGCATTGAGCGTGTCGGCGATCTGCGCGGTCCGTTCGTTGAGCGCGGCCTGCAGCGCCGGGCCTTCCTGTTCGATCTTCTCCAGCACGGCCAGTGCGGCCGCCATCGCGAGCGGATACTGGCAGAAGGTGCCGCCGAACGCGGTGCGGTCCGCGGCGGGGAACGAATGGTCGCCGTAGGTCCACATGCCGCCGTCGATCGCATCCATGAAGCGGGTGGAACCCGCGATGACGCCCAGCGGCAGGCCGCCGCCGATGATCTTGCCGTACGTCGCGAGGTCGGCCTTGATGCCGAACATCGCCTGCGAGCCGCCCGGATGAACGCGGAAGCCGGTGATCATTTCGTCGACGATCAGCGCGACGCCGGCTTCCTCGGTGATGCGGCGCAATTCCTTGAGGAACCCGACCGGCTGCAGCGACGGGTTGCGGCTCTGCACCGGCTCCACCATCACGGCGGCGAGCGTCGGCGCGAGGTTGCGAATGGCATCGAGCGCGGCGTCGCTGCCGTAGTCGAGCACGATCATGTTCTCGATCGAACCGAACGGCACGCCGGGCGCGATGGTTTCCGTCGCGCCTTCCGCGTTCGCCGCGGCGAGCGTGCCGTCGGCGTGGCCGTGATACGAGTGCGTGAACATCACGATCTTGTCGCGCCCGGTCACGGCGCGCGCGAGCCGCATGGCGGTCATGACGGCCTCGGTGCCGGTGTTCGAGAACGCGACGCGATCGAGGCCGGTGACGCGTGCGAAGCGCGCGGCGACTTCGCCGACGAGGCTCGAGCGAGCGCCCAGTTCGAGCGGGCGCTGCCATTCGCGCGTGACCTGCTGCTGGATGAAGTCGGGCGAATGGCCGAACAGATGCACGCCGAAGCCCATCGTGAAGTCGATGTACTCGTTGCCGTCGATGTCCCACAGCCGCGAACCGGCCGCGCGATCGCCGACGATCGGATACAGCATCTCCTTGGTCGAAAAGCGGAAGCCGACCGTCGCACGGCTGTCGGCCAGCACCGGGCGCGACGCCTGCACCGACTCTTTCGATTTGCGGGTGCGCGACGTGTAGCGCACGATCAGCGCTTCGAGATGCTCCTGCTGCGCCGCGGACAGGCCGCGCGCGCGCTGTTCGACCGGGCTGCCCCACGGCATCATCGGCTTGGGCTTGCGGTTGTCGGCCGCGGCGGGCGCGGCCGGGTTCGCGGCAGCGGGCGTCGCCGCGCGCGCGGCGGCCGGGGCCGCCACCGCGGCCTTGGCGGCGACGTTCGCGACGCTGGCGGCGTTCGTGGGACTGGCGGCGACGCTCGCCGCGGCTTGCGGGGCCACCGGCGCGCCGGCCTGACCGTGCAGCGACGTGCGCAGCAGCTCCATCTGCTGGCTCATCAGCTGGGACAGCAACTGGTTCTGCTCGCGCAGCACGCGCTCGACCGTGGAGCCGCCTTCGGCTGCGACCCATTGCGTCGGGGCCGCTGCGACCGGCGCGAGCGCCGGCGCGGACGGTGCCGACGGTGCGAGCGCGACCGCCGCGGCGGCAGCAGCCGGCTCGGCCGCAGCCACGGCTACCGGCTCGGCCGGCGCGGCGACCGCCGGCAGGTTGTCCGCGACATACTTGGCGAGCGCCTCCATCGTCGCGAGGTCCTCGAAGAAGCGGCGCATTGCCAGCTTCACGCCGTACTGCTTTTCGATGTGGCGGATCGCCTCGATCAGGATGATCGAGTCGGCGCCCATCTCGAGGAACGGCACATCGATGTTGATGGTGGCCGGATCGGCCTGGATCAGCTCGCCGATCTTGCCGCGAAGCCAGTCGAGAACCTCGCCGCTACGATCGGGCGCCGGCGTGGCGGCGACGGGAGATGCACTTGTCTGTGTCATGGACGTTTCCGTTTTCTGGAACCAGGTACGGCTGCGTTGGAAGGGGTAGGACGGCAAGGCGACGCGCGCGGGCGCCGGTGTTTCGGTTGCGGCCCAGTCGATGTCGACGCCGCGCGCATACAGGCCCGTCAGGGTTTCGACCAGCGCCTGCTGCTCGGCCTGTGGTCGCTGCAGCGCAACGAAGTGGATCGCGGCGTCCGGTGCGCAGCACGCGCGGGCCAGGTTGACGAGCACCGGCTTGGGGCCGATTTCGACCAGCACGTTGAAGCCGGCTTCGGCGAGACGCTCGACGCTGCTCGCGAACTGCACCGGCTCGCGGCAATGACGACGCCAGTACGTGTCGTCGGGCGCGTCGTCCATCACGGCGCCGGTGAGATTCGAATAGAACGGGATCGCCGGGCGCGCGACGCGCACGCCTTTCGCCGCGGCCTGGAAGCTGTCGAGCATCGGCTCGACCAGCGGCGAGTGGAACGCGTGCGACGTGTTGAGCAGCACGGAGCGGATGTCCTGCGCGGCGAACGCGTCGACGAGCAGCGCGATGCGCTCGCGCCGGCCCGAGATCACGGTGCTCGCCGGACCGTTGACGGCGGCCACCGCGACCTCCTGCGGCCACGCGGCGATCGCACGCTCGACCGTGCCGAGGTCGGTGAAGATGGCCGCCATCTCGCCATCGCGCGGCAACGCCTGCATCAGGCGTCCGCGCTCGGCGATCAGGCGCAGCCCGTCCTCCGGCGAGAAGACGCCCGCCGCGCATGCCGCCGCGTACTCGCCGACGCTGTGGCCCATCACGGCGTCGGGCACCACGCCGAACGACCTGAGCAGCGTGGTGAGCGCGAACTGCAGCGAGAACAGGGCCGGCTGGCTGTAGCCGGTCTGGTGGATGTCGTCGCCGGGGGCGGACAGCACGTCGAGCAACGGCTTGTCGAGCAGCGGATCGGCCACCGCGCGGCAGCGGTCGATCGCGTCGCGGAACACCGGATACGCGTCGTACAGACGGCGGCCCATGCCCGCATATTGCGAGCCCTGGCCGGTGAACAGGAACGCCGTCTTCACGCGGGCCGCGCGCGGCGCCGCGGTGGACGGTTCCTGTTCGTGGAACGCGCGCAGCTTGTCGATCGCGTCGTCGATCGACGTCACCGGCAGCGCGAGCCGGTGCGCGAAGTGCGAGCGGCCGGTCGCGGCCGAAAACGCCACGGCCGCGATGTCGAGACCGCGCTCGGCTTCGAGCCGGCTCCGATAGCGCCCGGCGAGTTCGCGCAGGGCCGCGGGCGTCTTCGCCGACAGCACCAGCGGATGCACCTTGTGCTTCGACGGCGTCGCCGCGCGCGCCGGCGCGGGCGCCTCTTCCAGCACGAGGTGGGCATTGGTGCCGCTCGCGCCGAATGCGCTGACGCCGGCCCGGCGAGGCCGCTCGCCGCGCGGCCACGCGCTCGCCTCGGCGCAGATTTCGAGCGGCAAAGCGTCCCACTGCACCAGCGGGCTCGGCTGGCGGAAATGCAGATGGGCGGGAAGGCGTTCGTGGTTCAGCGCCAGCACGACCTTGATGACCCCCGCGATGCCGGCGGCGGATTCGGCATGGCCGATGTTGGTCTTCACCGAACCGACGCGCAGGCGCGGGCGGCCGTCGCGGCCTTCGCCGAACACCGTCGCCAGCGCGTTCAGCTCGACGGGGTCGCCCAGCGGCGTGCCGGTGCCGTGCGCTTCCACGTAGTCGATCGACGCGGCGGGAAGGGCGCCGAGCGCCTGGCGGATCACGGCTTCCTGCGCGCGGCCGTTCGGCGCGGTGAAGCCGCTCGATGCGCCGTCGTGATTCACCGCCGATCCGCGCAGCACGGCCAGCACGCGGTCGCCCGCGGCGAGCGCATCGGACAGGCGCTTGAGCACCAGCGCGCCGCAGCCTTCGCTGCGCACGAAGCCGTCGGCTGCCGCATCGAAGGTCTTGCAGCGGCCGTCCGGCGCGAGCGCCCGCGTGCGCGACACGGCGATGGAATTGTCCGGCGACAGGATCAGGTTCACGCCGCCCGCGATCGCGAGATCGCATTCGCCGCTGCGCAGATTCTGGCTGGCCGTATGGATCGCGCTGAGCGACGACGAGCACGCCGTGTCGATCGCCATGCTCGGCCCTTGCAGGCCGAGGCCGTACGAGATGCGGCCGGCGGCCGTGTTCAGCGGATTGCCGGTGAAGAAATAGCCGTCGATGCCGCCGTGGCGCAGCTGCAGGTTCGCGTAATCGTTGGTGGTGATGCCGACGAACACGCCGGTGCGGCTGCCCTTCAGGCCGTCGACCGGAATGCCGGCATGCTCGAGCGCTTCGTGACTGACTTCGAGCAGCAAGCGCTGCTGCGGGTCCATCGCAGCCGCTTCGCGCGGCGTGATGCGGAAGAAGGCCGGATCGAACTGGTCGACGCCGTCGAGAAAGCCGCCGAAGCGGCAATACATGCGCCCCGGCGCTTCGGGATCGCGATCGTAGTACGCATCGACATCCCAGCGCTCGCGCGGCACCTCGGAGATCGCGTCCACGCCGTCGTTCAGCATCTGCCAATAGGCGTCGAGATCGTGCGCGGCGCCCGGAAAGCGGCAACTCATGCCGACGATCGCGATCGGCTCCGGCGTGCCGGCCTCGCGGGCCGTGGCCGTCGGCGCGGCCGGTTGCGAGGCCGGCTTGGCGGCTGCAGGCTGCGTCGGCTCCGCGAGCGCGTCCGGCGCCACGCCGGGCGCTTGCTCCGTCAGGAAATCCGCGAGCGCGTTGATGGTCGGATGATCGAACAACAGCGCGACCGACAGCTTGATGCCCAGCGCGTTCTCCAGCTGCGTGCGCACGTCGAGCGCCATGAGCGAATCCATGCCCATCTCGAAGAAGCCGAGGTCGCGGTCCAGCGTCCCGGCGCCGTAGCCGAGCACGTCGGCCACCGCCTGCTCGATGCTGTCCGCGACCTGCCGCCTGCGCTCGCGCGGCGATACGTCGCCCGACGCCGGCAGCGCAGCTGCGCCCGTGGCACCCGACGGGCTCGACGGGCTCGCGCTGGTCCGCACGCGATCGAGGAACGGCCGCGGCCCACGCGCCTCGTACGAGCCCTGGAACCGTTCGAGGTCGATATCGACGATCGCCGCCTGCGGCACGGCGGCCACGCGGTCGAGCATGTGGAGCGCGCGGTCGGCCGCCAGCGAACGGATGCCGACCCGCCGCAGCAGCGCTTCCGCATCGGGGAACGTCATGCCGCCTTGCGCCCACGGCCCCCAGTTCACGGAGAGGGCCGGCAAGCCGAGGCCGCGGCGATGATGCGCGAGCGCGTCGAGGAACCGGTTGGCGGCACTGTAGTGCGCCTGCTCCCGCGAGCCCCAGGCAGATGCGATCGACGAGAACATGACGAAGAAATCGAGCGGGAAAGCCTCGCTGTGCCGATGCAGCAGCCACGCGCCGGCGACCTTCGGCTGCAGGACCGCGTCGAGTTCGTCGCGCCCGACCTGCAGGATCGGCTTGTAGCCGACGACGCCGGCCGCATGCACGATGCCCCGCAGCGGCACGCGGTCGCGCCGCAGTTCGGCGAAGAAGGCGTCGACCGCCGCCGGGTCGGCGATATCGAGGCGCTCGCAGCGCACCGCCACGTCGCGCTCGCGCAGCTCGGCGAGCGCCTGCCGGCTCGCGTCGCTCGCCGCGCCTTGGCGGCCGGCCAGGATCAGCGTGCGCGCGCCGCGCGCCGCGAGCCACCGGGCCGTGTGCAGGCCGAGCGCGCCGAACCCGCCGGTGATCAGGTAGGTCGCGTCCGGCTCGACCCGCAGCGCGTCCGTTTCGGCGGGCACGAGCGGGTTCAGGCGCGCCACCAGGCGCGCGCCGTGCCGCAACGCGACCTGGTCCTCGCGGCTCTCGACGAGCAGCTCGTCCAGCAGCGCGTCCGGTTCGTCGTCCGGCGCGGCCGGGTCGAGGTCGATCGCGGTGCCGAACCAGTCCGGATGCTCGATCATCGCGCCGCGCGCGAGGCCCATCAGCGCGGCCTGGGCGACGCCCGTCACGCGTGGGGCGTCGCCCGCTTCCACGGCGTCGCGCGTGACCACCCGGATGCGCGGCCGCAGCGAAGCCGTCCAGTCGCGCTCGCCGCCCACCAGCGCATGCACGAGATGCAGCAGCGCAGCGGACATGCGCGTCGCGCCGGCGGCTTCGTCCAGGCCCCATAGAAACACGATGTGCCGGGCAGGAGCGGCGGCTTCATCCAGCAGGCGCACGAAATCGTCCGGGCGCTCCGGCGCGACCTGCCAGCCTGCCGCCGCGTTGCCGCCATAGTCGACGCCCGCGCGCACCAGCGCGCACGACGCGGCGCGCGCGCGCAGCAGCGCCGCCAGCCGCTCACCCACGCCGGTTTCGTCCGCGAAGATCAGCCACGACGATGCGGGCAGGGCCGCGCGCGCAGTCGGTGCCGCGACGTGCTGCTCCCATGCGACGTGATAGAGCGACGGCGCGGCCGGGGCGACGGCTTCGTCGGCGGCCGGTGCGAACGCGGTGCGGACCAGCTCCGGAAACGCGTTCAGCACGTCGTCCGGGTACTTGCCCGACGCCTTCAGGTGCCGCACCGCCGCGTCGATGCTGCCGGCGTCCATGCCGACGGCCGGCGACTGGATTTTCTCGAGGCTGAAGCGCTGCCGCTCGAACGGGTAGTTCGGCAGCATCGTGGCAGGCTGCGCAGCCACGGGGAACAGCGCCTGCCAGTCGAACTGCCCGCCGCGCACGTACAGCGCCGCGATTGCGCGCTCCAGCGCATCGCCCGCGCAGGGCGGCGGCAGCCAGCTGTCGGCGAACCCCTCCGGCACGGGCGGCTCGGCGGCCCGCTCGGACGCCTCGGCGAGCTGCAACCAGTACGCGGCGTGCGTCACCTCGTCGGCGACCTCGGCGCCGAGGCAGCCGGAGATCAGCCGCACCGTCGGCCGCGCGAGCCGTACGTCGTGCAGCGCCGCGCGCATGGCGGCGGCATCCGCGCGGACGGCGAGCACGCGCAGCGCGTCGGCGATGCTCAGGACGCCGGCCACACAGGCCGCGACATATTCGCCGACGCCGTGCCCCGTCACGACGGCCGGGCGGATGCCCCATGCCTGCCACAGCTGCGCCCACGCGAACGCGGCCGCGAAGCGGCCCGCATCGGTATCGAGCGCCGCGAGCGGCACCGCGCATTGCGCGAACGCGTCGCGGAACAGCGGCTCGGACGCGTGAAGCGCGCGCGCGGCGTCCGGGTCCGGCGCGCCGAACGCGACGCCCACGCGCAACGCCTTGCCGGTGCGCGGCGCGCCGGCCGACGGCACGCGCACGCCGGCCACATAGGCCGCGCGATACGGATGGTGGCTTCGCCCAGTGGCGGCGGCGCGGCACACGGCGGCAAGCTGTTGCGGCGGCGCGTCGCGGAGCGCGCGCTCGTAGCGTTGCGCGAGCGCCGTGAGCGCCGCTTCGGAGCGGGCCGACAGCAGCAACAGCGCGCGCTGCGCCGCAGGCGACGGCGCGACCGGCGGCTCCTCGACGACGGCGTGCGCGTTGGTGCCGCTGAATCCGAACGCGCTCACGCCGGCGACACGCCGGCGTTCCCCGCGCGGCCAGTCGAGCGGCTCGACCGCGACGCGGACCGGAATCTCCTGCCACGGCGTATGCGGATTGGGTTGCCGGAAGTGCAGGTGCGCAGGAATCCGGCCGTGCTGGAACGACAGCAGCACCTTGATCAGCCCGGCCATGCCGGACGCCGATTCGAGATGCCCGATATTGGTCTTGACCGAACCGATCACGAGCGGCTCGTGCGCCGCACGCCCGGCGCCGTAGACGCGGGCCAGCGCGTCGACCTCGATCGGGTCGCCCAGCGACGTGCCGGTGCCGTGCGCTTCGACATAGCCCACCTCGGCCGGCGCGACACCGGCCTGGCTCAGCGCGCGGCGGATCACGCGTTCCTGCGAATCGCGGCTCGGCACGGTGAGGCCGCCGCCCGCGCCGCCCTGGTCGACCGCCGTGCCGCGCACGACGCCGAGCACGCGGTCGCCGTCGGCGAGTGCGTCGGCGAGGCGCTTGAGCACCACCATCCCGCAGCCTTCGCCGCGCACGTAGCCGTCCGCCGCCGCATCGAAGGTCTTGCAGCGGCCGTCCGGCGACAGCATCCGGGCTTGCGAGAAGCTGACCATCACCTCGGGCGACAGCATCAGGTTGACGCCGCCCGCCAGCGCCATGTCGGTTTCGCGCGAGCGCAGGCTTTCGCACGCGAGGTGCAGGCAGACGAGCGACGACGAGCACGCGGTGTCGATCGCCATGCTCGGCCCGGTGAGGCCCAGCACGAACGACAGCCGGCCGGCGGCCATGTTCAGCGCGCTGCCCGTGCCGGCGTAGCTGCTCGACGGCATCGCCGCGTTCGACACCTGGATCGCATGATCGAAGCACGTGATGCCGACGTACACGCCGGTGGCCGATTGCCGGAAGCGCTCGGGTGGCAGATGCGCATTCTCGAGCGCTTCCCACGCGACTTCGAGCAGCAGCCGTTGCTGCGGATCGAGGTAGGTCGCTTCGCGCGGCGCGATCCCGAAGAACGCGGCGTCGAATTCGTCGACGCGCTCGAGGAAGGCCCCGTGCCGCGTTGCCATCTTGCCCGGCGTGGCCGGATCGGGGTCGTAATAGCGATCAATGCTCCAGCGTTCGCCCGGCACTTCGGTGACGGCATCGCGCGCGCCGTCGAGCAATCGCCAGAACGCGTCCGGCGTGTCGCTGCTGCCGGGAAAGCGGCACGCCATGCCGATCACGGCGATCGGCTCGTTGCGGTCCGATCGCAGCGCCGCGATTTCCGCGCGCCGCAGGCGGAGTTCGTCGAGCGCGGCTTTGAGTGCTTGCGTGGCCTTGGCGTTCATTGGGCGCCGATCTCCTGGGCGATCAGTTCGGAAAGTTCGTCCTCGTCGAGCTCGTCGAGGTCGTCCGAGGCGGCGTCGCCGGCCGCCTCGGGAAGCGACGACGACAGCTCGTCGAGAATGAAGCGGGCGAGCGTCTGCAGGTTCGGATAGGAAAAGAACAGCGTCGCGCGCAACGGCTTGCCGAACGTCTTGGCGAGGCGGTCCGTCAGTTCGAGCGCGACCAGCGAATCCAGGCCGAGATCGAGCAGCGACTGTTCGGGCGCGATGGCGTCGGGGCCGGCGAGCCGCAGCGTCTCGGCCAGCATCTTCGCGAGCGTGTCGGTGACGAGCGCGAGCCGCTCGCGCGGCGCGCACGCCTGCAGCTCGCGCACCAGCGGCGTCTCCTGCTGCGCGGGTTGGGCGGCCGGTTGCGCCAGCTCGCTGAAGAGCGCGGACCCGGCGGCCGGCGCATCGACCCGGAACAGCGTCGGCCAGTCGATGTGCGCGACGCCGGACTGCGCGACGCCCGCCGCCATCAGCCGCTCCAGCGTCGCGATCGCGAGGTCCGGCGACAGCGTGCCGACGCCGAGCGCAGCCAGCTGTTCGTGCGCGCGCCGGCCGTAGTCGCTGGCCGCATGGCCGATGTCGGCCCACGGCCCCCAATTGACGCTGAGCGCCGGTTTCCCGTGCGCGCGCCGGTGCTGCGCCAGCGCGTCGAGGAAGCTGTTGGCCGCCGCGTAGTTGCCCTGGCCCGGCATGGTGAGCAGCGCGGCCATCGACGAGAACAGCACGAAATGATCGAGCGGCAGGTCGGCCGTCAGCTCGTGCAGATACCACGCACCGTCGGCCTTGCCGCTGCCGGCGCGGTGGAAGAAGTCGTCGTCCTGGCGCGTCAGCAGCGCATCGTCGAGCGCACCGGCGAGGTGGAACACGCCCTTGAGCGGCGGCATCGCGTGCGCGATTTCGGCGAGCGCTTGCACGACGTCGTCGCGATCCGCGAGATCGGCGCGGATGAAGCGCGCGCCGAGCGTGCGCAGCATCTGCTCCGCTTCGGCCGACGGCGCGCTGCGGCCGAGCAGCACGACCTGACCGGCGCCGTTGTCGGCGAGCCACGACGCGAGGCGCAGGCCGAGCCCGCCGAGGCCGCCCGTCACCAGATAGGTCGCGTCGCGGTGGAACCGGACCGGCCGGTGGCTGACGAATTCGCGATTGTCGCGGGCGATGCGCGCGACGTGGCGCTGGCCGCGGCGAAACGCGATCATGTCTTCGCGGCCGGCGGCCCGGATCGCCTGCACGACATCGGCCGCCGACGGCTGCTCGGGATCGAGATCGACGAGCCCGCCCCACAGCGCCGCATGCTCGACCGCGATCGCCCGGCCCAGCCCCCACAGCGGCGCCTGCGCGACCGCGGTCGCTTCGCCGTCCAGCACGTTCATCGCGCCGGACGTCACCAGCCACAGACGCGGCTGCGGGCCGGCCGCCGCGCCCGACGCCAGCGCCCTGACCAGTTGCAGCACGCTCGCGCTGGCACGCCGTCGCGCCGCGATGTCGGCGGGTGCGAGATCGAGGCTCCATAGATGAATCACGCCCTTGAGCGGACGGTCGAGCGCGGGCAGCGCCGGCGTCGCGTCGTCGAACTGCAGCGTGCAGGTGTCGCCGGCGCTTTCGAGCAGGCCGGCCAGTTGCGCGCCGACGCCGCCGCGATCCGCGAATATCAGCCACTCGCCGGCGGGCGACGCGCCAAGGGTCGCGTCGGCGCTCGACGGTCTCCAGACGCGCTGATAAAGCAGCCCGGACAGGTCGTGCCGCTCGGCGCTGCGCGCCGAGCGCACTTGCTGCAAGCGCAGCGCGTCGATCTCGATCAGCAGCCGGCCGGCGAGGTCGTGGACGCGGATATCGCCTTCGAGTGCGCGCTGCCCGTCCGGCTTGCGCAGCGTCGCGTGACTCCACGCGTCGGTCGACGACGGCGGCTGGTGAACCCGCACCGCGCCGATCGAACTGGGCAGGTACAGGTCGCCGGCCTCCAGCGCAGCCGGATCGACCGCGGCGGCGAGCACGCGGCTGCACGCGTCGAGAAAGGCCGGATGCACGTGGTACTGCGACGACGCCGGCGCGTCGGCCGGCAGGCTGATGCGGCCGAGCGCTTCGCCGGCCGTGCGCCAGATTTGCTGGATCGCGTTGAACGCGCCGTCGATCTGCACGCCGTGCTGGCCGATCTCGCCGTTGAAGTCGACGCCCGACGTCGTCTCGGTGCAGCGGGCCTGCACCGCGGCGGCATCGAACTTCGTCGGCGCGACGCGGCGCGTCGGCGCGCACATCTCGCGCAGCCGGCGCAGGTGCGGCAGATTGCCGAGGATCGCTTCGACCGGCGGCCCGAAATCGAGCAGGCACGCCACCTCGTCCACGCCGATCGATTCGAGTTCCCGCACGAGTTCGATGCAGGTATCGGGGGTGCCGATGAGCCCGCGCGATTGCGCGAAGCGTTCGTAGAGAAACTCGACGAACTCGTCCAGCTCGCGCGCGCCCATCGCGCGCACGTCCACCGACTGGCCGCGGCTCTGCGCCAGCCCGTTCAGCAGGCCGATATTGCTGCGGATGTAGTTGCAGAACGGCGCGCGCGCCTGCTCGCGTACGCGCGCCGCGTCGTCGCCGACGAACGTATGCAGCATCACCGACACGGTGCCGGCAGCCGGATCGAAGCCGTGCCGCGCGCGCGCGTCGCGGTACAGCGCGATCTTCTGCGCGAGCTGGTCGCGGTCCTGATCGAGCACGTGGGTCAGCAGGTTGGCGCCGACTTCGCCGGCGCGCACGAAGGTCTGCGGATTGCTGGCCGCCGTGACCCAGACGGGCAGCTCCGGCTGCACCGGCGTCGGATAGATGCGCAGCTGCACCGGCTTGCCCACGCCGTTGGTCGCCTCCAGCAGCGCGCCGCGCCACAGCTTTCGGACGGCGTCGATCGTGGTCAGCATCTCGTCGTGCCGGGTCGCGTACTTGTCCGGCGCGAACACGAAGTCGTCCGGATTCCAGCCCGACGCGAACGACACGCCGACGCGGCCGTTCGACAGGTTGTCCACCATCGACCATTCTTCCGCGATCCGGATCGGGTTGTGCAGCGCCGCTACCACGCTGCCCGCGATCAGCGTCACGCGTTGGGTGAGCGCGGCCAGCGCCGCATGCAGCACGGCCGGATTCGGGTACAGCGAGCCGAATTCGGTGAAGTGGCGCTCCGGCACCCAGACGCTGGAGAAGCCGTTCGCATCGGCGAAGCGCGCGCTCTCCATGACCAGTTGGTACTTGTTGCCGGACAGCGCCTCTTCACTGCTCGCGAAGAACATCAGGCCGAATTTCATGCGTGGCTCCGCTCGGATTCGTGTATTTCGGCACTCGCGCACATTTGCCATGCGGCGGCGCCGCTCGTGTCGTCGATCCGGTGATAGACGGCGAACGAAAACGGTCCCCAGGACCGCCGGCTCAGCACGGTCTGCACGGTGTGCGATCGATGCGCATGCAACGGTAACGGCGCGTGCAGCGCGAGGTCCTTCAACGTCGTATGGCCGGCCGCGCCGATTTCCGACGTCGCGGCCAGCGCCATTTCCACATATGCGGAGTAGGGCAGCACCGGCGAACCCTTGACGCGATGACCGTCGAGAAACGTGGCGGCCGGCGCGTCGAGACGCGACTGCCAGATCCACGTGGCCGGCGCATGCGCGTGCTGCTCGAGACGACGCCCGAGCAGCGGATGGCGCGGCGCGTCGGGACTGATCCAGAAGGCGCGCCGCTCGAACGGATAGGTGGGCAGGGCGAGGCGGCGACGCGGCGCGTGTCGCGCGACGGCATCCCAGTCGAGCGACGCGCCTCGCACGTAGAGCTCGGCGAGCGTGTGCAGGATCGTGTTCCACGCGGCCGCCTGCGTGCCGATCTCGATCTCGATCGAGTTGCCGGTGTCGGCCGCCTTGGCACCGTCGGACAGCTGCGGCACGCCGGTCAGCTGCGGCACGCCGGTCAGCGATGCAGCCGCGCGATGCCCGTCGCCCGTGCTGCTGACCGCCGTCGGCGTGACGCCGAACGACATCCACAGTTGCGCGAGCGCGCACTGGAACGCCGTGAACGGCGGCGCGTCGCATGCGTCGGCTGCGTCGGCGTTCCGCTGCATTAGCGCGTCGAAGGCCGGGCTCGCGGCGCGCAGGTGGCGCATGGCGTCGGCGCTGCCGCCGTCGTCGGCGGCAAAGTGGAACGTCACTGCGGGCGGCTGCTCGGCCGGCTCGCCGGCCACGACGGCATCCAGTTGCGCACGCAACCCTTCGATGCTCGACGCGACGAGCGCCGCCCGCCGCGCGAAGTGCGTGCGTCCGGTGTTCGCGGTGAACGCGACGTCCTGCACCCGCGCGTCGGGATGGGCGTCGAGATAGGCCGCGTACGCTGCCGCCAGCGTCTGCAACGCTTCCGGCGTGCGCGCGGAGAGCGTCACGACGCACGACGCGCTCGCAGCCGCCTCCGCTTCCGGGCGCGCGTCCTGCGGTGCTTCCGACAGAATCACGTGCGCATTGGTGCCGCCGAAGCCGAACGAGCTCACGCCGGCCAGGCGCGTGCCGTGCTCGGCCTGCCACGGCGTGACCTGCTGCGGAATGCGGAACGGCGTGCCGTCGACGGCGATCTGCGGATTGATCGACCGGAAATGGAGGTTCGGCGGAATCGCGCGGTGGTGCAGCACGAGGGCCGTCTTGATCAGGCTGGCGATCCCGGCTGCGGACTCCAGATGCCCGATATTGGTCTTGACCGAACCGATCCAGCAATGCGCGTCCGGTGCGCGCGATTCACCGAGCACGGCCGCCAGCGCGTTCAACTCGATCGGGTCGCCGAGCGGCGTCCCCGTCCCGTGCGCCTCGACGAAGCCGATGTCCTGCGCTGGCACGCCCGCATCGCGCAGCGCGTCGACGATCACGGCCTGCTGCGCCGGGCCGTTGGGGGCGGTCAAGCCGTTGCTGCGCCCGTCCTGGTTCACCGCCGAGCCGCGGATCACCGCGAACACGGTGTCGCCGTTCGCGAGCGCATCGTCGAGACGCTTGAGCAGCACCATGCCCACGCCTTCGCCGCGCACGTAACCGTTGGCGGCCGCATCGAAAGCCTTGCAACGGCCGTCCGGCGACAACATGCCGGCCTGCGTGAACGACGCGCTCAGTTGCGGCGCCAGAATCAGGTTGACGCCGCCGGCCAGCGCCGCGTCGGACTCGCCGCGCTGCAGCGTGCGGCACGCGTGATGAACCGCGACGAGCGACGACGAACACGCAGTATCGACCGCCCAGCTCGGGCCGCGCAGATCGAGCGTGTACGAGATGCGGTTCGCGGCGACGCCGAGCGCATTGCCGGTCGCGACATAAGGGCCGATATCGGCCGCTTCCTGCTGCGCCAGCCGGACGTAGTCGGCATTGCTGATGCCCACGACGACCGCGGTGCGTGCGCCGGCGAGACTGCGCGGTGCGATCCCCGCATGTTCGAGCGTCTCCCATGCGACCTCGAGCAGCAGACGCTGTTGCGGATCCATCGACTCGGCTTCGCGGGCACTGATGCCGAAGAACGCCGCATCGAAGCGGTCGACGTCTTCCAGCAGCCCCGTCGGCGGCAGCGCGCCGGCGCGCCGGGTGGACGCGCCGATCGCGTCGCGGCCGTCGAGCAGCAGTCGCCAGAATTCGTCGGGGCCGTTCGCGCCGGGGAATCGGCATCCGATGCCGACGATCGCGATGTCCGCATGTGCACTGGACGGAGCGGCCGCGGCGCGGGCCGGCGCGACGTCGTCGGCGCCGCACAGATGGCGCGCAAGCAGCGCAATGCTCGGAAAATCGTAGACGACGGTAGGCGAAACCGGAAGCCCGAGCCAGTCCTGCAACTCGCCCGACAGCATGATCGCGTCCCGCGAATCGAGGCCGTAGATGCTGAACGGCTGGTCGGGGTCGATGGCGGCCGGGTCGATTCCCGACAGATGTGCGACACGCTCGACGCACCATTGCACGAGCGCCTGCGTATCGCGCGATGGGGCCTCGGACGGTGCGTGCGCCGCCGGCAGCGGGCGGCGCCACTCGCCCGCGATCGCGAGCCCCTGACCGTCGACGAACGCCTGCCGGATGCGGCTGCGCTGGATCTTTCCGCTCGACGTGCGCAGGATCGTCGCGGGCTTCAACAGCACAGCCGCGTACAGATCGACGTCATGCTGTTCCGCGAGCGTGCGCCGGATCTCCGCAGCAACGGCTTCGGCATTCAGCGTGTTGAGCGCTTCGCGGCGCACTTCACAGGCGACGACGATCCGCTCGGTTCCGTCGACGGTGATCGAGAAGGCCGCCGATGCGTTCGGCGCCAGTGCGGCGTGCGCGCCCTCGGCGGTGTGCTCGAGATCCTGCGGGTAGTGATTGCGACCCGCGACGATGATGAGATCTTTCAGGCGGCCGGTGACGAACAGGTGCTCGCCGTCGACGAAGCCCAGATCACCGGTGCGCAGGTAATGCGCGGCATCGCCGTCGAGCGTCGCGCGAAAGGTGCGCGCCGTCTCGTCGTCGCGCTTCCAGTAGCCCGCGCCGACGCTCGGGCCGGTCAGCCAGATTTCGCCGATCCGGCCGGGCGGGCACCGCTCGCCGGTATCCGGATTGACGATCTGCACGCGATGCCCGGCCCACGGCCGCCCGCATGAAACCAGCGCGTGGCGCTTGCCGTGCTCGTGCCTCGTCGCCACGCCGCGGGCGAGATCGTCGGCGTCGTAGTCCGCCACCAGCGGCGGCGAATGCGCCGGCTGCCCCGAGATGAACAAGGTCGCCTCGGCCATCCCGTAGACGGGGCGCATGGTGTGCGCGTGAAAGCCGCATGCGGCGAACGCGCGAGAAAAACGCGCGACCGACTCCGCGCGCACCGGCTCGGCGCCGTTGAATGCCACCTTCCAGCTGCCGAGATCGAGCTGCGCGCGCGCGTCATCCGAGACCTTGCGTGCGCACAGGTCGTAGGCGAAGTCGGGCGCGGCGCAATGCGTGGCGCGATAATTCGTGATCGCCTGAAGCCAGCGGACCGGCCGCTGCACGAAGGCCGCGGGCGCCATCAGCACCGACAGCACACCGAGATGGATCGGCAGCAGCACCTTGCCGAAGAAGCCCATGTCGTGAAACACCGGGAGCCAGCTGACGAACACCGTCGACGCATCGGCATCGCTCGCCTCGGCGATGACGGCCATATTGCTCAGGATGTTTGCATGACTGATCATCACGCCTTTCGGCGTGCCGGTCGAACCGGACGTGTATTGCAGAAGCGCCAGTGTCTGCGGCGTGATGTCCGGCGCACGCCATTGCTCGGCCGGCGCATCGAAGTGCTGGTCCGTCGCCAGGACATACAGCTCCAGCGTGTCGGAATAGCCGTCTGCGCGATCCGTCAGACCGTCGAGCGTGGCTGCATCGGTGAGCGCGACTACGGGCGTCGCGTCGGCGACGATGGCCTTCAGCCGGTCGGCCGGCCGATGGCGGCGCGGCGCGTAGGCCGGCACGCCGATCAGGCCGGCGTACAGGCATCCCACCCACGCACAGATGAATTCGAGCCCGGGCGGGTAGACCAGCAGCACGCGCTCGCCGGGTTGCGCCAGGCGCTGCAGCCTCGCGGCGATACCGCGAGCCCGCCTGTCCAGATCGCCGAACGTGAGCCGAGCCTGTTCCGTTTCGCCGTTCTCGAGAAAAATGAAAGCCGTCTTCTCGGGTTGGGTCGCGCCGCGAAACGCTATTACTTCAGTAACAGTCCTGAATTTTGTATCGGGATTCATACTCGATCTTCGTTGTCCGCTGAACGTTCAAACCCTCTGGGCCGGTGTCGCTATCCCGCGGCGCTTGCCGGGGTCGGGGCGGCATTGAAATTAGAGCATCGCTCTAATCCGACGTCTGCCCCGTAATCCAATGACACGGCGTTTCGCGTAGGCGATCGATCCGCGCTTCTATTGCGGAATGCGCGCGTGATCGCCGGCGTGCGGTTGTTGCGTGGCGGTGGGCGCGTATGGGTCGAGCAGCGACACGACGACCTTGCGCTCGCCTTCGAACGGGTTGCGGCCGTGGGCGAATCGCATGTTGTCGACGAGCAGGACATCGCCTCGTTGCCACGCAAACGTGATCGCGCATTCGCGGAACGCGTTGCGGACGTGCTCGATGTCGGCGAGATCGAGCGGCTGGCCGTCGCCGTAGCACGCGTTGCGCGGCACGCGGTCAAGGCCGAACAGGCTGACGATGGAGCTGGCGAGCGAGGCTTCGAGGTTCGAGATGTGAAACAGATGCGCCTGATTGAAGAACACCCGCTCGCCGGTGACGGGATGGTAGGCCACGCCCTGATTGATCTGGACGGTGCGCAGCGTGTCGTCGTCGAGCCATTCGAACGCGATGTCGTGGTCCGCGCAGAACGCCGCGACCCGGCTGCGGTCGCGCGTCTGAAAGACGGTTTCCCACGGAATGTCGACATGGCTGCGGTAGTGCCTGACATAGCGGACTTGCTTCGTCTCGAACGCGTCCAGGAGCCGCGGCCCGATTCGGCGGGTCACTTCGCGCATGTCGGCAATCGGCGTTTCGCCGCCGCTCGCGGCCGGCGTCAGGCAGCAGAACGCCACGCTGAGCGGCCAGCTGCGCTGATACGCGTTTTCGCAATGCAGTGCGATCGTCTCGCTCGGCGGATACTCGGTGGCCGTGAAGATGCCATTGCCGACCGACGTGCGCGGCGTGGAGCGATAGACGTAGTCGGACTTGTGGCTTGAAACCGCATTGACGAACGCGTCGAAGTCGCTCACGGATGAAACGTCGAAGCCGCGGAACAGCAGCGCGCCGTGCTCGTGTAGCCGCGCTTCGAGTGCCGGCCGATTGGCATTCACCGCCGCTGCGATATCGCGCTCGTTCGACGCAGGTTCCAGCAGCCACGGAGAACTCCCGTCGGCAAGCAGCTTGCGTTCCGTCATGCCCTGCATCGTGTGTGTTCCTTTCTGGACCCGAGCCGCAGCCGGCCGGAATGCGTGGTCGCGCCGCGGCGCGGCTATGCGCGGCAGGCCGTTTCCACGGCATGCTCGAAGCGATTGAGAACCTCGTGGGCGTCCGGCTCGGACAGGATCAGCGGCGGCAGAAACCTGAGCACCGCGCCGTTGCGTCCGCCGGTTTCGATGACGAGGCCATTGCGCAGGCAGTTCTGCTTGATGGCTTTGGCGAGCGCCCCATCGGCCGGGCCGGCGCGGCCGTCGCTGCCCGGCGCGACGACTTCGGCGCCGATCATCAGGCCGCGGCCGCGGATCTGGCCAAGGCACGCAAACCGTTGCGCCAGCGCCTCGAGGCCCGCGAGCAGCAGCTTGCCGACGCGCTCGGCGTGCGCCGACAACCCGTCCCGTTCGACGATCTGCATGGTCGTCAGGCCGGCCACCATCGCGATCTGGTTGCCGCGGAACGTGCCGGCGTGCGCGCCGGCCGGCCAGGTGTCGAGGCGCTCGTCGTAGACCACGACCGACAACGGATAGCCGCCGCCGAATGCCTTCGACAACACCAGCACGTCGGGGCGGATGCCGGAATGCTCGATCGCGAACATCGCGCCGGTTCTGCCGAGCCCCGTCTGCACTTCGTCGACGATCAGCGGGATTTCATGCCGCAGCGTCAGCTCGCGCAGCTCGATCAGCCACGCGTCGGAGGCGGGGATGCAGCCGCCTTCGCCTTGCACGACCTCGACGATGACGGCCGCCGGCTTCGGTATGCCGCTCTCCGGGTCCGACAGGACGGTCCGGATATAGTTGATGCTCAGTCGATCGGTGGCCGATCCGTCCGTGCCGAACGGGCAGCGGAACGCATACGGAAACGGCAGGAAATGCACGTCCTGCCCGGTGGCGCCGGCCGGTTTGGGCGTGAGCTTGCCCGTCACGGCGAGCGCGCCCGCCGTCATCCCGTGATACGCGCCGTGAAACGCCATGACCGTCGAGCGGCCCGTATGGTGCCGGGTCAGCTTGAGCGCCGCTTCGACGCCGTCCGCGCCGCTCGGGCTGCAGAACTGGATCTTGCCGGTTCTGGCGAGCGCGGCGGGCAACAGCGAGAACAGCTGCTCGACGAACGCGTGCTTGGCCGGCGTACCGAGGTCGAGCGCCTGCTGCATCTGATCGGACGACAGAAACCGCATGACGGCTTCGTTGACTTCCGGGTGATTGTGTCCGAGCGCGAGCGTGCCCGCATTCGACAGACAGTCGATGTATTCCTGCCCGTCCGAGTCGCGTATGCGGACGCCCTTGGCATGGGTAAACAGCCGCGGAATGGAGGTCGCGTAGGTTCGCGCCTTCGATTCGACACGCTTCAGATACTCGAGTTTTTCCATGCGCGGAGATCCGGCTTGCGATACGGAGTGAGGAACACTGGCGCGCGAGAATCGCTCGATCTCCGCCAATGGTGTAACGGCACGGTGTGATTGGAGCAT
Source organism: Burkholderia vietnamiensis LMG 10929 (assembly GCF_000959445.1). NCBI lineage: Bacteria > Pseudomonadati > Pseudomonadota > Betaproteobacteria > Burkholderiales > Burkholderiaceae > Burkholderia > Burkholderia vietnamiensis. Next base: position 718,354 of record NZ_CP009632.1, on the reverse strand, counting down.
GGACGCCATAGCGCGTCTGTCACGTAAAAATGGGACATTGCGCTGCGCGCGTCACCGCGTGAGGCCATCGTCGTGCCGGTCGTCGTCCGGTCGCTTCGATGCGCGGCATCAAGCGGGCAGAGTCGAGCGGAAATATTCGATGGTCCGTCGCAGACCGGCTTCGAGCCCGACCGTCGGCACCCAGTCGAGGTGGGTGCGTGCGAGGCCGATATCGGGGCAGCGCTGGGTCGGATCGTCCTGCGGCAGCGGTCGGAACACGAGCCGCGATTTCGAACCGGTCAGGCGCAAGATCACTTGCGCAAGTTCGCTGACCGCGATCTCGTGCGGATTGCCGAGATTGATCGGCCCGGTGAGATCCGCGGGCGTGGCCATCATTCGGATCAGGCCGTCGACCATGTCGTCGACATAGCAGAACGCGCGGGTCTGGCTGCCATCGCCATACAGCGTGATGTCGTCGCCGCGCAGCGCCTGCACGATGAAGTTGGACACCACGCGGCCGTCGTTCGGATGCATGCGCGGGCCATACGTGTTGAAGATGCGTACGACCTTGATCTGGACGTTTTGCTGGCGGTGATAGTCGAAGAACAGCGTCTCCGCGCAGCGTTTTCCTTCGTCGTAGCAGGCGCGCGGGCCGAGCGGGCTGACGTTGCCGCGATAGCTCTCGGGCTGCGGATGCACGTCGGGGTCGCCGTACACCTCGCTGGTCGACGTTTGCAGCACGCGGGCATGCGTGCGTCGCGCGAGCCCCAGCATGTTGATCGCGCCCATCACACTGGTTTTGGTCGTCTGCACCGGATCGAACTGGTAGTGGATCGGCGAAGCGGGGCAGGCGAGGTTGTAGATCTCGTCCACCTCCACGTACAGCGGAAAGGTGACGTCGTGGCGCAGCGCCTCGAAGCTCGGGTTGCCGAGCAGCGCCGCCACGTTCCGCTTCGTACCGGTGAAGTAATTGTCGACGCACAGCACATCGTTGCCGAGTTCGACCAGTCGCTCGCAGAGATGCGAACCGAGGAAACCCGCGCCGCCTGTTACGAGGATTCGCTTTCGATTACTTTGCACAATGGCACCCCAAAAGTTTCGCGCGCCCGGCGGCGGCTGGGCCGATCGGGCGCGCGGGCCGTTTCGTTCGCCGATCGCGACGATCGGCCGGTGATGCGTTTCAAGCGTTCGACGCGATGCAGTGCGCGTGCCGCAGGCGCGCCGCGATGATGCCGGCCATCGTCCGCATTTCGCTTCGCAGGAAGAAGTGATCGCCTTCGATGACGTGGAAATCGAAGTGCCCGGCCGTCGCGGCGCGCCAGCCTGCAACAGAATCGACCGGAGCATGCGTATCTGCGCGGCCGGCGAACGCGGTGATGTCCACCGCCAGTTGGCACCCCGGCTCGGGCCGGTAGTTTTCGATCAGCGCGAAATCCGCACGCAGGGCCGGCATCAGCAGCGCCATCAGCTCGTCGTTCTCCAGGACGGGCTTCGGCGTGCCGCCCATTTCGTGCAAGGCGTCGATGAAGGCGCGATCGTCGAGCGCCTGCATGCGACGACCCGGTCGCGCGTTGCCCGGTGCGGCGCGGCCGCTCACGAACAGATGGCGCAGGTTCGGGCGCACGTCGGCGGGAAGCCGCAGCGCCAGTTCCGCGGCGATCGCCGCGCCCATGCTGTGGCCGAGTAACGAGAACGGGCGATCGAAGCAGTCGCGCAGGTCGCGCAGCAACGTGTCGATCAACGTCGACATGTCGCGTGCGGCTGGCTCGGACAAGCGGCTGCCGCGGCCTGCGAGCTCGTGTCGGTATACGTCGATGCCGGGCAACAAGGCTTCGAGAGGGCGATAGACGGCGGCCGAGCCGCCGGCGTAGGGGAAGCAGATCAGGCGCATGCGGGCGGGGAGCTTGCTTCGGACGTATCGTTGCGCGCGCGGCGGGGAGTCACGTGATGGCGGGATGTCGTCATTGAGGTTCCACTCGCTGTTGTCGTCGCGATGCGTTGGCGATTTCGGCTCGGCAGGAAAGCGGCGCGATTGCCCTGCGCGGGTCTCGCTCGGTTCCCGGTTGCTGGGGCGTCAGCGCTTTGCAACGGCAGCATGGCGAATACGCCTGAAGTCGCGAAGGCGGTCGTTCAGTTCATGAAGATTCGATCGCAGTGCCGCTCGGTTTCAGCATGCACGCGATACGGTTCGGCATGAGTTAAACATGAGGGCGCGTCGGTGTATGTCGTAGGAAAACGGGACGGGCGGAGTGCCCCGTCGCAGTTGCCGTAGCGTTGGAGATGCGCCGGCGGGGCTTCTGAGTTACCGAGGGTCGATTGGGTCTGACGCCGATCTTCCTTCCGGCGAGCTCGTGATGTTCGTCTGGGTGCGATAGTTAACCGAGCCAGACGAGCAGCTAAACGTTGATCCGTGGCGTGACGTTGAAACCGGCTGGAACGCTACGATCGATCTGCCGCTTTGGACTGCAACCGAAGGTCCCCGGGCGAGGTTCTAATGCTACTAGATGCCTCCGCTTCGCCGTGAAGATCCATGTGATCTTGCGCTATACGCTCGCTCATGTCGAAGGACTGCGCCTCACGATGCGGGAGGGAGGCGTCCATACCATTTCTCTCAAGAATACGAGCCTCCACAAAATCCGGTGCGGTTCAAGTTGATACCTTCCATATGAGTGGGAGCGATTCGCCGCAGCTGGTCCGCTTCTGTCGGTTGGCGATGGTCGACTGGCGTGAGATAGCCGCGTGCCACGCGGCATCAAGCAAGTGCGAGTTGTGATGTGCGCGAGGACTCCTTTTCGGATCGTTCCCCCGCATAGAGCATAATGAAGGCCTCTCAGGTTCTGGCGAGCTTCTCATTCGCCGGAGCTATTTCGGCCGCCCCGATGGGACGGCCGTTTTTTTGTGTGTGCCGAACCCGATAATTTCGAGATAAGGGGGGTGCCCCTATGTGTTTCGTCAAGCGTTAGGGACTGACTTGGGTTGGTAAATGGTGCCGTCGCGCAGCATGGCGAACAGAACGTCGCAGCGTCGCCGCGCGAGCGCGATGAGCGCTTGGTTATGACGCTTGCCTTGCTGGATCTTGCGCGAGTAATAGGCCCGTGAGACTGGGTCCCGCAAGGCCGCGAAGGCGGATAGGAATAAGGCGCGCTTGAGCACCTTGTTGCCGCGTCTGGATGGATGTTCACCGCGTATCGATGAACCTGAGCGTCGGGTAACCGGCGCGAGGCCGGCGTAGGCCGCCAGATGCGCCGCCGAAGCGAACGCCTTATGAGCGACCTCGGTCAGGAGTCTGGCGGCGGTCCTGACGCCGACTCCCGGCATGCTGGTCAGGACCGGCCAAAGAGGGTGAGCAAGCACCAATCGCTCCACTTCGGCAGCGATCTCGTCGCGTTGCTTACGCAATGCCGCAAGCTGCTGGGCTAAACGGGGCATGACGATGGTGGCGGCTTGCGTGCCGGGCACGGTCACGGCTTGTTCGCTCAGTGCCTGAACGATTTCGGCCGCTAAGCCTTTGCCCATGCGCGGAGCGAGCTTGGTCAGGCGATTGGCGAGCGTCTTCTCGCTGGTGCCGGCAAGCGCGGCGGGCGACGGATAGCGCTCAAGCAGATCGAGTACCGCTGGATGGTCAAGGCGCGGTCCGAGAACACGCTCGAGCGCCGGATGGATCTGGGTAAGCAGCCCGCGAATGCGGTTGCTGGTTTGCGTGACCTGAGCGGCGAGGTCGTCATCGAAGCCGCAGAGCATGGTGAGTTCGGCGAGTTGCTCGTCGGCCAGTCGAAGCGAGCGCAGCGTATGCGGCATCGAGCGAGCGGCTGCGGCGATGATCGCGGCGTCGCGGGCATCGGTCTTGGCTTCGCCGGCGTGCAAATCAGCGATGCGGCGCATGGCCAGTCCGGGCAGATAGGCGACGAGTACGCCTTCAGCGCGGGCGACGGCTACAGGAAGCGCGCCGATGGTGGAAGGCTGATCGACGACGAACAGCAGTCGACCGTGAGTCTTGAGTTCGGCGATGAGGGCGCGCAGTTTGGCCTCGTCGTTGGGGAGAGCCTTGTTGTACAAGCGCTTACCGTTCCGATCGAGTGCCACGGCGTGATGGTGGCCCTTACCGACATCGACGCCGACAAAGACATCGACGGCGTCACGTTGTTGAGTGTCTTGCATCGAAGTTTCTGCAGAGTGAACGGATTGGCCTGCAACAACGGTGGCAAGTCTCGGCATCCACGTTACGGACGGCGTCGGGATATCCCGGCCAAACCCCTATCAGCGATCACCAGCCACCCACCAGGCCCGGTGACAACACCCCCCGGATCATGACTGCGACTGGGGGCGGGAATCATGCCGGGCCTGGCTGGCCAAAACCCCGATTATCGGGGCGTGAAGATAGTAACGGGGGCGAACGTCCGGTTAAAATCGTCCCCTCTACCTCTTGGACACTGCACCGATTACCTGATCGGCGTGACCATCCGGAAAGTGTATGGCCATCGAACCTGAGGATCTTCTACCGCACTTCGAGCGTGAGTTGGGGCTGCTGCGCCGTTCGATGCGCGCGTTCACTCAGCATTACCCTAAAATCGCGGCTCGCCTGGCGATGGCAGGTGAGCACTCGGATGACCCACACGTCGAACGGCTGCTGCAATCGTTCGCGTTGATGTGCGCTCGGCACGACATCCGACTCGAAGATGAGGTGCCGGAGTTTACTCACGCATTGATTGACACAATCCACGGAGCGTTCCTGCGGCCGTTTCCATCTTGTGCGATGGCCCAATTCCGCGTGGATCGAGACAGCAAGCAGACCGAGCCGCGAATAGTTCCACGCGGCACCCAATTGGTGGCGCCGAATAGCCGCTTGGTGTTCCGCACTGCCGCCGACGTCACGTTGGTGCCGTTGACCGTTTCCGCTGTACGTTACGCGACGTCGACCGTCGCGCCGATGCAAACGACACTGCCGTCCGACACGACGGGGATTTTGTCTTTCACCCTTGAGCTCACGGCACCGTCGGCCCAGTTCTCCATCGCTCCCGATATGCTGCGGATACATTTGGCGGGAGAGAGGGAGGTGGTGGCTGCGCTCGCCGACGGCGTGCTGATGCACGCCACGCGTGCCTTCGTTGAACTGGACGGCAACGGGCGCTGGCGTCGGGTGGACATGCCGCTGGCGGCCGCAGGTTTCGACGATGCCGACGCGCTGCTTCCGCCGCCTCGCGACAACACGACTGCTCCGTTTCATTTGTTGATGGAGTACGGCGCGTTTCCCGCTCGATTTGACAACCTCGATCTGGATTTGGCGCGGTTGAAACGGTTGGCGGGCGGTGCGCGCCGGATCACGTTGCATTTGGCCCTTGCCGGCGTCCACCCCGACTCACGTCGCGCCCAACGATTGATTGCAGCGTCGGCCGACAATCTCCGGCTGTTTTGCACACCAGTAGTCAACTTGTTCTCGAGCAATGCGGAGCCAATCGAAACGAAGGCTGGGCAAGCGTACTATGCGCTGAAACCGTTTTCGCTGAAGAGCGCAGCCACGACCGAGATCTGGTCAGTTGATCAGGTCCGTATCACGACCGCCCAGGGTGCCGCACTTCTGCCGCCCTTCGAATCCTTGCAGCATGCGCTTGGCGCAGCTCCAGGCCCGTATTGGATCGTTTTGCGGGACGAAGCCCGGCGCGCGCCGAAGCCGCCTTCCGAGCCCGGCAAGCCGGGACAGGAAGCGCTGCGCAGACATGCAACTGGAGCGCGCGCAGCCGGATTGCGTGGCTTGGAACTCGCGCTTGTGAACGCCCGCGGCGAGCCCGTTGATCCGGCCGCGCAGCGGCAGCTCGACATCGCGCTGTCTTGCACAAATGGCAACCTGGCGGACATGCGCGAGCGCCGGTTAGCCGTGCGCGATGGGGACTCGGGTGACGAGATCGAGTTATTGGCTCAGCCCAGTGCAAGTCCCGCGCCGATTCTTCGCCGCGGCGACCTGTGGGAATTGCTGTCGTGGCTGGTTCCGCAGGCAGCGCGGCTAAACGCCGACGGGCTCAATGAGTTCAAGCGCTTGTGCACCCGCTTCGGCATGTCCGCGCCCGACGCCGGCCGGCGATTCGACGCGCTCGTGTCGCTCTCGACTGCGCGGGTGCGGGGCTGGATGCCAGGCAAGCCGGCTTCAGCGTTCGTCCAAGGATTGGATGTCCGGCTCGTGATCGACGAGCAGCGTTTCGTCCAATTCAGTCTCGCCGGATTGGCGCGCGTGATGGATCGACTATTTTCCCCGTACGTTCCAGTCACCAGCTTCGTGCAAATCGTATTGGTCTCGGCAGAGACCGGTGCGGTACTGCGACGCGGTGAACCCTGCGCCGGTTCCCAACCGCTTATTTGATCAGCAGGGAAATTGCAAAGGAATTTCAGGTATCTTTCGCTGGCAAACGTTTTGTCCTACAGTAGCGGGGCCTCAAGCTGGTGAGCCAATTGGGGACAGAACCTGAGACGAAAATAAAGGGAATTCAAATGAGTTTCGCCCCGAATGGCGGTATTCCGGCCGGTTCCGGCGGGAATCTGTTGGGCTCGCTGAGCGCGCTTGGCGGCCTTGCCGGGCCGGTCGCATCCACGGTGGCAGGCCAGATTGGCCCGCTCGCCGGCGTCGCAAGTCATATCGACACCGTGCAACGCGCGGTTCAGCTGGCGCAGACCGGTTTTTCGCTGATGAACAAAACGCCGGCCGCGATTGCGGACGCGCTCAACAATGCGGCCGGCGGCGTTGCTCGACTGACTCAGCTCAATCGATACGTGACCATCGACTCGCCGCTCGGTCCGGACGTGCTTCTGGTCAGCACCGCGGTCATCGATGAACATGTCAATCGGTTGCCAGAGATTCACCTCGATTTACTGTCACACCAGCATGATCTGGTGCCTGATCAGCTGATCGGGCAACCGATCAAGATTCGATTCGACCAAAGCGCCCGGCAATCCACGCTCGAGCGCATCGTCTCGTCAGGCGGGGCCGACAGCATTCGCTACTTCGACGGATACGTCACATCGTTCGACCGGGCGGGCAACCCGGGCAAGGTGACGCAATATCAAATGACGGTGGCACCGTGGTTCTGGTTTTTGACGCGCTCGACCGACTGCCGGATTTTCCAGAACAAGACCGCTCAGGACATCCTCACCGAGATTTTCCAGGATCACGGGTTCACCGAATTCGAGTTCGACATCCGGACCGCGCAGAAGCCGCTCGAATACATCGTGATGTACCAGGAGTCCTATTACAACTTCTGTGCGCGTCTGATGGAGCAGGAAGGCCTGATCTGGACGCACCGCTACGAGAAGGAAAAGCACTTCCTTGTCATCGGCGATACGAATTTCGTTTTCCGCCCCATCGACGGGCTGGCCAACTTGCCGTATAACGCCAGCGCGGCGAGTGAAGACAACGGTATCGACCAGTTGCATGAAGGTCGGCGTTTTGGTGTGGGCAAGATCGCCTTTCGCGACTTCAATCACCAGAACCCGTCGTCGCCGCTGATGCTGGCGCAGGCCGAGCCGGAGAATCTCCGGCATGCGGGGCTCGAAACGACAGAGCGTTTCGAACATCAGTCGTTATTCGACCACGGCGATGACGGCGACCGTTACGCACGCATTGCGATGCAAGCAGAAGAAGCGAGCGCGCATCGGTATACGGGCAGCGGCTATGCGTGGCGGATGAGCGCTGCAGGCAGTGTGACGGTGACCAACCATCCAGTGATGGCCAACAATCAGGAATACGCAGTCCTGCACGTTCGTCATGAGGCCGTGAACGATTACACGGAACACAACGCGAAACTGCCGTACCGCAATACATTTTCCCTGCTCCCGAAGAAGTTTCCGTATCGTTCACCCAGGCATACACCAAAGCCCGTCATTCACGGCACGCAGTCAGCAATCGTGGTCGGCCCCAAGGGCGAAGAAATTCACACGAACGGCAGTGCCGTGAAGGTGCACTTTCTGTGGGATCGCCGCGGCAAGTTGGACGGCTCGGATTCGATGTGGATCCGCGTGTCCCAACCTTGGGCGGGCGACGGGTGGGGGGCGGCCGCCATCCCACGGATCAATCAGGAGGTCTTGGTCGCGTTTAATCAAGGGGACCCCGACAATCCGGTCATCGTGGGCCGCGTCTACAACGGCGAGCAGGGCAACCCTTATCACGGGGCTGCCGGGCAGACGATGGGGATCAAGAGCCAGACGCACAAGGGCGCCGGCTCGAACGAACTGCGGTTCTCCGACGTGAACGGCGCGCAAGAAGTCTTTCTGCACGCGCAGAAAGACATGAACACGGTCATCAAGGATTCGGAAACGCATACGGTCGAAGCCGGCGGGCGCACGGTGTCGCTGCTCAAGGGCAGCGAGACGAAGCAGATCGCGCAGGGCGGACTGAAGGAAACCATCGCGCTGACGCGCGACACCACGGCGAACGTGATCAATACGAAGGCCATCGCAAGCAAGGCCGGACCCGGCATGCAAAGCCATCAGGCGAGCGACGGCATCGAGCATCGTGTCGGCGATGGCGTCGTGACGATGACGCCGGACAGCATCAAGCTGACCTTCGGTCCGTCAACGATCGTCATCAACGCGAACGGCATTTATCTCGACGGGCCGGTCATCCATTTGAATCGCGGCAGTGCGCAATCCGCGGAACAGGCGCTCGCGCTCGAGTGGGCGGCAGAGCAGGCGACGATCGCGAAGGGGCTGGCGAGCCCCGATCCGGCGACGCGCGCGGCGGCGGCCAAGCTGGCGAGCTCGCTGAAGGCGCAGCAACTGGCGAAACTCGCGGATCACGTGTATCACCCGAACGATCCGCCGCCGACCGGGTGGAAGATGGCGACCAACGATCCGGAAGCGTTGAAGGCTTTCGGGCTCAAGCCGAGCGACTTCGAGAAAAGCGGTAGCAACTTCGGGTCGCAGATGTATATCCCGGATCCGAATGTCTTCGGCGACAGCATGAAGCCGACTGTCGCGTTCAAGGGAACCCAGCAGCTCTTCGGCGAAGACATGAGCAACAACATGGCACAAGGGCTCGGCGCCGATGCGCCGTATTACCGCAATGCGGTCACGATCGGCAAGAACATCGAGACCACGGGCGCGTCGGCCGGCGTCGATTTCACCGGGCATTCGCTCGGCGGTGGCCTGGCGTCTGCTGCAGCCGAGGCCAGCGGCGGTTCGGCGGTGACCTTCAATGCTGCCGGCCTCAATCCGGAGACCGTCGCACAATACGGCGGGACCGCCCGGCCGGCCAACATCACGGCCTATCGCGTCGACGGCGATATCCTGACCGGCCTGCAGGAAGGCCGACTCGGGCCGATCAGCGACGGTACGGCGGCGCTGATGCCCAAGGCTGTTGGTAGCCCCGTCACGCTCGATGGTGAGAGCGTGACCACGGTCGGCCGTCACCTCATGGGTGACGTGACGAACGGGATCAACCAACAGGTCGCGAAGGATCAACTCGACCTGGTCTCCCAACTGAACTCCTCTCACTGATGCGATACAAGAAAGCGATAACCGCCGGCGCGATTGCCGCACTCGTTGGAGTGTCCTCGCCGCTCTGGTGGCCCACTCAAGCCCAAGGGACGAACATGACTGGCTTCAAGCGTTACGCACCGGAAGATTTCTTTTCGGGGCAGCAACTCACTTTGGCTCAGGCCATTCATGACGGCGATCTCGGCCGGGTTCAGCAACTCGCGCCGAAGACCGATCTGAATGCGCCCGGCGCGAAGAACACGACGCTGCTGTCGTACGCAGTGCAGGAAATCGTTCCGGTCAAGAACGATGCGTCTAATCCGCGGTACCAGATCATTTCGGTGCTCGTGAAGAGCGGTGCGGATCCGAAGGCCCCGGTTGGCAGCAGCGGTGGATCGGTGGTCGATGTCGCATTGCGGGCCGATACGCCCAACCTTCTGCGCGTGTTGTTGAACAGCGGACTCGATCCCAATTGGCTGTACAACGGCGACACGCCGATGATCTTCGCGGTTGCAGAGAACCGGCTGCTGCCCCAGCTGAAGCTGCTGGTCGAGCACAAGGCGAACGTGAATGCTCGTGATTCGCTCGGAAAGACGGCACTCTTCGAGGCGACGATGATTCAGCAGTGGGACGTCGTCGACTACCTCCTCTCGCACGGCGCGGATCCGAAGATTGCCAGCCAGCTCGGCGTGTCGTACGGGTGGGTGCTGCAAAACGAGTTAAAGAACCATACGGCTGCGGATTCCGCAGCGCGTACGCGCATCGAAGATATCCGCCGAAAGATCGTCACGGCCGGCGCGCCGTGGCCGCCGCTCGATCCGAAGGCGCAACGTGCAGCGATGCGCGCGCGCGGCGAGAAGGTCGTGACGCCGGCCGGCCAGACGGATTGAACGCACGCGTGACGGTTGAAGCGTCGTGCAATGGATTCGCGAAATGATGAACGTTTTTGATTCGCCGCCGCGCGTCAGGCGAGAGACGGTCCTCGGCGTATCCGGGGTGCTGTACGTCCTCTCGCTGACGATGCCGGCGATGCATTTCGAAAAGGAAGCGTCGCTCAGCGGTCTGTCGGTTCTCGCCCAGGGCTGGTGGGGACTGTTCATGCTCAATCCAGCATGGCTCGCCAATCCGCTCTACGTCGTTGCGGCCGTCCAGCTCGCCCGGAACCGATATACGCGTGCGAGCCAGTTTTCGGCAGCTGCGCTCGCGTGTGCGCTCTGTTCACTGTTCACGACGAAGTGGTACTTCAACGAAGCAGATGCGACGCCGATATCCGGCTACGGCGTTGCGTTTTACGCGTGGCTCGTCGCACATGTCGTATTGCTCGCGGGCAGCTTGCGCTTGCGCCGGGAAAGCGCCGTCGCGCTGCAAGGAAAATGAGTGGTGGCGCGAGTGGACGCTTATTTCCACTCATTCCAACAACTACACATCACGAGAGAACCAGCATGACGGATTCCGAAAACCGTATCCGGATTCACGAAGGCAGCATCGTTCTGCCGAACGGTTTCGAGGATCGCACGACCAACCTGTTCGTGCCGGCCGATACAGCCGCACAGCCGAACCTCAGTGTCGCACGCGACTGGCTCAAGGACGGAGAGACCCTTGCGCCGTATATCGATCGGCAGATCGCGCTGCTCAAATCGAGGCTGCAGGGACACCGGGTGCTTTCGCGCCAGGCTGAACGGCTTGGGCCTGAAACCGATGGAATGCCGGGGGAGCGCATCGACGCTGCTTATCGGAATGGTCCAAAGACCGTCTTTCAACGCCAAGGTGCATTCATCGTTGCCCCGGGACGCGTGCTGATCTTTACCGCATCGAGCGCGAAGAGCTTTGGCGAAACGCTCGACGCATTGTGGCGCAACTGGCTCGACGGCTACCGTCCGGCAGAACAAGAGTCGGCATAACAACATCAGAGGACCACCATCGTGTACGAAGCTGCACGTGTCACTGACCCGATCGATCACACCAGCGCGCTTGCGGGCTTTCTGGTCGGAGCCGTGCTGGGCATTGCCCTGATCGCCGCGGTCGCCTTCGCCACATTCACATGCGGATTCGGCGTCGCGTTGCTGGCCGGCATGATGGCCGGTATCGGAGCGCAGGCTCTCCTATCAATAGGAGAGTCGATCGGCAAGATGTTCAGCTCGCAATCCGGCAACATCATTACAGGTTCGCCGGACGTCTACGTCAACTCCCTCTCGGCGGCCTATGCGACGTTAAGCGGCGTGGCATGCAGCAAGCACAATCCCATTCCGCTTGTCGCGCAAGGATCGACGAACATCTTCATCAACGGGCGGCCCGCGGCGCGGAAGGACGACAAGATCACCTGCGGCGCGACGATCGGCGACGGTTCTCACGACACGTTCTTTCACGGCGGCACGCAGACATACCTACCAGTCGAAGACGAAGTGCCGCCGTGGCTGCGAACGGCGACGGAATGGGCGTTCGTGCTGGCGGGGCTGGTCGGCGGCTTGGGTGGGTTGTTGAAGCAGGCTGGCGGGCTGTCGCGCGCGGTGCTGCCGTGCGCTGCGAAGTTCATCGGCGGGTACGTGCTCGGTGAGGCGTTCGGGCGGTACGTTGCCGGGCCAGCGATCAACAAGGCGCTCGGCGGGATGTTCGGCAACCCGGTCGACGTCACGACCGGAAGAAAGATCCTGTTGGCCGAATCGGAGACCGACTTCGTGATCCCCAGCCCGATGCCGGTCGCGATCAAGCGGTTCTATTCGAGCAGTATCGACTATGCAGGGACGCTTGGCCGCGGCTGGGTGGCGCCGTGGGAGCTTCGTCTCCATGCTCGCGACGGGCGGCTTTGGTACACCGACGCGCAAGGGCGCGAGAGCGGATTTCCGTTGCTGCGTGCCGGGCAAGCCGCGTTCAGCGAGGCCGAGCAACGCTATCTGACCTGTACGCCCGACGGCCGCTACATCCTGCATGACATTAGCGAGACGTATTACGACTTCGGTCGATACGAGCCGGACTCCGGCCGCATCGCTTGGGTGCGCCGCATCGAGGATCAGGCGGGGCAGTGGTGCCAGTTCGAGCGCGATAGCCGCGGCCGCGTCGCCGAGATTCTGACGTGCGGCGGATTGAATGCCGTGCTCGATTACGAGCAGGAACACGGACGGCTTAGCGCGGTCACGCTCGTTCATGGCAATGAGCGCCGGCTGGCCGTCGCTTATGGATACGATGAGAACGGCCAGCTGGCGTCGGTGACGGACGCAAATGGCGCGGTCGTGCGTCAGTTCGCATATACCAACGGCCTCATGGCGAGTCATGTGAACGCACTGGGTTTCACGTCTAGTTATGTGTGGGCGACGATCGAAGGACAGCCGCGGGTCGTCGCAACGCGCACCAGCGAGGGCGAGGACTGGTCGTTCGAATACGACGTCGATGGCCGGCAGACGCGCGTCCGGCACGCCGATGGTCGCACCGTGCACTGGCGCTTCGACGCACAGTTTCAGATTGTCGAGTACACCGACTTCGACGGGGGACTCTACCGGATCAAGTACAACGACGCCGACATGCCGGTGATGCTGATGCTGCCGGGTGAGCGCACGGCCGAGTTCGAGTACGACGACGCGGGCAGGATCGTAGCCGAGACCGATCCGCTCGGTCGCACGACTCGCACTCGCTATGACGGTAACAGCATGCGGCCCGTGGAGATTGTCGGGCCTGACGGTGGTGCCTGGCGTGCAGAATACGATCCGCAGGGTCGGCTGCTGGTGAGTCAGGATCCGCTTGGCCGCGAAAACCGTTACGAGTATCCGAAAGGGCTGACCTCGCTCCCGCTCGCGCACATTGATGCGCTGGGGGGGCGTAAGACTCTGGAGTGGAATAGGCTTGGCGAGCTCGTCGCGCGCACTGACTGTTCCGGCAAAGCGACGCGAACCACTTTTGATCCGTTCGGTCTGCCGGTTATGCGTGAGAACGCGCTTGGTCAGCGCATCACGTACGATGTGCGTCCGACCGGCGAGCCGGTCCGCATCACATATCCCGACGGAAGTTCGGAGGCCTTCGAATACGATGCAGCCGGGCTTTTGGTTCGGCACGTTGGCCTCGGCGGAAGGGTCCGACAGTCGCTACGCAATGCGCGTGGCCAGGTCGTCGAGATAAGCGATCCAGCAGGGCGCCGGACCCGTTATCGGTACGATGCCGACGGGCGGCTTCGAGAGCTACTGCAGGACCGCGCATGCTATGCGTTCACGTACAGTGCCGGCGGTCGGCTCTTGACTGAGATGCGACCGGACGGCGTGGAACGGCGGTTCGGGTATGGGGACGCTGGCGAATTGCTCACGCTTGATATCGTAGGGGCCCCGGTCAATGGCGCTAATGCGGATCGCCCGGTTCGCACTATTCGCTTTGAGCGCGACCGGATGGGCAATCTGAAGGTTCAGCATACGCCGACCGAGGTAACCCGCTTTGAGCGCGACAAGGGCGACCGGACGGTGAAAGTTGAGCGTACGCCAACTCCAGCCGGTATTGCGCTTGGCATCACTCCGGACGTCGTGAGCTTCGAATACGACAAAGCGGGTCGCCTTATGGCCGAGCACGGCGTAAACGGCACAGTCGAATATGTGCTCGATGCGCTCGACAACGTGACAACGCTAGCGTTGCCGCACGACCAGAGCTTGCAGATCCTGCGGTATGGTTCAGGCCACGTTCACCAGATCCGTTGTGGCGATCAGGTGGTGAGTGACTTCGAGCGTGACGATTTGCATCGTGAAGTGATGCGCACACAGGGGCGGTTGACTCAGCGTTCCGCATACGATCCGCTTGGTCGGAAAGTCTGGCAGTCGGCAGGATTCCAACCCGAAGCGCTGGGTCGTGGGCGCGGGCACTTGTGGCGGAATTACGGGTACGACGCCGCTGGCGAGCTCATCGAGATGAGCGACGGCCTCCGTGGCAGTACGCAGTACAACTACGATCCTGCCGGGCAGCTGACCCGGCGGGTGAACACGATGGATCGGCAAGTTGAAGAATTCGCGTGGGACGGCGCCGGCAACCTGCTTGACGATGCGCAGCGCAGCAGCCGGGGGTACGTCGAAGGCAATCGCCTGCTCATGTGGCAAGATCTCCGTTTCGAGTACGATCCGTTTGGCAATCTGACGACGAAGCTGCGCGGAGCGAACCAGACGCAGCGGTTCACCTACGACGGGCAGAACCGACTGATCGCAGTCCTAACGCACGACGCGCGTGGCACGGTCGAATCTCGGTTTGAATTCGACCCGATCGGGAGGCGGACTGCGAAGACGGATACCAGTTACGACCTGCGTGGCGTAAAACTGCGCAGCGAGACGAAGCGGTTCGTATGGGAGGGGCTACGGCTCGCCCAAGAGGTGCGCGAGACTGGCGTGAGCAGTTACGTATACAGTCCAGATGCGTCGTACTCTCCAGCGGCACGCGTTGATGCGGTTATCGCGAACGCACTGGCGGCGGCAGCGATCGACACGGCGAAGCTGGCGTCGCGGATATACCACTTCCATACGGATCTGGTGGGCGCCCCATTGGAAGTTACAGACGAAGCTGGAGAGCTAGCGTGGGCGGGGCAATATACGGGGTGGGGCAAGGTCAAGCCGAACAGCCGAGAACTGACTTCGGCACGCACGGATCAGCCGCTCCGCTATGCCGGACAATATGCCGATGAAAGCACGGGCCTTCACTATAATACTTTCAGGTTCTACGACCCTGATGTAGGCCGGTTCATTAACCACGATCCGATCGGGCTGCTGGGTGGCGACAATTTGTATGCGTATGCCCCCAATCCTACAGGATGGATCGATCCGTGGGGCTGGTTCGGGGAGAAACCGTTGAACTCTCCGGATGTGACGAAATGGCTTGAAAAAGGTGGTACCGTTCACGTCGAGGTGGAGTCGGGGACGTGGGTATATACCAACGCAAAAGGAACGGTTGTCCGTTATCCAAATGGTTATCCTGATTTCAAGCCGTATGAGGTCAGATCTGTAGACGTTGAGGGGCTGAAAGGAAATCACAGTAGGGCGCCAGCAGGGGACTTTGGATTGGCGGATGCTAAGGCAGGAAGCCCCGCCGATTACACGAAAAATACTTGGCACCACCACGAGAACATGGTAACGATGCAGGAAATTCCGAAGGATATTCACAGTGAATTCACCCATAGGGGTGGCGTCTCTAATTTGAAGAATCAATCGTCGTGTTAAGGAGGTAAGGTGCCAGTTCTGTATGGAGCAAAACCTGCACAGCCGCTCCTCGGTAAATTGGAGGCGGAACTCGGATTCGTTCTTTCGACGGATTACAAGGATTTTTTGAAGAAGTGGAACGGCATATTCATTGGTGGCGCCGACTATCTTGATTTTGATTTTCCTGGTGTCGATAATGGAATGATTTCGTTTGCTTCGCTTTTTGGAGTCGGAACGAGCAACGAGAATTTTGATTTAATCGCGCAAAACGAACGTGTCAGAGGTGAGATCGATTTTCTAAACGATTTCTTTGTGATTGGAGATGATCCAGGGGGTAATTACTACGCACTGGCGCGATTCGATAACGTTGAGAAGGTCCTGTATTGGGATAGAACGCATCTGCATGCGGATGACACAGCGAAGCCGGATATTGCAGAGGTGTCAGATTGTGGCAACCTCTACAATGTAGCCGATGGATTCTCGGCATTTCTGGATATGATCGTCGCCGGAACAAAACAAATGCAGTTCGTCGCGGTCGACGACTGGCCTGGCTAAAATATGTATGTCATCGTCGCTGAGGTCTCGCACTAGGGCGGTATTTTCAATGATTAAGGGTTGAAGGCGATGAATGACGATTTTGAGCAAGCGCGAACGGCGTTGCGATCGTTTATGTTGGAGATGAATCAATGGGAAAAGGGTTTTTACGAGAAAAAGCATAGTGCTCTGAAAAGTGGTGGCGATGTTTCTGGTATTGATGACCGTGCACGGAAAGATCTTTCTGCTATTTTGGAGAAATGGGCGTTCCAAGAGAAAACAAACCAAGGTCGTTTGATTGACTTGGGTTGTTCGGATCCGCCGACATACGATCCTGAAACTGATGTTGAAGATAGCGTCGAATCCACAGACGGAGAGGTGGTTTTCACCGTTCGCCAGACATTGGGAATGTTGACGATATCCCGATTCACGATGAAAGAAAAGGCGGGTAAATGGATGGTGAAGAAAAAAGAGTTTCTCAATTTTAACGACAAATGGCAGCGTTCTGTTCTCTAACAACGCCGTTCGCCCCCTTTTTTCTGATTGGGCGTTGTCAAGCCTGACGGAATGGGACACCCTTTGATTCCGTGCAGAAAGGTAAATAGTATCGGTCTGGATGTCGTGGGTGCTGAGAGTGACACACCGACATTTTTTCTTGAGCCGTGTGAGGCCGGGATGCGCGAGGAGTTGCGCCGCGCCGTAATAGCTGATGGATTCTCGGTATTTATGGAATTTGGATGTGGGGCGGTGCGTGAGTAACGCTTACGGTTTGAGGCAGGATGAAGCATTTCAGCCTCTCGTTCAAGTCGATGATGGCGGTGAAATCGCATATGACAAGAGCGTAGCTATACGAGCAACCGCTCTATGTGGGCGAGGGTTTGGCCGAGACTATGACCCCGTTAAGCTTACGTGGGGTACTTCGCGCAGAAAAAAGACCAGCGACGTTCATACGATGCTATCTCCGTTTCTCCTGTTTAGTGAGAGGGCGCTTGATGTATTGGCGCCGGTAATTCGTGACAGCGGGGAGATATTGCAGGTCGAGGCCCCGATAAAAGACATGTTCGGATTTCACGTAACCCGGGTGATCGAGAATGCTGTCGATATGGACGCATCAAAATTCAAAGTCTACCCACAGGCGACGGTTTTTAATAAAATATTCATTCTGAAGAGTCGCATTGAAGGGGTTGATATATTTCGCCTAAAAGAAAGTCCTGCCTCAGTATTTGTATCCGAGCGTTTTAGGGAGCTTGTAGAGCAAAATGAATTAAAAGGGTTCGATTTCGGAGGGGTCATTTCGCAATCTGAGAAGTAGGATTTCGCAACTCCCGGTGACTGGTCAGAGAATGGCCCAGGTGTCCTCGATTTCACGAGAGTAACGTGTGAGAATCATGCATCGGGGTGGTGGACTTCTAGGCCTCTATGCGCGGGTACGCCAACGAAAGGAATTTAGCGGAGCTGCAACGTTGTCACTCGATCAGTTGAAGCGAATGCGAGAGGCTCTTCGTCCATACGGACTGAAGTTGCTGGAATCTGAATGGAAAGGCTGGCACGCGCAGTATCGATTTCGATGTCGCAAGGGACACGAATCAAGCCGATGCGGCTCCTATCTGTTCTACACGATGGTCCAGTGTCCGGCATGTCGCGTTGACGAGGTCCTTCGTCAGATCCATCAACTCGCGCGCCACGCCGGCGGCCGCTGTCTTTCGGAGCAGTACGCGGGCCGAGGCACACGACTCCAGTTTGTATGTAAGGCAGGGCACGTTTTCGAGAAGACTGCCGAGAATCTGCGAAAAGGCTCTTGGTGCGTGCTCTGCGCGAGGGTGCAACATTCGAGGCGAATGGCCGATCCGGATGGGATGACGGGCATGCGAGCCGCGGCAAGAGCGAGAGGCGGGAAGTGTTTGTCGAGCGGCTACACGAAACTGACAGAGCGCTATCGTTTCCGGTGTGCTGCTGGGCACGAATGGGAGACTTCCGGTACCGAGATCGTGCGGGGTGCATGGTGTCGCATTTGCTCGGACCGCGAGAAGGTGCATGTTGGCGCGCAGCTAAATTTGACCCACCGGGGATGCGGACCAAATCTTGGACTACTTTGGAGGTAGTCCATGTATTCATACGAAGACCGCGTTCGGGCGGTCGAGCTGTACCTGAAACTCGGAAAGCGCGTCAAGGCGACAATCCGCCAGTTGGGTTACCCGACGAAGAATTCTCTCAAGGCGTGGTGCGAGGAATTCGAGAAGAGTGGCGATCTGCAGAAAGAGTATGTTCGCGTAAAGCCAAAGTACTCAGAAGAACAGAAGAACCTGGCACTTGAGCATTACGTCAATCACGGGCGCAGCTTCAGCTTCACCCTCAGGGCATTAGGCTATCCCTGTCGGCAGATACTGACGGCGTGGGTTCGCGAGCGCTATCCGGAAACCAGGAAACGCGTGGTTGGCAAGGCAGGCCGACCGGCCGTGTCATTGGCGACCAGGCAGCTCGCGGTGTACGAACTGTGCACACGGGAAGGAAGTGCACAGGCGGTGGCGCAAAAGCTGGACGTCGACAGGGTGTCGCTGTACAACTGGAAGAACCAGTTACTCGGCCGAGGGGCCCCTGCATCCATGAAGCGCGACAAGGGATCACCATCAGAGACGGATCGGGACGAACTGGAGCGGCAGGTCGAAGAGCTCCGGCGCGACATTCGCAATCTGAAGCTTGAACACGACCTGTTGAAGAAGGCGAATGAACTCGTAAAAAAAGACCTGGGCGTCGACCTGCCACTCCTGAGCAATCGGGAGAAGACGAAGCTGGTTGACGCCCTGAGAGAAGAATACGGTTTGACTGAGCTGCTTGAGCGGTTGGACCTGGCGCGCAGCTCCTATTTTTATCATCGGTCGCCCATACGGGTTGCCGACAAATATGCAGATGTCCGTCGTACCGTTGCAGAGATCTTCGAGGACAATCACCGATCCTACGGCTATCGTCGGGTGCAAGCAGCGCTTAGAGACGGTTTCATAAAGACTGATCGGCCCGCCGAAGGGTATTCCAGCAGATCAGACAGCAACCGAGTTTGAGGAACGCGCTGTGAATGTCTGCACGGCGCTCGAAACGAATACGGAGACGACGGAAGTGATGCAGCCAGGCATGCGTGCGTTCGACGACCCAGCGATATTTGCCAAGGCCGCTGCCATGTTCGGTACGGCGCTTGGCGATCACTGGCTCGATACCGCGATCGCGCAACGCGCGCCGATGTCGCTCGGAGTCGTAACCGCGATCCGCGTAGACCACACGCGGCCGCTGCAATGGGTGGCCACGCAATCCGCGGATCGGCGGAATCGCGTCGATCAGCGGCAGCAATTGCGTGACGTCGTTGACGTTCGCGCCGGTCAGGATCGCGGCGAGCGGCGTACCGTTGGCGTCGGTGACGATGTGGTGCTTGGAACCGGGTCGCGCGCGATCGGTGGGGTTTGGCCCAGTTTTTGGCCTGCCCCAACGGCGCGAATCGATGATGAATCGACGGCGGCTCGTGAGAAGTCGATCTGGTCCGCTGCGCGCAGCTTTGCGAGCAGTAGCTCGTGCAAGCGATCCCAGACACCGGCTGCTTGCCAATCGCGCAGCCGGCGCCAACATGTCACGCCCGAGCCGCATCCCATTTCGGCCGGCAGGTCGCGCCAGCGTAGTCCGGTCTTGAGAACGAACAGGATGCCGGTCAGCGCGGCGCGATTCGAAACAGGCAGGCGGCCCGGGTTCTTCTCGCGCCGCGGCTTGGGTGGCGGCAGTAACGGCTCGATCAGTGCCCACAATTCATCGTCGATGATCGGCTTGGCCATCTCCTCAGTCTCGGTTGTTCCGATGCCTGAGGTTAACAGCTCACCGCGAAAGTTAACAGCCCCACGGGGCCTTTTTGAAACCGTCTCTTAGCAGGCAACGAGTGTTTCTATCGGAGAAAGTCGTGCGTCGCCTCATGAAACAAGGCGGCCTCCACGCAGCAAGGCCCAAGCGGCGCCGATATCGCTCTTATATCGGGGAAATCAGCCCTGCCCCAGATAACATCATCAATCGCGATTTCCACGCGAACGCCCCCAACGAAAAGTGGGTGACGGATATTTCCGAGTTCCAGATTCCTGCGGGGAAGGTATATCTATCGCCCATGATCGACTGCTTCGATGGGATGGTAGTCAGCTGGTCGATTGGCACAAGCCCCGACGCAGAGCTCGTGAATTCCATGCTAGATGCGGCTATTGAGACCGTGACCGAGGACGACGAGACGCCGATCGTGCATTCCGATCGGGGTGGCCACTACCGTTGGCCTGGCTGGCTATCGCGGGTTGCGAAGGCTAAGCTGATCCCCTCCATGTCGCGTAAAGCCTGTTCACCGGACAACGCGGCCTGTGAGGGATTCTTCGGCAGGCTAAAGACTGAGATGTTCTATACAGGAGACTGGCGTTCGACGACCATCGC
This sequence comes from Burkholderia vietnamiensis LMG 10929, assembly GCF_000959445.1. NCBI lineage: Bacteria > Pseudomonadati > Pseudomonadota > Betaproteobacteria > Burkholderiales > Burkholderiaceae > Burkholderia > Burkholderia vietnamiensis. The sequence continues at coordinate 697,790 of NZ_CP009632.1, read as the reverse complement.
GGAGTTCGTTGAGGTACTGGACGCCTACGTTCGCTGGTACAACGAGAAACGGATCAAGGGCTCCCTTGGCTATCTCAGCCCCATCGAGTACCGTGAAAGCCTCGGGTTAGCAACGTAAATCAGTCCAAGAAAATAGCCGCATCCCCGGTGGGTCAATTCTGCGCGCGCGTTAACAGGCGACCGTTCCAGCCTTCGCGAAATCTCACGAACACTGCAGTCCTGCGCCCACAGTAGCGCGATCTCTTCGCGCTCCGAAAATGACAGATAACGCCCAGAGTGTGGCGCCAGGTCGATCGGTGCCATGCCGCCCGCTTCACGAAACCACCGCGGCCCCAACGGTTGCGATACGTTACACGCCAGCGCTGCGGCCTCGGTCTCCATACCTTGTGCAATGCACTTCCAGAATGCTCGCTTCGAATCGAGTTGATTGACACCCGGTCTGCCAGGTGATCGCATGACGGGCCTTCCCGTTTGTTCCGAGCCCCATCCCAGTGGTCGTCCCATTCAACACCTCCAATCTGGAGATGTTGCGACGACCAGTTGAATCCGCCCAATACGCCAGCCACGACTTCCAGCGCAAACTGAACTCGTATGGCATGCGCTGCTCGATGAGCCGCAAAGGCAGCTGCTGGGATAACGCGCCGACGGAAAGCTTCTTCAACAGCCTGAAGAACGAGCGCGTGCATGGCACGAGGCTTAGACTCTAGCTTCAAGTGCAACACCTTTGATGAGATAGGGTGTTGCGATGACGAATTACAAGCATCTGAGCGCCGAAGAGCGCGCGGTGATCATGATCGAGAAGGCCCGGAACACGAGCGTCAGAGCGATTGCAAGGCTGCTTGGCCGCAGCGCGTCGACGATCACACGAGAACTGGCGCGCAATCGTACGGAAGCGCCTCGCTGCTATGACGCCACAAGCGCGGCCAGAGCCTATCGGACGCGCCGCGAGCGAAGTCGGCGTCAGGCGAAACTGGCAGCAGGAAGCACGCTGTACTGGCGGGTGCATCACGATCTGGTTTATCGGTGCTGGTCGCCGCAGCAAATTGCTGCGAGACTTCGCGAGATGCATCCAGACAACCCCGAGCAACGAGTCAGCCACGAAACGATCTACGCGGCGATTTATACCCATCCCCGCGGCGGCTTGAAGCAGGCCATGATTGAGGCCCTGCGTCAGGAGAAACCGGTGCGTGGCAACGCACGCAAGACGCTGGCCCGCAAGAGCTTTGTGCCGGAAGAACTTCGCATCGTCCATCGGCCCGAGGCAATCGAAACGCGCCAATGGCCCGGTCATTGGGAAGGCGATCTCATCAAGGGGGCCTTCAATCGTTCCTGCGTCGGCACACTGGTCGAGCGCAAGACGCGCTTCGTGGTGCTGTGCCGCATGGATGGCTGCACGGCCGAGGATGCACTGGAAGGCTTCACGCGCCAGATGAAGAAGCTGCCGGCCTTTCTGCGGGAAAGCCTGACCTACGATCGCGGATCGGAAATGACCTGTCATGTCGAGCTGGCTGAACGATTGAATCTGGATATCTGGTTCGCGGATCCCTACGCGCCTTGGCAACGAGGCAGCAACGAAAATACCAACGGCCTGCTGCGCCAGTTTCTACCCAAAGGAATGGACCTGTCAGGCGTGACCCAGATGCAGTTGAACGATATTGCCAAGCTGATGAACGGACGCCCTCGTCAAACCCTCAACTGGAAAACCCCCGAAGAGGCCATGGCGATGGAATTGGCTGCCACCGGGTTGGCTAAACGTTGCACTTGATTCTTGAGACCGCCAGGTATCGCACGCACCGCGAAGCCGTCGCGGACTTGTTTGAATACATCGAAGTGTTTTATAACCGCAGTCGTCGTCATTCATCGCTCGGCTTCATATCGCCAACCCAGTTCATGCAAGACTGGTTGGTGGCTCAGCGGACAAGGGATGCGGCCGCATAACCCGGGGCCTCTGGAAGGCGAAAAACCGGGGGAACCTCACTTTCTCCCTCTGCGAGTGACCCGGACGTGCGCGGATGGCAACCTGGGAGCTATGCGGTATATGTGTTGGATCGTGCCGCGAATGATGAGGGGTTGGCTGTATGCCAGGTGACCGGCATTTGGCGGGAGTGCGACGAAGGGTACACGGGCCGGTTGTGGTATTCGACCAGTGTTGGTGAGGTGCGGCCATGTTCGCATGGTCGACTGGTCGAGGAGACGCGGCCTGAATTGGTGAGTGAACTAATGTTTGAGGTCGGCCGCGTTGCGCCGCGTGTCAGCGCCGCATAGGTGGTTCCAGTTGGAGGCGTAGTGGCCAATGCCGCGAGTCCGAGGTTCTCCCCAAACGCCCGGGAAAGGCATCTTGGTCGCGTTCGCCGGGGAGGCGAGAATCGCGCCCATCTAAATTTCTGATGGCCAGATATAAACGATAGGTCGGCCACCAGATGGTTACGTGGCGGCAAATCGACGGGCTGCCGATTACGCTGGCGGCTGCGCGGCGTCGAGATATTGGCGATGTCGTTTGCCCGGGACGCATGTCAGTGCGTATCAACATGAAATGCGGCTCGCCGAACTGTTGGGCCGAGGGCGGACTGCTGCGGCTGTCGCGTGGTGATGCCACGGCGTGCCGCCAACGCAAATGAAGGGTAACACAGGAAGGGCTATGTTACCCTTCATTTCAGGACGCCGCGTCAAAGCCCTACGCTCGAGGTGCTTCTGTATGCTTGGCGCGGGCGCCGAGGGCGTGGAGGTTCTTCCGATCCGGGTGGGACCGCCGGAGAGGCGGCTTTGTCACAAACGGTGCTGAATCTCTATTGCAAGCGCCTACATTTAGCGTGGCGAAAGGCGAGGGCATCGCCAGACAGATTGTTTAATTTTCTCCGCGGTGCGGAGAGAATTAAGGGTTTGAGCGCTCGGTGGTAGGTAGCCACCCACATATCGATTTGTCGTCGATCTCGACACTGCAAAGATCAGAAGAGGGGCCTTCCGGATTTCCTTGTACCGGGCGCGCCTAGGCCGAGTCTGGTTTGCCTGTCGCAGAAAAAGATCACTAAGAGTGATCTTTTTTATTCAAATTCAAACCACCCTGCCTTGGCAGAAGTTTCCAGAAGGTGTATTTTGTTCACTATGAGTGAACAAAATCATGGAAAATTAAACCTGCTGCTAGCTGAGCTGAGTGATACGAGCTTGGTGTCGAGCCGCTGGCTGCGGGTTCGCGGCTACTCCAATAGCCTTGTCGCGCGCTACGTGAGCAGCGGTTGGCTGGTGTCGCCGGCGCGCGGCGTCTACATGCGCAAGAGTGGGCGCCTACAGTGGGAGGGCGTGGTTCGCAGCATGCAGGTCGGGGAGGGTATGCCGCTGCACGTCGGAGGTCGTTTTGCACTCAGCCTGCAGGGGCACGAGCACTATCTACGTCTGGGCGATGCCGGCACGATCACCCTGTATGGGGCGGAGCGGCCACCCGCTTGGATTGGCAAACTGCCTCTGACGCAGTGTTTCGAGTATCTGGGGAAGGGGCCGTTCGATTGGCCACCCATGCCGTTCGAGGCGAAGACGTCCGCGACAATGCTGTCCGAACAGGGCCTAGCGTGGCATCAGGCCGCACCCGGTGCCGATGCCTTCGTGTGTTCCACGCCGGAGCGGGCCATGCTGGAGCTGTGCGCTGACGCCTCAGACGCTGCCTTGATCTACGAGGTGGATGCGCTGATGCAGGCTATGACCACACTGCGGCCGCAGCGGGTCGGCGTATTACTGCGCCATTGCCGAAGCATCAAAGCCAAGCGGCTGTTCCTGGCGTTGGCCGAACGCCATCGGCATGCATGGCTACCGCACGTGCCGCGGGATGGTATCGATCTGGGTCGGGGAAAGCGCGCGCTGGTGCCTGGCGGCCGCTTGCATTCAGTCTACCAGATCACCTTGCCGGGAGACCTCGATGAACACCTGGCTTGACCACGGGGATCGGCGCTATACCGACCGCGTACGGCTGCTGGTCGAGATCCTGCCGGCGCTGGCGCAAGAGCCGCGCTTCGCGCTCAAAGGCGGTACGGCGATCAACCTATTCGAGCACGACCTGCCCCGGTTGTCTGTGGACATTGATCTGGCCTGGTTGCCGGTGCATGACTATGCCGAGGACGCAAGGCTCATCGCTGAAGCGCTTGGGCGGCTGGCTGATGTGCTGCGCGCCCGGCCTCTGCAACTGCAGGTGCAATTGTCGGCAGGCGAGGGCGCAGGCGTCACGCGACTGGTGACCAGTCGCGGTCGTGCGCGCGTGCAGATCGAAACGACGCCGGTGATGCGCGGCACGGTGCATCCCGCGCGGAACATGGTGGTGCGCCCGAGGGTCGAGGAGGCATTTGGCTTTGCTTCGGTGCAGGTGCTGCACTTCGCCGACCTTTATGCCGGCAAGCTGGCTGCGGCACTGTCCAGACAGCATCCGCGCGATCTTTTCGATGTCGGCTTGTTGCTGGAAGACGAGCGGGCGGATCAGGCGCTCTGGCGAACCTTTCTTGTCTACCTAACCTGCAGCCCCAAGCCTGCGTGGGAAATGTTGGCGCCCCGCGTGCCTGCGGATTTCGCCGCGACCTTTGAAGCGCACTTCAGGGGGATGACGGCAGAGCCTGTCGAAGCCCAGGTCCTGTTGGAGATCCATGAGCGCCTGCTGGCGCGTGTGGCCGGGTGGCTGGATGAGCCGTCGTGCGCATTTCTGCGATCAGTTGAAGGTGAGCGGCCGGACTTCGATCTGATCGGACTTCCGCATGCGGCTGGGTTGCCAGCCGTGCGACGCAAACTGCTCAACCTGGCCCAGCGCACCGACGCAAAACGAGCGGCGGATAGGGGGCTGTTGGAAGAAGCGCTGACGCGGATCGTCGGCGCTAGATCGTCACGTTGAGACTAAAACGACGCGACCACTTAAACCTTATGAATCAGGCTCATTATGGGTGTTGAGGACGAAACAGGCGCAGCGTCGATAGAAATCGATAAAGTTCGGGAATCCAAGGCGGGCCATGGGGGATGCGGACAAAATCTTGGACTACTTTGGAGGTAGTCCATGTATTCATACGAAGACCGCGTTCGGGCGGTCGAGCTGTACCTGAAACTCGGAAAGCGCGTCAAGGCGACAATCCGCCAGTTGGGTTACCCTGTTGGGCGCAAAGTAATAATGAGCCACTTCGCGCGAAGTAAATCTAAGCCACCTTTCAGTACAGTCAGCCTTTTGCGCGCAAAGGCTGGCGATGCTCCAGAAGGAACAGTGGATGCAAATCCATGTGCTCAAAGCCCAAGGCGTATCGGAGCGCGAGATCGCGCGGCGCCTGGGCATTTCTCGCAACACGGTGGCGCGGTACCTGTCGGCTGAGGAAGTGCCGCGCTACAAGCCGCGTGAACCGCGGCCAACCAAGCTCGGAGCGTTCGAGGCGTACATCATCGAGCGCATGAGGGCCGCAGCACCGGAGATCATCGCAGCGCCGGCGCTGCTGCGCGAGTTGCGGGCGCGCGGCTACGAGGGCCAACTGCGAAGCCTGCAGGCTTTCATGAACACGCATAAGCCCATGCCGAAGCCCGATCCAGTCGTAAGGTTCGAGACCGAGCCCGGTCGGCAGATGCAGTGCGATTTCGTTGTCTTCCGACGAGGCACCGACCCGCTTTACGCCTTCACCGCCACGCTCGGCTTCAGTCGTTGGCGCTGGGCACACTTCACCACCGATGAACGCGCCGAGACGCTGGTTGCCTGTCATCATGCGCTGTTCGAAGCCTTGGGTGGCATTCCTCGCGAGATCCTTTACGACAACGCCAAGACCATCGTTGTCGAACGCGATGCTTATGGCGACGGCCAACATCGCTGGCACGCCGGCCTGCTCGATCTGGCCAAGCGGTACGGCTTCCTGCCCAGATTGTGCCAACCGTACCGCGCGCAGACCAAGGGCAAGGTCGAGCGATTCCACCGCTATCTGCGCGGCAATTTCTATGTGCCGCTGGCAAGCCAGCTTAAACAATCCGGCTTGATGCTCGATGCCGCGACTGCGAACGTCGAGGTGAGTAAATGGCTGCGCGACGTGGCCAACCAGCGCGTGCATCCGGTTACCGGGCAGGCACCCGCGATTCTGTTGGAGCAACGAGAACGGGCTTGCTTGCTCGATATGCCTGGCTACACATTGCCCCGATTGCCGGCTCGCGCCGTCGCTCGGCCGCGCGTTGATCCCGCGATGTCGATCCAGCACCCGTTGTCCGTCTACCAGCAATTACTGACCGAGGTGCGCGCATGAACTTGCAGCAGGAACGCATCGACGGGCACTGCCAAAGCCTGAAGCTCGAGGGACTCATGCACCGATACGTCGCTCTGGCCAGCGACGCGGCGGCCAAGCAATGGAGTTTCCTCGACTTCCTCGAGAACGCGCTCGCGCACGAACGAGAGACGAGGCAAGTTCGTTCGCGGCAAACACTGGTGCGCATGGCCGGGTTTCCCGCCATCAAGACACTGGATGACTACGACTACAGCTTCGCCGTCGGGGTCCCGCGCGAGGCAATCGACGAGCTTGCCACGCTACGCTTCATCGAGCGAGGCGAGAACGCCGTGTTGCTTGGTCCGTCGGGCGTGGGCAAGACGCACCTCGCGATCGCCATCGGATATGCAGCGACGCAGGCCGGCATCAAGACGAAGTTCATCACGGCGGCGGATCTGATGTTACAGCTCGAGGCTGCACGCCGACAGGAGCGATACGACGCCGTTCTTCGGCACAACATTCTCGGCCCGAGGCTGCTCATCGTCGATGAGATCGGCTATCTACCGCTCTCGGGCGATCAGGCCAGTCACTTCTTCCAGATCGTCGCCAAGCGCTACGAGCGTGGCTCGATGATCCTGACCAGCAACCTGCCGTTTGCGCAGTGGGACGAAACCTTCGGCGGCAACACCACCCTCACTGCAGCGATGCTCGACCGCATCCCCCACCATGCCCACATCATCCAGATCAAAGGAGACAGCTACAGACTGAAACAGCAACGCAAAGCCGGGCACGTCCCGACATCGAAGAAGTAACGACTGGCTCAGTTTTACTTTGCGCGATCAGGCGCGAAGTGGCTCAGATTTCAAATGCGTTTGACAACCCGACGAAGAATTCTCTCAAGGCGTGGTGCGAGGAATTCGAGAAGAGTGGCGATCTGCAGAAAGAGTATGTTCGCGTAAAGCCAAAGTACTCAGAAGAACAGAAGAACCTGGCACTTGAGCATTACGTCAATCACGGGCGCAGCTTCAGCTTCACCCTCAGGGCATTAGGCTATCCCTGTCGGCAGATACTGACGGCGTGGGTTCGCGAGCGCTATCCGGAAACCAGGAAACGCGTGGTTGGCAAGGCAGGCCGACCGGCCGTGTCATTGGCGACCAGGCAGCTCGCGGTGTACGAACTGTGCACACGGTGTCACCTTCCGGCATAAAGGAGCCGGGTATTTCCGGCATATAGGCGCCAGTAGAAGCGGGTAGAAACGAGCATCTTGGTGGGTTCAAGAATGGGCCGTTTAGGTGGCGTTTGCAAGGTTCAAGTGATGCTCCGGAGGGTGCCTCGGGCTTTGATAGGAGTGACCGTCGAGCACGAGGCAGTAAGCGTTGTGACGCAATCGGTCGAGCGTGGCCGAGGCGAGCAATCGATTGGCCGGGAACGCTTGATCCCATTCGGTCAGATCGAGGTTGCTCGTGACGATGGTGGACGCAGCCTCGTAACGCTCGGCGATCAGTTCGTGCAGATCCTCGTCGGCGGGCGGACGCAGCGGCTTGAGCCCGAAGTCATCGATGATCAGCAATTCGACGCGCATCAAGCTGGCGAGCCGGCGCTCGTAGGCGCCGGTGGCGCGAGCGGCATTCAAGCTCGTGGTGAGCTGGGTGCAAGTGGTGAACAGCACGTCGACGCCTTGACGTACGGCGCAATGACCAAGGGCCTGCGCCAAGTGGCTCTTGCCGGTACCGCAAGGCCCGACGATGAGCACCGGTGCATGTTCGCCGAGGTAACGGCCGCCGGCCAGATCATGCACGCGTGCGCGGTTCAATTGCGGCAACCGATCGAAGTCGAATTGCTCCAGTGTCTTGCTGGTGCGGAAGGCGGCGCGTCGCATGCGCAGCGCAAACTTCTTCTGTTCACGCCGGGCGATCGTGAGCGAGAAACGCGCGAGCCTCGGGCGGCAAGTGGTCGCGCACGGTGAGCCGGTCGCCGGGGCGACGGCCACGCACATGCGAAGCCACCAGTCGGTAATCGTCGTAGATGCAGACCGAAGCATCGGTCGCACGCAGCCACAACCGCTTGCCGACCAACGAGAATGGCACGGAATACAGCATGCGCTGATGCGCGACATGGCAGTCCCGGTGGACCGAGACCTTGTGCCAGGTGCCCAGATCGGGCGCGACGGCGGGCAGTTCGCGCATGAGGGGCCGTTCGAGTTCGAACAACTCGAGCGGTACTTTGCGCGTAGTGCCGTGGATGCGGCGCCCCGCTTCGTGCATGACCCAATGACGCGCCTGCGCGTTCAGGTCCGTGAAGTCGCGGAACTGGCGCAGCGGCAAGAAGTTGCCCTTCACGTATTTGACGCCGGCTTCCACGATGCCCTTCTTGGGCGGATCGGCCGGTGGGCAAGGATCGATGCGGAAGCCGTACCCTTCGGCACATTCCGCATAGGCGCGTTGCACGACGGGATCGTATGTACAGGCACGCGTGATTGCGCATTTGGGGTTATCGATGATCACGCGCGTGGGGACACCGCCGAACCATTCGAACGCGCGGCGATGGCATCCGAGCCAAGTCGCGACCGTCTGGTCCCAGACGAACTCGACGTACTGGTGTCGCGAGAAGGCAAGCGTCATCACGAACGCCCACGTGCGCTTGAACACACCGTCGGCGTCGGGCAGCATCGGGCCGGCGCCGAAATCCACCTGTGCGGCTTCCCCTGGTGCAAAGCTCAGCGGCACGGTGGCGTCGGGCGGCCGATCGGCGTTGATCGAAACGATCATGCGATAAACCGACGAATAGCTGCCGGTGTAGCCGTGCTCGCGCCGTAATGCGGCCAGAATCGCGGTGCCGGGCACGTTCTGCTCGAGCCAAGACGCAATCAAGGCGCGATGGACTTCGAGCCCTGAGACGGTCGACGTGGCTTTGCGCGGCGAGCCCAGCGCTGCGGCGATCTCGGCGTCATCCGGCAACGGCGCATCGGGCTTGAGCCAGCCGCGTTGCTCGGCCAACTCGCGCAGTGCAGCGAGCTTGCGTCGGCCCATGTAGCGACAGCGCGCCAGCTCGCGGTCGGAATCCCCGTGGCGAATGCGCACGAGAACCTGTCGATATTGGTGCATCTCGATTCTCCGTCGGCTCATCGCAGCCTCCCTTGGGGGATCACGCCCCAAAGGGTAAGCCGACGATGAACGTCACCATCGAGATGCTCGGTACCGCCCCTGGCTCCTATATGCCGAAAATCGGCTGGCTCCTATATGCCGGAAACGAAGTGGCTCCTTTATGCCGAAAACGTCCCGGCTCCTTTATGCCGGAAGCCCGGTGGCTCCTATATGGCGGAAGATGACAGAGGCACCGGCTATATCATGCCGGTTACTAACGTATTGGGTTGTGAAAGCGTCGAAACGTAAAAGACTGTCAAATCCTCAAAATATTCCCCATCCAGTTTTTGCCAGAATGGATCAATGTGTTAAATTATTGCGCAGAAATAGAAGTAATCTTGTTTACAAGTAATTCCTGGATGTTTGGCGAATAATCGCTTAAACGGCGAGCCACTGAGGCTCGGGGTGCTGACATTGGTGGCATGGGAAAGGTGCGAGTCTCAGAATGAGAATTGGCTACGCTCGTGTATCGACAGAGGAGCAAAACCTTGATCTCCAAATCGATGCTCTAAGGGGATCTGGGTGTGAATCTATCTATTCTGATCAGGGAATTTCCGGTGCGAAGATAAATCGTCCTGGACTTGCCGAGGCGCTTCGTGTGTTGAAGGCCGGTGATACGTTGGTTGTGTGGAAGCTCGACCGTTTGGGGCGGTCCATTCGTGACTTGATTTCGGTAATGAGTGATTTAAATCGGTCTGGCATCAGATTTGTCTCTTTAACTGAGTTGATCGATACCGAGTCTTCAACGGGCCGATTTACGTTCCATATGATTGCAGCGCTGGCTGAGTTTGAACGCGCACTTATCAGTGAACGTACCCGAGCCGGATTAGAGGCGGCCCGCCGACGGGGCAGTCGGCTCGGGCGCCCAAAGGCTTTGCAAAATAATGAGATTTGGCACGCACGTGAGCTGCTTGCTGCACATTCGGAATCTGTTGTTGCGAGAAGCCTCCAGGTGCATCCTAGGACGCTTTCACGATCTCTCAAAATTGGCGAAGCGCAAGAGCGGGGTTCGGAGGCGCCCGAGGAACAGAAGCTCGATAGACATGTCAATCAGATGAAATGTATGCAGTCCGATAGACTCGAATTGTACAATGGACTCCAGATAAATAATATGATTTGCATGGAATGCACTGGCATGTTGATTCCACTGGGGAGTATGCTGTTTTTATCGAGGCGAATCGGCGCAAAAAATCATGCCGTCCGCGATGGGGCAGCGAAGAAGCCGCTTTCAGGTGTGACTGTGCGTATGGCCGCCAACTGCGTGGCATCGAAACTCGGTCGCCCTTAGGGTGTTTATCAATATTTGATATGTTATTTTGAAATTGTAAAAATTAATATTTTATATGTAAATAGAGGTGTTGGTGTTTTAAATGGCTCATCTGTCGAGATGGCAGTGAATCCGCACAACAATCGTCGAGGCGGTTAGTCGTCGATAGAAAGAATGGAGCGCGTCGTGGAAAATTGGCTGTCGCGACATTACGCTTTATCGTATGTTGATTGTCATAAAGCGCGGTAACCGTCGTTATCGTGTGCAACCACGACATTGGCAATTGGAGGATCTCATTGGGTTTGATGGATAGACTGTTGCGTCAGGCTGGCGCACAAGATTGCGGTCGACGTCGAGTTATTGCGCGCGTACTACTCGATGAGCGTGGACACGTGCAGGACGTCGTGCTTAAGCATAGCTGCGGAGATTCGGAATTGGACGCCCGAGCGCTGGATGCACTGCGTGAGCAGCGCTATGGGGTCACGCGCACAGGCAAGCGAGCGGTGCGACGGTGGCAAGAGGTTGCCTATCCCGTTGACTGACGAGGTCTGGGCATTCGGTGGACGAGTGACGGGGTGCGACGTTCAAAGGCATAAGAACAGACTCCGTTCGCGCACGCTGCTAATCCGGCGGCAAGTCAGCGACGCGTTGTTGTTCCGGACTGCGTGGATGGGCCGCATGGTCGCCCTCGCTCGGTGGTGCGGCTGCGCGACGCGGCCCAATACTGTGCGTGGGCTTCGTGGTTCAAGCGCTGCTCAATGGCTCATGCGACGGCCAGCTCCTAGCCCGTACTCGATGCCTCGGCGTGTCACGCGCCGCACCACAACATCACAGCGAGTTTCCTGCGAGCAAACCAATACGTACAGGTTGCGCGACCCTTTTCACCGTCGGGCGACGAACTAGATCAACTGGTCGACTTGGGCAAATTGGTCAAAAGCCGCTGCATCCGGAGTTATGTAGTCGGCTTGTGTCGAAGTTTTGGAACGCCGAACCTGGTGACAATGCGACAGAAGCCTCGTCGGAGCCCTCATTGGAGATGCCGGTCGGGCCGTGCATTGTGGTGATCTTTTGTGCGGCGTCTCGCTGCAGGCGCCGAGCTTAGCTCGCCTGCAGCAGGGAGGCCTGCAGATCGCGTTCGTGCTGTAACTCGGCTGACTTCAGCCATTGTTCACGACACTCCGCGAGTGCAACGCTGGGGACATTCAGTCACATCGAAGCAACCTCCATCAGAAATGCGTTTAGGGCCGACCATTTTCTGCTCAGATCAAGACCTTTGCTCTACTCGATAGCTCGGGGCGTCACCATAACCGACTGATCCGCTGCCTGCATGGCTGCGTTTCGTCTCAGCCAGTTCAGCGCTTGCCGGAGCAGGGCATCTCCTGATTTGCTATTGCGCGCGGGAGCGTCGGCTTGGTTGCCGATCCGCGTTCCTCGCGTGCGCTGCGTCTCGATAGCGCGCAATTGCGCCACCACCTCGCGTTCGTGCGCTGCCCGAGACGCGTCGTCGTCGGGATCCAGTGGATTGGGGAGCCGATTGGCCAGGTCGACCTCACGCAGTGGCGGAAGGCCGATGGGGGATCCGGATCGATGTTCGTCGACCACGATGTCCGGTATCACCCCGCGATTCTGGATCGATCGACCCGTCGGGGTGTAATAGCGCGCAACGGTCAACATCAGGCCGGCGCCGTCGGATAACCCGCCGGTGACCTGAATGGTCCCCTTGCCGAAGGTAGGTTGTCCCATCACGACGGCACGCTTTGTATCCTGCAGTGCCGCGGCGAAGACTTCCGTGACCGACTGTGACTGCGCGTTGGTCAGTACGACAAGCGGCACGGTCTTGAAGCGCGGCGCAATGCCGGCCAGCGGATCAGCCGCGTACGCCGGGCGACGATAGTCGGCATAAGTGGTGCGGTACGCGTGCGACTTTTCTGGATTGCGATCCACCACGGTCGCCACGAGGGTGTTCTCTGGCACAAAGGCGCTGGCTACGCCCACCGCGTCCTGCAGCACGCCCCCGCCGTTGTCGCGCAGATCGAGGACCAGTCCTCGGAGACGAGGTTCGGCAATGGCTAGCGTCCGTAACCGGTCGGCGAGTTCCGGGACAGTCTGCTCGCCGAAGCTGCTGATGCGGACATAGCCATACCCGGGGGCGGGGCGTGCCATCGTCACACTGGGCGTGCGGATGAACGCGCGTGTCAGGACGACGGTCCACGACCGGTCCTCGCTCGGCCGCATGAGCGCGAGTCTCACGCGGGTGCCCGGCTCGCCGCGCAGATGCTTGACCGCGTTCTCGAGCGTCAGCCCCGGCGTGGGCACGTCGTCAATGCGGGTGACGAGGTCACCGGCTTGAATGCCGGCATGGGCGGCCGGTGATTCGTCGACGGGGGCTGCCACGCGCAGCGCGCCGTCGCTCAACCCGACTTGCAGCCCGACGCCGGCAAAGCCGCCATTCAGATGCTCCTGCAGCTTCGCGAACTCAGCGCGCTCGAAGAACTGAGAGTGCGGGTCCAGATCAGCCACCATGCCCTTGATGGCCGCTGTCATCAAAGTCGCGTCGTCCACGCGTCCGGCATAGTCCTGCTTGATGAGATTGAACGCTTGTTCGAGGGAGCGGCGCACGTCGGCTGGCAGGCCATCGGCCCGTGCCAACCCGGCGGCCGTGATTAGCAGGAAGGCAACGAAGGCGCGCATGGCAATGATCCAATCCGAACCGGCTGCGCCGCGAGGCGGCGCCGCTCGTCGTAATCCATCATGAGTGTGCGCATTTCCGGCCACATCCCATAGTAATGGACAAGAAAGGAATCGGGCTCGGCGAAGAACCAGGGCGTGTTCAGAATGCGTGGGCTGAGGATTGCGGTTTCATCGAGCAGGCCGAGCTCGCGCATGGTCTGAATAAAGTAGTGCTGGTCGCCATTGCCCGCATAGACAGAGGAGCGATCGGCCAGACTGGCGATTCGCTGCATGAGCAATGCGAGCAATTCAAGGTTCGCTGGAATCTGCGCGAAGCCCATCACGCCAGAGTTGAAGGGCCATTGGCCGATGTCGCGCGCGAGCAGCACGGTGCGGTCCGCCAGCAGCGGCTCGAGCCGTTGGGCGGGGGCGTGAATCAACACGTCGGCGTCGACCCAAACCACCCATGAGTGGTGTTGCAGATAAGCGTGCAGCAACCACGGTTTGATCCAGTTGCCGGTGCCGCTCAGCCCCACTTCTTGGGGCATCCCTCGGTGCACATAGAGCGTGTAACCGTGTCGGGCACAGTACTGTCGGAGATTGTGCTCGGCGATGGCTCCGTAGCGGGCTATCTCGGGGGTATAGAGCGTGACGAGTGCGATCGGCTGGCCCGCGTCGTAAGTTGAACGCTCGTCGGGATCCGGCTGGGCAGGCGGCTCGAAATGAAAAAACGGTCGGCCCGTGGTCCGGCAGGACTGAATGTGTTCGGCCAGCACGCGCCGAAATCGAGGCACGGCGAGCAGCTCGGGCGGCGATTGCTCGGCGGTGCCAAGGCTGATCGCCAAAGTAGGCGTACGCGCCCAGGCGGGATCGACGTTTGGACTGGAATTCATCACCACGCAGATGTTCGCCAGCGGCTGATACCAGTCGTGAGCGGCGGCATCGGCGAACAGCGCGGGTTCGCCCGGAAATGGCTCGCCACCTAACCGGCAACGCGCCACGACCCGTGCGAGCCGCTCGCGTGACGCAGCGCCATTGCGCCAGATCTGGAGGTTGACCTGCGGCAGCGTCTCGGTGGTGCGCACCAGCAATTCATCGCGTCCGGCGACGAGCGGTTCGATTGGATAGTCCCCGACGATCAAGGCGCTCTCGGTCAAGAGCAGGACGACGTCGTCGTTCGCGCAGACATGGAGTCGGTCGAGCAGTGTCTGGTACTTGTGCAGGGCCAGGGCTTGAGGGCCGCGTGGCCCATCACACGCGTCGACCACATAGTGGGGATAGCCTCGCGAGTCTGCATAGGCCCGATGGTTGGCCACGCTCGTAGGTGAATGCTCGGCGAGAAAGCTCAGGACGAAACAAGTCGGCATGATCTAAGAGAAAAAGAAGAAAACCGGGAGACATCGAGTCAGTTCAGGATTCTCGATCTCCCCCGGTCTCACCGCTCGGATCGATGGGCGCGATTGGTTCAGCTGACTCGGTTGAGGCAGTGTGTTCCTGGACGAGGCGCTTGAGCGTGCGGGTATGAACGTCGAATTCGCGTGCGACTTCGGTCAACGAGCAGGTCTGGAGCATCTCCAGCGCACGCTGGCGCTGCCCTGGGTCGAGTGAGTGCCGACGCCCGAGGCGTTGCCCGCGCGCGCGCGCCGCAGCAAGTCCCGCGCGCGTGCGTTCGCTGATGAGGCGCTTCTCGAACTCGGCCAGTGCGGCGAGCACGTGAAACACCAGCACGCCCCCCGACGACTGCGTATTGATGGATTCCATCAAGGAGATGAACTCCACGCCGCGTTTGTTGAGCCGCTCGATCAGTTCGACGAGCTTGCTGAGCGATCGACCGAGTCGATCAAGCCGCCAGACGACAAGTGCGTCACCGGGCTGAAGCGTGGCGAGCGCGGAGTCGAGTCCGGGCCGGTCGAATACGGCGCCAGAGACGCCCTGGTCGGTGAACAAGGCATCGCATCGCGCATCGTGCAGCGCATCAATCTGGAGCGCCAGATCTTGTTCATCGGTCGACACACGAGCATATCCGACCTTCATGACAAGGATTCCAGACGGCTGAGATTGAAGCTTGTGACAAATACAAAGCGAGCAATTCCGTATGAATAAATAAGGACAACAAAAAACTCAGACACGTAAATCATTCTCGTTTAAACCATGGCAACGTATGACTGGAAGGCCAGATCAAACGGATATCAATTGCGGCCTGCACGCCCGCAACGTGCAACGCGTTGCATGCTCCATCATCGGCGAAGCAGCGGAAAAGTTTGATCCAAAGCAGGCGACTGTTAAGGATCGTAAAACTGTTTGAATCACGGCCAAATTCTACTGGACATAAACGGTCGTTTTTGTCTTTCAATGCTTTCAGTCGACAACCCCTTGTCCGGCGGGCCTCCGCAGGGACAAATCGTGATTTTTTGTAACTCTGCAACAAACGACCCTTTTTCCGGCACGGATCTCCAGCCCCCGCGGGAGCGCATTCAAAGCAGGCCTTGCGCAATCGTAGAGCTAACGAGAAGTCCTTACCGACAGGGGTTCGGCGATGACCGACATGAGGGTGGCGGAGCAGATATGGGATGCGATGCGCACGCATCGTATCCAACTGCATTTTTCGCGAATCCATCGCGCTGACGATCCGAACGATGTGCTGTATCGCGAATGCCTCGCGCGCATTCCCGTCGCCGATGGTCAATGGCGGGCCGCCTCTGCTCTGCTCCCTGCGCTGACGCGTCTGAATCTGGTTTCGACATTTGAACGCTACGTGTTGCGACGGGTAATCCAGTTTTTAAGGGATCACCCGGACGAGATCGTGGGCGTGAATTTTCAATGCGACGGATTTGACTCGGCCTGGACTGCGGCGCTCCTGGAATTGGAGGTCGAGACGGATGTGGCGAAACGGCTGATCGTCGAGGTCCCGGAAACGTCACACGTCTCGCGCGAGTTTGTGCAGTTCATCCGGCGCGCCGGTTGCCGGATCGCAATCGACGGGTACGGCGTCGCGTACGGGATGCGTGCCGACATTGCGATCGGTCATCCAGACATTGTGAAGTTTGACCCATCGCTGTTGACTGAGGCACGGCAGGCGGACGCGGGGCTGGAGCAATTGAGCCGGTTGATTCGCCTGGCATCGGATGTCGCCACAGAAGCGGTGGTGCTGACGGGGGTGAGAGGGCCGCAGGACCTGAGCGTGGCCGCGCGCGCCGGGGCGCCTTGGGTGCAGCCCGCGCGAGACGAGCCGGGCGCGCCCTAGCGAGGGAAAGCCCGTCCGGAAGCAGCAGAACGAAAACACACGGAATGAGCGCGATGGCAAGACCAACCAAATGGAAACCGATACCTGGCAAGGAGCTGAATCTGGCGGGTGAGGCCGGCGGCGCCGTGCTGCAGGCGTTGTCGGACTGCTTGGGACGGTGCGGCGAGTCCGCGCCGAGTATGGACCGCGCTGAAGACTGGCTGGAAGGGCTGCGTCGGTGCGCGCACCTGCTGGTGGCCCTCCACCTGCCTGAATGGGTGTCGCAGGCGACGCAGGCATATGACGCCGGATTGGCGCAGGGATTCTATGGCACCGCGTCTGCTATCGGCGTCGGAATGGAAGAGTGTCTGCCAGGAACAGGGAGTGGGAATAGCCATGTGCCCCTAAGAGAACCGGAGTCAAGTGGCCATTCCGATGATCAGACAATCGAAAACCAAGTTCGAGAACTTACCAAATCATTGCGAGTGCTGGGGAGGGAGCACGGAGATGAGTTGCGTCGCTGGTTAGGTCTGGGTTAGGCACGATCCGAGTTCAATCATCTCGGAAACACTGCTTAGTGATAAGCACTCCAAAATGTTTTGGAGGGCTGGACAAGTTCGTACCTGGAGAATGGGTGGCATATGAATAAGGTCTATCGAACCATATGGAATAAGGCGCTGGGCGCCTTTGTCGCTACATCGGAAAACGACAAGTCACATGGTAAAGGTCGGAGTGGTGAATCAACCCGCGTTCAAGATGCGCGCCTTGGAGGCGCTTCAAGTGCGGTGGGATATGAAGCGTCTTACGGGACTTTTGAGATTGGAGGAGCGCGGCATAACCAGTTTCTCGGAAAGCGTGCGATTGCTATGCCATTCGCTCTTATGCTGGGGAGCTTTGGCTTGATGTCGTCTGCGAACGCGCAGCTGTTTGTCAACAACGGTACCGACCCGACCTGCGCCTTAATTTTTGATGGCAGCGCAGTCACTTATCAGTCGCAGGTCACACAATCGGAGTGCAACGCCAACCTATCGACTCAGACTACGCACTCAACCTTCTATGGCACCCACCTCAATGGTTCACCACCTTGGGCATCAAACCTGAGCCTTGGGGGCTCGTTATATGTCAACGGAGGTCAAATCGGCCTCGCCGATATCTCGGGTGGAACTTTCTCAATGCGCATTGGCAGCACCGCGACTATGAACGGCCTCGCGGGGCTGGACTCGATCGCCATTGGGTCAGCGCAGACCGCGATATCGGACGGAGCAGCCACCGCTGCGACAGTGGCGAGTGGAGCGTGGTCGATTGCCCTAGGCACGGCAACGCAAGCGGTCGGCGCTGCCAGCGTTGCTATTGGACCGCGCGCGGTCGCGATCAATGCCAACGACGTCGCGCTCGGGGCTAGCTCGATCACGGCCGTGCCGAATCCGACAGCCGGTACTACTATCGGCGGTATACCCTACGCGTTTGCCGGTGCCGGACCGACAAGCGTGGTGAGCGTCGGCGCACCGGGTATGGAACGTCAGATCACCAACGTTGCCGCGGGTCGGGTCAGCGCCGCGAGTACAGACGCCATCAACGGTTCGCAGCTGTTTGCCACCAACTCTGCCATCGAGAACCTGTCGACCACGTTTAGCACAAGCACCAGCGCGGTCGCGTCCCTGTCGACATCGACATCCACAACCGCGAGTTGGCTGTCGACCGGTATGAGTTCGTTGTCCACGGGTTTGAGCACCACCAATAGTAATGTGGCATCCGTCTCGACTGGCCTCAGTTCGTTATCCACGGGCTTGAGTACTGTTAATAGCAATGTTGCGTCGCTTTCGAGCGGCGTCAGCACGCTGTCGAGTGAGGCCGTCAAATACGACAAGAACGTTGATGGCACGGTGAACTACAACAGTGTGACGCTCAACCCGGGTGGGACAAGCGCGCAAATCCATAACGTTGGGGCGGGTACGGCGGGCACGGACGCGGTCAACGTGTCGCAACTGAGCACAGTAGTATCGACGAGCAAGACGCGTTACTACAGCGTCAACGACAACGGTGTCCAACAGGGGAACTACGGCAATGACGGTGCATCTGGGCTCAATGCAATGGCTGCAGGGACGAATGCGATCGCGGCCGGGGCGAGCTCTGTTGCTCTAGGCAACGGAGCGAGTGGAACTGGCGCACAAAGCATTGCGATCGGCAATGCCTCGACAGCCACATCGTTTGGAGGCGTTGCAGTCGGTTCTGGGGCCACGGCAAGCCATGCAAATGACATCGCTCTGGGCACGAATTCAGCGACGGCAATTGCAAACCCGACATCGGGCACCACCATTGGAGGAACGGCATACAGTTTTGCCGGGGCAACCCCGACGAGCGTTGTGAGCGTCGGCTCACTGGGCAACGAGCGCCAAATCACGAATGTGGCGGCGGGTCAATTGAGCGTCACAAGCACGGACGCCGTTAACGGAAGCCAGCTTTACGCGACAAACCAGGCGATTGGCAGCATGTCAACGTCGGTATCTACTGGGATCAGTTCCCTCGCGACGGGCCTCTCCACGACGAACAGCAATGTGGTGTCGCTGTCGACTTCTGCGTCGACGACGGCCAGCTCGCTGTCCACGGGCGTGAGCTCGCTCTCGACGGGCCTGTCAACGTTGTCGAATGAGGCGGTTAAGTACGACAAGAACGCCGATGGCACGGTGAACTACAACAGCGTGACGCTCAACCCGGGTGGCACGTCGACGCAGATTCACAACGTGGCGGCGGGTACGGCGGGCACGGATGCGGTCAACGTGTCGCAGCTGAGCACGGTGGTGTCGACGAGCAAGACGCACTACTACAGCGTGAACGACAACGGCGTGCAGCAAGGCAACTACGCCAATGACGGCGCGACGGGCGTAGGCGCACTCGCAGCAGGTATCAATTCAGTAGGTTCGGGCGCGAACAGCGTCGCGGTGGGCGCTGGCGCAACGGCCAGCTCCGATGGCGCCGTGGCGGTGGGCAATAGCGCGGTGGCTACCGGTGGCAAGGCGGTATCGATCGGCGTGGGCAATACTGCAAGCGGCGATGGGGCAGTGGCCATCGGCGACCCGAACGTCGCTATCGGCGCAGGGGCGATTGCTCTGGGTGTGAACGGCACGGCAAACGGAAGCGGCGCAGTGGCACTGGGCTTCCAGAATACGGCGAATGGCAACGGATCGGTGGCGCTGGGCAACACCTCGACCGCGGCGCAGGCTGGCGCGGTGGCATTGGGTCAGGGCGCAGTAGCGACCAATACCAATGACGTCGCATTGGGTTCCGGCTCGGTCACTGGTGTGGCAAACCCTGTGAGTAGCGCGACGATCGCGGGTCAGTCATATGCGGTTGCTGGCACCGCACCGACGAGCGTGGTCAGCGTGGGTGCGCCGGGCGCGGAGCGTCAAATCACCAACGTGGCAGCGGGTCAGCTGAGCGCGACGAGTACCGATGCGGTCAATGGCAGCCAGCTGTTCGCGACGGACCAGGCGGTCGGTAGCCTGTCTACCTCGACCTCTACGGGGATCAGTTCGCTGTCGACCGGCTTGTCAACCACCAACAGCACGGTCGCGTCGCTGTCGACGGGAACCAGCACGCTCACTAGTGGTATTGCATCGCTGTCGACCTCGACGTCGACGACGGCCAGCTCGCTGTCGACCGGCGTGAGCTCGCTCTCGACGGGCCTCTCCACGACAAACAGCAACGTTGCGTCGCTGTCGACCTCGACGTCGACGACGGCCAGCTCGCTGTCGACCGGCGTGAGCTCGCTCTCCACGGGCCTCTCCACGACGAACAGCAATGTGGCGTCGCTGTCGACTTCCACGTCGACGACGGCCAGCTCGCTGTCGACCGGCGTGAGTTCGCTCTCCACGGGCCTCTCCACGACAAACAGCAACGTGGCGTCGTTGTCGACCTCGACGTCGACGACGGCCAGCTCGCTGTCGACCGGCGTGAGTTCGCTCTCCACGGGCCTCTCGACGACGAACAGCAATGTGGCGTCGCTGTCGACCTCCACGTCGACCACGGCCAGCTCGCTGTCGACTGGCGTGAGCTCGCTCTCGACGGGCCTCTCCACGACGAACAGCAACGTTGCGTCGTTGTCGACCTCGACGTCGACGACGGCCAGCTCGCTGTCGACCGGCGTGAGCTCGCTCTCGACGGGCCTCTCCACGACGAACAGCAATGTGGCGTCGCTGTCGACCTCGACGTCGACGACGGCCAGCTCGCTGTCGACTGGGGTGAGTTCGCTCTCGACGGGCCTGTCAACGTTGTCGAATGAGGCGGTTAAGTACGACAAGAACCCCGATGGCACGGTGAACTACAACAGCGTGACGCTCAACCCGGGTGGCACGTCGACGCAGATTCACAACGTGGCGGCGGGTACGGCGGGCACGGATGCGGTCAACGTGTCGCAGCTGAGCACGGTGGTGTCGACGAGCAAGACGCACTACTACAGCGTGAACGACAACGGCGTGCAGCAAGGCAACTACGCCAATGACGGCGCGACGGGCGTAGGCGCACTCGCAGCAGGTATCAATTCAGTAGGTTCGGGCGCGAACAGCGTCGCGGTGGGCGCTGGCGCAACGGCCAGCTCCGATGGCGCCGTGGCGGTGGGCAATAGCGCGGTGGCTACCGGTGGCAAGGCGGTATCGATCGGCGTGGGCAATACTGCAAGCGGCGATGGGGCAGTGGCCATCGGCGACCCGAACGTCGCTATCGGCGCAGGGGCGATTGCTCTGGGTGTGAACGGCACGGCAAACGGAAGCGGCGCAGTGGCACTGGGCTTCCAGAATACGGCGAATGGCAACGGATCGGTGGCGCTGGGCAACACCTCGACCGCGGCGCAGGCTGGCGCGGTGGCATTGGGTCAGGGCGCAGTAGCGACCAATACCAATGACGTCGCATTGGGTTCCGGCTCGGTCACTGGTGTGGCAAACCCTGTGAGTAGCGCGACGATCGCGGGTCAGTCATATGCGGTTGCTGGCACCGCACCGACGAGCGTGGTCAGCGTGGGTGCGCCGGGCGCGGAGCGTCAAATCACCAACGTGGCAGCGGGTCAGCTGAGCGCGACGAGTACCGATGCGGTCAATGGCAGCCAGCTGTTCGCGACGGACCAGGCGGTCGGTAGCCTGTCTACCTCGACCTCTACGGGGATCAGTTCGCTGTCGACCGGCTTGTCAACCACCAACAGCACGGTCGCGTCGCTGTCGACGGGAACCAGCACGCTCACTAGTGGTATTGCATCGCTGTCGACCTCGACGTCGACGACGGCCAGCTCGCTGTCGACCGGCGTGAGCTCGCTCTCGACGGGCCTCTCCACGACAAACAGCAACGTTGCGTCGCTGTCGACCTCGACGTCGACGACGGCCAGCTCGCTGTCGACCGGCGTGAGCTCGCTCTCCACGGGCCTCTCCACGACGAACAGCAATGTGGCGTCGCTGTCGACTTCCACGTCGACGACGGCCAGCTCGCTGTCGACCGGCGTGAGTTCGCTCTCCACGGGCCTCTCCACGACAAACAGCAACGTGGCGTCGTTGTCGACCTCGACGTCGACGACGGCCAGCTCGCTGTCGACCGGCGTGAGTTCGCTCTCCACGGGCCTCTCGACGACGAACAGCAACGTCGCCTCGCTGTCGACCTCGACGTCGACGACGGCTAGCTCGCTGTCGACCGGCGTGAGCTCGCTCTCGACGGGCCTCTCCACGACGAACAGCAATGTGGCGTCGCTGTCGACCTCGACGTCGACGACGGCCAGCTCGCTGTCGACCGGCGTGAGCTCGCTCTCGACGGGCCTCTCCACGACGAACAGCAATGTCGCGTCGCTGTCGACCTCGACGTCGACGACGGCCAGCTCGTTGTCGACCGGCGTGAGCTCGCTCTCGACGGGCCTCTCCACGACGAACAGCAATGTGGCGTCGCTGTCGACTTCCACGTCGACGACGGCCAGCTCGCTGTCGACTGGGGTGAGTTCGCTCTCCACGGGTCTCTCGACGACGAACAGCAATGTCGCGTCACTGTCGACCTCGACGTCGACCACGGCTAGCTCGCTGTCGACTGGCGTGAGCTCGCTCTCGACGGGCCTCTCCACGACGAACAGCAATGTGGCGTCGCTGTCGACCTCGACGTCGACCACGGCCAGCTCGCTGTCGACCGGCGTGAGCTCGCTCTCGACGGGCCTCTCCACGACGAACAGCAATGTGGCGTCGCTGTCGACTTCCACGTCGACGACGGCCAGCTCGCTGTCGACTGGGGTGAGTTCGCTCTCCACGGGCCTCTCGACGACGAACAGCAATGTCGCGTCACTGTCGACCTCGACGTCGACCACGGCTAGCTCGCTGTCGACTGGCGTGAGCTCGCTCTCGACGGGCCTCTCCACGACGAACAGCAATGTGGCGTCGCTGTCGACCTCCACGTCGACGACGGCCAGCTCGCTGTCGACTGGGGTGAGTTCGCTCTCGACGGGCCTCTCGACGACAAACAGCAACGTTGCGTCGCTGTCGACTTCCACGTCGACGACGGCCAGCTCGCTGTCGACCGGCGTGAGTTCGCTCTCGACGGGCCTCTCGACGACGAACAGCAATGTGGCGTCACTGTCGACCTCCACGTCGACCACGGCTAGCTCGCTGTCGACCGGCGTGAGCTCACTCTCGACGGGTCTGTCAACGCTGTCGAATGAGGCGGTTAAGTACGACAAGAACCCCGACGGCACGGTGAACTACAACAGCGTGACGCTCAACCCGGGTGGGACCGCTGCGCAGATCCACAACGTCGAAGCAGGCACCGCCGCTACGGACGCCGTCAACGTGTCGCAACTGAGCACGGTGGTAGCAGCCAACAAGACGCATTACTACAGCGTCAACGACAACGGCGTGCAGCAAGCGAACTACAACAACGATGGCGCCACCGGTGTCAACGCGCTGGCTGCGGGAACCAACGCCTCGGCGTCCGGTACCAGCAGCGTTGCAGTCGGCGATGGCGCGTACGCCAGTTCTGGTGGCGCCGTTGCTGTCGGCAACAATGCGACCGCGATGGGTGGCAAGGCCGTGTCGATCGGGGTGGGCAACACCGCGAGCGGCGACGGTGCGGTGGCCATCGGTGACCCGAACGTGGCAGTCGGAACGGGTGCGTTCGCGGCAGGTGCCAACAACAGGGCGTTGGGCAACGGTGCAGTGGCGGTTGGTAACCTGAACCAGGCCAATGGCGATGGGGCAGTGGCACTGGGCAATACCTCGGTGGCTGGTCAAGCCGGGGCCGTGGCACTGGGACAAAGCGCGGTGGCAACCAACGCCAACGACGTGGCGCTGGGTTCGGGCTCCGTCACGGCGGCACCGGTGCCGACGGCGGGTACCACGATTGGCGGCACGGCCTACACATTCGCAGGCGCTACGCCGACGAGCGTGGTGAGCGTGGGTGCGCCGGGCGCGGAACGCCAGATCACCAACTTGGCCGCGGGTCAGGTCAGTGCGACGAGCACCGATGCCATCAATGGTTCGCAGCTGTTCGCGACCAACACGGCGATCGGCAGCCTGTCCACTTCGGCCTCGACGGGCATCAGCTCGCTGTCCACTGGGCTGTCGACGACGAACAGCAATGTGGCGTCGCTGTCGACCTCGACGTCGACGACGGCCAGCTCGCTGTCCACGGGTCTGAGCACGACGAACAGCAATGTGGCGTCGCTGTCGACCTCGACATCGACGACGGCCAGCTCGCTCTCGACGGGCTTGTCCACCACCAACAGCACGGTGACGTCGCTGTCGACTTCCGCGTCGACGACGGCCAGCTCGCTGTCCACGGGTGTGAGCTCGCTCTCGACAGGCCTGTCCACCACCAATAGCAATGTGGCGTCTCTGTCGACTGGTCTGTCCACGACCAACAGCAATGTGGCCTCGCTGTCGACCGGTCTGTCCACGACCAACAGCAATGTCGCATCGCTGTCCACGGGTCTGTCGACCACCAACAGCAACGTGTCCTCGCTGTCCACATCGAGCTCGACGGGTATCGCGTCGGTTTCGACCACGGTCAGCACGCTGGGTAGCCAGACGGTGAAGTACGACACCAACCCGGACGGCACAGTGAACTACAACAGTGTGACGCTCAACCCGGGTGGCACGCCGACGCAGATTCACAACGTGGCGGCCGGTACGGCGGGCACGGACGCAGTCAACGTGTCGCAGTTGAGCACGGTGGTGTCGACGAGCAAGACGCACTACTACAGCGTGAACGACAACGGCGTGCAGCAAGGTAACTACGCCAATGATGGCGCGACGGGTCTGAACGCGCTGGCCGCGGGCACCAATGCCTCGGCCTCGGGTGCGGATAGCGTAGCGATCGGCAACGGTGCGAATGCGTCGCTGGCAGGTGCGGTGGCGCTGGGTGCCGGGTCGGTCACGGCGGTGGCCAATCCGACCGCAACCGGCACGATCGGTGGCGTGACCTACAGCTACGCCGG
Source organism: Burkholderia vietnamiensis LMG 10929 (assembly GCF_000959445.1). Classification (NCBI taxonomy): domain Bacteria; kingdom Pseudomonadati; phylum Pseudomonadota; class Betaproteobacteria; order Burkholderiales; family Burkholderiaceae; genus Burkholderia; species Burkholderia vietnamiensis. The sequence goes on along the minus strand of NZ_CP009632.1, from coordinate 672,844 downwards.
CACCAGCCCGACGAGCGTGGTGAGCGTCGGCGCGCCGGGTGCGGAACGTCAGGTCACCAACGTGGCGGCCGGCCGGGTGAGCGCAACCAGCACGGATGCCATCAACGGAAGCCAGCTGTACGCGACGAACGAGGCGATCGGCAGTCTTTCGACGTCCACTTCGACCAGCGTCAGTTCGCTGTCCACGGGCATCAGCTCGCTGTCGACGGGACTGTCGACGACCAACAGCACGGTGTCCTCGCTGTCGACGTCGACCTCGACGACGGTCAGTTCGCTGTCCACGGGCGTCAGCTCGCTGTCGACGGGGCTGTCTACCACCAACAGCAACGTGTCCTCGCTGTCCACCTCGACCTCGACCGGGATCAGCTCGCTGTCCACCGGCCTGTCGACGACCAACAGCACGGTTGCGTCGCTGTCGACCACGTTCAGCACCAGCACCAGCGCGGTGGCGTCGCTGTCGACCTCGACGTCGACGACGACCAGCTCGCTGTCGACCGGTGTGAGCTCGCTCTCCACGGGCTTGTCGACGACCAACAGCACGGTGTCTTCGCTGTCGACTTCGACGTCGACGGGCTTTGTGTCGCTGTCGACGGTGATTTCGTCGAGCAAGACGCACTACTACGGCGTGAACGACAACGGCGTGCAGCAGGCGAACTACAACAACGACGGCGCGACGGGTGTGAACGCGCTGGCCGCTGGGGTAGCTGCCAGCGCATCGGGTACCGACAGCCTGGCGGTCGGTCACGGTGCGAATGCGTCCGCCAACGGCGCCACGGTGATCGGTGCGAATGCACTGGGTACAGGCGTGGGTAGTGTAGCGCTCGGCCAGAACGCCACAGCGTCCGCGCCGAACTCCGTCGCGCTCGGCTCTGGTTCCGTGGCTAGCGAAGCCAACACGGTGTCGCTGGGTTCGGCCGGCAACGAGCGGCGTCTCACGAACGTGGCCCCGGGAGTGAACCCGACCGACGGCGTGAACATGTCGCAGCTGAACTCAGTGCGTAACGACATCGGCTCGGTGGCCCGCAAGGCCTACTCGGGCGTGGCAGGTGCGGTGGCGCTGACCATGATCCCGGACGTGGATCTGGGCAAGTCGTTCATGATCGGTATCGGTAGCGGCAGTTATCAAGGGTATGCCGCGGCGGCGATCGGGTTCACGGCTCGGTTGACCGACAACCTGAAGTTGCGTGGCGGGGCGAGCTTGAGCGGCTCCGGCACGACCTTCGGGGTGGGTATCGGCTACCAGTGGTAATCGGCTGAACGCGCCCGGTCCTTCGGGGCCGGGCGCGCTAGGCACCTTCTGCCATTGCAATTGGCTATCAAACAGAAGACGAGGTACGACATGTTGCAAAGAACAAAAGTGGTTTTACTGAGCGCGGCCGTGCTTGCGGGCTGTTCCGCGTCGGGGCCGACCTTCAACGCGTACTCGCTGCGGCTGGCCAACGGCGAGCAGGCTTACCGGGTGGATTGCTACGGCATCTTCGAGGGGCAGGGCACTTGCCACAAGAAGGCCGAGGAGATCTGCGGCAATCAACCGGTGCGCGCGCTCGAGGACGCTGCGCCGCTGGGCTCGACGTCGGACGGAAAGCCCAACACGCGGATCCTGACATTCCAGTGCGGCGTGCCGTCGGCGCCGCCGCCGGTGGTGGCCCCGGTTCCGGTGCCGGTGCCGCCTCCTCCGCCACCGCCGCCGGCGAAGGTGGTGCTCGGCGGCGACGCGAACTTCGATACCGCGAAGTGGACGTTGCGTCCGGAAGCGCGCGCGAAGCTGGACAAACTCGTGTCGGACGCGAGCGGCGCGACGTTCGCGCTGGTGACGGTCAAGGGCTACACGGACTCGCGCGGCTCCGACGCCTACAACCTGAACCTGTCGCAGCACCGGGCGGAGACGGTGGCGGCCTATCTGCGTGATCACGGCCTGCAGGCACAGCGGTACGCCGCACACGGCTACGGCAAGGCCGACCCGGTGGCCTCGAATGACACGGTCGAGGGGCGTGCGAAGAACCGACGCGTGGAGATTCAGTTGGATCAACGCTAAGAGTGGCCTGGGCAACCGCGTCCTCGTGCGCTGGATTACTCCCCCGTTAATCCACGCGTTCTGCGGTTGCCGCTTTTGGGGAGAGGGTTGGCCATGCTCGGCTCTCTCCTCCTTTTTACGGGGAAAACGGGGAATCACGGCGGACCACCGCCGGGCAATCGAGCATGATCACGAGGCGATAACAGGCGATGCGAATCGGCATATCCATACTGACCCATGCAGGTCAGAACATTTGGGAGAACGGGCTCGGCCAGAATGTTTTCTTCCTGGCGCGGCTCTTGAGGGCGCTGCCGTTTGTGACGGACGTAGTGCTGCTCAACTGCGGTGACCAGACGAGTGTGGCGGCCAACGCGCAAGACGGTGGCCAGCCGCTTCGGCTGATACCGATGCGCGAGGCGACGGAGTGCATCGACGTGGCCATCGAGATGGGCGGCGGCCTGGACGTTGAGTGGCTGGACTATCTGCGCGCACGCGGCAAGCGCGTGGTGTTCTTCTGCTGCGGCCAGCCGTACGTCGGACTGATCGAGCCGTCAGTTTTCAAGCGCTCGGGTTATTTCACGCGCGCGAACCGGTGCGACGCGATCTGGATCCTGTCGAAGGACCGGGATTTCGCGCCGATGCTGCGCACGTTGCACCGCTGCCCGGTGATCGAAGTGCCGTATCTGTGGGATCCGGTATTCGTCGAACAACGGGCCGCCGAGATCGAGCGCGCGGGCCTGCACTTCGGCTATCAGGCGCGGCAGGAGCACGAACGCGGCCTGCGGGTGGCGATCTTTGAGCCGAACATTTCGGTGGTCAAGAACTGCGCGATCCCACTGCTGGTGTGCGAGGCCGCCGCCCGGGCTGAGCCTGAGTCGGTGTCGCGCGTGCACGTGCTCAATAGCGTGCAGATGCAGCGTCATCCGACCTTCGAATTTCTCACTCGCTCGCTGGAGCTTGCCCGCGACAACAAACTTCAACTGGACCAACGACACGATTTTGTAGGTTACATGAGCCAGTTCGCCAACGCGGTCGTGAGCCACCAATGGCATAACGACCAGAACATTTTGTATCTGGACGCGCTGTATGGCGACTATCCGTTGATTCACAACGCGCCGTGGATTGCAGAGCTGGGCTACTACTACCCGGACTCGGATATCGAGCAAGGCGCGTCGCAGCTGGTGAGCGCGGCGAGCGATCACGACGACCAACTTAGCCATTATCGGCACCGATCGCGCGCGTTTCTCTCCGCGCTGTCCAGCCAGACGCGCGCGAACCGTATCGCCTATGCGCAATGCCTGCTGCACCTGGTGGGGCGGACAGCCCAGGAGGGCGCACGATGAGCGTGACCAAACGACTGAAGATTGGGGTGACGATTTTTCTGCGCAAAGGCCACCAGTCGATCTGGGAAAACGGCATCTTCCAGAACTGCTATTTCCTCGCACAACTGCTGCAGCGCTCGCCGCTCATTGACTCGGTGGTGCTGGTCAATGGCGGCGACGGCGAGCCCCACGAGGCCCAGGCTTTTCTGGAGCATTCGCCCGCGCCAGTGATCGACCTGGAAACCGCGCGCATGGAACTCGACGTGGTCATCGAACTGTCCGCGCAACTGAATCCGGATTGGGCACGCGCTTTTTGCGCACGCGGTGGCCATGTGATCGGCATGCGCGTTGCCAACGATTATGTGATCGACATCGAGCGGATGATGTTCGACCTGCCGCACGGCATGCTCGCCTCGGGCACGCCATACAGCGCGATCTGGACGCTGCCGGCGTTCGAGCGCAGCTGTGCCTCGTATTACGGGGCAGCGCTGCGCGCGCCGGTGCGAGCGATGCAACACCTCTGGAGCCCGGCGCTGCTCGAGCGCACGCTCGCATCGTCGGGTAATGAAGGCTTCGGCTATGCGCCCGGGCGCGAGCGCTGGCGGCTTGCGATTCTGGAGCCGAACATCTGCATGGTCAAGACATCGCACGTGCCGATGCTGCTCGCGGATCTCGCGCATCGCCAGGATCCGTCGTTCATCGAGCACCTGCGCGTGTTCAACACATTGCACCTGAAGGACGACGCGCAGTTCGCGGGATTCGCACGCAGCCTGGACTTGGTCAATCACGGCCGCGCGACGTTCGAGCCGCGCGTGCCGATCTACGAGATCCTAAACCGGCAGGCCGACGCGATCGTCGCGCACCACTGGGAGAACGCCCAAAACTATGTGTACTACGAGGCGCTGTACGGCGGCTATGCGCTGATCCACAACTCGGCGTTCCTGAGCGGGTGTGGCTACCGCTACGCCGATTTCGACTGCGAAGATGGAGCGCTCGCGCTGCGGCGTGCGTTTGCCGAACACGATGTGGACCTCGTCCGGTATCGAGATGAGGCGCGCCAGTTTCTCGCGACACTGGACCCGCTCGCTGAAAGCAACGTCGCTCAATACGGGGCGGCCATTGCCGAGTTATACGAATGAGTACCGCGATGAAACGACACGGGCTCGTGCGGGGTGTCGGGCCGGCCATCAGGGCATCGCTGGTGAGCGCGGCGGTCGCGGCGAGCGTGCTCGCCCATGCGCAGGGTCTGGCTGGCGACGGTGCGGCGACGCCTACGCCAACACCAACGCCGCCCACGAGCGTCGTGACCACGCCGGCGACGGTGCTGGGGCGCGCGGCGCACGCAATCGGCATCCGGCGCTGCGCGGGCGCGATCGACGCGGTGGCGAGCCGCGCCTTTGTCAACGCACAGCGTCAGGACGTGGTTCTCGACTGGGACCGCAGCAATCCGGACGGGGCGCCGTTTTTTTCGTTATCGGGTATCGAGTACCGGGAGTCGTCAGCGATCCTGTCGCTGACGACTTCGCCCGCCTTGCAAGGCGGCTGCACGATCCTTGCCGAACGCATCTCGAGTGCGCCGCTTGCGTGCCGCGAGGTGGCACGTGCGGAGTTGACCGGATATCAGGCCGCCGCACTGGTGCGCGGCGTGACGGTGTATGTGGATCCGCACCATTCGCGCGAAACAGTGACCCTCGTCGAGGCACCGCCGTCGTGTGTGATCGTGCGGCGCCAAGTTCAATTTTCCTGGGGTGTCTCGCGATGAATGGTCAACAACAACGACAACACCCGCGTGCCTTGCGCATCGGTATCACGATCGGACTGCACAACGAAGCCGAAAGCCTGTGGGTCAACGGCATTAAGCAGAACGCGCTGTACCTGATGCGTGTGTTCCAGCACTCGCCGCTCAAGCATGCGGTGTGTCTGGTGAACACCACGCAGGTGGCGATCACGCCGCAGCTGCCGTGGGATCTGACGCAGTTCCCGGTCAAGCCGTTCGAGGCGGCCAAGGACGATCTGGACGTGCTCGTCGAGCTGGGCGGGCAGATCAACGAAGCGCAGTGCAAGTACCTGCAGTCTCGCGGCGCACGGGTAGTGAGCTACTGCTGCGGACCTGAGTACGTGCAGATGATGGAGGCGATGATCTTCAGGCGCCGCATGACCGATCAGGTCTTCATCAACCAGTGCTACGACCAGGTGTGGGTGATCCCTCAGGTGATGGAGACAAGCGCCCACTTTTTCCAGACGCTGCGGCGCAAGCCGGTGCACCAGGTGCCGTTCGTATGGGACCCGATGTGTCTGGATGCACGCACCGTGAACCTGCCGAACGGGGGGCAATACCGACCCCATGCTGGACCGAAGCGGCTGTCGATTATGGAGCCAAACATCGATGTGATGAAATTCTGCCTGTACCCGCTGTTGATCGCGGAGCAAGCGTACCGGCGCGTTGGCGCGCAGATCGCGCACGTGCACGTGACCAATGCCGACTGGCTGGCGCTCGGCAGCCCTGAGTTCATCGGCGTGATGCAGTACCTGGATCTGGTGCGCGAGCACAAGGCGAGCTTCGTCGGCCGCTATGAGACGCCCCAGTTTCTGAGCGAGCTGACCGACGTTGTGATCTCGCACCAGTGGGGCCTCGCGCTGAACTACTACTACTTCGACGTGTGCTGGAACGGCTACGCGCTCGTGCACAACGCGCAGCTGTGCGCGGGACTGGGGTACTTCTACCAGGGCAACGACGTGGAGGCCGGCGCACGGCAGTTGGTCACGGCGCTCACGCGCCACGACGAGCAGTGGCAGGACTACCGCACCCGCCAGCGCGAGGTGATCGGCGGTTTCTTGGCCACGAACCCGAAGGTGGTCGCGCAATACGATCAGTTACTCGCAGGCTTATTCAGGGGATAAATCAATGAAACACAGAGCGTACATGGCCGGCTGGATGCTGGTGGGGTGTCTGGCCGCCGCAATGGGGCGCGCCGCGGAATCATCCGCGTCGGCGCAGGTGGCATTGCCGACGGGCACGGTCGCGCTGGTGAACGACGTGCCGATCGTGCGCGGCGAGGTGGACGACGTGCTGGCCAAGACGCACTTGCCCGACAGTCCAGAAATGCGCGAGGTTGCCGTGCGCGGGCTCATCGGGCGCGAACTGGTTCGGCAGGCGGCGCTTGGCGAAGGCCTGGACCGTGCGCCGACGGTCGCGGGGTTGACGGGAACGACGCGCGTGAACGCCGAGAACCGGCTGTACCTGGAGCGCCATCTGCAGGTGCCAGCCGTCACGGATGCACAGGTCAAGTCGGCCTACGACGCGATGGTCGCGGAGCAAGGCCCGCGCGAGTATCAGACGCGGATCATCGCGGTGCGGGATGCGGCGAGCGCCGCCGGTGTGCTCGAGAAGCTGAAAGCCGGGGTCGCGTTTGACGAGGTGGCGCGCGAGACCAGCATGGATAGCACGCGCGAGGCTGGCGGAGCGTTGCCCTGGGTGAGCTTTAAGACGCCGCCCGCCGAGGGGAAAACGATGGGGGTGGCGCTGCCGATCGCGCAGGAAATCGCTCGCCTGCAGCCAGGCCAGGTGAGCTCGACGCCGATCGCAGTGGCAGGGCAGTTCGTGATCGTCAAGCTCGAAGCAAGCCGACCGACGCAGACACCGAGCTACGACGTGGCGGCGCCCGGCGTGCGGAAGTTCCTCGAAGCCCGGGGCCGCAATGCAGCCTTCGAGCGGCTCGTGGCGGGACTCGCCGAGCACGCCCGGATCGTCCGGTGATTAAGGAGGCGGGGTGAGGTCGTTTGATAGCACCGACCGCTTTGTGGCCAACGTGTTTGGTGCAGGCGCGATGACGTGCGCGATGACGATGATGGTGGGTCTGTTGGAGATGGTGTGGCCGACGATGAACCGTATCTCGGGATGGCAGCGACTTGCGCTTACGACGGTGGTGACCGTTGCGTTCGTGACACTCGTGTATGCGATGGCGACCGGGTTGGCATACCGAACTCGGAAGCGCTCGTGGCTGCACCGTGATAGCGGGGCGCGACGGGCTGCCCGGCAGGGGCGCGTGGTGGGCATCGTGGCGGGTTTGTTGATGGGCAACGCCTTTGTGCTGTGGTGGGGCTCGCCGTTGCCATGAGCATGAGGCGCAAGGAAGAGCGCAAAGGAGGGGCACTGTGACGGATTACACGGACAGGTTCGTGGGTAATACGTTGATCGGTATCGCACTGACCATCGCGATTGTGGTCGTCGGCATGGGATTGCTCGACGACTTGGCGGGGCACTGGATTGCGCGGGCGTGGACGCAATTTGGCGTGACGTTCGTGGTGGCCGGTGGGTTGCTTTTTACTCAACCTCTTGTGAGCAGGCGGCTGCACCGTCATGAGGTGCTGAGTTCCCCTGTCGACGCGGCGGTGTGGCTCGGGCGATCGGTGGGCTGGCTGGTTGGCGCGCTGATGGGCGCGGTGCTCGCCTCGCAATTCAATTAATCAGCAAAACGATGGGGCACAGCATGGTAACAACGCACGAAACGATCGAGAGTCTCACGCAGGTCGAAGACTTGTTGGAGACGGGCGATTTGCTCGGCGCGCAACGCGCGCTGAACCACTACCGTCCGAGGAACGACGACGCCCAGGCGTATACGCTGATGAGTCAGTTGCTGCGCCTGCGCGGGCGAGCCGATCAGGCACGCGCACTGCTTGACGTCTACTGCGTGCACTATCCGTCCACCCGCGCGATGGAGATCGAGCGGGCGCGGGTGGCGTTGAGCCTGGGTGACCTAAAGGCGGCCGACGAGGCTTTTGCGCACGCCTCGGTCGAGGATGCGTTCGACGAGGACTGGGTGCAGGAATGGATCGAGGTGTCGTCGCAGCTTGGCCATCACGCGAATGCGATCCGACTTGCGTTGATGCGCTGTCAGCACAAGCCCGGCGAGGCGACGCGCTGGTTCGCGCTAGGGCTCGTCTATCAGCGCGCGCGCATGCATCAGCAAGCCATGGATGCCTACGCAGAGGTCGCACAGCGCGACCCGCACGCGCCGATGCTGCACAACAATATCGGCGCGGCGCACCTCGAGCTGAAGGCATACGCGAGCGCCCAGCACGAACTGGGGCTCGCGCTGCGCTTGGACCCGGGCAATGCGCTAGCCTGGACCAACCTGGCGACCGCCGCGCTTAAACAGGGGAAACTCGACGATGCGCTGGTCGCGGTCGAGCGCGCCTGTGCGCTCGCGCCAAACTATCCGACCGCGCTGCAAACATATTCGTACGTGCTCAAGGAGTGCCAGCAGTGGCAGGCAGCGCTGCACGTCGCGCAGCGTGCGCTCTCGCTCGAGCCGAGCAACGCGTCGATGATGTGGTCGGTCGCGATGCTTGAGCTACTGCTGGGCGACTATAGCAACGGCTGGTTGCACCACGAGGCGCGATGGGCCGGCTCGCCCGAGTTGCGCGACGTCGCGCCGAACCTTCCCATGCCGCGCTGGCAGGGTGAGCCGCTCGCGGGCAAGACGCTGTTCGTGTGGGGCGAGCAGGGCCACGGAGATGTGTTCCAGTTCGTGCGCTTCGTTCCGGCGTTGGCTGAGCGGGTCGAGCGCGAGGGTGGCTCGCTCATCTACTCCGGCTTCCAGCACTTGCAGACATTGCTGGCTCGCAGTTTGCACGGGGTGGTGGACACCGTGGTGCCACACGATCAGGCCGAGCTGCCGCGGGCGGACTTCCATCTGCCGCTGGCGAGCATCCCATTCATGCAGGGGATCACGCCCGAGCAGTTGCCCGTTCGAACCAATTACCTCCGCGCGAATCCCGCCAAGCTCGACGCATGGCGCCGCCGGCTGCAGAAGGCGAGCTCGGCCTTGAAGGTTGGGCTGGTGTGGAGTGGCAGCCGCAGCCACCAGCGCAATGCGCTGCGCTCAGTGCCGCCGCAAGCGCTCGCCCAGGTATTCGCAAGCGCCCAGGCGATCGAGTGGTTCAGCCTTCAGCTCGACGCTGCCGAGGACGTAGCGGCGCTTCGCGCGGGCGGCATGACGCTCGTCGACGTATCCGAGGAATTGCACAGCTTCGACGACACGGCCGCGATCATTGCCAATCTTGACCTCGTGATCACGGTGTGCACATCGGTGGCCCACCTGGCTGCCGCCATGGGGCGACCGACCTGGGTGCTGCTCGACGTCAATCCGCATTGGGTGTGGATGACCGAGCGCCGCGACAGCCCCTGGTATCCGAGCGTCACGCTGTATCGGCAGGCGGACTACGGCGACTGGACACCAGTGCTCGAGCAGGTGGTCAAGGATCTGAGTGCGCTGGCGGTGAAACGCGGCCCGGTGCCGGATTACTCGCCGAAACGTACATCGAAAGGCAATTCGAATGACGCATCGACGACGCGTCGCGCGAGGGAGTCGACATGACCCACGGCCGGTCCTGGCGCGCCGCTCTCGCCGGCGCGCTTGCCGCGCTGCTGCTCTCCGGATGTGGTCTGTTCGGATGCGCAGGGATGGCGACCAACGGCGGTGGCGCTGGAGGATGCCATGTCGGCACGCGATTCTAGAGCAAGGTGCAATATCCGCCACATCGCGCGCGCCTGGTGCGATCGCATGGTGAGGGCCGCACGGCGTTTGTCGACGTCGCGCCAGCTCGGACTGGGCGTACTACTCGGTTTCGCGCTGGGGCTGATCGCCATGCTGGTGATCGTGCTGCAGAGCGCCGAACCGCCGGTGCCGCGCGTGGTCGCATCGCCGCGCGGCGCGGCCGTGCGATGGCGGTAGTCGCAGGCGGGTCAATGCGATGTTCAAGCGAAAGGAGAACAGCATGCGCTGGATGAAACAAGGGGTGGCCATGGGCCTTGCGTGGGCGATCGCGGGGGTGCTGGCGGGCTGCAACACGCTCGATGCGGAAGCCCCCGCATTGCCGGCCGACGCCAAAGTGGTCCTCGCGCGGGTGGTGCGGCGCGTCGATTTTGCGCAACAGGGCAGCGGCACCACGGCCGAAGTCGGGGGCGGCTACCTCGGTGGATCCGGTATCAGCAGCGGTGGCTTTTTGGGAGCGGGACTCGGTTTCGATCTGTCGCGCCTGTTCGAGCGCGGAGGCTCAGCACCCGTCTATCACTACGAGGTGCGGCTATCCGACGGCACCCTGCGTCAGCTCGACACTACCAGCAAGGTCGCCCCCGGTCGGTGTGTCGATGTGATCGACTCAGCGCAACCGGGCTATCCGCGTCTGCGCGGCTCGACCGACGACTGTGGGCCGTGACGCGCGACCCGCCGGGCCTGTTCAACCTGATCTTTTTATTGACTCGATGGGACGTATCGACCATGTCGGACCCGACTGCCGAAGTGTTTTCTAGAATCTATCGCGAGCAAGCATGGCACTCGAGCGAGAGTGTTTCGGGATGGGGGTCCGAACTGCGTAACACCGAGCGCATCATCCGAGAGCTGCCTGGCTTGCTGCAGCGTCTGGGCATACGTTCCATCCTCGACGTACCGTGCGGTGACTTCAACTGGATGCGCCACGTCGATCTGGATGATATCAGGTACATCGGCGCGGACATCGTCGAGGAAACTGTGCGCGCCAATCAGGCAGCTTATGCATCGGCGCGGCGTAGCTTCGTGTGCTTGGACCTATTGAAGGATCGACTGCCGGATGTTGACCTGATCCTGTGCCGTGACTGCCTGTTCCACTTCTCGCCCGCGGATGTGTTCCGGGCGCTGCATAACCTGTGCCGCACGAACGCGCAGTATGTCCTCACGACGACCTTCACGTATCGCTCGTATCCGCGTAACGGCGATATTCAGACGGGCGGTTGGACGCCGATCAATCTGGAGATGGCGCCGTATGACCTGCCGCCGCTGCGCGCATTGCTGATCGAAGGCAGCCATGAATCGATCACTTATCCGGAGTTCGGAACGATTGCGCAGTACGACCGGTGTCTGGGGTTGTGGGAGATCGCGGACCTGCGTGCGCGGTTGCGAACGCTTCCGCCCGGTTCGCCTGGCACCGAATGACAGAGTTTTATGCGGCACGAGCGACCGCGTTTTTGCTTGACCACGACTCAGGAAAAGCTGATGAAGGGGTGTTTATCTCGATGATGAGCATCGTCATCGTCGGTGCCGTGACCGCGCAGGCCTCGTATGCGAACCTGCGCCATCACGCCAAGCATCAGGCCGTGCACTATCGCGTGCACACGGCCAGGTAATAGCCAGGATCTGATTCAGCCCGCCGTATCGACGCTCGCGCGACACCGCACACGCCGGCGTGTGGGGCGACGGGCGATCAAAGGAGCTGACATGGATAGCGATGCGATGAAGGAACTTCTGGCCAGGCGTGCGCGCCTGGACGCGAAGATAGCCAGGCACCGGTCGACGAGACGTCTGGACGTGCTACGCCAGATTGTCCGGTTGATCCGTGAGTACGACATCAGCCCGAGCGATATTGATTTGCTCGAGGAAGACGAAGCCTTCGGAGGGCGACCGGTGCGGAAGGCTGAACCGCGCTATCGCGATCCAAAGACGGGCCTGACGTGGTCGGGGCGGGGCAGGCCGCCGCGATGGATCGCAGGACGGGATCCGGAGGATTTTCGGATCGCTCAGGCTGACGCGCCCGCGAATGTCGACTGAGCGTGTTCTAACCAGGAGGGTCCACGATGCCAAACGACATGCTTTACGCATTGCAAGTGTTGATTGCTCAACCCATCGAGCAACAGGTACCGGCTTATCTGGAAGAACCAGTCTTCGCGGTTCGGGCCGGCGTCGAATCAGTCTTGCCGAACCTGCTGGGTATTACAGCCCACCATGGCCTGCAAGGTGACGGACACGAAGCACTCATGCGCGTGTTGAGGAGGTCCTCGACGGACCCTGACCTGTTGTCGCAAGGCACGCACGAACTGTTCTCTGTCGGCGATGCCCCTCGTCGGCTGGTGGGGCTGGGTCAGATCCAGCTGGACACGCTGCTCGGCGAGCGGCTCGCGTGTTTCCACGACACGCTGGCCGAGCGCTCGGGCTTGACGGCGCAAGGCGCCGCGACGCTTACGGCGATGGTCGCGCCGTTCATGTTCGCGATGATCAAGCGCGATGCAACGCGTGACAAGGCGTTGATGAGCGCAAATGTCGAACACGTGCTCACGGGAGTCAAGGAAACCCTGTTTGAGCGGCTCTCGCTTCGGTACTGGAGCGCGCTTGGGCTGGGATCGTTCAAGACACATGATGCAAGAGCCTGTGCCACGTAAGCGCCAACGGCGCTCGTCTTGCTTGCACATGACGTCCGTCGCGATGCGCCGACGCTACGCACATGGTGGCTGGGGTCCGTGCTGGTGTTGCGGTTCGCGATGCCGGTGATCGGCTATTGCACCGGGCCTGTAACGGACGCGAATCGTCAGGTTCAGGTACCGACGCAGTTCTGGGTGGCGAGCATGGAGGAGATCGCAGGTCCGAGTGACGGCGTCGCCCCAGGCGAGGCATTGAAGCAGCATTTGTTAGTGGTATTGATCCAACTCAACAGCGGGAGGAAATCATGAGAACAACGATGGGAATTGCGGTAATGAGCGCGGCCGTGCTGCTGGTCGGCTGCGCCAGCGAACCGGCGTTGAACCGCGACCAGGAGGTCGCGGCGAATCAGGCGGTGGGCATCACCGTCGAGCCCTCGGCGAAGGGGGTCCTGGTGCGGCTGCCCGAGACGGTCCTGTTCGACTTCGACAAATCCAACTTGCGCGCCGATGCCGGGCCGGTCGTGGACCGGTCGGTCGTGCTGCTCAGCCGCAGCGACAGGCCGATCGAGGTGAATGGCTATACCGACAACGTCGGCACGCGCGAATACAACCAGCACTTGTCCGAGGCACGGGCCGAGATGGTTGCCGACGCGCTGATCCAACGGGGTATCGCAGCCTCGCGCGTTACGACGCACGGGTTTGCGTTTGACAACCCGGTCGTGACCAACGACACGGCGCAGGGGCGTGCGCTGAACCGGCGCACGGAGATCGTGCTTCCGGGCGAACACCTGGAGAACATCATGGGGCCGCAGAAATAGCGCTCCCACCACGTCGCCGCATGTACTCGCATCGCCGGGCGCGCGGTGCCGAGCAGGCTGTTCATTCAAGTACCCTTTGTGAAGGAGTGTGCATCATGCCTCTGTTCAAACGTCTCGGTGCTGAGCTGCTCGGCACCTTTTGGCTCGTGCTCGGCGGGTGCGGCAGTGCAGTGCTGGCCGCCGCGTTTCCGGATCTCGGCATCGGTTTTGTGGGAGTATCGCTTGCCTTCGGTTTGACGGTGCTGACCATGGCGTTTTCGATCGGTCACGTGTCAGGCTGTCACCTGAACCCGGCGGTGACACTTGGATTGACCGTGGCGCGGCGTTTCCCGGCGCGAGAAGTCGTGCCGTACGTCGTCTCGCAATTGGTCGGGGCGTTTCTGGCTGCCTGTTTCCTCGTGGCGGTGGCCTCCGGCAAACCGGGTTTCGATCCGATCGCCAGCGGCCTTGCCACCAACGGTTTCGGCGATCATTCGCCGGGCCATTACTCGATGATGGCGGCGTTCCTCACCGAGATGGCCATGACCTTCTTTTTCCTATTCGTCATTCTCGGGGCTACCGACAAGCGCGCACCGGACGGATTCGCTCCGATCGCGATCGGCTTGTGCCTGACCTTGATCCATCTAATCTCGATTCCGGTGACCAATACCTCGGTGAACCCGGCGCGTTCGACAGGTCCCGCGCTGCTGGTAGGGGGGGAGGCGCTTGCCCAGCTGTGGCTGTTCTGGGTGGCCCCTCTGATCGGTGCGGTCGCCGCGGGGATTGGCTATTCCTTAATCGCCGACGAGTGATCGACGTCTGAACTTCGTCTGCCCGGCACGCTGGGCGGACTAACAGGAACAACTCATGTCTCGCTATACGCAACTCAAGGCGCAACTGGCCAAGCTGCAGGCGCAGGCCGACGAAGTGCGCCGTCAGGAAATTGCCGAAATCGTCGTGTCGATCAGGTAGACGATGGCCGAATACGGCATCACGCCGGAAGACCTCGGCTACCACGCGCGCCCGGCGCACACGCCACGCAAATCCCTTTCGGCACCGCACTATCGCGACCCCACCACCGGGCGAACGTGGAGCGGCCGGGGGCGACCGCCGAAGTGGATGGCGATCAAGAACCCCGCGGCTCTACGGAGCGTAGGCCGCCTGAAACCCGCATTGTCATGAATTTTGTTCCCTCCATACGGGTTGCCCGTGATGCGTTATGTGCGACGTGGCTCGTCGCGACGAGTGTAGTGCCCCTAGCGGCGAGTGCCCGCCCCCCTGTTAGCGAGATGACGCACTATACGACGCGGGCAAACGATACGCTGTACGGCATTGCCCAGCGCTACTTGCAGAGCCCGCAAGACTGGCGGCGGCTGGCTCGCGTGAATCATGTGTCTGCAACCCGGCGCTTGCGTACCGGTGTCGAGCTGAAAGTACCGGTCGCGCGATTGCGGCGCGAATCGCTATCGGCACGCGTGCTTGCTGTTCAGGGGGCGGCCGAACGCGTCGCCGGCGGACTTGTTGTGCCGCTTGTTGTCGGTATGTCGTTGAACGAGGGCGACCGGGTCCGCACGGCAGACACTGGTTTCGTAACGCTCGAATTGCCGGACGGCACATTGGTGAGCATGTTGTCCGATAGTGATTTGCGCCTCACGACCCTGCGGCGTACGTGCCTGACGAACACGATTGAGCGCGCGTTTAGCTTGGAACGCGGTTCGCTCGATAGTGAAGTGAAGCATCTGAAGCACCGCGACGACCGCTTCGAGATTCACGCGCCTTCGGTGACGGCCGGCGTGCGGGGCACACAGTTCAGAACGCATGCCGATGCAGGTGATGCTGCAACTCGCATCGAGGTGCTGGACGGAGCAGTGACGGTCGCGTCCGATCCGGACAGTCAGCCCACACTGGTACCTGCTCACTACGGTTTGATTGCGGGTGCGGCGGGTGAGATTGGGGAGGCCGTCGAACTGTTGCCTGCGCCGTCGCTTATTAAGCCGGAGCGGGTACAGGACGAGCCGGACGTGACGTTCGATCTCGCGCCGCTCGCGGGCGCGCGTCAGTATCACGTGCAACTCGCGCGTGATGCCGGGGCGTTGGACCTGTTCAGGCAGACGCGTACTGAAACTTCGCGCGCGACGTTTGGCGAGGTGCCGGACGGGACGTACTTTGTACGTATTACCGCCCTGGATGCGAACGGTCTAGAAGGCGAGCCGCGCATCTACGCGTTCGAGCGTAGGCAGATGGGGCTGGCCGCGAGCGCGACGCCCCAGGCCAAAGGCTATGTGTTCCGCTGGACACCGACCGGCGCGGACACGCATACCCGATATCGCTTTGTGTTGTCGTCATCGCCAGACTTGCATGCCCCCATTATCGACGAAGAAGGATTGTCGGGACGAGAGATCATGGTTTCGAATCTCACCGCAGGCGACTATTACTGGGCCGTCGAGATGGAGGTCTTCGAGGCGGGCCGCTTCTACGACAAGATGAGCCCGATTCGTGCCCTGACACTGCCTCGATGAGTCAAGTCCATCGGAGCGCCGTTGGTACCGGCCAGGGGCGACAGTCCCCAACCGACTCCTATGCGTATCAACGATTACTCACCCCAATCAAGCCGGAGTTCACTCGACATGTTGCGTAAGCGTAAGGTCCGCACGAAACAAATGCTGCTGCCCCTGCCGGCAGCATTGATCCAGGACATCTCGTTAGAGAATCACTTGGTACTGACGACCCTGCGCACCGGGCATGGCACGGCGCAGACTTTGGTCGCGCTGCTGCTCGTTATTTATACGACATTCTATCTTCTCGACAAGGATCGCTCTGAGGCAGACGTCAATCTGTTCCTGAAGGTCGAGGCAGCGCTCGATGCGTGCATCCAGCAGGCAACGGACGGCCTCCCGTGGCAGTTGCAGGCAGAGCAATGGCCGCCGATCGAGCGGGTGTTGCTGCGTTTCGATGAAGTCTTGGCGAGCGTGCCGCAATATCGCTATGAGGATGCGTGCGAGCGGCTGCATCGGTTCGTGGCACTGCCGAACCAATCTCCGCTGCCAGGCAGTCGGATAGTGAATGTGTGGAGCTGACGTTCCGTTTTCAACAAGCGAGGGCGCGCACGACGTGTATGCCGTGTCGGCAATCATTTGAGCCCGATGTGCAGTGCCCGGAATGTCGATCGATACGCCGTCGATCACCAGCGGGTCCGGCCTCGTCTGGGTTTGCAGCGTATGCTGCTGATGGCGCGAGATCCAGCGACGCAACTGGTTCGGATTAACGTCATGGTCCATGGCCGCCCGGGCGATCGATACCCCCGGCCTCAGGCAAAACTCGACCAGCTCCCGCACGGCATCTTCATCAAATTCCCGCCGGCCATCCCGTCTGCGGCCAACCACCAGTCTGCTTCGAAGGTCCTGTTTCTCTGTCATCACGGTCTGAGTGCATGTGTCCACGCGGACACTTAGCATCTGACTCGCGTCACGATCGGCTCGCGTCACCCCCTCAGGCCGCGCGCAAACTCACACGCCGTTGCATAGATGCGTATGGCGCCATGGTGATGCGCGATGCGAACATCGACGTTCGATGCGACATGCCGGCGTCTTCTCGCAGAGCGACGGTGCTCATCCTAGCAGTTCGGCTTCAGCTCCCAACATCTCTATCCTTCTGGGCCGGCATCGACGCCGGCGAATCTCCTATCGTGTAAAAGATATTGATCTATATTGAAGAAAGAGACGATACATTGAGTTCTTATAATCCGGAAAATTGAATCGAGAGTACTGGTTAAATGTCCATTTTTGTCTTGCTATTCAATTACGGAAATCGAATTGCGTGTGTTTTCCAAACGTTTGGCGGCGATATCCGCACTGGATCTAACACTTGTTAACACTTGAATCGGAGAATGCTATTAATATTGCATCCACTCCAGCGGCAACGGGTTGACCCAGATTGAGCCCGGTTAATTTTTTGGCATTGGGATGTGAATTAATTCGATGCCGCCATTCATCTTGCATATTGTGAATTTATTCGGCTCGCATTTTCCCGTGTGGCCAGTCGCGCCCGCCTATGCTGGCTAGATTGAATTGGCATTGGATGTCGCCACATCACGATAATGACGAGAAAATCGCATGCATGAACGGGTAGATTGCGTGCACTCGAAATACAGGAAATCGCACGTAGAAATGCATTCTATCTAATAACGATCAGTCGCGCTCTCGGGCAGGCAATCTCTTAACGGTATCGATGGCAGAAGATAGGGGTGCGTGTAATCCGCGGTTTCATTGCTTACTCACATCGATTAAATTCTCTCTAATTTTTGTTAAGAGATTGTGTGAGTGTTCGAGATGCATTAATAAAAGTCCCTGTCGGGTGATCTGGACGTGATGCCACGCGCCAGCCAAGATAAATAAATCGGTCGAGCTTGATTAAAATCTCGTCATGAATTTGTATTTAGGTTAACTAATTATCTTGAAGTATATCTATATTTCTAAAGGAACCGTATGAAGAGGAAGCAAATCTCGACGCTTGTAACGGCAATGTTCGCGGGCGTAGGCATCCTGGGTGCTGGCATTGCGCATGCAACCGGTAGCGCGAATTTCGTAGACCGAGGCAATCCGGACAACGCCCTCACCGGACAGTGTATTGACGGCACCAATCCGCTTTGTGTTGCGACGAAGAACGGTTCGAATGTCGCCACAAGTACTGCAAGCTACACGGCCGGGAACAATGCGCAAGCCGGTCTTGCTGGCATTGCGATCGGCGACCGAGCTAACGCGAACAGTAAAGACACGAGCGGTAGTGGTGGCGGTGCAACCGCGATCGGGACCGGCGCGCAGGCCGTCGCCAATTCAGCGACTGCGATTGGGACTGTCGCACTCGCGCAAGGTAATACCTCACTTGCGATCGGTCGCCAATCGGCTGCTATTGGCGATTATTCGATGGCGCTCGGCAACGTTGCTGATGCGCACGGAACCAGCTCGATTGCGCTTGGCCACTCGGCCCTGGCACAAGGCGACCGCTCGGTCGCGATCGGTGGTGCAAATCCGACCACAAGCGATGGTGTTTCGGCAGGCGCATCCTACGACGCTGCAACGCAGACACGTGCCGCAGGCACCCAATCGGTCGCGATTGGTGCGGGCGCCCAGACGAATGGTGACAATCAGATCGCCATCGGATCCGGAAGCGTCGGCGTAGCGAACAATACCAGCAAGCCGGTGTTTGGCGGAACGGCTGCACCGGTCGGCGGTGCTGTCTCGTTCGGCTCGCTCGGCAATGAACGCCAGCTGAAGAATGTCGCGGCTGGCGTTGACGCGACGGACGCTGTCAACATTTCTCAGCTGAAGTCGGTCAACGATGGGTTGACCACGAGCATCAATGCGGTCGATGCTCGTGTGACGACGCTGAATACGACGATTGGCGGTCAAATCACGAACATCAACGCTTCGCTGTCGACTGCCACCAGTAACATTACCAACCTGCAAGCTGCCGATAAGCAGAACGTGAAATACACGGACAGCACGCATAGCGCGATATCACTGGACGGTAGCGGCGGCACGACGATCAGAAACGTGAAGGCTGGTGTTGCTAGCACGGACGCCACAAACGTCGGGCAGTTAAATGCGGGTCTGTCGACCGTGCAGGGCAACGTCAATACGCAAATTTCCAATCTCGGTAGCTCGCTGAGTACGTCGATCATCAACGCAACGAAAGACGCGGTTCTGTATGACAGCAGCAAGCACGACAGTGTGACGTTCGGCGGCACCGGCGCAACATCGCCGGTCGCTCTACACAACGTGGCCGCCGGCACAGCGGATGCCGATGCCGTCAACGTTAAGCAGTTGAATAGCAGCATCGGGACGGCCGTCGCGCCGATCAACCAGAACATTACGAACATTCAGACGTCGCTGAGCACCACCAACCAGACGGTTGCGAACCTAAGCACGAGCGTCACGAACATCAACACGTCGTTGAGCACAGCCACGTCGGATATTACGCAGTTGCAGCAGGCCGATACCCGCAACGTGAAATATGACGGGCAGTCGGGTTTCGACACGGTGACGCTGCAAGGAAGCAACGGCACGACGATTAAGAATGTGGCGGACGGCAAGGACGCGCACGATGCGGTGAACGTCGGTCAACTGAGCGGTGGTCTGTCGTCGCTGAGCACCAGCGTAACGAACAGTGTCAACACGCAGATCGGCAATCTCAGCACGACGGTCAGTAATCAGATCAGTTCGGCCACGAAGAATGCCGTGCAGTACGACAATGATGCGCATACGAGCGTGACGCTCGGGGGCCCGGGCGCAAGCGGTCCGGTCAACCTGCACAACATCGCAGACGGCGTGGGAAATAACGATGCCGTCAACGTCGGGCAATTGAGTGGCGCGATTTCACCGATCCAGTCGTCCTTGTCCTCCGCTGTCTCGAACATCACGAATCTGCAAGGGAATGTCACAGACCTGAGCACGGCGCTCGGTACGACCAACCAGAGCGTCACGAACCTCAGTACGAGCCTCGCCGGTACGCAGACCGATGTGTCGAACCTGCAAGCTGCCGACAAACGAAATGTCAAATACGATGGACCGCAAGGCTTCGATTCCGTCACGCTCGCGGGTCCGAACGGCACGAGGGTGACAAACGTCAAGGCGGGTGAGCTGTCCGCGGCGAGCACGGACGCCGTCAACGGCTCGCAACTGTATGCGACAAATCAGACTGTCGCGAAACAGGGCGACGCCATCACGAAAATCGGCGGCCAAGTGACGCAGACCGCAACCGACATCAGGAACATCGGTGGCCAGGTCACGCAGAACACGACCAACATTGGTGCGCTGCAACAGGACGCGCTGCAGTGGTCGGCATCCGCTGGTGCATACGATGCCTCGCATGGCAGCGGTTCGGCGCAAAAGATCACCAACGTTGCTGCTGGCGATATATCGACAACGAGCACCGATGCGATCAACGGCGCGCAATTGAAGCATGTGCAAGACGAGCTAAATACGCAAATCGGTGGTGCAACGAAGAACGCTGTCGTGTACGACACAGATGCAAACGGCAATCGCCTCAATTCGGTGACACTCTCGGGTGGTGCCGCTGGCCCGGTGGCAATCAAGAACGTTGCGTCTGGTTCGCTGAATACGACGAGCACTGATGCGGTTAACGGCTCGCAGCTGTTCGCGACCAATCAGAATGTTGCGACGCAGACAGCCCGTGTCGATAATTTGACGTCGAACGTGTCGACGCTGTCGAGCAATTTGACGACGACGAACGCGAATGTTGTCAACCTTCAGGAAGCCGACAAGCTGAATGTCAAGTACGACGGCAGCGATAAGAGCGTCGTTACGCTCGGGGGGGCTGCACATGCTCCCGTGAAGGTCTCGAATGTCGCAGATGGCGTCGCGAGCAGCGATGCAGTCAACGTCGGCCAGTTGTCGAAAGCAACCGGAAGCCTGCAGCAGCAGATCGGCGCGCAAGGTGACACGATCACGTCGATCGATCAACGCGTAACGACAAACACCACCGATATCGCATCACTCAAGCAGGACGCGCTGCAGTTTGATCCGAGCACCGGCGCTTACAATGCGGCGCACGGCGGTTCGACGACGAAGATTGTCAATGTCGCGGACGGCAATGTCGCGGCGGGCAGCAAAGACGCGGTCAACGGTGGTCAACTATTCGGCGTGAAGTCCGATCTCGAGCAGCAGATCACGAACGTGTCGAACCAGGCCGGCGAGGCGGTGAAGAATGTCGTGAAATATGACGTGGACGCAAACGGTACCCGTCTGAACTCCGTGTCGCTCGTCGGCGGCGATGCTACGTCGCCGGTGGTCCTAAAAAACGTGGCAGCGGGCGTCGATGATACTGACGCAGTGAACGTGAAGCAGCTCAAGAGCGTCCAATCGAACATTAACCAACTCGGTGCGATGGCGGTTACATACGACGACGGCTCCAAGAGCATCATTACGCTCGGGGGCGGTTCTGGAGGTACGAAGATCACGAACGTGCAGGCTGGCACGCTCAGCGCTTCCAGTACGGACGCGGTGAACGGTTCGCAACTCTACTCGACGAATCAGCAAGTCACGAAGAATACGACCGACATCACAAACCTGCAGCAAGATGTGTCCAATGTCGCGAACGGCAAGGCGGGTTTGGTCCAGCAGCAGGATCCGAACGGTCAAATCACGGTCGGTGCCGGATCCGGTGGCACATCGGTGAATTTTTCCGGCACCGCAGGCGATCGCGTGCTGACCGGTGTTGCAGCGGGCACTAACAACAACGATGCGGTCAACGTTGGCCAGCTCAATACCGCTCTCAAGATTGTGGAGACCGATCAACGAATCAAAGCGCAAGCAACCGATGCCAATACGAGCTGGATCTCGCGGGCGGATGCCGGATCATTCGGTTCCACTGCAACCGCAAGCGGCAAGAACGCTGTCGCAGTTGGCCAAGGATCGGTGGCCGATCGCGACAACTCGTTCTCGGTCGGTGCGAAGGGAAGCGAGCGTCAGGTCACGAACGTGGCGGCCGGTACGGCGCCGACGGATGCGGTGAACGTGCAGCAGTTGAACGACAACATCGCATCGGCATCTGCTGCATCGCGCGGCTACACCGATCAGCGTATCGGACAGGTGTACAACTCGTTCAACGATCTCAAAAAGGATATGTACGGTGGGGTTGCGTCGGCGATGGCGGTTGCTGGGTTGCCGCAACCGACCGCCCCGGGTCGCTCGATGGTATCGGCCGCGACGGCGAACTACCACGGTCAGCAAGGTTTCGCGGCAGGCTATTCGTACGTGACGCAAAATGAGAAGTGGGTCGTCAAGGCGTCGGTGACCGGCAACAATCGTTCCGACTTCGGTGCAGTGGTCGGCGCGGGGTACCAGTTCTGACGTAGGCCGTCCGGATATCGCCGGACTTCAAAGGTAGATAGCGTGCGGGGGCAGTGGATCGAATGGCATCCGCTGCCCCCGTCCCTGTTTGTAAGCAATCTGTTGATATCCACGCAGAACTGACCCACCTAAGGCAGTAATTTCATCGAATTTTGACCCACGTGATTGAATGCCCTGCTCAATCTTTGAGCAGGGGATACAGAGGTGATCACGGTAGGCATATTGGCCAAGATCAGGCGGATGTATTTCCGCGAGAAGGTAAGCGACTCAGCCTGGCCGTTTCCCTGTTCACGCGCGCGTGGGGCACGATGGTGATGGCGTGGTGGAGTCCGTGTAGATCACGGGAGATCGTGTCCGCGTTCGGCGATCGTGGACACGATCCATCCAAATCTATCCAGATCTACCCGGTCGATGGTGTGGGCGGGGTGGCCGGCTTCAGCTTGTCGGCCACATTCCAGGGCAGCAATTCGTCGATGCGGGAGATCTTGTGATCAGCGATGTGGGTCAGGACGTATTCCAGATAGGCACGCGGGTTGATGCCGTTCAGCTTGCACGTCCCGATCAAGCTATACATCGCAGCGGCCCGCTCGCCCCCGCTGTCGGAGCCGACGAACAGATAGTTTTTGCGTCCGAGCGCGACACAGCGCAAGGCGTTTTCCGCGAGCACGTTGCTGATCTCGGCCCGACCGTCCTCGCAGTAGAACACCAGCGCCGCCCAATGATTCAGCGAGTAGTTGATCGCCTTGGCGAGCGCGGACTTCGTCGACAGCGTCGCGAGTTTCGCTCGGATCGTCGCTTCGAACTTCGCGAGCAACGGCTTGCTCTTTTCCTGTCTCACGCGCAGACGCTCGTCAGGTTGCTGGCCACGGATGTCGGCTTCGATACTGTAGAGCTCGCCGATCATCTCAAGCAGCTGCTGGGTATCCGGGGTCGGCGTGCGCGCGTGAACATCGTAGACGTACCGCCTCGCGTGATCCCAGCATGCCGCTTCGTGGATCTCGCCGCTCGCAAACAGTTGATCGAAGCCGGCGTAAGCATCGGCCTGCAGGATACCGTGGAATGCAGCGAGCCGGGTTTGTGGGTGAACGCCTTTACGGTCCGAGGAGAAGTCGAACCATACCGCAGCTGGGTCGGTCGAGCCGGAGCGGCGATCGTCTCGCACGTACACCCAGAAGCGACCGGTCACTGTCTTGCCGTTGCCGGGCGCGAGCACCGCAACCGGCGTGTCGTCGACATGGACCTTTCCGGGAACCAGCGCGTAGCGCTGGATCGCTTCAACGAGCGGCACGCAGAGCTCGGCAATCTGCCCGAGCCAGCGGCCCATGCTGCCGCGATCCAGCGTCACGCCGTCGCGTGCCGCGATCTCCGATTGGCGATACAGCGGCTGATGATCGGCGAACTTCGATACCGCAATATCGGCCAGCAAGCTCGGATGCGCGATGCCATGCTCGATCGGCAGGCTGGGCATCGCGGGCTGTTCGATGTGGCCGCAATCAGGGCAACACAGCTTGTGGCGGATCGTGCGGATCACCTTGAACGCGGCCGCCACGCGGGCGAGTTGATCGGATACATCCTCGCCGAGCCACTGCATCGTCGTCGCGCACTTTGGGCAGGCCGGATCCGGCTTGAGTTCGATTTCATCACGGGGCAAGTGCGGTGGCAGTGGCTCTCGCGTGGGCGCCCGACCGGGTGGTGCCGTCGACGTCTTGTCTCGGTGCCCTCGCGTCTCTGCTGCACCCTGGCCGGCCGTCAGGTCTTCCAGTTGCGCCTCGAGCTTATCGATCTGCCGAGCCAGTTTCTCGGACTTGCTACCGAAGTACATCCGCCTGAGCTTGTCGATCTGCGCCTTCAGGCGTTCGATCTCGTCGTCGCGTGCGGCGATCTCCCGCACCATGTTTGCGATCGAGGCTTGCTGTTCAAGCAGCGACGCCTGCTGCGCGAGCACCAGGGCCTGGAGCTCAGCGACGGTGGCAGGAAGCGGCGCATCTTTGGACATGCATCGCAGTTTACGAGCCTTCTATGCGGTTTACAACATCGACAGCGCGGCTGTGCGGCGTGGCTGCCGCCAATCGATGCCCTCAAGCAGCATCGACAACTGGGCGCTCGTCAGATGGATCTTTCCGCCATCAGCCTGAGGCCAGATAAAACGGCCTCGCTCCAATCGTTTTGCGAGCAACCAGAGCCCGTCGTCGGTCGCCCAAAGCAGTTTCACGAGATCGCCGCGACGGCCGCGGAAGATGAACACGTGCCCACCCAGCGGATTCTCTTCGAGCGCCGTCTGCACCTTCGCGGCCAGCCCCTGGAACCCGCAACGCATGTCGGTCACGCCGGCCGCCAGCCAGATACGCGTACCTGCCGGCAGCGCGATCACTTCAGGCATTCCTGCAGGAACGCTTCGGTGCGCTCGGCAGACAGACCGCGAATCTTCACGCGCCGCTTGCCGATCTCCACCTCGATCTCGCATACGGGCGTCGACATCGGTACGCTGCTCGTCGCTCCCGATGCTACCGTCGGCTCCGGCGCTCGCAGCACCAATGCAGTGTCGATCACGTCGACGCTCAGCAGTTCCGTGCTTGGCACGCTCGGCGCAACATCCAGTGCAGGGACGACCAGCTTGCCTTCACGATATTGCTTGCGCCAACCGAATACCACGTTGGCGTTGATGTCGTGTCGACGCGCAACAATCGACACCGACATACCCGGCTCCAACGTCTCCCTGATCACCTGCTGCTTGAATTCTTGCGCGTACGTGCGATGGGGATGGGCACGGTTCCCTGCGTTCGACATGGCTGACTGGCTCCGTCAATCTAAACGCGCCCATCATGCGTTGGAAAAATCAGCATCGGGAGACGGTCCGGCCGAGCCGCTTACGCGAGAAGGCCCCGCTGCGCGAGATTGCCAGGCGCACGGGCCTGTCCCGGAACACGGTGCGCAGCTGGCTTCGGCAAACGGATGCCGTTGAGCCGAAGTGCCCGAAGCGCGTCAGCCCGAGCGTCGTCAACGAGTGGGCCGCGCAACTGACGGGCTGGCTGCGGGCAGACAGTCATCGCCCGAAGCGTGACCGGCGCAGGGCCCGGTTCATGTTCGAGGCCATTCGCCGCGTTCGGCGGCGTGCCGCGCCGCGGCATCTACGACAACATGAAGACCGCCGTGGACAAGGTCGGCCGCGGCAAGGAGCGCGCGGTCAACGCCCGCTTCGAGGCAATGTGCGGCCATTACCTGTTCGAGCCGGAATTCTGCAACCGTGCCGCCGGCTGGGAGAAGGGCATCGTTGAGAAGAACGTGCAGGACCGGCGCCGCCAGATCTGGCACGAGGCTGCGCTACGACGCTGGGAAACGCTGGAGCTTCTGAACGAATGGGTCGCGGGCCAGTGTCGTCAGGCCTGGCAGATGCGGCACCCGCAGTGGCCCGAGCTGACGGTCGAGGACGCGCTGCAGGACGAGCGCACCAGGCTGATGCCCAATCCACGCCCGTTCGACGGCTATGTCGAGCAGACCCTGCGGGTGTCGTCGACCAGCCTCATCCACTTCCAGCGCAACCGCTACAGGGGTCCCCTTGATTTTCGTGCGCTTTACCGGTGTAGGTCGGTCTAGCTGCGACAAGGGTTAGCGCTCCGCCACCAAAACAATAATCAATCAAATCAAGCGCTTACTGACTGATCTTTGGGGTAATCGTCCTCAGCATAGTAGCCGCGTGTCACGGCGTTGCTCGCGCCTCACCCCCACGAATAAAGGCGACTCATGCGCTGCCTCACTGTCCTGACCAACCGGAAATTGATGCAAATCGTCAAGGTCCTCGACGGCTAGCTCAAGCCCGTTTCCGCGTGCCGAAACGATAAAAGCCTGTTAGGCACAGTTCCCGGTTATGCCCAGCTCGCGACGGCTTGAGTTCTGCAGTGACCATGGAGTGCCGGTCAAAGCCGGCCGGCACCAGAAACGTCTTCGCATAATCAGTGCAAGCTTCCCTGATCGGCCATTCCGGTCGACGGGAGAGGTTCATGAACAACACACCGTCTCCGACTCCGTCCGTACCCCGGTCACGAGGTAACGGCGAGCGTTTGGCGCAGGCAGAACTGCCCGATGAACTGAACAGCTGGGTCGGCGAATTCGATCGCCATCTCTCGCAGGTCGTGGGGCTTGCAGCCGCGTCCCGCCGCCAATACCGATTCTTTGTCCGGCGATTCCTAGCGCAGTACTGCCCGGCAACCGCCGGTGACCCGTGGGTGCCGCGCGCGGAATGGCTCACCACCTTTGTTCGCCAAGAGGCTGCACGCCTTCACGGACACTCGCGTAAGAAGCCAGGAGCTGCACTGCGAGCCTGGCTCCGGTATTTGGTGTTCTGCGGCATGGCGGGCCGTGAGCTCGAAGCCGCGATTCCCTCGATGCCCCAGTGGAAGTACGCCTCTCTGCCGGTTCGTCTCACCGCAGAGGAGACCGAGCGCGTGCTTGGAGCAGCGCTTGACGGCAGCGCCCACGAGTTGCGCAATCGGGCGATGTTGCTGGTCCTGGCGAGAATGGGTGTACGGGCCTGCGAACTCACACATTTGATGCTCGACGATATCGACTGGATCGAGGGCTGCGTGCGCATTCGTCCTGGAAAATCTCACCGCGAACGGCGACTGCCGTTGCCTTACGAAGCCGGCGAAGCATTGTGTACCTATCTTCAACACGAACGCCCCGCCAGTGCTTGCAGAGCAGTTTTCCTGAGTACGAGGGAACCCGTCTTGAGTTGGGGTAAAGCTCTTGGGAGTATCGTGTCCACCTAACGAATAAGCGGACACGTGAACACTATCGAATCGGAAGCACTCCCCGAGCGTCGTCGCCGGCAACGGTACAGCGAGGTGTTCAAGGCGCAGGTGGTAGCTGCGTGCCAGGGAATCGGCGTATCGGTTGCTGCGGTCGCGCTGGAACACCGGCTCAACGCGAATCTGCTGCGGCGCTGGATCGATCAGGCGGAGGGGCGACTTCCCAAGAGACCGCTGGGTCGTCCACCGGCCACGCCACCGTCGCTGCCAGCCTTTGTGTCGGTGCCATTGGGAGCGCCGAGTCCGCACTCGGCAGAGATCCGCATCGAGGTGCGCCGGGGCGATCAGTCGATCACGGTCAGTTGGCCCGTGTCCGAAGCCGCCCAGTGTGCCGCCTGGCTGCGCGAGTGGATGCGGTGATCCGCGTCGACGAGATCTGGCTGGCGACCGATCCGCTGGACATGCGTGCCGGTTTCGACACGGCCTTGGCGCGCGTGGTCAAGGTATTCGGTGCCGCGCACCCGCACCATGCTTATCTGTTCGCCAATCGCCGCGCCAACCGCATGAAGGTCCTGATCCACGACGGGATCGGCATTTGGTTGGCAGCACGACGTCTGAATCAGGGGCAATTTGCCTGGCCGCACGCCGGCAGCGAACCGAAGCAGCATGAACTGACGCACGAACAACTGGCCGGCCTGGTGCTGGGCCTGCCGTGGCAACGCATTGGCGAGAGTGGCGTGATCCGTGTCGTCTGAGTACGACGGAGGCGTAAACAGTTCAGCTTCCACCACCTACAGCGTTCTGGCAGACTGGCCTGCATGAATCCCGCTGACCTCGACGCACTCACCCCGGAACAGTTGCGCGCCCTGACTGCGCAACTGATTGCAGAGGTCCAGTCGAAGGACCAGGCGATCCACGAGAAGGAGCGGGAAGCCAGTGAACGAGATCGGGAACTCCGCTACAAGCAGACCCGCATCGACCAGCTTACCCATGAGATCTCGATCCTCAAGCGCCAGCAGTTCGGCCGGCGTAGCGAACAGCTCAACAGCGAGCAGATGAACCTGCTCGACGAGGCGATCGATGGCGACTTGGTTGCCATCGAGATGGAGCTTGAGCAACTCGAGCCTACGCGAGCTGAACGGCAACGCGAGCAGCCGAAACGGGCACCACTGCCGCCGCAACTGCCACGCACCGACGTCCATCACGAACCGGACAGCACAACATGCCAGTGCGGTTGCGAACGCATACGGATCGGCGAGGACGTGAGCGAGAAGCTGGACTACACGCCGGGCGTGTTTACGGTGGAACGGCACATCCGCGGCAAGTGGGTGTGCAAAGCGTGCGAGACGCTGATCCAAGCGCCGGTTCCACCGCATGTGATCGACAAGGGCATGCCCACCGCCGGGTTGCTCGCGCAGGTGCTGGTCGTCAAGTACGGCGACCACCTGCCCCTGTATCGCCAGGAACAGATCTTTGGTCGTGCGGGACTGGCCATCCCGAGATCCACGCTGGGTGCCTGGGTGGGCCGGTGTGGCGTGCAGTTGCAGCCGTTGGTCGACGCGCTCGGCCAGGCCATCCGGCAACAGGCGGTGTTGCACGCCGACGAGACGCCGGTGCAAATGCTCAGTCCCGGCAAGGGCAAAACGCACCGGGCATACCTGTGGGCGTATACGTCGACTCAGTTCAGCGAACTGCGCGCGGTGGTCTACGACTTCGCCGAGAGCCGCGCCGGTGCGCACGCTCGCACGTTCCTGACGGGCTGGCACGGCAAACTGGTATGCGACGACTACAGCGGGTACAAGGCCTCGTTCCAGCACGGCATCACCGAGATCGGATGCGCGGCCCATGCTCGACGCAAGTTCTTTGAATTGCATGCCAACCACAGCAGCCATGTTGCGGGGCAGGCCCTGCCGTTCTTTACCGCGCTCTACGACATCGAACGCGAGGCCGCAGCACTGGATGTCGACGAACGGCAGCGGCTTCGACAGCGTCGGGCCAAGCCGGTGTGCGACGCCCTCTATGAATGGTTGATGGCGCAGCGCAAACTCGTTGCGGACGGCTCGACGATTGCGATGGCGCTGGACTACAGCCTGAAACGATGGGACGCACTCACGCGCTATCTCGATGACGGCAATGTGCCGATCGACAACAACTGGGTCGAAAACCAGATCCGACCGTGGGCAGTCGGCCGGTCCAATTGGTTGTTCGCCGGATCACTGCGTGCGGGTCAGCGCGCGGCCGCCATCATGAGCTTGATTCGATCGGCGCAACTGAACGGGCTCGATCCGCTGGCCTATCTGAAGGACGTCCTCACACGCTTGCCGACCCACAAGGCCAACGACATCGACGCGCTACTGCCGCATCGTTGGCAACCTCTCTCGACTGCCGCCTAAACCCGCTCGTCAAGACGGGTTGGCTGGTCGCTTACGGCCTGCTGAGCCAGCTTCCGCCGGAGTTCGATGGGGTGATTCGGGATGCCTTTGCGTGAACTTCTCTTCGGTGCGTCTGTTGCCACTGTGGTCCCCACTACTTTTCTGGTGGGGACTACTTGGGCAACTTCCCTTCATATCGTCGAGACGGTGCTGAGGACGCGCTTACCCTGCAACAGGTAAACGCCGATCTGATGAGCAATCCCCTGATCGCCGGGGGCGTGAAGCTCGAGAAGGAGGCGGCCGCCGGCGTAAAGCGGGCGAAGAACGATCTGATGAGCGACCCGCTGATTGCCGACGAGGTGGAGCTCGGCAAGATGGCGGGCTGGGTTGCTGGTGACATTGCCAGTTCGTCCGGCGACATCGCCAATGGGGCCGGCGTCGGCGTAGGTATGGGCAGCATAGCGGACACCCCTACCGGGATGGACCGTCGGCTCATCCTATAAAGCCGAACCTCACGCTTCCCATCCGAAGCAACACACCCGTCGCGTTCTTATTGCGACAAAACCGGTTATACGGTCCCATCCCTGCATTGTCCAAACCAGTCGGATCATTGAAACGGATCGCATTACCTGAGACATATGCATATTCAGCCTCATCACGGATGACTAATGCATTCCTGTACGAGTCGCCGAATATTCCGGACGGCTTCGTCAATTATCGCTCGATTCGCAGGGTCATTGAGGCACGCTTGAATGTCCGGCGCAAGCCCTTGCTCTTTTCGGTCAAGCCCTATGGCGTATACGGTCTCCAAAGCCCCCCATTCGCATCGAACTTTGTCTTTCCACGATTCATCGGCGACCTCGAGCGCTGAGAGTAGGGCCTTTATCCCTTTTATCAGGGCAGGAAGATCAAGCTTGCCTGTTTCGAACAGTCTCAATTGATCGTTCATCAATCTGTACTGCCGTTGGTCGTACTCCGTTTTCCAATCTTCAGTCATTTCACCATCCTATTGAGTAATTCGACCGCGAGAAACTGTAACAACCGTTCCAGTAGTTGAATCAGTAATTACTGTGATGTTATTGACGGAATCATAGTACGCAGTTGTCCCCGGCACTTTTCCTGGAATTTGCCCGCCGTTTTCGATCGTGTTGCTGACAACTGACGGGGTAATACCGTCGGCCTGCATCTCATCGAATGCATGACCCGAGTAATTTTGTCCGTTGACGGCTCCTGGAGAATTCGTGCCATTCGGAATGTCCATTGGGCTTCCAGACTGGCCCGTTGGTGTCGACGGATGCTTATCGCCCGCCAAGTTCTGAACTGCCCCGGTAGGAGCACCGTCGCTTAAGCCCCATGCCCAACGAAGGGCCGGTGCGAGTGCGCACTCGGGGCAAACCGGCTGCAGCCCGGGCTCACCCGGCCCGGAGCTACAGGAACCCCGCCCCGGCGGATCCCATGGATTGTATGGCCCCATTCCCGGATTGTCCAAGCCGAGCGGATCATTGAACCTTACTGGATTGCCCGAAACATAGGCGTACAGATTCCCCTCCGAATCGCTGGTCTCGCCAAGCGGATCGCGAGAGAGCCATCGCCCCTGAACCGCCCCGAGTTTTGTGGAGGCTCCAACTCTTGAGAGAATGGAGCCATGAACAAGAAGCCAAGCAAGTTTTCCCCGGAAGTCCGAGAGCGCGCAGTGCGCCTCGTACGCGAGCAGCGTAGCGAGCACCCGTCGATGTGGGCGGCAGTCGAATCGATTGCGCCGATGATCGGCTGCACGCCGCAGACGTTGTTGGATTGGGTTAAGCGCGACGAGGTCGACCGTGGAGAGCGCGATGGCGTGAGTACGGCCGAGCGTGAACGCATCAAGGCCTTGGAGCGCGAGGTCAAGGAACTGCGCCGGACCAATGAGATTCTCAAACTGGCGAGCGCGTTTTTCGCCCAGGCGGAGCTCGACCGCCGTTTCAAGTCCTGAAGGCCTTCATTGATCAGCATCGCGACACCTTCGGGGTCGAGCCGATCTGCAAGGTCTTGCGGATTGCCCCGTCGGGCTACCGACGCCATGCAGCACAACTTCGCGATCCGTCGAAGCGCTGCGCCCGCGCGAAACGCGATGAGCTTTTGCAACCGGAGATCAAGCGTGTCTGGCAGGCCAACATGCAGGTCTACGGCGTGCCGAAGGTCTGGAAGCAGATGAACCGGGAAGGCATTGCAGTGGCACGCTGCACGGTCGGACGGTTGATGAAACTGCAGGGCTTGCGTGGCGCAGTTCGCGGTAAGCGTGTTCGCACGACGATTCCCGAGGTGACCGCGCCGCGCCCGCTGGACCGAGTCAACCGGCAGTTCAAGGCTGACCGACCGAATCAGCTCTGGGTGTCGGATTTTACGTATGTCTCGACATGGCAAGGCTGGCTGTACGTGGCATTCGTGATCGACGTGTTTGCCCGCCGTATTGTTGGCTGGCGCGTCAGCTCGTCGATGACCACGGACTTCGTTCTGGATGCACTTGAACAAGCGCTGTACGCCCGCCAACCGGGTGAGGACGGGACTTTGATTCATCATTCCGACAGAGGGTCTCAATACGTCAGCATCCGCTACAGCGAACGGCTGGCTGAGGCCGGCATCGAGCCGTCGGTCGGCAGCCGGGGCGACAGCTACGACAATGCGCTGGCCGAGACGATCAACGGCCTGTACAAGACGGAACTGATTCATCGGCGCGCCCCTTGGAAAACGAGGGAATCCGTCGAACTGGCAACGCTGGAATGGGTCGCCTGGTACAACCGTCATCGGCTGATGGAACCGCTCGGCTATATCCCGCCTGCTGAAGCTGAGGCAAACTACTACAGGCAACTCAGAAATGCCGCTGACGTGTCCGCATTAACTTAAACCAACCAGCCTCCACGATTCCCGGTGCGGTTCACCCCGACACAGGATCGTAGGCGCGGAACTTCGTCAGGTAGAGGCCGCTATCCGCATTGGTGAACATCCCCGCATACCCATAGTCGGTGAGCGTGGCAGTCGACTGCAACACGGCGCCATAGGCATCATAGTCGTAAGTCGGTGCGCTTACGCTAGTAAAGACACGTCGGACCGATCCGAGTTGATCGACCGCGTAATAGTCGGATCGCGCCGGACTTCCGGGCTGGAATTCGCCTTCGGGGTAGTAGCCGCGCGTCACGGCGTTGCTGGCGCCTCTCGCCTGGCATGGGCGCGGCCCACACCAGATGTACGAAGTCGTTACCGCTGCGCCGCCACCCGCCGGCGTACTGCTGATTGATATTCGACGCCCCAGCCCGTCGTAGGTGAAACTGGTGGCCTTGCCGGACTGGCCGGGATACGCGATCGCGACCAGTCTGTTTTCTGCGTCCCAGCTATACGTACGCCCTCCATCCGACAGGAGATTTCCGTTGGCGTCATACGTTAAAGGCTGGCTCGCCGGTGGCGGATTCGAAAGCGTCGTGAGCTGATTGAGAACGTTGTAGGTCGCCGTCTGCGTCGTCGTGCTCGGCGGATAAGGGATCGTTGCGTCGCTCGTTTGAGTGGTGCCCGTTGTGAGGTTCTCGTCGTTCGACGTATATTGGAACGTCGTGTACTGGCCAGAGGACAATCCGGTCGTACTGATGCCTGAAAGACGCCGATCACCTGAATTCGGGAGATAGCTCCATGTCGTCCCGAGCGAGGAACTAGCGAGTTGACGCGACGCTATCTGACGGGTCTGGCCGAGATAACCGAGCGTGAAGGAACCCAGATCACTAGCGTGGGTCACGAGCCGGCCAAGCGCGTCGTACTGGAAAGTCTCCGGCCCAGCACCTGCAACCGTTCGGGTGCTCAATCTGCCAAGCGCGTCATACGCATAGGAGATTGTCCCGTTCGCAAGCGGTGTGCTCTCCAGCTGACGTTGAAGGGCGCCGAAGGTCCCGACAGGCACGTAGCTATATTGCGTGGTGCCCGTGCCATCGCTCATCGACACGATACGGGGGAAATACGCGTCATACGAGAAGGAAACGTTCGGCGTCGGGTTGACCGCACCAGCGTATGTGATCGCAGTTACCGCGTTGTCCTTTGCATAGGTGAATTGCTTGGTTTGTCCCAACGCGTCGGTAATTGACTTCACGCGACTCGTCGTGTTCTCGTACGTGTAGGAGACCTTGCTCGAATCCGCGTAGGTTTTCGTCGTTAAGCGGCCTTGCACATCATAGGCCCAGCTAGTGACGTTACCTTTCGGGTCGGCTCGACTGACAAGCCGTCCGCTTGGATCGTAGTTCAGCAGCGTCTGCCGCCCGCCTGGATCGACTATCGATGTTCGCCGACGGTTCGCATCGTACGTATAGCGCCAGACCCGACCGATTCGATCGGAATATGAAACCAGATCTAGCTTGTCATAGGTGAAGCTCTTGTACGTCCCGTCGGGGTAGGTGACGCGAGTAACGCGATCAGCATTGTCGTAGCGATACGATACTTGCCACCCCTCCGAATCGGTAAACGTGGCGACGCGATTGAAAGCGTCGTACGTGTACGAGGCCGAAGTTACCGCGTTGGCATTGGTAACTGATGTCAGGTTGCCGTTCGGATCGTATTGATAACGCGTCGTCTGGCCAAGCGGGTTCGTCGTCGCGGTCAACTGTCCCGCCGCGTTATACGTGTTAAACGTTGTCTGCCCCGCCGCGTCGGTATGCACGATCGGCCGGTGCTGATAGTTGTAGGTGTACTGGTCAAGGGTTGTCCGAGCACCACCAGCTGTTGTCTGCACTACAGCTGCAAGATCGATCTGGTTGGGAATACTGAACCCGGTCGCACGGCCTACTGCATCAACCGCTTGATTCTGGTTGAAGAAGCCAGAAATATCGTACGAAGCCTGCGTCAGCTGGGTTGAGCCGTCATCGAGAACGCGTCCAGTCGCAATTGGGCTACTGTAGCTTCCGGCGTAGACGCTCTGAGTCTGCCCCGGATAGACAAACCAGACCCGGTTCTCGAGCGGATATTTCATGCTCTCGATCGTTGTCGATTTTGTCGCGGCCACGCCCGGCACGTGGGCAAAATGCGTATCCCGCGCCTTCGTATAGTCACAACCGCCCGTCTGCGTGCAGCCCGCAGTGATGTACGCGCTCTTATCCCAATGAAAGCTGTTTCGATACGAGAGATACTGGTTGGTCAGAGTAATCGGCATGCCTTGCGGTACGCTAGCGGTTGGATCGCTATCGGGGATTGAAGCTGGTTCAAGCCACTCCTCGCGCTCGTGATATCCGAGGGGATCAGTCACGTCGACAAACCGGGGCGGTCCACTTGTGCCTGGCGACGTGTACGAGAAGCTCGTCGTGCCATACGGCGTCGTCATTTGATTGATCAGCGAGTTGATGTCGTAGACGAAACTCGACGTCAATCCGATGACGTCTGTGATCGAGGTGAGCCGGCC
The DNA here is from genome assembly GCF_000959445.1 of Burkholderia vietnamiensis LMG 10929. NCBI lineage: Bacteria > Pseudomonadati > Pseudomonadota > Betaproteobacteria > Burkholderiales > Burkholderiaceae > Burkholderia > Burkholderia vietnamiensis. The sequence goes on along the minus strand of NZ_CP009632.1, from coordinate 638,142 downwards.
AGAGTTGTCGTAACGCAGGATCGCGCTGCGCCCGAACGGATCGGTAATTTGAGTGACAACCAACGGCCAGCCGGATAGTCCATACGAGAAGGTCGTTTGCCTACCCGTCGCATCGCTAATCGACGTCAATCGCAGTTGACTGTCGTAGTTCAAGGTGACTGCATTTCCCTGCGGGTCAATCACTTGACTCAGGAAGATTTTCCGCGGATATGCAACGCTGCCGTCGGACTGCGCATAGACTTCGACACCACCGTTCGCGAGCAGGCGTCGGTAGATGATCGGCGATTGCGACGCAAGCACGAGCACTGAGCCGTCGTCATTTTGCTGTGTAAAGCGCCCAGTGCCGACCCCGTACCCGGTGTAGTAGTACGCCCCGCCGCCCGGAAGGTAACGTGATACGTTACCGCCTGCATTCGTCGGGTCGTCAGTCACGTAGGTCAGCCAATTCAATGTCCACTTCTGGCCAACGTTGAAGAACGTGAAATTGGCAGGCTGGCTGTCTTCGCGCTGGTTGTACGTCACCTTCACTTTCATGGAGGCGCCAATCGGTGGCACGTAGCCGACCGGGGTGTCCGACAAAGTAACGCCGACGGTCGCCTCCTTGATGTCGTAGCCGCACATCGGACTATTGCAGTTGTTCGGTCCGTTGTTGGCGGTCGGATCGTTGGCGTCGCCCGGTTGGACCGCGCTCGTGGGACCTTTACCCCATATGGATTCGGCCTCCTCCTTGGCGACCACTCGCCAGCCCGGTTGCAGAGGCGTACTGGCTGGAATCAGGAAATATCCGCTCGCTTCGGTGTCAAGAGCCTTGTCCTTCGTCCAAAGACCGTCGCCCGCGAACACCGGATCCTGCACGTGATACCGGCCATTGGCGTGACCAAGGATCGCCCCAAAATGCCCGACGTTCCAATGAACGATCGACGGCACCGGGACCGCTTGGCCCGGTTGGCGGTATACGACACGAGACGCAAACTTCGCGTTGCCGGCGAGCTGCTCGAGCTCCGCCAGATTCGTCCCGTTTGAGCCCGCTCGGTAGTATTGCAGTCGGTCCGCCTTCCGATTATGCGCGTCGTGGGAGAGAATCATCAGCCTCAGCGCAACCGGGCCGCAGTTGAACAGGTGACGAGGATCCTTGTTCACCAGAGCCAGTTGCTCATGCGCCTGCTGGACTAGTTCGGTCGCAGACCCCGCGATCGGCCGGTCGCCCATCTCATCGAGGAGATCTGACAGATTTTGCATTTGGCCAAGCGACGCGTACAGCGCAGCGAGTTCACCCACAGCGCGATCGACGACCGCCTTGGCTTTCGGTTGCGTGGCATCTTTGCCGAGCAGCCATGCTTGCTTCCACGCGTCGATAGCCCTGGAGAAATAGCCTTCGTGGAGATACGCAAAGCCGAGGTTGGTATAGATTGCCGGCGCCCAGCCGGAGCGCGGATATTGCACGAGGAAGGAAGCCAAACTGTTGGCGTCACCTGGCTCCTTAGCGGCGCGATATGTCGATAGTGCGTTCGTCAGCGCTGAGTCTTCGTCTGGTGTTGTGATGCTGCCGCGTACGAGCGGCTCTGCGAAGCCGGCGACGCGTATGGACGCGGAGTCGCCAGCTGGAATTGCCGCGGCAGACTCTCGCGCCGGCTGCGATTGTCCGCGGCCTGCGAGCGGGAACAGGATAAATGCGGTGCTCAGGAGCGCGAGGAGGCGTCGTGCATTCGCTATTTTCATTCTCAACCTCGGATGTCTTGTCCAGAAGCAACGGCAATGCAGTTCCTATCTGAAGGCGATATCTTCAGTTTGGTGGAGGTCGGAACAGAGGGGACAGGGTTATGAAGGCGTCCAAGGTACGCAACCCCATACGCCCGCACCCCATGTCATTGGGGGCACCCCGTTTCCTGCGGTATTGGATTGAGCGGTCCTGTTCCCGTTAGCGTCGTAGCTGTATGCGACGCAGACGCCGTTGTCATAGAGAACCGTCGTGACGCGGCCCAGTAGGTCATAGGTGTATTGCGCGGATGTGGTCGCCGCATCCGCGGACACGGAAGCCAACATACAAACCAAGATGGCAACCCAATAAATGCCACGCGGTCCATTTCCGACGAACATGCGCCCCTCTACCGAAATGCCATCAAGTTGGACAACCTATCAATCTGCGCCACGGGTGACAAACCTGAAATATCGCCTTCTGGAGTTCTCGGAAGCTACTGTCGGGAGCGGCCTTTTCTTACACAGGTCGCCCGAGCGGCACATAAGGCTTCATATGCGTTCGACCGCTTGTGGCTCCTGGAGGGCTGCAGTAGCCTACTAGCGCCTGATCCGCCATAACGAATAACTCACAGGCCAAGATTGGTTTGGTATGGTGATATTGATAGCGCCGATAACGGAGGGATTCGGGCCTTGGTCCATCTGAAAAATGTTTTCAAAGAAATAGCTGTGACCCAAGGCGCTCGCCACAAGTCCATCCGACGAAAATTGAAAATCCAGCGTCACCCCCATGTAAACCGTGCTGGTATTCTGCACCTGTGCAATATTGGTAACACCTCCAGAGCTTGTTAGCGCACCGGCGGCGGCACCACTGGCATTTATGTACCCGCCAGTCGTGAACCATGTTGGGGTGGGAAGCGTCGTGTCGCCGAACTGCATCTTGATATAGTCAGTCGCAACGCCGCCGCTCGCACGCGGACCTAATCGAATCGCGAGACGGTAGTCAAAATTCAGGGTGTCCAGACCGGTGATAGCGAAGTGATTGACGGTGCCCAAGTTTACAGAGGCGACGAGCGTGAAGTCACCGCTGCCGGCCTGTGGAACCCAACTCGGGTTCGCGCCGCCACCGTTGGTACTCAGCACGTAGCCGCCAATGCCGGGCCCAAGCGCCGCCCACCCAGATGATCCGCGATAGAGAATGGAGCCCTGTGTCGAGCCGAATGCGCTGTCCAGCGCGCCCGACAAATTTGTCGTCATCCGCCCGGCAGCAAGATCGCCGGAAGTGAGGTTGGAGGCGTCTGTGGTGCAGGTTACCAATGCATTGAAATTCCCCATGACCTGTGTCGCGTCCGCAACTTGGCCATTCGTTAATACGTTGGGGACTGTGCACGTTGCGTTAGCGGCTGCCGAAATTACAAATACAAGAAGGCAACCTATCTTAGTGATCGTAAATCGCCCCATAGTCTCATCCCATTTTGGATGTATTTTTGAGTGCCGCGCCTCATACTCGACGGCAATCACCGCTAATGTCAACAAATTTTTTAAATATTTTCTCCTCCCTCAGTTGCAATAGCACCGGAGACGCCCGTCTGCAGGCTGAATTCGTTAGGGACATACATACTAACCTTTTCGAAAGTATTGTCATGCTCATGAGACAATACAGGTATGAAATCGAAACGCACATCGGACGGCCGGAAACTGGACCACGCGACGTTGCAGGCGATGCGCCAGCAAGCGGTGAAAGCCATACGTGAAGGACAGGACGTGGCGAGTGTGGCTGCGGCCTACGGGGTGAACGAACGCAGCGTGTATCGTTGGCTGGCCGACTTCGCTAACGGCGGACAGAACGCCTTGCTGGCCAAGCCGATACCAGGCCGACCGCCCAAGGTCAGTGCCGAAGAGATGCGCTGGCTGGCACAAGCCGTGCGGGACCACACTCCGTTGCAGTTCAAGTTCGAATTCGGGCTGTGGACGCTGTCGCTGATTGCCGCGCTGATTGAGCGGCAGTTCGGCAAAAAACTGGCGCTTTCCGGGGTGAGTCGCATCATGAAGCTGTTGGGCTTCACGGCGCAGAAGCCGCTGTATCAGGCGTGGCAACAGGACGCGACGCTGGTTCGGCAGTGGGAGTTCGAAACCTACCCGGCGATCCGAGCCGAGGCACGGGCAGTTGGAGCGACCATCTACTTTGCCGATGAGTCGGGCATTCGTTCGGATTACCACACGGGTACGACATGGGCACCGCAGGGCTGCACGCCGGTGGTGGAAGTGACGGGCAAGCGTTTCTCGCTGAACATGATTTCGGCGGTCAGTCCTCAGGGCGAGTTCCGCTTCATGGTGCATGACGGTGCCGTCACCGCCGCCGACTTCCGGGAGTTTCTCAGTCGCCTGATGCTCGGCGCACGCGAGCCTGTGTTCCTCGTACTCGACGGCCATCCGGTTCACAAGGCCAGACTGGTCCAGGATTACGTGAAGGCGCAGAAGGGACGCCTGAAGCTGTTCTATCTGCCGCCTTACTCGCCGCACCTGAACCCCGACGAGCAAGTTTGGGCACACGTGAAGCGCAGCGTCTCCAAACGCCTCGTGCAGTCCAAAGACGAAATGAAGCGACTGGCCATCGGTGCTCTGCGCCGTATCCAGAAGTTGCCGGCACTGGTGAAGTCCTTCTTTCGCCGGCCCGGATGCCAATACGCCTCTACGTGACATTTCTTTCGGAAATCTTAGTAAGTCGGTTGTCGTGAAACTAACAAGCATGACGCGCGACAAAAGTGTCATATTCGGCTCGCGATTGCTCGCCGACAAATTTCTCGATACGCTGCATAGTCCATTTTCGCGCGGGGGTGCGACCGATGGACCACTGGCGACTGCCGTACCTTGGCCTGCGACACGTTCCGCATGAGCTGACCGAGTTCGAACTCAATACCTTCTTCACGTTCTCGGCTCGCGAGCGTGCAGTGATTGACGGCCGTCGCTCACACCTGTACCGCCTGGCCGTCGGTCTCCACCTTGGTTTCATACGCATGACCGGGCGCACGCTCGACGCCTACAAGCAAGTGCCCAAACGTCTTTGGCACCACCTGGGCGAGCAACTCGGCAGCGAGCCCCCCGACCTTGGTACTCTGCGCGCGCTGTACGACGACCGGACCGATACGCTCGCCGACCATCAGAAGCTCGCCTACGAGGCGCTTGGGTTTCGGCCGATGGCCGAGCACCAACGGCGTTACGTGGTGCGCTGGCTCAAGGAGCGGTTATCGGGTCGACAGGATCGTAATACGGCGCTGTACGACCTCAAGCAGTGGTTCTACGAACACCGGATTCTGATCGTTCAGGACCGCGCACTTCGGCAGCTCATCGTGCAGGCGGTGCAGGATGTCGAGGTCGCGCTCACGCACCGTCTCGAGGCGTCGTTCGGCGCCGCGACGCTTGATCACTGGGGCGCGCTGCTACCGCGGCCCGAGGCAAGCGGCGCCAGCCTCCAGCAGTGGCTGTGGTCCGTACTATTACGGAATTCGACGAACCAGATGGGGGATCTGTTTCGCAAGATCGAGCGCCTGACCAAACTGGGCGTCCATGATCGCTGGCCGGCCGAATGCAACGAGGCGGTGATACGCCACTATGCGAGACGGTGTGCCAATCGTCCGCCGTCGGTCAGCAAGCGCATACAGCAACCGGCTCGCCGGCTGGAGGCCGCGTGTTTCATGCGCTATGCATTGTGCGTCGCAACCGACCAACTGCTATGGATGCTGAGCCGCTGGCAGCGCAAGATCGTCAATGAGGCGCGCGCCAAGGTCGACATCACGCGGTCGGACTTGAAAGCGCAATTGCGCCATTTCGCCACCGAGGTGAAGGCGATCGCTATCGACAGCAGCCTGCCACACGACAAGGCCCTCGAGCGCCTTGCGCAACTGGCCGACACGACGCTTGCGCAAGGCGGACCAAGCCGGGCGAGCCTTGTGCGAGCGCAGCTGCTGACGAAGCAGCGCGTCGCCCGGGCGATGCTGGCGAAACTGCTCACGCTGCCATTCGAGTCACTGGCCCCGCACCCAGTCATAGGCGCGTTGGAGGTGCTGAGAACGCTGTACGTCTGCCACGTGCGGAAATTGCCTTCCGACGTCCCGGTCCAACTCGGGCGGGCTTGGCAAGCCGTCGTGGAGGGCGACGACCGTGCGAACGCCTTGCTGGCCTTCGAGTGGGCCACCCTGTCGGCCCTGCGGGTCGCGCTGCGCAACGGATCGGTATTCGTCGGGCACAGCTTCGCGTTTCGCAGCCAGGCGACGCTGCTGATTCCCGATGCGATCTGGCAAGCCCAGCGCAATCACTACTACGGCCACCTGAAGCTGCCGCAGGACCCCGAGGAATTCCTCGCCCCGGTCTGCGAGCATCTGAACGAAGGACTCGAACGGCTGCAGCAGGCGTCCGTGCACGGCGAGGTTCGTGTCGACAGGGCGATCCATCTCGACGCAGCGTCGGCACAGCGAGCGGAGCCGGCCATAGAGGCGTTGCGGCGCGCGATCTTTGGGACGCATCCCGATGGGCAGTTACCGCGCATCATTCTGGAAATCGACAGCGAGACCCGATTCAGCTGGCTACTGCTGGGCCGTGAACCTCGCTCCCGCATCGAGCTGCTGATGGTCTACGCCGCCGTGCTCGCCCACGGCACGTCGATGTCCGCCGCGGAAGTCGCCCGCATGGTGCCGGAGCTTTCGGCCGGAGCGATCCGGCAGATGATGCACCGTGTGGCCGACAAACGTGTGTTGCGGCAAGCCGCCGACGCGGTGCTCGAGTTCATGCACCGCCATCCGATTGGCGAACACTGGGGGCGAGCCGATCTCGCTTCGTCCGACATGATGTCGCTGGAAACCACCCGCACCGTGTGGCAGGCGCGCGCCGATCCACGCCGGCGTACCGCATCGATCGGCATCTACACGCATGTGCGCGACCGCTGGGGGATCTTTTACGACCAGCCGATCATTCTCAACGAGCGTCAGGCAGGTGCCGCGATTGAAGGCGTGATCCGTCAGGAGGGGACTGATGATGTGGCGCAGCTCGCCGTCGACACGCACGGCTATACGGACTTCGCAATGGGGCTGGCCCGCGCGCTCGGCTTCGATCTCTGTCCGCGGCTCGCGCATCTGCGTGATCGGCGCCTGCATGTGCCGGTTGGCTTTGCCGTGCCGGATGGGTTGTCGGCCGTCGTCGACTGCGACGTGCGGCTCGAAGAAATCGGCGGAATCTGGGACGACTTCGTGCGCGTTGTCGCGTCGGTGCAAAGCGGTCACTGCACAGCCGTGCAGGCGCTGACGCGTTTCGGTTCAGCCGCACGCGGCCAGCCGCTATACGACGGCGGCGTCGCACTGGGCAGACTGTTCCGAACGATTTTCCTGATCGACTATTTCACGATGCCCGCGTTCCGCACCGAACTGCAGCACGTGCTCAATCGCGGTGAAGCGATACATACGGTGCAGCGCGCGATCCACCAGGGCAAGATCCCAGCCGAGCTCACGCGGCACCGTCATTCGATCATGGCCGTCTCATCGGCCCTGAGCCTGTTGACCAACGTCGTGCTGGCGTGGAACACGATGCACATGCAACAGGCGGTCGACCGCATCGAGACGCTTGGACAATTGCCGGTCCGACCGGAATACCTGCGGCGCATCGCGCCCACGTTTCTGGAGGGTATCAATCTGCGCGGCACATTCGACTTCCCGGTGGCGGATTTCGCCGATCGCCTAATGCCGAGCGTCGCGATCAGCGAGCCAGTCCGCGGATCGCATCAGGCGCGTGGATAAGGCGGATCGGAGTGCGCTCATGAGACGGACTTTTCGTCCGTTAAGGCCCATGCGACATGACGGCCCAGCCAATTGAGCCCGGACACGCGCCGCTTGCGGGCCTCTCTAACCAAGGAGCGATCCTCCCCTGGGCAAGCTGGTCTGCAAAGAACCGTGACGGCAACCGCTCTCCCGGCACGGCTTACAGCCAGCCGGCCCGCATTAGCGCGCGCTGATCCATATCAACCCGGGTAACGCGAAGGCGACGATTATTACCAAATTGGGCCTAGGACTATCAAGTCGGCCGGACCATTGATCGACCTCAGGAGATCCGTCATGAAAAAACTCGTTGTTGCCGTCATCGCCGGCCTTGCTCTCAGCGGCCAGTTGCTGCCAGCAAGCGCAGCGGCACAAGGCACGCAGACGAAAAAAGCCACCCCGGCTCAGGTGCCAAACACCGCTGAATTCGACAAGCAACTGGCCCAAGTCCAGGAGCAGATGAAAGCGATGCAGGCTCAGATGGACCAGATCCGCCAGACGCAGGATCCGCAAGAGCGGCAGCGGCTTTTGCAGCAGCACTGGGCGACAATGCAAAGCGCCATGAACGCGATGCACGGACTATGGGGGCCGGGCATGATGGGCGGTCCTGGAATGATGGGCGGGCCAGGGATGATGGGCGGAGCGGGCCCCGGCTGTTGCGGAGGCGGTTGGGGGCATATGGGCGGCTACTACTCCAACCTGACGCCCGAGCAGCTTCGGCGACGCCAGTACATGTCCGACCAGTATCTGAACATGCAGCAGCAGATGATGAACAATATGATGTGGAACCAGCAGTACTGGATGGGGCCGCCAGCTCCGTCGAAATAAATGCGGCCCCCGCCGAGAACGCGATCGAACCTCTTGGTGGAGTTCAAGGGGCTGCGCCTGCCGCACCGGTAAGCCGTCGATCGACCGAAACGCTGATCTGAATCAATCGTCAATGCCGTCGTACTCTTACCCTCAAAACGGATTGCCAGATCGAAGACAAGGCGGCGAAGGCAGTGTATGAAGCGGGGGTCTATGTTCAGGCTAAGCGCGCCAATTCTATTTGCCGGATTTGGCGCGCCGTTCGCACTCGGTCAAATCCCGCCCGGACCTCCCGGGCAGCCGAACTTCCAGTCTTCTGGTCCTGCAATTGACGATGCGGACCGCGGGGCGCGTCTTGCAGCAAGCAAGTGCGCGGCCTGCCATGGCGCCGACGGCAATAGCACGAACGCACAATACCCAAAACTGGCGGGCCAAAAAGCCGCCTACCTGTATTCGCAACTTAGGGCGTTCAAGGACGGATATCGCCGCTCGGAGGTCATGTCGGGCATCGCCGCGACGCTCTCCAACGCTGACATCGCCGACGCCGCAAGCTTCTTTAGTCAACAGTCGGTGCATCCAGATCCGGTCAAAGACCCTCGCTTAAAGGCCGATGGTGAGCGAATCTTTCTTTATGGTGCGCGTTCCGGGAGGGTACCCGCGTGTGCCATGTGCCACGGCTCGACCTCGCAAGCAGGCATGCCCATGATGGGAATGATGCCGATGATGGCTAATGTCCCAAGCCTGAACGGACAGCATTCGGCCTATATCATCGATCAGCTAAACCGCTTCGCGAGCGGCGAGCGTCAGGCCATGATGATGGGCGGGATCGCCGCAGCCCTGAGCGATAGCGATAAAAAGGCGATCGCCGAGTTTCTATCCAACCTTCCGAGATGACTCGCCTTGGGCCGTGGCGATAGGGTCCGATATTCGATGCTTCATCTGGACCAACCAGGAGATATTCAGTGAATTATTATTTCGCCAAGACGCTGCCGATTGACTTCGACGACGCAGTTCGCCGTACGACTGAGGTACTGAAGGCCGAAGGCTTCGGCATCGTCACTGAAATCGATATCCAGGACACCTTGAAGAGGAAGGTCAACGTCGATTTTCGCAGGTACCGCATCCTTGGTGCGTGCAACCCGGTCCTGGCTCACGTGGCGCTCCAGATCGAGGACAAGGTCGGGACGATGCTGCCCTGCAACGTCGTGGTCCAGGATATGGGTGGTGGGCGAACGGAAGTCGCTGCCATCGACCCCGTCGCCTCTATGCAGGCGATCGACAATCCTCGCCTCAAGGACGCGGCCGCGCGCGTACAGGCAAAGTTACGCAGGGTGATCGAAGGTCTCTAATTTTCAGAAGGAGCCACCGTGGTAGCCGCGGTCGCGGACACGACATACCCTGGCGCTGCCGCGGAGGCCTTCGCCGTCCAGATGCCGAGCCGCATCAGACTCAGCCCGAAGTGGGGAAATGCATCCGGTTCGCGGCGCCGGTGAACGCAAGGCGCAGATCGCGCGCGATTACGGGATCAGCCGCGAAACGCTGCACCAGTACCTTCGCTCGTTGAGGTGAACCGTGCCACATCGCGTTTGAGCGACGAAATCATTACGATCATAAAACAGATGGGATATCGTCCAGAATGCCAGTTTCGTCGGCACCCTCAAGATGACCAATTGATCCACCTGCTAGATCCCGACGGCCATCGCTTTAGAAATCTGATGCGTCGAGCTTGATGCGCTCGCCGTGGCTGGGCAACTCGCGTCGACTTATCGCAAGCGCGATTTGTACCTTGTGGAGTTCGAATGTGGCAAGCAGCCAATCAGGGGTCGTTGTGGTAACACCGAACCTGTCGCGGATGACGGCTGCTGGGAGTTTGACTGCGGCGTATCCCCAGCCTTGCCCATATGCGGAGAATAGAAGGCCTGAGTCGTCACAGACAACGGGATGAGTGAGACAAGTGACCGAGCTATCCATCCCCCGTGGGGGCAGGTCTTGTGTCGAGCCTTCGGAATTCAACATAACAGTATAAAAATTCAAATGTTCTGTTCGCGGCAGCGCCGAGGTAACGTCAGCATTCTGGGCGGGAAGGGATGCATAGCGCAGTCTCATGTGCGACCGCGCTGAGTGCCCAGCAAGGCACATGTCCGGTCGCGCGATCTACCTGTATACCCGGCATCGTTGTGTCCGGCTATCCGGGCATCTTGAAATTCCTCAAGGTATGCCCTACACCCGAAACAACACTTCAAGAAATATAGAAATTTGTGCACTGCACCGCATCGGAATGGTTGCGGTCGCCACAACTTCGAGCGAAGTCCATTTCGTACGCACATTCAGACGATCAGCTTGTCCCCCTGTCGCAACGGAGGCGACCATGAGTCTCAACCGCAGACAATTCCTCAAACTCACGGGCGGAGCCGCCACCGCGGCAACCGTTGCCGGCGCGCCGTCGGCGCGGGCCGCCCAGGCGGATGCGGGGCGAACGACGTTGCCCTATGTCCCCAAGGTCATTGCCCGCGCCGGGCAACTGCGAGAGAACGTCCCGCTCGCGTTCACCTTCCCGGATGCCTCTTCGCCGTGCGCCGTCGTCAAGATGGGCACACCCGTGCCCGGCGGCGTCGGCCCTCAGCGAGATATCGTCGCGTTCAGTGTGCTTTGCACGCACATGGGCTGCCCGGTTTCGTATGACGCGGCCACGCGCGAATTCAAGTGCCCATGCCACTTCAGCACCTTCGATGCCGAAAAGGCTGGCCAGATGATTTCGGGGCAGGCCACCGAGAAACTTCCCGCGATCGTGCTCGACTACAACGCAAGCGACGGCACGGTGCGAGCGATCGCAGTGGATGGGTTGATCTACGGCCGCCAAGCCAATCTCCTGTAGAGAGGACGATCATGGCTACCAACAAGGATCGGGTGGCGCTCCCGCCCGTTCAAGCTCAGCGCACCAATCTGACCTGCCATTTCTGCATCGTCGGATGCGGATACCACGTGTTCAAATGGCCGGAAAACACCGAAGGCGGGCGCGCACCGAATCAGAACGCACTCGGGCTGGACTTCCGCACGCAGTTGCCGCCGTTGTCCATCGTGATGACGCCGGCCATGCAGAACACGATCACCGACAAGGATGGTCGCCGGTACAACATCATGGTCGTGCCGGACAAGGCATGCAGCGTCAATCGCGGCTTGTCGTCGACGCGCGGCGGGCAGCTCGCGAAAGTGATGTACAGCCCGGATGGCGGTGTCGCCAAGGAGCGCCTGCGCAGCCCCCGCGTGTATCTGGCCGATCAGTGGATGGACACGAGCTGGGACGACGCGCTGGCGCTGTATGCCGGCCTCACCCAAAAGATCCTCGATCGCGACGGTCCGTCAGGACTGGCATTCGACTGCTTCGATCACGGCGGCGCCGGCGGCGGATTCGAGAATACGTGGGGCACGGGCAAGCTGATGTTCACCGCGCTCAAGACGCCGCTCGTGCGCATCCACAACCGGCCGGCCTACAACTCCGAGTGCCATGCCACGCGGGAAATGGGCATCGGCGAACTGAACAACAGCTACGAGGACGCCGAGCTGGCCGACGTCATCATGGCGATCGGCTGCAATTCGTACGAAACGCAGACCAACTATTTCCTCGCTCACTGGATGCCTAACCTGCAAGGGCAGACGATCGACAAGCGCAAGCAGCATTTCCCCGGCGAGAGCATCGAGGCGGCCAAGATCATCTTCGTCGACCCTCGCCGCACCACCACGGTCGCGATCGCCGAGCACATCGCCGGCAAGCAGAACGTCCTGCATCTGGACATCGAGCCCGGCACCGATATCGCACTGTTCGACGGCCTGCTGACCTACGTGGTCGATCAGGGTTGGCACGACAAGACTTTCATCGCGACGTACACGAACGGGTTCGACGATGCAGTGCGGATCAATCGCCTGTCGCTGGACGAGACCAGCCGCATCACCGGCGTGCCGGTCGAGCGGCTGAAGCAGGCGGCCGACTGGGCCTATAAGCCGAAGGCGTCTGGGCATCGGCCGCGGGCCATGCACGCGTACGAGAAAGGCATCATCTGGGGCAACGACAATTACCTGATCCAGTCCGCGCTGGTCGACGTCGTGCTGGCAACGCATAACGTGGGCCGGCGCGGTACCGGGGTCGTGCGAATGGGCGGGCATCAGGAAGGCTATACACGCCCACCCTATCCCGGGAACACCAAGATCTATGTCGATCAGGAGATCATTCACGGCAAAGGGATGATGTACACCGCGTGGGGAGCGAATCCGTTCCAGACGACCTTGAACGCAGAGGAGCACCGTGCAGTCATCCTGCATCGCGCCGGCATCGTGCGGGAAGCGATGGCGCGCGAGCGCGGCGCATCGACCGCGCAGCTCGTCGATGTCGCGTATGACGCGGTGAAGAACAAGGGCGGGCTGTTCGTCACCAACATCAATCTCTATCCGACCAAGCTTGCCGAAGCCGCCCACCTGATGCTGCCGGCGGCACATCCGGGCGAAATGAACCTCACCTCAATGAACGGCGAGCGGCGCATGCGTCTCTCGGAGCGCTTCATGGATCCGCCCGGATCTGCGATGCCGGATTGCCTGATTGCGGCGGCGATCGCGAACACGCTCAAGCAAATGTACGAGGCCGAGGGCAAGCACGATATGGCTGTGCGCTTCGGCGGCTTCGACTGGAAAACCGAGGAAGACGCGTTCAACGACGGCTTCCGGCAGGCTGGGCAAGCGGGCGTTGCGCCGATCGACAGTCAGGGCGGCAAGACGGGCAACCTGGTCACCTACGCGCGGCTTCGCGCGATGGGCAACAACGGCGTGCAATTGCCGGCCAAGGCGTACGAAGGCGGCAAGCTGATCGGCACCGAAATGCTCTACACGGACGGCAAATTCGACACGGCTGACGGCAAGGCCCAGTTCAAGCCGGCCAAATGGACCGGCTTGCCGAAGCCGGTTGCCGATCAGAAGGCGAAGTACCGGTTCTGGATCAACAACGGCCGCGTCAACGAAGTCTGGCAGACGCTTTACCACGACCAGTACAACGAGTTCGTGCGCGAACGCGTACCGATGGCTTTTCTCGAGCTCAACCCGGACGACGCGCACTCGCTCGGCATCACGTCCGGCGATGTCGTCGAGGTCTTCAACGACTATGGTTCGACCTACGCGATGGCCTACCTCGAGCCGTCGATCAAACGCGGCCAGACCTTCATGCAGTTCGGGCATTTCAACGGCATCATGGGCAACGTGACGACCCCTTGGACCGACCGCAACGTCGTGCCGTACTACAAGGGGACGTGGGCCAACCTGCGCCGGGTGGGTGACGTGCAGGACTTCAAGGAGACCGTGAGCTTCAAGAGCCGACGAATCGACGTGACCTGAAACAAGACGGCGCGTGGTAAGCACGACACGGTAGCCCCCGATTGGGCCCCGTCCGGCGATTGCCGCCATGATGCAGCGCGCCGGCTGCTGCCAATCGGCCAGGCTGGTGTCCGACATGCCGCCCAAGTGTCCGCTCACGGGGCGGCATACGTCGGACACGCTTGATGCTTAGTGCGTCAGCGCCTTCGATGCCACACCCTTGATGGCACTGATAACGCTTTCGACATTGGCGTCCGGATGCGGACGGGTGATGACGAACAGCGTCTGTTCGATCTTG